>NZ_JBICVJ010000005.1:0-546561 GCF_043198895.1 Streptomyces sp. NPDC048696 | reverse complement strand
AGCGGGGTGCAGGGGGCGCAGCCCCCGCCCAGGGGTCCGGGGGCCCCGCCCCCGGGAAACCGCCTCCACCCCCACCCACCCCCGGAGGGTTCAGGCGAAGGGGCGGGGTGGGGCTCGGCAGAATGGGGGGCATGGCCTCGCGCACCCCCACCGTCGGGTTCGACCTAGACATGACCCTCATCGACTCCCGCCCCGGCATCCACGCCGTCTACACCCGGCTCTCCGCCGACACCGGCACCTACATAGACGCCGACGCCGCCGTCAGCAGGCTCGGGCCGCCGCTCGAATGGGAGCTCGGGCACTGGTTCCCCGAGGACCAGGTCGGGGAGATGGCCCGGCGCTACCGTGAGATCTACCCCACATACGCGATCACCCGCAGCCCCGCCCTCCCCGGCGCCGCCGACGCGATCCGCGCCGTCCGGGAGCTCGGCGGGCGCGCGATCGTCGTCACCGCCAAGAACGCGCCACAGGCGGGCCTCCACCTCACCCACCTCGGCATCGAGCCCGACGAACTGATCGGCGGCCTGTGGGCGGAGGCCAAGGCGGAAGCGCTGCGCGCGCACGGCGCCTCGGTGTACGTGGGCGATCACACCGGCGACGTACGCGGGGCGCACACGGCGGGCGCGCTCTCGGTGGCCGTACCGACCGGCCCCATCGGCGCGGACGAACTGCGCGCGGCGGGCGCGGACGTACTCCTCGCCGACCTCACGCACTTCCGCCCGTGGTGGAAGGCCTACGTGGCGGACGGCCGCACGCGCGACTAGCCCGCCGCACATGGGACTAGTCCGCCGCCCGGCGCCCGATCCGTACCGACGTCACCACACCCGCCGCCGCGATCAGGAAGCCGACGCCCATCAGCATGCACACCGCGTACGCGATCGGCGGGAAGGGCTTCGTGTGCAGGAACAGCGGCGCCACCGTGACCAGCGTGGCGAGCGCGCCGACGAAGAAGACGATGACACCGGCGCGAACCAGCCGGTCCCCGGTGTTCGACTCGTCCCTGGCCGAATTCGCTTGGGTTTCGTTACTCACTCGGTCAGGGTAGTTCCCTGCCCGTAAGGACCGGCCGGGACGTCTTGTCAGCAGCCTCTGGACCATTAGCCTTGGTCTCGGCGGGTCCGAAGGCGACCCGCTGCAGTGCTATCCAGAGCCGTTTTTTTGCGATTGCGGCGACCCGCGCACCCAACGACGAGTACGAGGACGAGGACAGACGTGCCTACCGGCAAGGTCAAATGGTTCAACAGCGAGAAGGGCTTCGGCTTTCTCTCCCGCGACGACGGCGGTGACGTCTTCGTGCACTCGTCCGTGCTCCCCTCCGGGGTGGAGACGCTCAAGCCCGGCCAGCGCGTCGAGTTCGGCGTAGTGGCAGGCCAGCGCGGTGACCAGGCTCTTTCGGTGACGGTCCTCGACCCGGCGCCCTCGGTCGCGGCCGCGCAGCGCCGCAAGCCCGACGAACTGGCCTCCATCGTCCAGGACCTGACGACGCTCCTGGAGAACATCACGCCGATGCTGGAGCGCGGCCGTTACCCCGACAAGGCCGCCGGAAAGAAGATCGCCGGCCTGCTCCGGGCGGTCGCGGACCAGCTCGACGTGTGACCCCGGCCCGACAGAGCCAGACCGAGCCCGACACAGTCCGACCCGTAAACGCGTAATGCGCATGACGAGTTGGACGACCGTTTAAACGAAACTCAGCGCATCGCGGCCGAGGGGCGGAACAAGTCCCTCGGCCGCGGCGCGCGTGAGCAGTCCGCGCACCGCCGCGTAGCCGTCCTCGCCGAGGTCGGCCGTGAACTCATTGACGTAGAGCCCGATGTGCTGGTCGGCCACCGCCGGGTCCATCTCCTGGGCGTGCTCGCGTACGTACGGACGTGAGAGCTCCGGGTCGTCCCAGGCCATCCGGACGGACGAGCGGATGACGGCGGCCAGTTGGCGCAGCCGCTCCTCGCCGAGCGAGCGGCGGGCGACGATCGCGCCCAGCGGGATGGGCAGCCCGGTGGTGTTCTCCCAGTGCTCGCCCATGTCGGCCAGCGAGTGCAGCCCGTACTCCTGGTACGTGAACCGGGCCTCGTGGATGACGAGTCCGGCGTCCACCCGGCCGTCCCGTACGGCGGGCATGATCTCGTGGAACGGCATCACCACGACCTTGCCGACCCCGCCGGGCACCACGTCGGCGGCCCAGAGCCGGAAGAGCAGATACGCGGTCGAGCGCTCGCTCGGCACCGCGACGGTCCTGCCCGTGAGGTCGACGCCGGGCTCCCTGGTCAGCACCAGCGGGCCGCAGCCCCGGCCGAGCGCCCCGCCGCACGGCAGCAGCGCGTACTCGTCGAGGATCCAGGGCAGTACGGCGTACGAGACCTTCAGCACGTCGAAGTCGTCCGAGCCGCGCTCGGCCAGGCCGTTGGTGATGTCGATGTCGGCGAAGGTGACGTCGATGCGGGGCGCGCCCGGCACCCGGTCGTGGGCCCACGCGTCGAAGACGAACGTGTCGTTGGGGCAGGGCGAGTAGGCGATGCGCAGCGGCTCAGTCATGACCGTTCCAACTCTCCAGTACGGGCGGGAGCTTCCCGAAGGCGTCGCCGAGGGCCGCGAGCGCGTCCCCGATCCGCCAGGCGGAACGGTCGCGCGGGCCCACGGCGTTGGACACGGCCCGGATCTCGACGACGGGGACGCCGTGCAGCCCCGCCGCCTCGGCGACGCCGAAGCCCTCCATCGCCTCGGCCCCGGCGCCGGGGTGGCGGCGCGTCAGCGCGGCGGCGCGCTCGGCGGTGCCGGTGACGGTGGAGACGGTGAGCACGGGCGCGTACGCGGCGCCGGTCGCGGCGGCGATCGCCTGGGCGAGGGCGGCGGGCGGCAGATGGACCGAGCGCCCGAATCCGAGCTCTTCGACATCGAGATAGCCGTCGGGCGTGTCGGCGCCCAGATCGGCGGCGACGATGCGCGAGGCGACGACCAGGGACCCGACGGGGGCCAGCGGTGCGAACCCGCCGCCGATCCCGGCCGAGACGACCAGGTCGTACGGGGACGGCGTCCGGGCGAGCGCGGTGGCGGTCGCGGCGGCGGCAGCGGCCGGGCCCACCCCGCCGACGACGGTGTCGACGCCGGGGCACGCGCGGGTGACCGCGTCCCGCTCGGCGGGAACCGCGGTCACGACCAGGACGCGCATGTCAGCTGTCGTCGCGCTTGAGCGTGAAGCTCCAGACCGACTTGGGCTTGTTGTTGTCGTTCACCTGAATGATGTTGATCTTCTTGCTCTTCGGCGCGGCGCTCTGCCCGCCGGTCGCGAACACGTCCGCGTTCGGGAAGGAGCGGTACGTCTTGTTGGACGGCTCGGTGATGGGGGAGCCGTCCAGGAGCGCCACCCACTTGTCGCCGTCTTCGACGACGGCCGGGTCCACGCCCAGGCGCAGCGTGGAGCCCGGCGAGTACTTGATCGTCTTCGACGTCTTCACATTGCTCAGGCAGGTGGTGAGCTTGACGTCCGACAGGACCTTGCCGTCGTTGCGGCAGGTGGCCTCGGCGTTCACCGAGGTGTTCCCGACCGTCACGGTCGCGAGGGGCGTCGGCTTGTCGCAGGCGGAGAGGACGAGGAGTCCGGCGGAGACAGCGCCGAGGGCGATGCCGGCCCGACGGGCCTTACCAGAGGTGAACGCAACGGTCATGAGCCGAAGGCTATCGGTCCCCCGTGATCACGCCACGCGCGGGTGTGGCGTGCCGCGCCGAGCGGCGGTCAGCAGCCCTCGTACGGACGTGGCCCCGCCGGCCGCGAGCAGCCCCGCCGCGACCGCCATGCCGACGACTCCGTTGAGCGGCAGCGCGATCCCTATGGCGCCGCCGAGCACCCACGCCATCTGGAGCGCGGTCTCGGACCGGGCGAAGGCGGAGGTGCGCACCTCCTCGGGCACGTCCCGCTGGATCATCGCGTCCAGGGACAGCTTCGCGAGCGCCTGGGTGAACCCGGCGGTCGCGCCGAGCACCGCCATCAGCACGCCGCTGAAGAACGCCGCCGCGCACACCGACGCGCCCAGCGCGGCCGTCAGCGCCATCACGATGATGACCTCCGGGCCCCGGGAGCGCAGCAGCGACCCGGCGGCCGTGCCCAGCGCGTTGCCGACGCCCGCCGAGACGCCGACCACGCCGAGCGAGACGGCGGCGCTCTGCCCGGCCAGCGGGTGCTCGCGCAGCAGGAACGCCAGGAAGAAGATCAGGAAGCCGGACAGGGCGCGCAGGGCGGCGTTGGCCACCAGGCCGTTCTGCACGGCCGTGCCGACCGTGCGCAGGCCCGGCTTGCGGGGCGTGCCGCCGTGGTCGACCAGCTGCGCCTTGCGCTCGCCCGAGGACGAGTCCACCTTGTGGTCGAGCGTGAACGCCAGGAACGTGCCCGTCACGAAGACGCAGAACGCCCCGTAGAGCGGCCATTCGGGCCCGATGTGGTGCAGCCCCGCGCCGATCGGGGCGGCCGCGGCCGTCGCGAGCAGCCCCGCGAGTGTGACCCGCGAATTGGCCTTGACCAGCGAGATCCGTGGCGGCAGCAGCCTCGGCACGACCGCGCTGCGCACCACTCCGTACGCCTTCGACGCCACCAGGACGCCGAGCGCCGCCGGATACAGCTCCAGGCCGCCGGTGGCCACCGCGCCCGCCATCGTCAGCGCGAGGAGCGCGCGGGCGAGCATGGCGCCCGCCATCGCGGCGCGCCGGCCGTGCGGCATCCGGTCCAGGAGCGGGCCGATCACCGGGGCCAGCAGGGTGAACGGGGCCATGGTGATCGCCAGATACAGCGCGACGCGCCCACGGGCCTGGTCGGTGGGGACGGAGAAGAAGACGGTGGAGGCGAGAGCCACGGTGATCATGACGTCACCGGCGCCGTTCACGGCGTGCAGCTCGATCAGTTTGCCCAGGCCCGACTCACCGGCGCCGTGCGCGTGCGTCGCCTTGCGGATGGAGCGCGCGGTTCCGGTGAAGGGCAGATGCAGCGCATGGCCGACCCTCCGGCCCGCCTTGCGCAGGGGACTGGTTCCGTCCGTGGACCTTGCCGTTGCCACCCAGTCATAGTGCCCCAAGCCCGTACGACCTGTGCGGACCGAGCGGGGATTCGGACCGGCAGGTGGGCCACGGGCCACGAAGGGGGTAGCGTGACAGGCGCGCCGCCCGCGGCTGCTCATGGCCGCGCGCCTCTCCGCGATCCCGCAGAATGGATGGCAGAAGGCGCGCCCCTGACAGCTCTACGGCTCGGGCGCGGACGTCGACGCGGCCCCCTGGTCCGCTCCGTCCGCGACTCGTACGTACGCGGTCCCCGGCGCACCCGTGAGACGGCGTAGGAGAGAAGCGAGACCTGTGAGTGCTGCGACGACGCGAAGCCGTACCCCTGACCGCCTGTGCGCCGAAGCGGTCGACCTGGCCCGGGAGGCGGCGGAGGAAGCCGCCGCGCCCGGCGTGGTCGGCGAGCACGTATCGGCCGTGGCCGAGGGTGACCGTGTAGTCACGCACTTCTTCGAGTGCAAGGAGCCCGGGTACCGGGGCTGGCGCTGGGCGGTGACGGTCGCCCGGGCCTCCCGCTCCAAGCAGGTCACTCTCGACGAGTCGGTCCTGCTGCCCGGGCCCGACGCGCTCCAGGCGCCCGAATGGGTGCCGTGGAGCGAGCGGCTGCGCCCCGGCGACATGGGCCCCGGCGACCTTTTGCCCACCGAGGCGGACGATCTGCGCCTGGAGCCCGGCTACTCGGGCGAGGACGCCCCGCCGCCGAACTCCGTGGTCACCGTGTCCGGAGAGCTGGCCGAGCGGGTCGAGGCGGAGGACGCGGAGCTGGTGACGCGGCCCGGTACGGAGCGCGGCTCGATCGCGGCGCTGGCCGAGGAACTCGGCATGCGCCGGGCGCGTGTCCTGTCCCGCTATGGCCTGCATGCGGCGGCGGACCGTTGGGACGAGGCGTTCGGGGCGAAGACGCCGATGGCTCAGGCGGCACCGGCGTCGTGCATGACGTGCGCGTTCCTGGTTCCGGTGGCGGGATCGCTTCGGCAGGCCTTCGGTATCTGCGCGAACGAATTCGGCCCGGCGGACGGCCGGGTGGTCTCCCTCTCCTACGGCTGCGGCGGTCACTCGGAGGCGGCGGTCATGCCGAAGCCCCCGCGCCCGTCGCCCCCGGTCCTGGACACCCTGGGCGCCGACACCCTCCCCCTGCGCCCGTCCCCGGACAGCGGCTCGGTCCCGGAGACGCCGGACGCGCCGACGGAGGAACTGGGTCACTCGTAGGGGGGCGCGCTTCCCGGCTGCGGGCCGGTGGGGGCTGACGCCCGTTTTTCCCCACCCCGCCCCTTCCCGAAAGCCTCCGGCGGATGTCGGTCGTCTGCGGCCCGGTGGGGGCTGGTCGCGCAGTTCCCCGCGCCCCTTGATGGGCCCTGCGGGCCCTCCTGGAGATGGGCCCTTCGGGCCTTCTTAGGGGCGCGGGGAACTGCGCGAGCAACCCAGCACGGTCCGCAGACGAACCGGGGTGCGGGGGCGCAGCCCCGCGCACCCACCCACCCCAGCCGGGGTCCGGGGCGGAGCCCCGGAGCGGGGTGCAGGGGCCGCAGGCCCCGCCGGGGGCACGGGGGCGGAGCCCCCAGGGGGTGCAGGGGGCGGAGCCCCCGCGAAGGGGTCCGGGGGCGGAGCCCCCGGGAAGACCCACCTCCGCCCCCACCCACCCCCGGAGGGTTGAGGGAACGGGCGGGGTGGGGGGAAAACCTGGGTGGGGCGCGACGCGGTACCTTCACCCCACGGTTCCCGAGAAGGCAGAAGCGGAGTGTGGGCGCGTGATCGTGAAGGCGACGGGGGTCGAAGGGGCCGATCCCTTCGGAACGGCGCGGCTGCGGCGCGGCGTAGTGGACTCCTGGGCCACGGCACCCGCCCGCTTCCGCGAAGACGCCAACGCCGAGGAAGACCTCGCCCTGGGCGGCTACCGGGACCGCCTGGTCGTCGAGCTGGCCCAGAACGCCGCCGACGCCGCCGCCCGAGCCCGCGTCCCCGGCCGCCTGCGCCTCACCCTGCACCCCGGCGCCCCCGGCGAACAGCCCGTACTCGCCGCCGCCAACACCGGCGCCCCCCTGGACGCGACCGGCGTCGAATCCCTCTCCACCCTGCGCGCCTCGGCCAAGCGCCAGGACACCGACGCGGCGACCGGCGCCGTGGGCCGGTTCGGCGTCGGCTTCGCCGCCGTCCTGGCCGTCAGCGACGAGCCCGCCGTCGTCGGCCGTACCGGCGGGGTGCGCTGGTCCCTGGCCGAGGCCCGCGACCTGGCCGCCGAGGCCGCCCGGTTCAGCCCGGGCCTGGGCGACGAACTGCGCCGCCGCGACGGCCACGTACCCCTGCTGCGGCTCCCGCTGCCCGCCGAGGGCACCGCCCCCGAGGGCTACGACACCGTGGTCGTGCTGCCGCTGCGCGACGAGCCCGCCGAAGACCTCGTCCAGCGCCTGCTCGCCGGGATCGACGACGCGCTTCTCCTCACCCTGCCCGGACTCGTCGAGGTCGTCGTCGAGACCCCGGACGGGTCCCGCGTACTGCGCCGCTCGGAGCACGACGGCTACGTACACATCGACGACACCAGAGACGGCCTGAACCGCTGGCGGACCGTCACCGACCACGGCCCGCTCGGCCCGGACCTCCTCGCCGACCGCCCCGTCGAGGAGCGGCTGCGCCCGCACTGGTCGGTCACCTGGGCCGTGCCCGTCGACCTGGACGGCGCGCCCCAGCGCCCGCGCACGGCCCCCGTCGTGCACGCCCCCACGCCCACCGACGAGCCCCTGGGCGTGCCCGCGCTGCTCATCGCCTCGCTGCCGCTGGACACCGCCCGCCGCCACCCGGCGCCCGGCCCGCTCACCGACTTCCTGGTGCAGCGCGCCGCCGACGCGTACGCACGGCTGCTCGGCGACTGGCGGCCCGTCTCGACCGGCACCGTCGACCTCGTGCCGGGCCCGCTGGGCCGGGGCGAGCTGGACGGGGCGCTGCGCGCGGCGATCCTGGAGCGGCTGCCCCGCGTCGCCTTCCTCGCCCCGGCCGTCCCCTCCGAAGAGCTCACCGCGCTGCGGCCGTTCGAGGCCGAGGTGGTCGAGGGCGCGGGCGCGGACACGGTAAAGGTGCTCGCCGAGGTGCTGCCGACGCTGCTGCCCGCCGGGCTCGAACGCCGGGCCGAGCTGCGTACGCTCGGCGTCGGCCGGCTCCCGCTGGGCGACGCGATCGAGCGCATCGGCGGCGCCGAACGCGCCCCCGAGTGGTGGTACCGGCTGTACGAGACCCTGGCCGGCGTCGACCCCGACCGCCTCTCCGGCCTCCCGGTCCCGCTCAGCGACGGGCGTACGGCCGTGGGGCCCCGCCAGATCCTGCTGCCGCTGCCCGACACCCCCGCCGACCTGACCCGCCTCGGCCTGAAGGTCGCGCATCGCGACGCCGCGCACCCGCTCCTGGAGAAGCTGGGCGCCCTCCCGGCGACGCCCCGGGCGGTCCTGACGACCCCCCAGGTGCGCTCCGCCGTCGCCGCCTCGCTCGACGGCGGCGAGATCTGGGACGAGGACGCGCTCGACGCCGAGGAACTCGCCGACGCCGTCCTCGCGTTGGTGCGCGACGCGGCGCTCGAACCCGGCGACGAGCCCTGGCTGGGCGCCCTCGCGCTCCCCGACGAGGACGGCGAGCTCGCGCCCGCCGGTGAACTCGTCCTGCCCGGCAGCGCGTTCGCCTCGGTGATCCGCGCGGGCGAACTCGCCGAGGTCGACCGCGAGCTCGCCGAACGCTGGGGCGAGCAGCCGCTGGCCGCGTGCGGGGTGCTCGCCACGTTCGCCCTCGTACGGACGACCGACGTCGTCCTCGACCCGGACGAACTGGAGCCGCGCGACGGCGACTTCGCCGAGCCCGACGACGCCGGTCTTCTGGACGCGGTCGACGTGTGGTGCGAGGACGTACTGGACCGGCTGCCGCACACGCCGGTGCCGCCGGTGGCGACCGAGATCGTGGCCGTACGCGACCTCGACCTGGTCGACGACGACGCCTGGCCGCGCGCGCTGGCGCTGCTCGCCCGGCCGCCGCTGCGGGACGCGCTGACCCAGCCCGTACGGATCCTGCTGCCGGACGGCACCACCGAGAGCGTGCGCCCGTACACGGCGTGGTGGCTGCGCGGCCACCCCGTCCTGGGCGGCCGCCGCCCGGCGGGCCTGCGCGCGGCCGGGTCCGACCCGCTCCTGCTCGGCCTGTACGAGTCGGCGGACGCGACCGGGTTCGAGGACGAGCAGGTGCTGCGGGCGCTGGGCGTACGGACGTCGGTGGCGGCGCTGCTCGACGAGCCGGGCGGCGCGGCGGAGCTGCTGTCGCGGCTGGCGGACGCCGACCGGCCGGTGTCGGCGGCCCAACTGCACGCGCTGTACACGGCCTTGGCGTACCTGGACCCCGACCAGGTCACCCTTCCCGATGAGTTGCGGGCGGTGGTGGACGGGGAGGTGCGGGTCGTGGACGCGGGCGACGCGGTGGTGGCGGACGCGCCGGATCTGCTGCCGCTGACGTCCGGGGTGCCGCTGATTCCGGTCGCCCCGGCCCGGGCCGCGGACCTGGCGGAGCTGTTGCAGGTCCCCCGGCTCGGGGAGACGGTGTCGGCGGAGGTGTCCACGGAGGGGACGGAGCGGGAGGTGCCGGAGGCGGTGCGGGTCCTGCTGGGGCCTTCGACCCCGGCCGCGTACCTGGAGCACGAGGAACTGCTGGCGGGCGGTGTCGAGCTGGACTGGCGCCGTACGCCTGACGGCACGGTGCACGCGGCGACGCTGGAGGGTGTGGCGGCGGGCCTGTCCTGGGCGACGACCCAGTGGCCCCGCCGCTTCGAGGTGGCGGCGCTGCTGGAAGACCCGACGCGAACGTCAGAACTGGCCCAGTCCCGCTGGTTCGACTAGCCCCACCCCGCCCCTCCACCTAAACCCTCCGGGGGTGGGTGGGGGGGGAAGGTGGTTCTCCCGGGGGCGGGGCCCCCGGACCCCTTGGCGGGGGCTGCGCCCCCTGCACCCCGCTTGGGGCTCCGCCCCGGACCCCGTTTTCGTCTGCGGACCGTGCTGGGTTGCTCGCGCAGTTCCCCGCGCCCCTTGATGGGCCCTGCGGGCCCTCCTGGAAATGGGCCCGGAGGGCCCTCTTAGGGGCGCGGGGAACTGCGCGAGCAACCCCCACCCACCCGCAGCCGACCGACATCCGCCGGAGCCACGCGGCGGAGCCGCAAAATGTCACAGCCGGGAAGGGGCGGGGTGGGGAAAGACCGGCGTCAGCCCCCACCGAGCCGCAGACGAACCACCCGCACGCGGAAGCCCCTCGCCCCCACAGCCGCGGCTACGCCGCCCACCTCCGGTCCACCCACCGCCACGCGAACTCCAACCCCACCGCCCCCACCGCCGCGATCCCCACCGCGGCCCACGGCAGCGTCGTGCCGACGAGCTTCAGGGCGAAGAAGGACTGGAGCCACGGCACGGCGAGGACCAGCAGGAAGGCGACACCCATCGCCGCCACCAGGCAGATCCGCCACCACGTGTACGGGCGCGCGATGATCGCCAGGACCCACATCGAGACCAGGAACAGCGTCAGCGTCGCCGCGCTCGTCTCCGCCTCCCTGGCGCCGTCACCCACGTAGTAGTGGCGGGCCAGCAAGTACGTGGCGAAGGTCGTTACCGCCGCGATCACGCCGCCCGGGATCGCGTACCGCATCACCCTGCGTACGAAGTGCGGCTGCGCCCGTTCCGTGTTCGGCGCGAGGGCCAGGAAGAACGCCGGGATGCCGATCGTCAGGGTCGACAGGAGCGTCAGGTGGCGGGGCAGGAACAGGTATTCCACCTGCGTGCACACCACCAGCAGCGCGAGCAGTACCGAGTACACCGTCTTGACCAGGAACAGCGTCGCCACCCGCGTGATGTTGCCGATCACGCGGCGCCCCTCCGCCACCACCGACGGCAGCGTCGCGAAGCTGTTGTTCAGCAGGACGATCTGGGCCACCGCCCGCGTCGCCTCCGAGCCCGACCCCATCGAGACGCCGATGTCCGCGTCCTTCAGCGCCAGGACGTCGTTGACGCCGTCGCCCGTCATCGCCACCGTGTGGCCCCGCGACTGGAGCGCCGCCACCATGTCCCGCTTCTGCTGCGGTGTCACCCGCCCGAACACCGCGTTCTCGTCCAGGGCAGAAGCCATGGCGTCCCGCTCGGCGGGCAGTTGGCGCGCGTCCACCGTGTTCTGCGCGCCCGGCAGCCCCAGCTTCCCCGCCACCGCGCCCACCGACACCGCGTTGTCCCCGGAGATCACCTTCGCGTGGACGTTCTGCTCGTCGAAGTACCGCAGCGTGTCCGCCGCGTCCGGCCGCAGCCGCTGTTCGAGCACGACCAGCGCGGCCGCCCGCGCGTCCGTCGCGACCCGGGGATCGTCGAGCTCGCGCCCCGCCCGCGCCAGCAGCAGCACACGCAGGCCCTGTTCGTTGAGGGAGTCGATCTCCGAGAGTGACGGATCGCCCGGCGGGAGCAGTACGTCGGGCGCGCCGAGCAGCCACGTCGAGTTCTCGCCGTCCCCCTCGCTGAACGCCGCCCCGCTGTACTTGCGCGCCGACGAGAACGGCAGCGACTCCGTGCACCGCCACTCCTCGCTGTCCGGATAGGCGTCGATGATCGCCTGGAGCGAGGCGTTCGGCCGCGGGTCCGACTCGCCCAGCGCGCCGAGCACCTTCCGTACGTACGCCTCGTCCGTGCCGTTCAGCGGCCGCAGCTCCGTGACGTCCATGCCGCCCTCGGTCAGCGTGCCCGTCTTGTCCAGGCAGACGACGTCCACGCGCGCGAGGCCCTCGATCGCGGGCAGCTCCTGCACCAGGCACTGCTTGCGGCCGAGCCGGATCACCCCGATCGCGAAGGCCACGGAGGTCAGCAGGACCAGGCCCTCGGGAATCATCGGGACGATTCCGCCCACCGTGTACGCCACCGACTGCTTGAAGTTGTCGTCCTTGACCACCAGCTGGCTGATCACCAGCCCTATCGAGGTCGGGATCATCAGCCAGGTCACGTACTTGAGGATCATCGAGATGCCGGTGCGCAGCTCGGAGTGGACCAGCGTGAACCGGCTGGCCTCCTCCGCGAGCTGCGCCGCGTACGCCTCGCGCCCGACCTTGGTGGCCGTGAACGCGCCGCCGCCCGCGACCACGAACGAGCCCGACATCATCCTGTCGCCGGGCTTCTTCAGGACCGGGTCGGCCTCACCGGTCAGCAGTGACTCGTCCACTTCGAGGCCGTCCGTCTCGACCACCTCGCCGTCGACGACGACCTTGTCGCCCGGCCCGAGCTCCACCAGGTCGCCGAGGACGATCTCGGAGGTGGAGATCTCGGCGGCGCGCCCGTCGCGCCGGACCGTCGGCTTCGCCTCGCCGATGACCGCGAGCCCGTCCAGGGTCTTCTTGGCGCGCAGCTCCTGGATGATGCCGATGCCGGTGTTGGCGATGATCACGAACCCGAAGAGGCTGTCCTGGAGCGGCGCCACGAAGAGCATGATCAGCCAGAGCACACCGATGATCGCGTTGAACCGGGTGAAGACGTTGGCGCGGACGATCTCGGTGGTGGAGCGGCTGCTGCGGACGGGTACGTCGTTGACCTCGCCCCGGGCGACGCGTTCGGCGACCTCGGCGGTGCTCAGCCCGGTGGCCCGGCCGGGCGCCGTCGGCGGCCGCATGGGGTGGACGGGGTCGAGTTCGGCCCCGGCGTCGATATTGGCGCGCTGCGTCATGTTTTCGACGGTACGGCGGTAATACCCGCTTCACCTGCCGGGAACGTCGAACATCAGACCCAGGGAGGAGACGAATGGTCCTGCGGCGGTATGCCGGGGCTCCTACCTGGCCAGGGACCTACTGACTTTCGGCCCTTGCGGCCAGCTCGGCCGCGTGCCGCTTCAGCGCCGCGTCCCGGCCGCGTACGTACCAGATGCCGATGAGACCCAGACCGCCGCCGGCCAGGCAGGTCCACAGCCACCACAGATGGCCGTGGTCGTCGAACCAGCCGTAGAACGGGAGCTGGACGAGGAAGAGGACGAACCAGAGGATCGTGCCGCCGGTGATGGTGGCGACGACGGGCCCTTCCAAGGGCTCGGGTGCCTCGTGTTTCGGTGTCCACTTCGCCATGCGATCAGTGTAGGGGGACGGGGTTTTGGCGGTCCCCGGCCGTCGTCGGGCCAGACGCCCCTTGCGTCTACGCGCGGAGATAGCGATCTTCGCCTTATGTATTCATACTGAAACGGCTTATGGCTGACTCGTTTTGTTCGTTGAAACGTCCAAAGAAGTTCGGGTTAAGGCCAGATTTCCGTTTTTCTCTCCCCGCCCGCCCCGTCTGACGACTGAGGTTCCGCATGTCCCCCTCGGCGACCGCCCAGGTCGACTCCCCGCCGCCGGCCCCGACGCCGCCGGTCAACGGCTTCGACCGCTTCTTCAAGATCACCGAGCGGGGTTCCACCGTCGCCCGGGAGATCCGCGGCGGCTTCGCCACCTTCTTCGCGATGGCCTACATCATCGTGCTGAACCCGATCATCCTGGGCAGCGCGAAGGACATGTACGGGCACCAGCTGAACGGGGGGCAGCTGGTCACCGCGACCGTCCTCACCGCCGCGTTCACCACCCTGCTCATGGGGGTCATCGGCAACGTGCCGATCGCGCTGGCGGCCGGGCTCGGCGTGAACACCGTGGTCGCGCTGCAGCTGGCGCCCCGGATGAGCTGGCCGGACGCGATGGGCATGGTCGTCCTCGCGGGCTTCGTGGTGATGCTCCTGGTCGCCACCGGGCTGCGCGAGCGGGTGATGAACGCCGTGCCGCTCGGCCTGCGCAAGGGCATCGCGATCGGCATCGGCCTGTTCATCATGCTGATCGGCCTGGTCGACTCGGGCTTCGTCTCCCGTATCCCGGACGCCGCCCACACCACGGTCCCGCTCCAGCTCGGCGGCACCGGGCATCTGCTCGGCTGGCCGGTGCTCGTCTTCATCCTCGGCGTGCTGCTCACGCTCGCGCTGCTGGTCCGCAAGGTCTCCGGCGCGATCCTGATCTCCATCGTCGCGATGACGGTCCTGGCGATGATCATCAACGCCGTCGCCACCGTGCCGTCCTGGGGTCTGACCACCCCGAAGTGGCCCGGCAACCCGGTCGCCAGCCCCGACTTCGGGCTCATCGGCAAGATCAGCCTCTTCGGCGGCTTCGACAAGGTCGGCGTGCTGACCGGCACCCTCTTCGTCTTCACGGTCCTGCTCTCGACGTTCTTCGACGCGATGGGCACGATCATGGGCATCAGTGACGAGGCGGGCCTGACCGACGCCGAGGGCCAGATGCCCGGCATCAACCGGGTCCTGTTCGTCGACGGCATCGCGGTCGCCGCGGGCGGCTTCTCGTCCTCCTCCGCCACCACCTGCTTCGTGGAGTCCACGGCGGGCGTGGGCGAGGGGGCCCGTACCGGCTTCGCGAACGTCGTCACCGGCGCGCTCTTCACGGTCGCGCTGTTCCTCACGCCGATCGCCACGATGGTCCCGTCCCAGGCGGCCACGCCCGCGCTGCTCGCGGTGGGCTTCCTGATCCTGTCCGGCTCGATCCGGCAGATCGACTGGGACGACTGGACGATCGCGATCCCGGCGTTCGTGACGATGGTGATGATGCCGTTCACGTACTCCATCACCAACGGCATCGGGATGGGCTTCCTGACCTTCACGGTGCTGCGCCTGGTGGCGGGGCGGGGCCGCGAGGTGCCGGTCGCGATGTACGTGGTGTCGGCGGTGTTCGCCTTCTACTACATGATGCCGGCGCTGGGTCTTACGTAACGCCGGGTCTTACGTGACGGGCAGGCCCTGGGCCACCCCGTACAGCTTCTCCGTCTCGGCGGTGGCGGCCTGGAGCCGCTCGTCGAAGTCGTCGCGAATGAGCGTCCGGACCACATAGTCCTGGACGCTCATTCCGCGTTTGGCGGCATGCTGCCGGAGCCGTTCGAGCAGCTCACCGTCTATCCGCAGGCTGAGCACGCTGGTCCCCATGGGACGAGGGTCGCCGCACGCACGGCCCCCGTGCGTCACTTTCCGGATGCGTCTCACTCGTATGGGTGATGCGAGTGGTATTTAGCCAGAGTAATGAGTTAGTCTAATGAACATGTCTGACCTGTCCCACGGCAGTGACGCCGACGTCGCGGCCGTGAACTCCCTCCGCTCGGCGATCATGCGGCTGAGCCGGCGCCTGAAGCATCAGCGCGTCGACGAGTCGCTGAGCCCCACCGAGATGTCGGTGCTCGGCACCCTCGCCCGCTGCGGCTCGGCCACCCCCGGTGAGCTGGCCCGCAAGGAGCACGTCCAGCCGCCGTCGATGACCCGAATCGTCGCGCTGCTGGAGGCGAAGGGCCTGGTCAGGCTGGAGCCGCACCCCGACGACCGCCGCCAGAAGGTGGTCAGCCAGACCGAAGAGGCCGAGGCGATGCTCGAAGAGAGCCGCCGCAAGCGCAACGCCTGGCTGACGACCCTCGCGGAGGGCCTGGACGAGGACGAGTGGGCGAAGCTGCGCGCCGCCGCACCCGTACTGGAGAAGCTCGCACACCTGTGAACTGACCGCGCATGCTAGGAGGCGAACCCCTTTGAGTACGGGATCCGGAGCAGACTCCGCCCCCGCACCGATATCCACCCACGACAGCGCTGCCGCCGGCAGCGGGCGGGGGACGTTCTCCTCCCTCGCCATCCGCAACTACCGGCTGTTCTTCTCCGGTGCCATCGTCTCCAACATCGGTACCTGGATGGCGCGGATCACCCAGGACTGGCTGGTCCTCCAGATCACCGGTTCGTCCGTGGCGGTCGGCATCACCACCGCCATGCAGTTCCTGCCGATGCTGCTCTTCGGCTTGTACGGCGGAGTCATAGCGGACCGCTTCGCCAAGCGGACCATCCTCTTCGTGACCCAGAGCGCGATGGGCCTCGGCGGCCTGTTCCTGGCGGCGATGACGCTGTCGGGCCACGTCCAGGTCTGGCACGTCTACCTGACCGCGTTCTTCACCGGCCTGGTGACGGTCGTCGACAACCCCACCCGCCAGTCCTTCGTCTCCGAGATGGTCGGCCCCGACCAGGTCCGCAACGCGGTCAGCCTGAACTCGGCGAACTTCCAGTCGGCGCGGCTCGTCGGCCCGGCGGTCGCGGGCGCGGTCATGGCGGCGGTGGGCCCCGGCTGGGCGTTCCTCGCCAACGGCCTCTCCTTCCTGGCTCCGCTGACCGGCCTGGCCCTGATGCGTACGGCGGAGCTGCGTCCCACGAAGCTCGCGCCGCGCGGCAAGGGCCAGCTGCGCGAGGGCCTTGCCTACGTCTCCGAGCGCCCCGAACTGATCTGGCCGATCGTCCTGGTCGGCTTCATCGGCACCTTCGGCTTCAACTTCCCGATCTGGCTGAGCGCCTTCGCCCGGGACGAGTTCCACGGCGGCTCCGGGATGTACGGCCTGTTCAACAGCCTGATGGCGATCGGCTCCCTGATGGGCGCGCTGCTCGCGGCCCGCCGGGGCACGACCCGGCTGCGGCTGCTGGCGGGCGCGGCGGGCGCGTTCGCGGTCCTGGAGACGGTGGCGGCGCTGGCACCCGACATGTCGGTGTTCGTGATGCTGCTGATCCCGATCGGGATCCTCGGCCTGACGGTGAACGTGACGGCGAACGCGTCCGTCCAGATGGCCACCGACCCGGAGATGCGCGGCCGGGTGATGAGCCTGTTCATGATGGTCTTCACCGGCGGCACCCCGCTGGGCGGCCCGCTCTTCGGCTGGCTGACGGACGTGTACGGCGTCCGTGTCAGCCTCGCGCTCGGCGGCCTGGTCTGCGCGTTCGCGGCGGTCGGGGTCGGCCTGATGCTGGCCCGCGCGGCGAACCTGCGGCTCAAGGTGGACCTGCGGCGGGGGCGGCGGCATGTGGAGTTCGTCCCCAGGGAGCAGCTGGCCACGGCGGCGTGAGCGCGGGTTCCACGGGGGGTGGGGCCCGGGCGGGGCGTGCGCCCGGCGTGCGTCGGGTGCGGGACCGCGGCTGGGCGTGTTTCGGGCGTGCCCAGAGGCGGGGGCCGGGGCGAGACTGGCCCCATGAGACTCTTCGTGGCCGTGCTGCCCCCGAGCGCGAGGCTGGCCGAACTCGGCCTGGCGGTGGACGAGTTGCAGACCCTGCCCGGCGCGGACCGGCTGCGCTGGGCGGACCGCGACGACTGGCACCTCACGCTCGCCTTCCTCGGTGAGGTGGACGAGGCGGTGCTGGCGGACCTGCACGACCGCCTGGCCCGCGCCGCCCACCGCACCCCGCCCTTCGAGCTGCGCCTGCACGGGGGCGGCCGGTTCGGCGACAAGGTGCTGTGGGCGGGCGTCGCGGGCGCGCTCGACACGCTGCGGCTGCTGGCCGAGCGGGCGGACGCGGCGGCCCGGCGGGCGGGCGTGCCGATGGACGAGCACCGCCGCTACCACCCCCACCTCACCCTGGCCCGCAGCCGCGCGGGCCTCGACCTGCACCCGTACACCGAGTCCCTGGGGGCCTTCGAGGGCGCGGGGTGGCAGGTGGGCGAACTCGTCCTGGTCCGCAGCCGGCTCCCCGTCGCCGGGGTGGCGGGGGAGCGGCCGCGGTACGAGCCGGTGGGGGTGTGGCCACTGGGGCCCGGGCAGGGCGCCTGAACCGGTCCGCGCGGGTGTTCGTTACGCTCATGGGCGTGAACCCGAAGACCAGGAACCGGATCATGGCCGGTGTGCTCGTGCTGATGTTCGTCGTGGTGGCGGTGGCGGCGGCCCGCGGCTAGGACGTTTCCCCACCAGGAGCCTACGAGGGGCCTACCAGGCGAACGCCTCCGGAGACGGCCCCGGCCCGGGGAAGATCTCCTCCAACCCGGCCAGTACCTCCTCGCCGAGCTCCAGCTCCACCGCCCGCAGGGCGGATTCCAGCTGCTCGGCGGTGCGCGGGCCGACGATCGGACCCGTCACGCCCGGCCGGGTGAGCAGCCACGCCAGCCCGACCTCCCCCGGCTCAAGGCCGTGCTTGGCCAGCAGGTCCTCGTACGCCTGGATCTGCGCCCGTACCGCCGGATCCGTCAGCGACTGGGCCGCGCGGCCACCGGTGGAGCGGGAGCCGCCGCCCTCGCGCTCCTTGCGCAGGGCGCCGCCGAGGAGGCCGCCGTGGAGCGGGGACCAGGGGATGATGCCGACCCCGTACTCCTGCGCGGCCGGGATGACCTCCATCTCGGCGCGCCGCTCGGCGAGGTTGTAGAGGCACTGCTCGCTGACGAGCCCCAACCGCCCTGTCCGCGCGGCCACTTCATTGCCCTGCGCGATCTTGTACCCGGGGAAGTTGGACGTCCCGACGTACAGGATCTTCCCCTCCCGTACGAGTACGTCCATCGCCTGCCAGATCTCCTCGAAGGGGGTCTGACGGTCGACGTGGTGGAACTGGTAGATGTCGATGTGGTCGGTCCCCAGCCGCTTCAGGCTGGCGTCCACGGCCCTGCGGATGTTGAGTGCCGACAGCTTGTCGTGGTTCGGCCAGGCGGGGGCGCCGTCGGCGGCCATGTTCGCGTACACCTTCGTGGCCAGGACGGTCTTGTCGCGCCGCCCGCCGCCCTGCGCGAACCAGCTGCCGATGATCTCCTCGGTGCGGCCCTTCTCGGTGCCCCACCCGTAGACATTGGCGGTGTCGAAGAAGTTGATACCGGCGTCCTGCGCGGCGTCCATGATCGCGTGACTGTCGGCCTCGCCGGTCTGCGGCCCGAAGTTCATCGTCCCGAGGACGAGTCGGCTGACCTTGAGTCCGGTGCGTCCGAGCTGTGTGTACTTCATGGGGCACTAGCGAACGCCTTGAAGTGCGCTCAAGGCAAGGGAGTTGGGCTGGACGAGGTCGGCGGGGCCTCAGTCCCTGGGGAACTCGTCGGTGGTGAGGGTGAGACCGACGGGGGTGTGCGTGAGGTCGATCTCCTCCCCGAAGCCGAATGTCACCGTGCCGTGGAATTCGTCGCCTTTCGGCAGCGTGTGCAGATGCCACTCGCCGGTGTACGGGTCGACGATCAGATAGACCGGGACGCCGGCGCTGGCGAACGCGGCCTTCTTGGGGCCGTAGTCGTTCGAGGCGGTGCCTTTGGAAATCACCTCGGCGACGAATTCGATGTCCTCGTAGCGCCAACGACCCTTGTCGTCCCGCACCGCGTCGTCCTTCAGCGCCACGACATCGCAGGCGAAGCCGTTGAGGTGGCCGGGGAAGTCGATGCGGACGTCGGACTTGATGTGCGACCTTGAGTACTTGGCATTCAGCTGCTGGGCGAGGGCGAAGATGATCTCCCAATGGGTGTCCCGCTGCGGCGCCATGAAGATATTCCCCCCGACGATCTCGGATTTGTAACCCTCGGGGATGGGCATCTTTTCGAGCCACTCGAACATGGTGTCCAAAGTGAGCTCTTCGTCGCTCTCGGCCATCGCGATCCTGTCGGTGTCTGGGGGCACCTCCCACGCCCTTAAGGCAGTGGGGGACGTCATCGTGGCGCTCCTCCCCGGCCGTCGCTCCCCGGCGGCCAGCCACCCGGTACAACGATACGCACGGCGATCAGGTCACGGGCTGTCGAACATATGTAGCGCGTACCCGTCAGTGTGCGTACGCCCCGCCCAGCCCCCACGCCTGGTGCATCGCGTCCGCGAACGCCGCCGCCAGTTTGTGCTCGCCGGACGCCGCCGGGTGCGTACCGTCGTACGTGTCGTGGTGGATGTCGTACGACGGCGGGACCGAGGCGAGCAGTAGCGGTGAGGACGGCTCGTCCAGGTCGGCGACCGCCTTCGCGAGGAGTTCGTTGAAGCGGGCCACCTCGGCGGCGAAGGGGGCGTCCGTGTCGGCCCGTACGTTCGGTATGACCGGCAGCAGGACCATGCGTATGGACGGGTTCGCGGCTCGCGCCTGCGCCACGAAGCGGCGGACGTTCTCGGCCGTCTGCCCGCTGTCCGTGTAGAAGCCGAGGTCGATCAGGCCGAGCGACACCAGCAGCACGTCCGCGCCCGCCCCCGCCGCCGCCTCGCGGATCAGCGGCGCCATGTGGAGCCAGCCCTCGCCCCACCCGGACAGGTGGCGCCGGGCGTCGGCCGGGAAGGAGGGGTCGCCGTACTCGTACGACACCGGCGCCGCGGCCGTCGTGTCGAACAGCTCGGTGCGCGGGCCGACGATCTCGTACGGGCCGTCGAAGGACGTGCTCAGGTGCTGCCACATCCGATAGCGCCAGGTGAAGTCGCCGGCGCGTCCGATGGTCATGGAGTCGCCGACGAACATGAAACGCATGGGGTCATGATGTCGGATCACTTGGAGGGCCTTCGAGGGGCCGCGACGTGACGATGGACACTTGGGGGCATGCGTGTGCCGATGATGTTCCCGATGAGGTCGCTCCTGGGGGCCGCCGTCGCCGCCGGGCTCCTCGTGCCGGTCGCCGGTGGACCGGCCTTCGCCGACGGCGGGGACGGCGGGTTCACCATCAAGGACCCCCGCATCACGGAGTCCAGCGGCCTCGCCGCCAGCCGCGCCCACCCGGGCGTCTACTGGACGCACAACGACAGCGGCGACGGCCCGTACGTCTACGCGGTGGACTCGAAGACCGGCGAGACCGTCGCCACGATCACCATGACCGGCGTCGGGCACCCGCGTGACGTCGAGGCGATCTCCGTCGGCACCGACGGGAACATCTATGTCGGGGACATCGGCGACAACCTGGGCGGCAAGTGGGACCACGTCTGGATCTACGAGTTCCCCGAGCCCGCCGCGCTCGGGGACGCCACCGTGCGGGCCGCGCAGTACGTCGTGACGTACGCCGACGGGCCGCGCGACGCCGAGTCGCTGATGGTCCACCCCAAGACCGGCCGCATCTACATCGCCTCCAAGAAGGAGGGCGGCGGCGGGCTCTACGAAGGGCCCGAGCGGCTCTCCGCCTCCGGCACGAACGTGTTCCGCCGGACCGACGAGGTGCCGTGGGTCACCGACGGCGCCTTCTCGCCGGACGGGACGAAGCTCGCGCTGCGGGGGTACTACTGGGCCGCCGAGTACGACTGGGTCAACGGCAGGCTCGGCACCCGGCACGCCGTCGAGGCACCGCTGATGCGGCAGTCGGAGTCCGTCACGTACACGCTGGACGGTACGGCGCTGCTCTTCGGGTCGGAGGGGGAGTCGAGCCCGGTGGCGCGGGTGCCGGTGGTGACCGGGGCGGGCGCGAAGCCCCCGTCCGGGAAGGGGAGTTCAGCGGCCGGCGGCTCCGGGAGCACCAACCTTGTGTACGGGGCGCTCGTCTTCGCGGGGGCCACCGCTCTGTGGCTGGGGGGACGGCGGCTGCTGCGCCGGAAGTAGCCGGAAAGCAGAGGAGGGGCGGGCCGAAAGGCCCGCCCCTCCTCCGTTCGGCCCTCGCGTCAGAGCTGGTCGATCACGTAGTCGATGCAGGCCGTCAGCGCCTCGACGTCCGCCGGGTCGATCGCCGGGAACATCGCGATGCGCAGCTGGTTGCGGCCGAGCTTGCGGTACGGCTCGGTGTCGACGATGCCGTTGGCGCGCAGCACCTTGGCGATCGCGGCCGCGTCGATCTCGTCCGCGAAGTCGATCGTGCCGATGACCTGCGACCGCTTGGCCGGGTCCGTGACGAACGGGGTCGCGTGCTTGGACTCCTCCGCCCAGGTGTACAGGCGCGTCGAGGAGTCCTTGGTGCGGCCGCTCGACCACGCCAGACCGCCCTGGCCGTTGATCCACTTCAGCTGCTCGTTGAGCAGGAAGAGCGTGGAGAGGGCCGGGGTGTTGTACGTCTGGTTCTTCAGCGAGTTGTCGATCGCGGTCGGCAGGCTGAAGAACTCCGGGATGTGACGGCCGGACGCGTGGATCCGGGCGGCACGCTCAAGGGCGGCGGGCGAGAACACCGCGAGCCACAGGCCGCCGTCGGAGGCGAAGGACTTCTGCGGCGCGAAGTAGTAGACGTCGCTCTCGGTGATGTCGACGGGCAGCCCGCCCGCGCCCGAGGTCGCGTCGACCAGGACCAGCGCGCCCTCGTCGGCGCCCGCGACCCGCTTGATCGGGGCGGCGACACCGGTGGAGGTCTCGTTGTGGGTGAGGGCGTAGACGTCGACGCCCGCCTCGGCGGCCGGGTCCGGGTGCGTACCGGGCTCGGAGGCGATCACGCTCGGCTCGGCGAGCCACGGCGCGAGCTTCGCGGCCTTGGCGAACTTGGACGAGAACTCGCCGAAGTTCAGGTGCTGGGACCGGTTCTCGATCAGGCCGTGGGTGGCGACGTCCCAGAAGGCGGTGGAGCCGCCGTTGCCCAGGATCACCTCGTATCCCTCGGGCAGCGAGAAGAGGTCCCGTACGCCCTGGCGGACCTCGCCGACCAGGTTCTTGACCGGGGCCTGGCGGTGGGAGGTGCCGAGCAGGGAGGTGCCGGTGGCGGCCAGGGCGTCCAGCGCCTGGGTCCGCACCTTGGAGGGGCCCGCGCCGAAACGGCCGTCGGCGGGCTTCATGTCAGCGGGAATCTGGATCTCAGCCACGAGCGCAGGGTATCGGCACGCGGGGGAGCGCGCGGCCCGGGTCCACCCCGCGAGACGCGCCGCGAGCCGTGGCCGCCGGGCGCCGGTCCGCGGCGGGTCCGCGGGGGCAGGCTGTTCCCCATGGCGATCCCCAGGGGCGATTCGGAACGTACGGGTACTACGGGTGCTACGGGTACTTCCGCGGTATCGGGCGAGGTGGCACGGGCGCTGCGCGAGGCCGTGCGCGGGGAGGTGGACTTCTCGGCGGGCGCGCGGGCGCTGGTGACCATGGACGCGTCCAACTACCGGCGGGTGCCGCTCGGGGTGGTGGCGCCCCGGGACGCCGAGGACGTGGCGGCCGTGCTCGCGGTCTGCCGGGAGCACGGGGTGCCGGTGGTGCCGCGCGGGGGCGGCACGTCGATCGCGGGGCAGGCGACCGGGACGGGTGTGGTGCTCGACCTCACCCGGCACCTGCGGGGGCTGCTGTCGGTGGACGCCGAGGCGCGTACGGCGGTGGTCCAGCCCGGCCTCGTCCTGGACGTGCTGCGGGAGGCGGTGAGGCCGTACGGGCTGACCTTCGGGCCCGATCCGTCGACCCACAGCCGGTGCACGCTCGGCGGGATGATCGGCAACAACGCCTGCGGGGCGCACTCGGTGGCCTGGGGGACGACCGCCGACAACGTACGGGCGCTGAGCGTGGTGAGCGGGAGCGGCGAGCCGCTGCGGCTGGGGCAGGGGTGGAGCGGCGCCCCGGCCGGTCTGCGCGACTTCGTCGGGAGCAATCTGGCCGCGCTTCGCACCGGCTTCCCGGCGGACCTGCCGCGCCGGATCTCCGGGTACGCCCTGGACGCGCTGCTGCCGGAGCGCGGGACCGATCTGGCGCGCGCGTTCTGCGGCTCCGAGGGCACGCTCGGGGTGGTGACCGAGGCGACCGTACGCCTGGTGCGGGCGCCGACGGCGCGGGCGCTGGCCGTGCTCGGGTACCCGGACGAGAGCGCGGCGGCCGAGGCCGCGCCCGCGCTGCTGCCATGGGGGTCCCCCCGGTCGAGCGAAGCCGAGAGTGGGGGAGGGCCGCTCACCGTCGAGGGCATGGCCGCCGACCTGGTGCGCGGCCACGCCGGGCTGCCGCGCGGCGGGGCCTGGCTCTTCGTGGAGACGGGCGGCGACTCGACGGCCGAAGCGGCGGCCCGGGCTCGGGAGTTGGTGCGGGTCGCCGACCCGCTGGACGCGGCCGTCGTCACCGATCCGGCCGGGCAGCGGGCCCTGTGGCGCATCCGGGAGGACGCGGCCGGGACGGCGACCAGGATGCCGGACGGCAGCGAGGCGTGGCCCGGGTGGGAGGACTGCGCCGTACCGCCCGCGAGGCTCGGCGCGTATCTGCGCGAGTTCCGGGCCCTGCTGGGCGAACACGGCCTGCGCGGCACTCCGTACGGGCACTTCGGCGACGGCTGCGTCCATGTCCGTATCGACTTCGACCTGATGAGCCCGGCGGGCATCGCGCGGTTCCGGCGGTTCTCCGCCGACCTGGCCGCGCTCGTGGTCGCGCACGGCGGTTCGCTCTCCGGCGAGCACGGCGACGGGCAGGCGCGGGCGGAACTGCTTCCGGCGATGTACGGCGACGAACTGGTGGGTCTGTTCGGCGAGTTCAAGGACCTGTGGGACCCGGCGGGCATCATGAACCCCGGCATCCTGGCCCGTCCGGCCCGGCTCGACGAGAACCTGCGCTTCGAGGTGCTGCCGAGGCGTCCGGTGGACGTGGAGTTCGGCTACCGGCACGACGGCGGCGACTTCTCGGCGGCGGTGCGGCGGTGTGTGGGGGTCGCCAAGTGCCGTACCACGTCCGCTGGTTCAGGGGTGATGTGCCCGTCCTTCCGGGCCACCGGCGAGGAGGCGCACTCGACCCGGGGGCGGGCGCGGCTGCTGCACGAGATGCTGGCGGGCGAGATCGTCACGGACGGCTGGCGCTCGACGGAGGTACGGGACGCGCTCGACCTCTGCCTGTCCTGCAAGGGCTGCCGCAGCGACTGCCCGGTCGGGGTGGACATGGCCACGTACAAGGCGGAGTTCCTGCACCACCACTACCGGGGGCGGCCGCGGCCCGCGTCCCACTACGCGCTGGGGTGGCTGCCCCGCTGGCTGCGGCTCGCGGCGCCGTGGGCGCGGGTGATCAACGCGCTGGCGCGGGTGCGTCCGCTGGCGGCCTTCGCGAAACGCCTGGCCGGGATCGCGCCGGAGCGGGCGCTGCCAGTGCTCGCGAGGCGGACGTTGCGGGGGTGGCTGCGGGGGCACGCGGGCTTCCCGGCCTCGGTGATTCTCTGGCCGGACACCTTCACCGACCACCTCTCGCCGGAGGTCGGCCGGGCGGCGGTACGGGTTCTGGAGGCGGCGGGGCTCGGGGTGGTGGCGCCCCGGGGGCGGGTGTGCTGCGGCCTGACGTACGTGTCGACCGGCCAGCTCACCCGCGCGCGAGCGGTCCTGCGCCGCACGCTGGGGGTGCTGGAGCCTTTGCTGGCCCGCGACCTGCCGGTCGTCGTCCTCGAACCGAGCTGCGCGGCGGCGCTGCGGACCGATCTGCCGGAGCTGCTGCCGGACGACCCGAGGGCGGCCCGGCTGGCGGCGTCGGTGCGTACGTTCGCGCAGGTCCTTGAGGAGCGCGCGCCGGACTGGGCGCCGCCGGTGGTCGGGCGGGCGGTCGTCGGCCAGACGCACTGCCACCAGCACGCGGTCCTGGGCGACGCCGCCGAGCGACGGCTGCGCGAGCGGGCCGGGCTGACGGGCGAGCTGAGCGGCGGCTGCTGCGGACTCGCCGGGAACTTCGGCTTCGAGCGGGGCCACTGGGAGGTGTCGCTGGCCTGCGCGGAGGACGAACTGCTGCCGGCGGTACGGGCGGCGGCACCCGGCACGGAGGTCCTGGCGGACGGCTTCTCCTGCCGTACGCAACTGGACCAGCTGGCGGGCCGCCGGGCGCGGCACCTGGCGGAGGTGCTGGCGGAGCACCTGGGGTAGGGACCAGGTGTCTGGGGTGCCACTTACGCGGGTGCTTACAGTGGAGGGAACGCACCATTCCGCTCGCGCGGAGAAATGACTTTGCGAGTGACGATGACTGGTGCAATATTTTATCTATCCAGTCCATTGTAGTGAACTACTCGGGAGTCCCGGTGACCAGTCCGTGCGCCGCCGCAGAGCCGAACGCCACGACGGCGGCGACCGTCTCCACCCCGGAGGCGGCGGGCGGGCACGGTAGCGGACGCGGGCGCGCGGTGGCGCTCGCCCCTGTCGCGCTGGTGGTCTCGGCGGGCATATCGGTCCAGTTCGGCTCGGCCGTCGCCGTGATGCTGATGCCGAGGGCGGGCGCGGCGGGCGTGGTCACCCTGCGTCTGGCGGCGGCCGCGCTGGTCCTGCTGGCCCTCTGCCGCCCGAAGGTACGCGGGTACGCGCGCGCGGACTGGGGCACGGTGGTCGCCTTCGGCGTCGCGATGGCCGGGATGAACGGCCTCTTCTACCAGGCGGTCGACCGCATCCCGCTGGGCACGGCGGTGACCCTGGAGGTCCTGGGCCCGCTGGCGCTGTCGGTACTCGCGTCCCGGCGCCTGGTGAACCTCGTCTGGGCCGCGCTCGCGCTCGCGGGTGTGGCGCTCCTGAGCGGGGGTGGGGGATTCGGGTCGCTGGATGTGCTCGGGGCGGCGTTCGCGCTGGGGGCGGGGGCGTGCTGGGCGGTGTACATCCTGTTCAGCGCCCGTACGGGCCGACGCTTCCCGCAGGCGGACGGGCTGGCGTTGGCCATGGCGGTCGCGGCGGTCCTGTCGCTGCCGCTGGGGGCGATGCAGTCGGGCTCGAAGCTGCTGGTGCCGTCGACGATCGGCCTGGGCGTGGCGGTGGCTCTGCTGTCCTCGGTCCTCCCGTACACCCTCGAACTCCTGGCCCTGCGCCGCCTGCCCGCCTCCACGTTCGCGGTCCTGATGAGCCTGGAACCGGCCATCGCCGCGACGGCGGGCTTCCTGATCCTCCACCAGTCCCTGTCCGCCACGGACGCGCTGGCGATCGCGCTGGTCATCGGGGCGAGTGTGGGGGCGGTGCGGTCGCAGGTGGGGCGGGGGCGGTAGCCCAGGGCGGGCCGACGACGACGGTCACGCCGGGCCGCCCGTCGAAGAGCTCCCGGGCGGCGGTCGCCCGGCCGTGGGGGCGGGGCCAGGTTGTTGCACGGGGTTACGTCCGGCTCACCCGAGTGAGGTAATCGCCTCGGTGATCAAAGCCCTGGCCTTGGATCCGTGGACAGCCATCTCGGCCAACTCGGCGAACGCCCGGATGTACAGGCCGACTTCGGTCGGGGCGGTGACCGTCACGTCGGCGGACAGCAACTCGATCGCGGCCCGCTGATCGTCGAACACCATGAACGTCTCGATGGGCCACATGCGACGCTGCGCCGTCCTGGGAATGATTCCGAGCGACACGGAGGGGAACGACATGACGGCCAGCAGATAGCCGAGCTGTCCCGCCATGACCTGCGCGTCGCCGAAGCCGTAGTACAGCACGTCCTCTTCGATGATCAGGGCGAAGCGGTGATCGCCCTCGCGGATCACATGGGACCGGCCCATGCGCGCATCGACAGCCTCCGCCACATCATCGGGAATCTGACGGAACTCGGTGATCGCGGTCAGCAGCGCCCGGGCGTAGCCGTCCGTCTGGATCAGGCCGGGGACCACGTTCGAGCAGTAGACGCGGAAGTGCCGGGTGCGCTCGAACAGCGGGACGGCGGACTCCTGGAGCCTGCGCAGCCCGGTCCGCTGCTTGCGCCGCCACTCGACGTACATCGAGTCGGCGGTGCGGTTGGCCGCGACCAGGTCGGCTGCTTGCTCCTCGGCGCCGCAGGCGCGGCACCACGCGCGGATGTCGGCGTCCGACGGTGGTGTCTTCGCGTTCTCGATACGGGACGACTTGGCCGTACTCCAGCCGGCCCGCGCGGCCACGTCCCGCCCGGTGAGCTCGGCGTCCAGCCGCAGCTCGCGCAGCCGCGCGGCGACGGCCTCGCGGGCGGCCTGGGCTCCGGAGGAGGGCGAGGCGGACATGGCGGTTCGTCGCGCCTGACGGGATCAGACCGTGAACTTCTCGTGCGGGAGCGCACGTTCCCACACCGCTTCGAAGGCGGTGGAGACCAGCTGGACGACATCCGGTTCGGTGCGCACCTCCCACTTGGGATCGGCCCACTCGCCGTCGCCGGTGAAGTGGTTGAACAGGACCGTCGTCCGGTCGAACAGCCAGAGGTCGTTCCCCGGCAGGGCCAGGTCGGAGGCCAGCCGCCGGGGCAGCCAGCGGACCTGTTCGCCCGCGTGGACGTTGACCCGGGTGATGGCGTGCTCGTACTTGATGTAGTCCGTTACCGGCTCGGAGACGATGCGCGCGCGGCGCATGGCGACGCCCCGGCCGACGGTCCTGTGCACCAGGTCGACCCAGGGCGCCCAGCGCTCCGACGCCGGGTCCGTGTCGCACACGCCCGTCCGCTTCCAGGTGGCGAAGTCCTCGGACTCGTTGCCGACGCCGTACACGTCCCGCATTTCGAGGTGTACGGCCTGGAGCCGGGCCGTCTCCACCAGGTCAAAGAAGCCCGGACCGCTCTGCGGCATCGCACGCCTCCCTCAGCATCGGCGCCATGCGGAACGGGATCAGGGCCACCGACTCATGCGGCGGGATCCCGGGCGCCATGAACGTCGAGTAGTTGCGCCAGCTTGCACGAAGGACCATCCCGCCGCCCCGCCACCCCCGTCAAGGGCGCATTCCCGCACGGAACTTGACCCACCGCACCACCCCCCACACCCCCTGGCAAAAAACAATGCAAGCACGCTTGCTTGTTTTGCGCGGCGCTGCCATGCTCCCCGACACGCACAGCCGTATCCCGCCCCCCGAAGGGACCCGCACCCGTGCCCGATCCGACGACCGCCGTGCTCGACGATCTGCGCGACGAAGGGGATGAACTCGACCGGCTGGTCGGCGAGTTGGACCCGGGCGAGTGGGGGCGCGGCACCGCCGCCAAGGGGTGGACCGTCGCCCATCAGATCGCGCATCTGGCCTGGACCGACCGGGCCGCCCTGCTCGCCGTCACCGACCCGGACGCCTTCGCCGCCGAGGTGGAGAAGGCCGCCGCCGCCCCCGACACCTTCGTCGACGAGGGTGCTGAGGAAGGGGCTCGGCTCGCCCCCGCCGAAGTCCTCCGGCGCTGGCGGGACGGGCGGGCCCGGCTCGACCACGCCCTGCGCCACGCACCCCCCGCCGCCCGTTTCCCCTGGTACGGCCCGCCCATGTCCACCGCTTCCATGGCCACCGGACGGCTCATGGAGACCTGGGCCCATGGCCAGGACGTATGGGACGCCCTCGGCCGCACCCGCGAGCCCACCGCCCGGCTGCGGCACGTCGCGCGGATCGGGGTCCGGGCCCGGGACTTCGCCTTCGCCGTGCGGGGGCTCGCCGCGCCGACAGAGGAGTTCCGGGTGGAGCTCGTCGCCCCGGACGGCCAGGCCCTCTGGACATACGGGCCCGAGAACGCGGAACAGCGCGTCACCGGGCCCGCCCTCGACTTCTGCCTCCTCGTCACCCAGCGCGTCCACCGCACGGACACCGCCATCCAGGCCGTGGGCCCCGACGCCGAACGCTGGCTCGGCATCGCCCAGGCCTTCGCGGGCCCGCCCGGGCTGGGGCGCGTGCCCAAGGGGGCCCGATGACCGGCCCGGCGACCGGCCCCGTGACCCCGCCGCGCCGTCCCCTCCGTATCGGCAACTCCTCCGGTTTCTACGGCGACCGCTTCGACGCGATGCGCGAGATGCTGACCGGCGGGCCCCTCGACGTGCTCACCGGGGACTATCTCGCCGAGCTCACCCTCCTCATCCTCGGCCGCGACCGCCTCAAGGACCCCCGCCTCGGCTACGCCAAGACGTTCCTGCGCCAGCTGGAGGAGTGCCTGGGGATCGCGCACGAGCGCGGGGTGCGGATCGTCGCCAACGCGGGAGGGCTGAACCCGGGCGGACTCGCCGACGCCATCAAGGAGTTGGCCGTCCGCGTCGGCGTACCCGCGCGCGTCGCGCACGTTGAAGGCGACAGCCTGCCCCTGCCCCCCGGCGCCCTCACCGCCAACGCCTACCTCGGCGGCACCGGCATCACCGCCTGCCTCGCCGCCGGGGCCGACGTCGTCGTCACCGGCCGCGTCACCGACGCGGCCCTGGTCACCGGGCCCGCCGCGTGGTGGCACGGGTGGGGGCCCGAGGAGTACGACCGGCTCGCGGGCGCGGTCGTCGCCGGGCACGTCCTGGAGTGCGGCACCCAGGCGACCGGCGGCAACTACTCCTTCTTCGGGGATTTCGGCGGCCATGGTCTACGCCGTCCCGGCTTCCCCCTCGCCGAGATCCACGCCGACGGCACCTCGGTCATCACCAAACACCCCGGCACCGGCGGCGTCGTCGACATCGGCACCGTCACCGCGCAACTCCTGTACGAGACCGGCGGCGCCCGCTACGCCGGACCCGACGTCACCGCCCGGCTCGACAGCGTACGGCTCGACCAGGACGGACCCGACCGTGTGCGGATCAGCGGAGTACGCGGCGAGGCCCCGCCCCCGACCCTCAAAGTCGGCCGCACCCGCCTCGGCGGCTGGCGCAACGAGGTCGTCTTCGTCCTCACCGGACTCGACATCGACGCCAAGGCCGCCCTCGTGCGGGAGCAGGTGGAGGATGTCTTCGCCCGCGCCAAGTCCCGGCCCGGCCAGGTGAAGTGGGAGCTTTCCCGCACCGACCGACCCGACGCCGACACCGAGGAGCGCGCCAGCGCCCTGCTCCGGCTCGTCGTGCGCGACAGCGACCCGGACGCCGTCGGCCGTACGGTCAGCGGCGCCGCCATCGAGCTCGCGCTCGGCAGCTACCCGGGCTTCCATGTGACCGCCCCGCCCGCCAAGGGCACCCCGTACGGGATCTTCGAGGCGGACGTCGTCGCACCGGACGAGGTCGCCCATACCGCCGTACTCCCCGACGGAACACGGGAGTCGATACCACCCGCCTCACGTACCCGCTCCCTCGCGGACGTCCCCGAGCCGCCCCTCCCCGCGCCCCCGCCCCCCGGGTCGACCAAGAAGGCCCCCCTCGGCCTGGTCGCGGGCGCCCGCAGCGGTGACAAGGGCGGGGACGCGAACATCGGCGTATGGGCGCGCACCGACGACGCCTGGGCCTGGATCGCGCACACCCTCACCACGGATCTGCTGAGGCAACTGCTGCCCGAATGCGCCGACTTGGACGTCGAGCGGCACGTCCTGCCCCACCTCCGCGCCCTCAACTTCACCCTCCACGGCCTCCTCGGCGAAGGCGTCGCCTCGCAGGCCCGCTTCGACCCGCAGGCCAAGGCGCTCGGCGAATGGCTGCGCGCGCGGCATCTGGACATCCCGGAGGCACTGCTGTGACCGTCCTGCCCACCGCCCTCGACACCGCCGGGCCCGAGTACGCCGCCCACCGCGAGGCCATGCTCGGCAAGCTGGCCGAGCTCGACGCCGAGCACGCGAAGGCGCTCGCGGGCGGCGGCGCCAAGTACACCGAACGCCACCACAAGCGGGGCAAGTTGCCGGCCCGGGAGCGCATCGAGCTGCTGGTCGACCCCGACACCCCGTTCCTGGAGCTGTCGCCGCTCGCCGCCTGGGGGAGCGAGTACCCGGTCGGCGCCTCGATGGTCACCGGGATCGGGGTCGTCGAAGGTGTCGAGTGCCTGATCACCGCCAATGACCCGACCGTGCGCGGCGGGGCCTCGAACCCGTGGACGCTGAAGAAGGCGCTGCGCGCCAACGAGATCGCGTACGCCAACCGGCTCCCGTGCATCAGCCTCGTCGAGTCCGGCGGCGCCGATCTGCCCTCCCAGAAGGAGATCTTCATCCCGGGCGGCGCGCTGTTCCGCGACATCACCCGGCTCTCGGCCGCCGGGATCCCGACGATCGCCGTGGTGTTCGGGAACTCCACCGCCGGTGGCGCGTACGTCCCCGGGATGTCCGACCACACCGTAATGATCAAGGAGCGGTCGAAGGTGTTCCTCGGCGGGCCGCCGCTGGTGAAGATGGCCACCGGCGAGGAGAGCGACGACGAGTCGCTGGGCGGTGCCGAGATGCACGCCCGCACCTCCGGGCTCGCCGACCACTACGCCGTCGACGAGCACGACGCCCTGCGCCAGGCCCGGCGCATCGTCGCCCGCCTCAACCACCGCAAGGCGCACCCGGATCCGTCCACCCCGTATGACCCGCCCAAGTACGACGAGGACGAGCTGCTCGGGGTCGTGCCGGCGGACCTGAAGACCCCGTTCGACCCGCGCGAGGTCATCGCCCGGATCGTCGACGGGTCCGACTTCGACGAGTTCAAGCCGCTGTACGGGACGAGCCTGGTCACCGGCTGGGCCGCCCTGCACGGCTACCCCGTCGGCATCCTCGCCAACGCCCAGGGTGTCCTCTTCAGCGCCGAGTCGCAGAAGGCCGCCCAGTTCATCCAGCTCGCCAACCAGCGCGACATCCCGCTCCTCTTCCTCCACAACACCACCGGCTACATGGTCGGCAAGGAGTACGAGCAGGGCGGGATCATCAAGCACGGGGCGATGATGATCAACGCGGTCAGCAATTCCAAGGTGCCGCATCTCTCCGTCCTCATGGGCGCCTCCTACGGCGCCGGGCACTACGGCATGTGCGGGCGCGCCTACGACCCCCGCTTCCTCTTCGCCTGGCCGAGCGCCAAGTCCGCCGTCATGGGGCCGCAGCAGCTGGCGGGGGTGCTGTCGATCGTCGCGCGCGCCTCGGCGCAGGCCAAGGGGCAGCCGTACGACGACGAGGCGGACGCCGGGCTGCGGGCCATGGTCGAGCAGCAGATCGAGGCCGAGTCGCTGCCGATGTTCCTCTCCGGGCGGCTCTACGACGACGGCGTCATCGACCCCCGCGACACCCGAACCGTCCTCGGCCTGTGCCTGTCCGCCGTCCACACCGCCCCCGTCGAAGGCGCCCGCGGCGGCTTCGGCATCTTCCGGATGTGAGCCCCCAGATGATCACTTCACTCCTTGTGGCCAACCGGGGCGAGATAGCCTGCCGGGTCTTTCGCACCTGCCGTGAGCTGGGCATCTCCACCGTCGCCGTGTACTCCGACGCCGACGCGCACAGCCCGCACGTACGGTCGGCGGACGCGGCGGTGCGGCTGCCGGGGGCCGCGCCCGCCGAGACGTATCTGCGCGGCGACCTGATCGTGAAGGCGGCGCTCGCGGCGGGCGCGGACGCCGTGCACCCCGGGTACGGCTTCCTCTCCGAGAACGCCGACTTCGCCCGGGCGGTCGTCGCCGCCGGCCTGACCTGGGTCGGCCCGCCGCCCGCCGCCATCGAGGCGATGGCCTCCAAGACCCGCGCCAAGGAGCTGATGGCCGCCGCCGGAGTGCCGCTGCTCGCCCCCGTCGACCCGGCGAAGGCCACCGCCGCCGACCTCCCGCTCCTCCTGAAGGCGGCGGCGGGCGGCGGCGGGCGCGGTATGCGAGTAGTACGTGAACTCGAAGACCTGCCCGCCGAGTCGGCGGCCGCATCCGCCGAGGCCCGGTCCGCCTTCGGGGACGGCGAGGTGTTCGCCGAGCCGTACCTCACGCGCGGGCGGCACGTCGAGGTCCAGATCATGGCCGACGCGCACGGCACCGTCTGGGCGCTCGGCACCCGCGACTGCTCCCTCCAGCGCCGCCACCAGAAGGTGATCGAGGAGGCCCCCGCGCCCGGGCTGCCCGAGGCGCTGCGCACCCGGCTGCGCACCGCCGCCGTGGCCGCCGCCCGGGCCGTGTCGTACCGGGGCGCGGGCACGGTCGAGTTCCTGGTCGACGCCTGTGGGCGGGCGTACTTCCTGGAGATGAACACCCGCCTCCAGGTCGAACACCCCGTCACCGAAGCCGTGTTCGGGATCGACCTGGTCGCGCTCCAGCTCCAGGTCGCCGAGGGCGCCGCCCTGTCCGCCGAGCCGCCCCAGGCGTCCGGGCACGCGGTCGAGGCCCGGCTCTACGCGGAGGACCCGGCCCACGGCTGGACCCCGCAGACCGGCGTCCTGCATCGCCTCGACATCCCGGGCGTACGCCTGGACCGGGGCTATGACGACGGCGACACCATCGGCGTCCACTACGACGCCATGCTCGCCAAGGCGATCGTGCACGCCCCGACCCGCGCCGCCGCCGTCCGCAAACTGGCCCGCGCCCTGGAGCGCGCCCGCGTCCACGGCCCCACCACCAACCGCGACCTGCTCGTACGCACCCTGCGCCACCCGGACTTCACGGCCGGGCGCCTCGACACCGGCTTCTACGACCGGCACCTGAGCGCCCTCACCGAGCCGCGCGAGGGCGAGCCCTGCGCGGCGCTCGCGGCAGCCCTGGCCGACGCCTCCCGGAGCGCTTCCCGGTTCGGCGGCGGCTGGCGCAACCTTCCCTCCCAGCCGCAGGTCAAGCGGTTCGGCGAGCACGAGATCCGCTACCGCCTCACCCGGGACGGGCTCGTCGCCGAAGGCTTCCCCGGCGTACGCCTGGAGAGCGCCGAGCCCGGCCGCGTACGCCTCGAAGTCGACGGGGTCGTACGGGACTTCGCGGTCGCGCGCCACGGCGACCAGGTGTACGTCGACACCGCATCCGGCGCGTACACCCTCACCGCACACCCCCGCTTCACCGACCCCGCCGAACTCGTCGCCCCCGGATCGCTGCTCGCGCCCATGCCGGGCGTCGTCGTCCGGGTCGCGGACGGGCTCGCCGAGGGGGACCGGGTGCGGGCGGGGCAGCCGCTGCTGTGGCTGGAGGCCATGAAGATGACCCACCCCGTCACGGCCCCCACCGCCGGCACGCTCACCGCGCTCCACGCCGTCCCCGGCCGCCAGGTCGAGGTCGGCGCCCTGCTCGCCGTCGTCCAGGACGCAACCGTCGCACAGGAGGACCAGCCGTCATGAGCCCAGTCAAAGGCAGTGTCGTCGAAAGCCAGGAGCACCAGGACCTGCGGGCCGCCGTGGCCGCGCTCGGCCGGCGGCACGGCCGGGGACACGACCGCGAGGCGCTGTGGGCCGAGGCCGCCAAGCTCGGCTACCTCGGCGTGAACCTCCCCGAGGCGTACGGCGGCGGAGGGCGCGGGATGACGGAACTCTCCATAGTTCTGGAGGAGTTGGGGGCGGAGGGCTGTCCGCTCCTGATGATGGTCGTCTCGCCCGCGATCTGCGGCACGGTCATCGCCCGCTTCGGCACCGACCAGCAGCGCCAGAAGTGGCTGCCGGGGCTGGCCGACGGCTCGCTGACCATGGCCTTCGGCATCACCGAGCCCGACGCCGGATCCAACTCGCACCGCATCACCACCACCGCCCGCCGCGACGCGGAGACCGGCGGCTGGATCCTCACCGGCCGCAAGGTCTTCATCTCCGGCGTCGACATCGCGGACGCCACCCTCATCGTCGGCCGCACCGAGGACGCGAGGACCGGCAGCCTCAAGCCGTGCCTGTTCATCGTCCCGCGCGACGCCCCCGGCTTCGGGCGCTCGCGGATCGACATGGAACTCCAGGCGCAGGAGAAGCAGTTCGAGCTCGTTCTCGACGAGGTGCGGCTGCCCGCCGACGCCCTGGTCGGCGACGAGGACGCGGGCCTGCTCCAGCTCTTCGCCGGGCTCAACCCCGAGCGCATCATGACCGCCGCCTTCGCGATCGGCATGGGCCGCTACGCGCTGGGCAAGGCGATCGCGTACGCGTGCGAGCGGCAGGTGTGGAAGGCGCCCATCGGCGCCCACCAGGCCATCGCCCACCCGCTCGCCCAGGCCCACATCGAGCTGGAGCTCGCCCGGCTGATGATGCAGAAGGCGGCCGCGCTGTACGACGCGGGCGACGACGCGGGCGCGGGCGAGGCCGCCAACATGGCCAAGTACGCGGCCGCCGAAGCCTGCGTCAAGGCCGTCGACCAGGCCGTGCACACCCTCGGCGGCAACGGCCTCACCCGCGAGTACGGGCTCGCCGCGCTCGTCACGGCGGCGCGCGTGGCCAGGATCGCGCCGGTCAGCCGCGAGATGATCCTCAACTATGTCTCGCATCAGACGCTGGGGCTTCCCAAGTCGTACTAGCCGTACTAGGACGTGCCCCCATGGTCTTCCACAGCGAGTACCCGGCCGTTCCGGCCGTCGACGAACCCATCCACCAGGCGGTCCTCGGGCACGCCGTGCCCCGGCACGGCGACGCCACCGCCCTGATCGACGGCACCGACCCGACGGGCGCCACGTCCGTCTCGTACGCCCTGCTGGACGTCCAGCACCGCCGGGTGGCCGCCGCGCTCGCCGAGGCCGGGCTCGCCAAGGGTGACGTCCTCGCCCTGCACAGCCCCAACTCGGTGCTGTTCCCGGCCGTGTTCTACGGCGCCACCAGGGCCGGGGCGTCGGTGACCACCGTCCACCCGCTGGCCACGGCCGAGGAGTTCGCCCAACAGATCGCCGACTCCTCGGCCCGCTGGATCGTCACGATCGCGCCACTTCTGGAGACGGCCCGCCGGGCGGCCGAACTCAGCGGGTCCATAGCCGAGATATTCGTCTGCGACCGGGCCGACGGCCACCGCTCGGTCCTCGACATGTTCGCCTCCACAGCGCCCGAACCCGGGGTGTCGATCGACCCCGGCGAGGACATCGCCGTACTGCCCTACTCCTCGGGCACCACCGGCGTCCCCAAGGGCGTCATGCTCACCCACCGCTCCATCGCCACCAACCTGGCGCAGCTCGCCCCGGTGTTCCCGATGAAGCCCGGCGACCGCATCCTCGCGGTCCTCCCCTTCTTCCACATCTACGGCCTCACCGCCCTGCTCAACGCGCCGCTGCGGTACGGCGCCACGGTCGTGGTGCTGCCGCGCTTCGACCTCGACCAGTTCCTGGCGGCGATCGAGCGCCACCGCATCACGGGCCTGTACGTGGCCCCGCCGATCGTGCTCGCGCTGGCCAAACACCCCGCGGTGGCGCAGTACGACCTGTCCTCGCTGGAGTACGTGGTGAGCGCCGCCGCCCCGCTGGACGCCGAGCTGGCGGCCGCCTGCTCGGCCCGCCTCGAACTCCCGCCGGTGCGCCAGGCGTACGGCATGACCGAACTCTCGCCCGGCACCCACGTCGTCCCGCTCGCCGCCGCGAACCCGCCGCCGGGCTCGGTCGGCAAACTGCTGCCCGGCACCGAGATGCGCCTCCTCTCCCTCGACGACCCCGGCAAGGACGTGGGCGTCGACGAGCCCGGCGAGATCGCCATCCGGGGCCCGCAGGTGATGAAGGGCTACCTCGGCCGCCCCGACGCCACCGCCGCGATGATCGACGCGGAGGGGTGGGTGCACACAGGGGACGTGGGTCAAGTGGACGCCGACGGCTGGCTGTTCGTCGTCGACCGAGTGAAGGAGCTGATCAAATACAAGGGCTTCCAGGTCGCCCCGGCGGAGCTGGAGGCCCTGCTCCTGACCCATCCGTCGATCGCGGACGCGGCGGTGATCGGGGTGTACGACGAGGACGGCACGGAGGTGCCGTGCGCGTACGTGGTCCGCGCGCCCGCAGCGCCGGACCTGACGGCGGACGAGGTCATGACGTATGTGGCCGAGCGGGTGGCGCCGTACAAGAAGGTGCGCCGGGTGGAGTTCATCGGGCAGGTGCCCCGGGCGTCGACGGGAAAGATCCTGCGGCGCGAGCTGAGGGACCGTCAGAAGGGTGAGGCGTGACGTACATAGAGGTTGCGCAGGACCGGGGCGTGCGCACACTGGCGCTCGACTCGCCCGCCAACCGCAACGCCCTGTCGGCCGGTCTTGTCGGCGAGCTGCGTGAGGCGCTGGCGGGCTGCGCGGCCGACCCCGACGTACGGGCGGTGGTGCTGACCCACACCGGCAACACCTTCTGCGCGGGCGCCGACCTCAAGGCACCGCCGGACCCGGCCGCGTTCGTGGCGCTGATGCGGGCGGTGGTGGAGCTGCCCAAGCCGGTCGTGGCGCGGGTGACCGGCCATGTCCGGGCGGGCGGCCTCGGGCTGCTCGGCGCCTGCGACATCGCGGTGGCGGGCCCGGAGTCCACGTACGCCTTCACCGAGTCCCGCCTCGGGCTCGCCCCCGCCGTGATCTCCATGCCGCTGCTGCCGCGCATGGACCCGAGGGCGGCGGCGCGCTACTACCTCACCGGGGAGCGCTTCGGCCCGGCGGAGGCGGCGAGGGCGGGCCTGCTGACGGAGTCGGCGCAGGATGTGGACAAGGCGCTGGACCCCATCCTGGAGGGGCTGCGAAGGGCATCCCCGGGGGGCCTGGCGGCATCGAAGGCGCTGGTCACGGCTACGGTGGTGGAGATGTTCGACCGCTGGACGGAAGACTTGAGCGCGCGCTCGGCGGCCCTGTTCGCCTCGGCCGAGGCGAAGGAGGGCGTGACGGCGTTCCTGGAACGACGGGATCCACAATGGGTGCGATGACGTCCGCCGCGGCCTCGGCCAAAGAGCCGAAGCAGGACCGCAGCCGGGCCACCCGGCAGCGCCTCCTGGAGGCGGCGGTGGCCTGCCTGGCCGAACGCGGCTGGGCGGGCTCGACGGTCTCGGTGGTGGCGGAACGGGCCGGAGTCTCGCGCGGCGCCGCGCAACACCACTTCCCGACCCGGGAGGACCTGTTCACCGCGGCGGTCGAGTACGTGGCGGAAGAGCGCTCCACGGCCCTGCGGGCCCTGGGCCCCACGGACCGCCCCACGGTGGTCGCCCGCCTGGTCGACCTCTACACGGGCCCACTGTTCCGCGCGGCCCTGCACCTGTGGGTGGCGGCCTCGAACGAGCCCCAACTACACGCGCGCGTACGGGAGTTGGAGGCGAGGGTGGGCCGCGAGTCGCACCGCATCGCGATCTCACTGCTGGGCGCGGACGAGTCGGTCCCGGGCGTACGCGAAACGGTCCAGGGCCTCCTCGACATGGCCCGGGGCCTGGGCCTGGCGAACCTGCTCACGGACGACGGGGCGCGCAGGGAGCGGGTCGTGGCGCAGTGGTCGAGGCTGGTGGAGTCGGCCCTGGCGTGAGGGGTGGGGCCTAGGGGGTTGGGGGAGCTGAGCCCCCCCAACCCTTCACTCCCTACGCGTTGTTCTCGGCATCCTCGCAGGCCTTGGCCTTCCGGCGCAGGTCCTCGGCCTGCTGATGCGTCTTGGCGGCGGCCGCGTGGTCGCCCAGCGCGTTGAGCCCGTCGGCTTTCCGGTCGGGCTGAGCGGCCTGCTGCCGCAGCTTCGCCGGCTCACAGGTGATCGGCCCACTGGCCACGGCGACGACCTTGCCGGTGGTGGCCTGAGCGGGGGCGGCGGTGACGGCTGTGCCACCGGCGAGCAGAGCGGCGGCGAGGACGGTGGTCACGGTGCGGCGCATCGTCGTACTCCAAATACCGGGCTGTGAAAGCCCGTTACCGCCGCCTGGCCGTCCCCGCACCGCCCGGCCTGCCCCGGCCGCGTGAGCAGGCCGACGCCTGGAAGGAGCAGCTGTGCAAGGACGCCGAGGAGTTGACGCATGCGTTGCCGCGTCGGGTGCTGGATGCCGCCGTGGCGACAGTCCGGGAGTTGGGCCGCAGCCAGCCGGACACCCTCATCCATGGCGACTTCCATGCCCGCAACATCCTGCGTGCCGGCCGCGAGCGGCTTTCGCATCGCCCGCAGCGGACCGAGACTGAACCGGCTCACCGTATTCGCCGACCGCCTGGCGGAGGTGCTCACCGAACGCTCGTAGAGCGGGACGGTACGGACCGGTCCAGTGGGTGGACGAGGGCCGGGGCGGGCGGCTCGCACGGTATGCGGCATCTCTACTAACACGGATCGTAGCCAAGTGTTCGACGTTCGCGGCGTGATCACACGTTTGTGCGCTATTGCAGTGATCGCGGCGATGGGGGCGAGCGGAGACGGCTAGCGTCTCTTGAACACGAAGAAGGGAGATCACTCGCTCCCGGGCCTCTTGGCGGGGCTCCGAGTGAACAGCTCCAGTCATCACGATCACTCGATCAAGGCAGGTGCCCTCCGATGACTACGTTTCCCGCAGGCGAGCCGACCCACCGGGCTGTGCTTCCTCAGCAGCCCGCTCTGGAATCCGTGAGAGCAGACACCCCTGGGAGCAGGGACGAAACGGCTCACGGACACCTCGCAGCAGCGCGGGGCACCGGCAGGAGACATGGGCGAGGGGAGACCGGCAGGGCCCGCACCGAGCCCCGTCGGCGTCACACCGGATCCGCCGCTTCGGCGGTGACGGTAGAGAGCGGGGACGGTGACGTTCCCCATTGGGGTCTGGGCGCGGGGCGAGTGTTCGTCCTGGCCAAGGGCGGCGAACCGCTCATGCCGTGCCATCCTGCCCGCGCCCGCGAGCTCCTGGCCAAGGGTCGGGCGGTCGTGGCCCGGCAGGCTCCCTTCGCCATTCGGCTGCGGGACCGGAGCCTCGCCGACTCGGAGATCGACGGAGTGCAGTTACGCGTCGACCCCGGCTCGAAAGGCACCGGCCTGTGCCTCACCGACGAACGGAAGGAGGCGGCGCGGGGCGGCCCCACAGTCACGGTCCGCCGAGGGCTCGTCTCCGCCGAACTCCAGCACCGGGGTGACCAGATCCACCGCTGCATGCAGCAACGCGCGGGCTACCGGCGCCGACGTCGATCGGACAACTGCCGTTACAGGGCCCGACGTTCCGCCAACCGCACCTATCGCGAAGGCTGGCTGCCGCCATCGCTACGGCACCGCGTCGACACCACCGTCTCGACCGTCCGGAGACTGTGCCGCTACGCCCCAGTCGCCGAGATCCACATCGAGTCGGTCGCATTCGATATGCACGTGATGAGCGTGGGGAAGCCGCTCCACGGTGTCGAGTACCAACAGGGCCTCCTCGCCGGAACCGACGTCCGCGAATACTTACGCGAGTTATGGAGCCGAACCTGCGCGTACTGCGGCACCGCCGGCGTGGCACTCAACATCGATCACATTCGCCCACGCAGCCACGGCGGATCCGACCGCGTGTCCAACCTGGTGCTTGCGTGTGTCGGCTGCAATCAGGCAAAGGGGTCCCGCTCCATCGAGGAATTCCTCGCGCATGACCCCGCCCGCCTCGCGGAGATCCTCAGCCACACGAAGGCGCCCCTCCGGGACGCTGCCGCGGTGAACGCGACCCGCCAGCAGCTCACCGACTCCCTCGGCGTGCTCGGTGTGCCCGTACACACCTGGTCCGGCCGTGGCACGAAGGGAAACCGGAACGCCATGAGGCTGACCAAGACCCACACACTGGACGCGCTCTGCGTCGGCCCCCTCGACCACGAACAGGGAGACGTGATCGTCCGCGTACCGCACCAGATCCACGTGATCAAAGCGACCGGGCGTGGGTCATACGCCCGCACGACCCCGGACCGCTTCGGCTTCCCCCGCCTGCAACGGCCACGCGCCAAGCTGCACCACGGATTCATCACCGGCGATCTCGTACGAGCCATCATGCCCAGCGGCAGATGGAAGGGCACCTGGACCGGACGCGTCTCCGTCCGCACCAGAGGCCAGCACAGCCTCACCACATCGGCGGGCCGCTTCAACGTCCTGCACCGCAATCTCCGGCTTCTCCAAAGGGCGGACGGCTACGCCTACGCCTCGAAAAAAGAGACACCGAAAATCAGTTGAGCTCCGTCAACGTGCTGCTTAGTGTTTCGAGCACACACGAGAGGAGGTGATCCGGAAGTGATTTCATACCGGACGCGTGAGGTGACTGCGGGCTAGCGGCCCGTCGTCGCACTCTGTGCGGTGCCGGCTGACCGCCGGCCGAATTCCCAGCAGTCACCGACCCGCGGGCTCGCCGGTACGTCCGGCCGGCTCCTCTTCGGAGGAACCCGAGCCCGCGGGCTTCTGCATGCCCGGACCGGACGTCTCATGGGCTGAGGCGTTCCACTCGCCAGGCGCCGGCCTCCGTGACGTAGCGCAGCCTGTCGTGCAGGCGGTTCTCGTGGCCCTGCCAGAGTTCGACCGTCTCGGGGGTCACCCGGTAGCCGCCCCAGTGCGGGGGGACCGGGACCTCGGTGCCCTCGGGGTAGCGGGACGACAACTCCTCGTACTGGAGGGTGAGTTCGTCCCGTGACGTGATCACCGTCGACTGCGCGCTCGCCCACGCGCCGAGCTGGGAGCCGTGCGGGCGGGTGCGGAAGTACGCCTCGGTCTCCTCGCGCGGGACCGGGGCCGCCGTGCCGGTGACGATGATCTGGCGGGCGATCTGGTGCCAGGGGAAGAGCAGCGAGATGTGCGGGTTCGCGGCCAGCTCGCGCGCCTTGCGGGAGGCGTAGTTCGTGTAGAAGACGAAGCCTCGCTCGTCGTACGCCTTCAGCAGGACCGTGCGGGTCGACGGGCGGCCGTCGGGGGTCGCCGTGGCGACGACCATGGCGTTCGGCTCGTGCAGTCCGGCGGTGACGGCCTCCTTGAACCAGTGTGCGAACTGGGCCATGGGGGTGGCGGCGAGGTCCGCCTCGTCGAGGAGCGTCGTGCGGTACTGGCGGCGCATGGCGGCGGGGTCGTGGTCGGTCACGGCGTCATCCTGCCGCACCCCCGTCGGGGGCGGGGGTGTCATCCGGCCGGATCTGTCGACGGCACGGCGGTCGTCGTCCGGCGTGCTCCATCCATGGCACGGCGTGTCAGTTTTCCCGGCACGGAGGGTCGTCAACCCTTCGCGCGGCAAATGGGGCAGTGTGCCGGATGTCACGCTTCCCCGCACCCGTCGAACCCGCCAAACTCTCCGCTGGGCCACTGTGGCCCCCCTACGACCCGGTGGGTGATTTCGCCGCCGCACGGGGCATCACGGGGGAAGGGGCGCCCCCTGCCCGACCCGTTCCGCTGCTGTCGCTCGCATCATCTCGCATCATGAGGAGCCGCCTGATGTCCGACTTCGTACCCGGACTTGAAGGAGTCGTCGCGTTCGAGACCGAGATCGCCGAACCCGACAAGGAGGGGGGCGCCCTTCGGTACCGAGGCGTCGATATCGAGGACCTGGTCGGCCATGTGTCGTTCGGGAACGTCTGGGGCCTGCTCGTCGACGGCGCCTTCAACCCGGGCCTGCCGCCGGCCGAGCCGTTCCCGATCCCGGTCCACTCGGGTGACATCCGCGTCGACGTGCAGTCCGCGCTCGCGATGCTCGCGCCGGTGTGGGGGCTGAAGCCGCTGCTCGACATCGACGAGCGCACCGCCCGCGACGACCTCGCGCGCGCCGCCGTCATGGCGCTGTCGTACGTCGCCCAGTCGGCCCGCGGGCAGGGGCTGCCGATGGTGCCGCAGCGGGAGATCGACAAGGCGGAGTCCATCGTCGAGCGGTTCATGATCCGCTGGCGCGGTGAGCCCGACCCGAAGCACGTGAAGGCCGTCGACGCGTACTGGACGTCGGCCGCCGAGCACGGCATGAACGCCTCGACGTTCACCGCCCGCGTCATCGCCTCCACCGGCGCCGACGTGGCCGCCGCGCTCTCCGGAGCGGTCGGCGCCATGTCCGGGCCGCTGCACGGCGGCGCGCCCTCGCGCGTCCTCGGCATGATCGAGGAGATCGAGCGGACCGGCGACGCCACCGCGTACGTGAAGAAGGCCCTCGACAAGGGCGAGCGCCTGATGGGCTTCGGGCACCGCGTGTACCGCGCCGAGGACCCCCGCGCGCGCGTGCTGCGCCGCACCGCCCAGGAGCTGGGCGCGCCCCGCTTCGAGGTCGCCCAGGCGCTGGAGAAGGCCGCCCTGGAGGAGCTGCACGCCCGCCGCCCCGACCGCGTACTGGCCACGAACGTCGAGTTCTGGGCCGCGATCATGCTGGACTTCGCGGAGGTCCCGGCGCACATGTTCACGTCGATGTTCACCTGCGCCCGTACGGCGGGCTGGTCGGCGCACATCCTGGAGCAGAAGCGGACGGGCCGCCTGGTGCGCCCGTCGGCCCGCTACATCGGCCCGGGCCCGCGCGACCCGCGCGCGGTGGAGGGGTACGAGGGCATCGTGGGCTGAGGCCCGTCGGGTGGCCGTGCGGCCTTGATCCGTACGACCGTCGTACCGGCTTGTTCCGTACGGACGTCGTACGCGCGCGTGGCGCCGCCCCGGGGACGGGGGTGGCGCCACGCGCGCGTACGGGCGCCTACCGGGTGCCCGCCCGTTCCGCCGCGCTGCGCTCCACGCAGAACTCGTTGCCCTCCAGGTCGGCCATCGTGACCCAGCCCGTGCCGTCGGGGCGGCGGTGGTCGCCGGCGATGGTGGCGCCGAGCGCGAGCAGGCGGGCGACCTCCTCGTCGCGGGTGCGGTCCTCGGGCTGGACGTCGAGGTGGACGCGGTTCTTGACCGACTTGGTGTCCGGGACCGTGACGAAGAGCAGGGCCGTGGACCCGGCCGTCACCAGGGCCTCGGGGTCGCCGGGGAAGTCCTCGTCGGAGAGGCTGCCGTCGAGGACCGCGGCCCAGAACGTGGCCAGGCGGTACGCGTCGGTGCAGTCGAACGTCACATGGCGTATCAGAGAGGTCATGGGCGTCACTATGTGCGCGGCGGACGGGTCTGGAAAGACGTTTGTTTCCGGCCTTCCAGGCGATCAACGGGCTCGGCCGGACGGGGAGGTGCGCGGGCGTGCGAAACGCCCTGGGCGTGGGCACGTGAATCGTTTCCGCGACGGAAAACGATCCCTCCCGTGAAGTGATTTCCCCGAACTCGGTGTGGGATGCGTCACGTTCCAGTTGAATGATCTGACGCGCGTCGGTGCGTCGGTGTGACGCGGCGACACGTCCTGCAGGGGGTGCCAGGATGAGTGCTTCCCGGAGCGAGACCACCAACGCACTCGGTCCCGACGAACCGGACCGGGAGGGCGGCGGCCCCGGCGGCCCGCCGACGGCCGAACCCGAGCACGGCGGCGATCTGCTCGCCGCGCTGCTCGACGGCATGGACGCCGCGCTGTGCGCGTTCGACGCGGGCGGCGCGGTGACGCACTGGAACCGCGAGGCCGAGCGGATCCTCGGCTGGAGCGCCGAGGAGGCGGTCGGGCGGCAGGGTTTCGCCGGGTGGGCGGTGCGGGCCGCGGACGCCGGTGAGGTGGAGGGGCGGCTGATGGCCGCCATGGACGCGCCGGGCCGCCAGGTGCACGAGTTCGCGCTGCTGAAGAAGGACGGCGGGCGCGTTCTCGTACGGACGCAGTCGGCCGGGGTGCGCGGCGGGGACGGCAAACCGGCCGGGGTGTACTGCGCGTTCAGCGAGGTGCACGCGCAGATCGACCTGGAGCGCTCGATCGCGCTGAGCGAGGCGCTGTTCGAGGACGGGTCCTGGGGTGTGGTCCTGGTCGATGTGGACCTGCGGCCCACCGTCGTCAACGCGTACGCGGCGCGCGCGCTCGGGACCGGGCGGGTCACGGTGCTGGGGCGGCCGCTGGGCGAGCTGATCGTGCGGGGCGTCGAGGAGCTGGAGGGCGCGCTGCACCATGTGCTGTCGGAGGGCGCGCCGACGTCGCCGACGGAGTTGTGGGTGACGCTGCGGACGGCCGAGGGCGAGCGGCGGCGCTGCTGGCGAAGCGGGTTCCTGCGGCTCGCCTCGCCGCTGGCGGAGGAGCCGGTGCCGCTCGGGGTGGCGTGGCTGTTCCAGGACGTCACGGACGCGAAGCTCGCCGAGCAGGAGTCGGACCGGCTGCGGTTCCGCTGGAACCAGCTGTACCGGGCGTCGCGCGCGGCGGCGGAGTGCGAGGACCCGGTGGAGGCGGCGACGTCGTATCTGGACTTCGCGCTCGCGGGCTTCGCGGATCACGCGCTGCTCGATCTGGTGGTGGGCGAGGACCGGCTGCTGCGGATGGCGGCGTCCCCGGCGAACGAGCCGGGCCCGGTCGCGCAGGTGGCGGGCGGCGGCATCCCGGTCGGGTACGCGCCGGGCCACCCGGCCCTGCAGTCGCTCGACCGGGTCGGTTCGGTGCGGGCGAGCGGGGGCGCGGGGGCGGCGTCCTGGGCGCGGGAGCGCCAGTGGCCGCCGGACGCCTGCCACGCGCTGTGCACGGTCCTGCGCAGCCGGGGCCGCACGCTGGGGGTCCTCACGTTCCTGCGCGGCCCGATCCGCCCGGCCTTCGAACGTCCGGACGCCGTGTACGCGGAGACGCTGGCGGTACGGGTGGCGGTGTCGCTGGACCTGGGGGAGGCGCTGGGGGGCTGAGCGGCGGGTCACCGGTGGCGGGGGCCGGCGTCGGCCCTGCGGGCCCGGTCGCAGAGGCGGTCCGCCGGGTTGAGTCCTTCGGCCCCGCCGAGAGGTGGTCCGTCGGGCCGAGCCCCTCCGTCCCCACCCTGTGGACGGCCCGGCAGGCTACGGCCGGAAGAAGATCCGGTCCCGGTACTCCGCCATGACCCGCCCGTTCCACTCGTGCCCGCCGTCCACGTTCCCCGACCGCAGCAGCGGCGGCTCGATGCCGCGTTCGGCCAGGGACTCGGCGGCGGCCGCCATCACCGCCTGCATCAGCGCGCTGGTGACCACGGTCGAGGCGGGTCCGAACGGGGCCTCGACGCCCTCGTGGGTGAGCTCCGCGTCCCCGATCGCGATCTTGCTGTCGAGGACGATGTCGCAGTGGTCGCGCAGGAACGTGCCGGAGACGTGCCGCGACTTCGTGCCCTCGGCGTACGCCACCGACGTGACGCCGATGACCTTGAGCCCCAGGGCGCGCGCGTTCACGGCCATCTCGACCGGCAGCGCGTTGCGGCCGGACAGGGAGATGATCACGACGACGTCGCCGGGCCGGGCGGGGCTGGAGTCCAGGACCGCGCTCGCCAGGCCGTCGACGCGCTCCAGGGCGGAGCCGAGGGTCGCGGGCATGACGTCGACGCCGACGGTGCCGGGCACCGCGAGCAGGTTCATCAGGGCGAGTCCGCCGGCCCGGTAGACGACGTCCTGGGCGGGCAGCGAGGAGTGGCCCGCGCCGAAGGCGAAGAGGCGGCCGCCCGAGGCGACCGCGTCGGCGATCGCGGTCCCGGCGGCGGCGATGTTCCCGGCCTCCTCGTCCCGTACCCGCTGGAGCAGCCCGATGGCGGCGTCGAAGAACTGACCGGCCAGTTTGCTCTCGCTCATCGCTGGGCCCTTTCCGGTGGCGGGAGTGTCCGTGCCGCGGATCACGTTGCGGTCTGGACCATTCCCCTGTCAATACGGCGCTCCCCGGGAACGGGACGGTTGTCAGTGCTATGCGTCAGAATTGGGGCAGGGCCAGCGCACGAAATATCCGAGGGGCACGTATGTCCGGACTGATCGATACGACGGAGATGTATCTCCGCACCATCCTCGAACTTGAGGAAGAGGGTGTGGTCCCCATGCGCGCCCGGATCGCCGAGCGTCTCGACCAGAGCGGGCCGACGGTGAGCCAGACGGTCGCGCGCATGGAGCGCGACGGCCTGGTCCAGGTCGCCGGGGACCGGCATCTGGAGCTGACCGACGAGGGCCGCCGCCTGGCGACCCGGGTGATGCGCAAGCACCGCCTCGCCGAGTGCCTGCTCGTCGACGTGATCGGCCTGGAGTGGGAGCAGGTGCACGCCGAGGCCTGCCGCTGGGAGCACGTGATGAGCGAGGCGGTCGAGCGCCGCGTCCTGGAGTTGCTGCGCCACCCGACCGAGTCGCCGTACGGCAACCCGATCCCGGGCCTGGAGGAGCTGGGCGAGAAGGCCGAGGCCGACGCGTTCCTGGAGGACGGGATCATCAGCCTGAACGAGCTGGAGGCGACGGCCGACGGCATGACCGTGGTCGTGCGCCGGATCGGCGAGCCGATCCAGACGGACGCGCAGCTGATGTACACGCTGCGCCGCGCGGGCGTGCAGCCGGGCGCCGTGGTCAGCGTGACCGCGTCCCCGGGCGGCGTCCTGGTCGGCAGCAGCGGCGAGGCGGCCGAGCTGGGCGCGGACGTGGCGGCGCACGTCTTCGTGGCCAAGCGGTAGGCCGCGAGGGGTACGTGGCCGGGGTCGTGGGCCGCGTACGTACGTGATCGAGCGGTGGGGCGCGTACGACAAGCCGTGTGCGTCGGGCGGGGCCGGGGAGTGATTCCCGGCCCCGCCCCCGTTTCCCCTGGGGCGCAAGGGAGTTGAGTAGGTGTCCGGTCCTGGGCGCGTGCCCACGATTTCCGGTCGGAACGGCAGCGGTCGGGCGGATCGCGTGCCAGGCTGTCTTGAGGCATATGACCTGAAGGGTGTACGGCCGGGGAGGTGAGGGGATCGTGCGGCTCATCCCGGCTGCTCCTGTCTTCGGCGGGTGCGCGCGGGGCCCGGAAGCAGAAGGCCCGAACACGCAGAGCCGTGACGCAGAGGGCCCCGGCGCCCTGCGGCGCCGGGGCCTGCCCTCCCCGGTGCTGACCCGGAGCCCCGAGCTCTCGGGGTCAGCCCCCTCGGGTCGGCCGTCCGGTTTCCCGATGGCCGCCCGCCTCCCGCAGAAGATCTCCCCTCGGCGCGGGCCGTCAATCCTTGAGTCCGGTCACTCGAACGAGGGGTGTTGCGCGAGAGACGCCAGTTTTCGAATAGAGGTTCGATACCCTGCCGTGAACTGACCTCGGAGCTCGGGGCTGAAGGGGGTGCCAGGACACATGGTGCGACGCATCGACGTGACGGGATCCGATGGCGTACGCCTCGCTGCCTGGGAGTTCGCGGACCCGCCCAAGGGCCTCCGGGAGTCCGACCGGGCGCCCGGGGTGCTGCTGCTCCACGGGCTGATGGGCCGCGCGGCGCACTGGGCGGCCACGGCCCGCTGGCTCGCCGAGCGGCACCGCGCCATCGCCCTCGACCAGCGCGGCCACGGCCGCAGTGACAAGCCCGCCGAAGGCCCCTTCACGCGCGAGGCGTACGTGGCGGACGCCGAGGCCGCGATCGAACAGTTGAGCCTGGCCCCCGTCACCCTCGTCGGCCACTCCATGGGCGCCCTCACCGCCTGGCAGCTCGCGGCGAAGCGCCCCGATCTCGTACGGGCCCTGGTCATCTGCGACATGCGCGCCTCGTCGCTCGGCGCGGCCTCCCAGCGCGAGTGGGAGGACTGGTTCAAGTCCTGGCCGGTCCCGTTCGCGACGCTCGCGGACGTACGCAAGTGGTTCGGCGAGGACGATCCCTGGGTCGAGCGGCCCACTCCCGCCCGGGGCGACTTCTTCGCCGAGGTGATGGCCGAGCGCGCCGACGGCTGGCGCCCCCTCTTCTCCCGCCGCCAGATGCTGCGCACCCGCGCGACCTGGGTGTACGACGCGCACTGGGAGGAGCTGGCGCAGGTGCGCTGCCCGGCGCTCGTGGTGCGCGGCCTGGACGGCGAGCTCGGCCGGGCCGAGGCCCAGGAGATGGTCCGGGTGCTGCCGCTCGGGCAGTACGCGGAGGTGGCCGACGCCGGCCATCTCGTCCACTACGACCGGCCGGAGGGCTGGCGCGAGGTGGTCGAGCCGTTCCTGGAGGAGACGGCCGGGCACCCGGTCCCGTCGTCGCCCTGAACAGCCGCCGGGCGTAGGGCGGTCGGCGCCCGGCGCGACGTCAGCTGTGCGGCTTGGGCGCGGGTGTCGCCCACACCGGGTACTGCTCGCCCGGCTGCATGTTCTCGTACAGCTGGGGGACCGTCACCAGGGTGTAGCCCGCGGCGCGCAGGCCCGTGATGATCCCGGGCACGGCGGGCACGGTCCACGGCAGGACGTCGTGCAGCAGGACCACGCCGTTGCGCCGGGCCCGCTCCAGGACGAGTTTGCGTACGAGCTCGGTGGTGCGGTTGTGGTAGTCCGTCGCGGTCACGTTCCACAGGATCTGGGAGAGCCCGAGCGCGCGGGTGGCGCCGGTGACGCGGGTGTCGGTGAGGCCCTTGGGCGGCCGCATCAGTGTGGGCTTGTGGCCGGTCAGCTGCTGGATCACCGACTGCGTGCGGCTCAGCTGGCGCAGCACCTCGGCCTCGGGCAGCCCGGTCAGGACCGGGTGCGTCCAGGTGTGGTTGCCGATCACATGGCCCTGGGCGGCGATCCGCCGTACGAGATCGGGATAGGTGTGCACGGGCTTGTCGCCGACCAGGAAGAACGTCGCCCGCACGCCTTCCTTGCCGAGTATGTCGAGCAGCGAGGCCGTGTACGGGCCGGGCCCGTCGTCGAAGGTGAGCGCGATGCACTTGGCCGCGCGGCACAGCGGGGTGTACGGCAGCGGGCCCGGGCCCTGGGCTTCGGCCCGGTCGTGGAAGGCGGGGCTCTCGTCGCCCTCGTGCACATGCTGTGCGGCGTCGGCCTTCGGCGCGTCCGCGACCCGCTCGCCGGTGGCGCAGCCCACGCCGAACAGCAGTATGGAGGCGGCCAGCCCGGCGATCAGGGCTCTCGGGGACAGTCGATACGCGGTCACACAAAAGATCTACCCAGGCTCGTCCCGGCGCGCATGCGGACGTCACCCGGCGGAGTGACCGGGGGCCCCGCCGGGCCACGAAGGCGGCCCGGCGGGGACGGGCGTCAGCCCCGGCTGACCGCGAGCAGGATCTCCGGCAGCCGCTTCGCCGTGCGCGGCGCGGCCGCGCGCAGCCCGGCGTACGCGATGAGCACCCCGTAGAGCGCACCGGCCGGCAGCAGCGTCCACAGGGCGCCGCGCTGGGAGACATGCACCCAGATCGTCAGGGCGATCATCGGCAGGCAGAGCAGACCGCTGGTGATCATGCCGCCCATGATGGCGAGGAAGGCGATGCCGCCCTGGCCGGGCGCCACGTTCTTGCGGCTGTCCTGGGGGATCGAGTACGGGAACGTCGCCGAGGCGAACGCGCCCGTCGCCAGCATCGCGCCGAGCAGCGCGAAGGAGAGCCCCAGCGCCTCCGGGAACGCGTCCCACCGGCCGGTCAGCGAGCCCGTCACCACCGCGACAAGGACCGTGTACGGGGCGGTCACCAGGAGGATCGCCAGGGCGCGGGCCCGCAGTTCCAGATAGGCGTCCCGGGAGCCCGAGATCGTCTGCACGACCATCCAGAACGCCGAGGTGTCCTGGCCGAACTGGTTGTACATCTGCGCGCCCAGCATGAACGCGCCGAAGGTGGCGAAGTACACCGAGCCGTGGCCCTGGAGGGCGTTGAAGACCGGCACGATGAGGCCGATGGCGAGCGAGGTGATCCAGGACGCCTTGGTCTTGGGGTCGCGCCACACGTACCGCAGGGTGCGCAGCATGACGGTGCCCGTGCGGTTCTGCGGCAGCAGTCCGGCGAGACCCGGCCGGGACTCCTTGCGGGCGGCGTCCGGCCGCAGCGTGGAGCCGTCCGGGGTCGTCATCAGCTGGGTGAGCGAGCGCTGCCAGGCGTACAGCAGGGCGGCCAACGCGGCGGCGGTGAGCAGGAGTTGGAGCGCCATCCGGCCGTACGCGCCCTGGCTCGCCGAGTCCACCGCGCCGATCGCGGCGGCCGGCGGCACCCAGCGGACGACCTTCGCGGCCGGGTCGAGCGCGGAGAGGCCGCCGGAGTCGCCGAGCTTCTGCATGCCGAAGTTGACGAACTGGAAGCCCACCGCGATCACCAGGCCGCTGAGCACCGCGAGGTCGCGGCCCTTGCGGGAGGTGAGCAGCCGGGTGTTGGCCGCCGCCACCGTCCGCGCGAGCGCCACGCACACCAGGATCGTCAGCGGCACGGCGAGGACCGCGACGACCGCGGCGGCCGCGCTGTGCGCGACCGCGATGCCCGAGCCGAGGGTGAGACAGAGCGTGAACAGCGGCCCGATGCCGACCAGGGAGGCTGCCAGCAGCGCCACGATCAGCGGGCGCGGCCGCAGCGGCAGCATCACCAGGCGGGTCGCGTCCAGGGTCTCGTCGCCGCTGGGGAAGAACAGCGGCATCACCGTCCAGGCGAGCGCGAGGACGGCGGTGGCGAGCACGGCGACCGTGCCCGCGTGGGCGTTGCCGCGCAGCGCGAGCAGGCCGATCAGCTGGAGGGCCGCGAAGAGCAGCGCGAGCACGGCCGAGACGATGTAGGCGGTGCGGCGCCCGCCGGACTGCCGCAGCCCGTTCTTGAGCAGCGAGAGTTTGAGCCGTACGAAGACGGGGGTGAGCGGGACCGTGCCCACGGGAGCGGCCGTCGCCGGGGTGGTCGTTGCCGGGGCGCTCATCGGGCCGCACCGCCGCCGAGCCAGTCGAGCGCGTCGCCGGCGTTCGAGCTGCCCGCGCCCACGAGTTCGAGGAAAGCGTTCTGCAGGGAGTCGGCGCCGCCCCGCACCTCGGCGAGCGTGCCCTGCGCGCGGATGCGTCCGGCGGCCATCACCGCGACCCACTCGCACAGCGACTCCACGAGCTCCATGACGTGGCTGGAGAAGACGACGGTGGCGCCGGAGGCGGTGTAGCGCTCCAGGACGCGGCGGATCGTGGCGGCCGAGACCGGGTCGACGCCCTCGAACGGCTCGTCCAGGAACAGCACTTCGGGGTTGTGCAGCAGGGCCGCCGCGAGCCCGATCTTCTTGCGCATGCCGGTCGAGTAGTCCACGACGAGCTTGTGCTGGGCGCCCGCCAGGTCCAGGACGTCGAGGAGCTGGGTGGCCCGCTTGTCGACCTCGGCGCCGGGCAGCCCGCGCAGCCGCCCGGTGTACGCGAGCAGTTCGCGTCCCGAGAGGCGCTCGAAGAGCCGCAGCCCCTCCGGCAGCACGCCGATCCGGGCCTTCACGGCGACGGGGTCCCGCCACACGTCGTGGCCGCCGATCTCGACGCTGCCCATGTCGGGCCTGAGCAGCCCGGTCACCATCGACAGCGTGGTGGTCTTGCCGGCTCCGTTGGGCCCCACGAGGCCGATGAACTTCCCCGCCGGGAGCTCCAGATCGATCCCGGCCACGGCGATCTGCTCGCCGAAACGCTTCCACAGGCCCCGTACCCGGACAGCGGGCGGCGCGCCCGGTACACCGCCCGCGGTGGCGGAAGAGTCACCGAATGTCTGGTTCGGCATGGTGCTGCCTTTCGTCCCCGTCCGTACGTCTGTCCGTACGGCCACGGGGACCAGCCTACGAGTGGCGCACCCGGGCGGCGGCGGCCTCGCGCCCACAGGCGTAGGCAAGCGGACTGATCAGTTCCTCCGCGTCCGGCAGCCAGCGGTTGGCCGGGGTGGGGCGCCGCGCCCACTGGACCGCGCCATGGCCGCCGACCCGGGTCGGCGGGGCCGCCACGTAGTGCCCCTCGCCCCGGGTGATCAGGTCGATCGAGGCCGCCGTCCAGCCGAGCTTGCGCACCAGGTCGGGGACCTTCACCCCGGCTCCGGGCAGCACGAAGAAGAGCATCCGGCGGTCGGGGGTGCAGGTGACCGGGCCGAGGGTGAGCTCCATCCGCTCCATCCGGGCCAGCGCCAGGAACCCGGCCGACTCGGGGACGTCGATCGCGTCGAAGGTCCGTCCGGTGGGCAGCAGGATCGACGCCTTCGGCTGCTTCGACCACAGCCGGCGCGCGGCGACGGCGCTCCCGGTGGCCTGGGTCGCCCAGTCCGGCCGGGACGGGTGCGCCCCCGGCGACGGGCAGGCGGCGTCGCCGCACGAGCAGCGCTCGACGCCTTCGGCCGCCTCCAGCCAGGTGCCGGGGAACACGTCCCAGTGCCGCTCTTCCGCGTACCGCACCGCGCTGTCGAGGAGCTGGTCGCCGCGCTGCTTGGGGATCTGTGCGGCTTCCGTGCCTGTGATGGTCTCTTCCACGCAGAACTCAACTACCACCACCACCTCGGGTTACGGGCGCGCGGCGGGCGGCGCAGGAGCATCGATCCTGCATCCGGGGCGCATGGGTGCATGGACGGGGGCGCGCGCGAGGTCGCACCTCTCGTCGCGGGTAGGCACATGCGGGGGGATCCCACAGAAACAAGGCAATGCCACAGAAGTACGACGGCTCGTCCACTCATGCGACAAGTCGTCCGATTTCCCGTGCATTTCCGGGTTCCATCGCTTTCCTTCGGTTCCTTCGCATTCTCTGCCTTTTCGCAGGGCAGTGATCACGGGAGTGATCAACTGCCGCTTCAGGGGGTTCACATGGCAGCCAGGCCTCTAGTCGCCCGCCAGCCCAATGAACGGCTGCAGGCGCTCATCCAGGAAGCCGGGTGCTCCAACGCGGGTCTCGCCCGGCGCGTCAACATGGTCGGCGCCGAACGCGGGCTCGACCTTCGCTACGACAAGACATCGGTGGCGCGCTGGCTCCGTGGCCAGCAGCCCAGGGGACGGGCGCCGGGGATCATCGCCGAGGCGCTCGGGCGCAAGCTCGGGCGGACGGTGACGATCGACGAGATCGGCATGGCCAACGGCAAGAACCTGGCGACGGGGGTGGGCCTGCAGTTCTCGCCCACCGTCCTCGGCGCCATCGAGCAGGTCTGCGAGCTGTGGCGCAGCGACGTGGGCCGCCGCGACTTCCTGACCGGCTCCACGGTCGCCGCCTCCGCGCTGGTCGAGCCGAGCCGCGACTGGCTGATCACCGGGGCCGACGCGCAGGTCGCGCGGAGCGCCGGGCAGCGGGTCGGGGTCGCGGACGTCGACGCGGTACGGGCGATGACCGAGGCGCTGGTCGAGCTCGACCACCGGTTCGGCTCCGGGCATGTGCGCCCGGTCGTCGTGCACTACCTCAACAGCGTGGTCTCCGGGCTGCTCGCGGGCTCCTACCGCGAGACGGTCGGGCGCCAGCTGTTCGCGGCGGTCGCGCGGCTCACCGAGCTCGCCGGCTACATGGCCGTCGACACCGGCCAGCCGGGCCTGGCCCAGCGCTACTACATCCAGGCCCTGCGGCTCGCCCAGGCGGCCGGGGACCGCGGCTACGGCGGTTACGTGCTCGCCGCCTCCATGAGCCACCTCGCGGCGCAGCTGGGCAACCCGCGCGAGATCGCCCAGCTGGCCCGGGCCGCCCAGGAGGGATCCCGGGGCCGGGTCACCCCGCGCGCGGAGGCGATGTTCTTCGCCGCCGAGGCACGCGGGCACGCGCTCCTCGGCGACGCGCGCACCTGCCAGACCGTGGCCGGGCGGGCGCTCGCGGCGATGGAGGCGGCGTCGGCGGACTCCGGCGACGACCCGTCCTGGATCGCCCACTTCGACCACGCCTACCTCTCCGACGAACTCGCGCACTGCCACCGCGACCTCGGCCAGCCCGAGGCCGCGGCACGGCGGGCCGAGGAGTCGCTGGCGGGCCACCCCGAGACCCGCGCCCGGCGCCGGGCGATCGGTCTTGTCCTGCTGGCCACCGCACAGGTGCAGCAGCGCGAGGTGGAACTGGCCTGCGCCACCGGCACGCGCGCGGTGGACCTGCTGGCCACCCTGCGCACCAACCGGGGCGCGGACTATCTGGACGACCTCCAGCAGCGCCTGGAGCCGTACGCGGACGAGCCCTCGGTACGGGAGTTCGGGGCGCGCCTGGAGATGCAGGCGGCGTGAGGCGGGGGCCGCGCCCCGAACGGGGCGCGGCTCGCGTCGATGTGAGCGGGGGCACAAGTCGGCATGGGGAGCGCGCCGGTGGGAACCGCGGGGAGCACGCCGGACGTCCCCGGACGGGTGGGCGTGGCACCCCGACGGGGGGACCCGGTAGCGTGACCCGACGTTCCGTAGATCCCACGCGTAGGAGTCCCCGGTGACGCAGAGCCGACAGGGTGACGAGCCACAGCTGCCCGCTGCACGGCCCGCACACGAGGGCGTCGTGCTGCCCGCCGAAGGATCCGCCCCCTGGCCCCCGGCCCCGCAGGCGGCCCCGCCCGCCGGGCAGTCCTGGGGCCAGCCGTGGGGCCCGGACCGGCCCGGGCAGGCCCCGGCGCCGCAGGGTCCGCCCGCGCAGGGACCGGCGACCGTCTGGGCCCAGCCGCTGCCCGCCGAGACCACGGACGCGACCCAGTACATCCCGCCCGTCCCGCACGCCGACAGCGGTTCGGAGGCGACGCAGTACCTGAGCCCGCCCCCGGCCGGCGCCTCGGAGGCGACCCAGTACATCGCGCCCCTGCCGCAGGCCGACAGCGGTTCGGAGGCGACGCAGTACATCGGCGCGCCCCCGGCCGGCGCCTCGGACGCCACGCAGTACATCGCCCCCGTCCCCGGCCCGGCCGGTGCCTCGGACGCGACGCGGTTCATCGAGCCCGTGCCCCCGGCCCCCGGCGGCGCGGAGGCCACCCAGTTCCTCGCGCCCGTGCCCGCCGCGCCCCCGGGCGCCCTGCCGCCGGAGGCCCCCGGCGGCGACGGGGCCACCCAGTACCTGCCGCCGGTCCCGGCCGCGTCGGCCGCCCCGCCGGTCCCCGCGCCCCCGCAGGACGCCCCGTACGGCATACGCCCGGGCGCGCCCGGGGAGCGGCAGCCGCCCGCCGAGTTCGACAGCCTCTTCCGCGCCGACGGGCCGCAGCAGCCCCAACGCGGCGGCGAGACCCAGCAGTTGGGCCGGTTCGGCACGTCTCCTTCGGTCCAGGTGCAGCCGCAGTCGCAGCCGCCGCACTTCCAGGCCCCGCCGTCGGCGCAGCAGTACCAGCAGCAGCCCCCGCCCGGCGACGCGTACGCGTACGACTCCTACGACGACGAGCCCCGGCGCCGCTCGCGCCTCGGCGTCATCGCCGCCGTCGGCGTCGGCCTCGCGGTCGTCGGACTCGGCGCCGGGTACCTCCTCAGCGGCGGTGGCGGCGACGACGGCAAGAAGGACGGCAACACCCCGATCGCCGCGACCACGCCGACCGCGGGCACCGACGGCGGTGCCAAGCCGGGCGACGACCCCGCCAAGGCGCAGGCCGTCGAGCTCGACAAGCTCCTGGCCGACAGCAACAACAGCCGCGACGCGGTCATCGGCGCGGTCTCCAACATCCGCAGCTGCGACAAGCTGGACGTCGCCGCGTCCACGCTGCGCGACGCCGCCAAGCAGCGCGGCGACCTGGTCACCCGGCTCCAGAAGGTGGCCGTCGACAAGCTGCCGAACAACGCCAAGCTCACCGCCCAGCTCACCAAGGCGTGGCAGGCGTCCGCCTCCGCCGACAACCACTACGCCGGCTGGGCCGACCAGAACGGCAAGGGCAAGGGCTGCAAGCACGGCCACTCCCGCCACACGGCGGAGGAGGCCCAGGGCGACCGCGCCAGCGGCGAGGCCACCATCGCCAAGCAGCAGGCGTCGGGCCTGTGGAACGCCATCGCGGGCAAGTACGGCCTGACGAAGCGCTCGTCGGCCCAGCTCTGAGGCTCCCTGCTCTGAGGCTTCCGGCGCTGAGGCTCCCTGCTCCGAGGCTTCCGGCTCCGAGGCTTCCGGCCGAAGCGCCGGGCCGCGAGGCTCCCGTCCGTACGGGCCGTCGCGGCCGACCCGTACGGACGGCGCGCGTCAGCTCCGGACCGACGCATCCTCCAGCGTGGCGCTCACATCCGTGAAGCCCTTCTTCGCGGCCACCAGGCGCCCGTCCCGCACCACCTGGAACGTCACGTCCCGGTTGACGATCCGGGGGAAGTCCGGCGCGGCCAGCATGTCCTCGAACTTCCACCGCAGCGTCGGCGTCAGCCCGCCCGTGTCCACGCTGACGCCCTTGTTGAGCGCGCGGATCAGGTCGTGCGCGGCGATGTCGTTCTGGTCCAGGGACTCGATGACCCTGTTGAGGACCGTGTAGGCGATCCAGGTCGTCTCGACGCCCGCGTCCGCCGCGTTGATCGTCTCGTCCCGGAACGCCTGTTCCCGGATGGCCTGCTTCATCGGCTCCCAGCGCGGGTCGCCCGCCTCCGGGTACCAGCCGGTGACGTACGCGCCCTCGAACGGGCCGTCCTTGCCGCCCGTACGGTCCACCAGCGGCTGGCCGACCGAGCCGAGCACCGAGGCGACCTGCACCTTCTGGTCGTCGCTCTCCACGCGCCGGAAGGAGTCGAAGAACGTCTCGGTGTGATCGCCGAGGACCGCCGTCACGCACCCCTTGCGCGCCCGGTCGGCGGCCGCCTTCTTGCCGATGCGGTCGGGCAGTGCGGGGTCCGCCCCGGCCTTCACGAGCGCGTCCTGGGCCTGCTGGGTGTAGTCGCCGGCGTCGTCGGCCGTGCGGATGTCGGCGGCCTGGCGGCGATGGCCGGGGGACAGCCCCTCGTTGAGGAGTTCGGGCAGCAGGTCGCCGGAGACGGTGTCGGGCCGCACCAGCGCCACCTTGTCGCACCACAGCGCCAACTGCTTGCCGCTGCCCGCCAGGAGCGTCGCCTGGCCGCCGTTGACGGGGTAGGAGAGCGCGCTGGAGAACTCCTCGTCGGAGACGCCGTAGCCGCCTATGTAGGGGATGCCGGCGGCTTCGAGCGGGGACATGAAGGCACGGCCGTACTGGCTGTAGGAGCCGACGACCGCGACCGCGTTCTCCTTGACGGCCTGGCGCGCGCACTCGGCGGCGCCGGTCGCGGTGTTCTGCTCGTTGCAGGTGACCACCTGGAGGCGGTGGCCGTCGATGCCGCCGCGCGCGTTGACCCAGCGCGCGTACGCCTTCGCCATGGACGGCATTCCGGGCATATTGGTCGCACGGGTGCCCTCGGGGGCCCAGGTCATCACGGTGACAGGCTCCCTGGAGCCCCCCGCGGCTCCAGGGAGTGCGCCACAGCCGGAGAACAGCGCGGCCCCGGCCGCCGTTGACGCGACGGCTAAGACGGCCGTCACGGACTTCCAGGGGCGGGAGGAGGAGGAGCTGCGCCATCCGGTCATGTCCCTGCACAATTCCGCCTCATGGGTAACGGCACAGTGGGCATTGGTCAACGCTGGGTGACGCGCAGGTGAATTACGGGGGCCTCGGGCGCCCCGAACAAGGGGAACGTACGATCGAACGCGTGCAGCAAGGTTCAGCCAGCTCTTCCCGTCGCGGCCGTCGCTCCTCCACCATGGGCGGCATGCCGTTGAATGACATGCCGTGGTGGCGCTGGCGCGCGAACGTGCGCTCCGCGCTGCACATGCTCTCCGACGAGTCCTTCCACCAGGACACCTGGCTGGCCGGGCGGGAGGGGTACGGGGACATCACCGACGCCGTCTACCGGCTGGTCGAGGACACCTGGCTGGACAACTGGTCGGCGGAGAAGTACGTCGGGACCGTCTTCCGCGACTCGGGCGAGGCCGCGCTGGTGGACGTCGCGGTGCTGCGGGTGCTGCGGATCATGCACCAGGTGGGGGCGGACGCGCCGATCTCGGCGTTCCTGGCCCACCACGCCTGGCCGGAGGCGGTCCGCGCGGCCCGCGAGGCGCATGTGCGGCTGGCGGTGAACGACGCGGACGACCCGGACGCGGCGCCCCGCTCGCTGGAGGTCCTGCGGATCCTGACGCGCTCGGCGTGAGCCGCCCGTCACGGACGTGGCGTACGCCTCGTACCTCGCGTACGTCCATGTACGGGTCCGCATCCTGAGCGGTGACCGGGGGGACCGGCCGCTTGTGGCATCCTGCCTGGATGACTGACCAGTACGTCCTCACGCTCTCCTGCCCGGACAAACAGGGCATCGTGCACGCCGTGTCGAGCTATCTCTTCATCACCGGCTGCAATATCGAGGACAGTCAGCAGTTCGGAGACCGCGACTCGGGTCTCTTCTTCATGCGCGTCCACTTCTCGGCCGAGGCTCCGGTGACGGTGGAGAAGCTGCGCGCCAGCTTCGCGGCCGTGGGCGACTCCTTCCAGATGGACTGGCAGATCCACCGCGCGGACGAGCGCATGCGGATCGTCCTGATGGTCTCCAAGTTCGGCCACTGCCTCAACGACCTGCTGTTCCGCTCGAAGATCGGCGCGCTGCCGGTGGAGATCGCGGCAGTGGTCTCCAACCACACCGACTTCGCCGAGCTGGTGTCCTCGTACGACATTCCCTTCCGCCACATTCCGGTGACGAAGGAGACGAAGGCGGCGGCCGAGGGCCAGCTGCTCGATCTCGTACGGGAGGAGCGCGTCGAGCTCGTCGTGCTCGCCCGCTATATGCAGGTCCTCTCGGACGACCTCTGCAAGCAGCTGAGCGGCCGGATCATCAACATCCACCACTCGTTCCTGCCGAGCTTCAAGGGCGCGAAGCCGTACCACCAGGCGCACGCGCGCGGGGTGAAGCTGATCGGTGCCACCGCGCACTATGTGACGGCGGACCTCGACGAGGGCCCGATCATCGAGCAGGAGGTCGAGCGGGTCGGCCACGAGGTCACCCCCGACCAGCTCGTGGCCATCGGCCGCGACGTGGAGTGCCAGGCGCTGGCGCGGGCCGTGAAGTGGCATGCGGAGCATCGGATCCTGCTCAACGGTCGGCGTACGGTCGTTTTCGCGTAGCGAACTACAGCCTGCTCAGTGACGCCGTCGCGAAAAGGACATCCCTGACCGCCTCCCGGTCGCCTCGGCGACCCACCGCCGCGTCATCCGGTGGGATGTGGCCTGCCGCCAGGCGGCAGAACTCCACGCCGTCCAGGGCGATATGGGCCACCGCGTGGTCGGGCGAGCCCTTGGCGGCGGGGGAGTCGAGCGCGATGAACCACTCGCCGCCGCCGGCGCCCTCGATCTCCAGGCGCAGCGAACGGCCCGGCGCTCCGGCCGACACCAGACCGCGCGCCGGAGCCGCTAGGCCCGCGCGGCGGCGGGCCGCCAGCGCGCTCGGCAGGATCCGCGCCGCCAGGTCGATCATCTTGTGCAGATGCGCCCCGGACGGCGGCTCGTACGGGTAGGCGACCGCGTCCGCGATATCGCCCGCGTGGATCCAGCACTCGAAGGCGCGGTCGAGGAACGCGTCCCGCAGCGGCAGGGCGAACTCGCCGTACGGGACGTCCAGTTCGGCCACGCCCCGGCCCGCGAACGACACCGTGCGGATCAGGGTGTGGCTGTGCTCGCGCCACGGCTCGCGCACCGCGCGCGTCAGCGGGAACCTGGTGGCGGTCCAGAACGCCTCGGTGCGCGCGGTCGGGCCGGCCGGCAGCGAGGCGCCCGCCGGGTCCTCCAGGCCGAGCGCGGCCGCGACCAGCCCGTCCACCGCCATCAGGTGCCCGATCACCCCGGCGACCGTCGTGCGGCGGCTCACCTGCCGCTCGTGCTCGAACCACTTCAGCCGCACCGGCGCGTGCCACTCCGCCTCGCCGAAGTCATTGAGCAGCGAGTCCAGGCGGGCGGTCTCCGCGTCGTACGGAGCGGCCCAGTCCGGCACCGGGATACGGGCCGGGCGGCGGCCCAGGCAGTTCTCCAGGACCCGGGAGCGCAGCAGCGGGTCCAGGTCGAGGCTGCGGTCGGTGTGCAGCAGCCCCACCGCGTCCCGCAGCCGCAGCGCCTCCTCCGCGCAGGGCGCGCACTCGGTGAGGTGCGCCTCGACGGCCTCGGTCTCCTCGGTCGAGCACGCGGCCAGCGCCCACGCCCCGAGCAGGGACTTGAGCACGGCGTGCGAGCGGACGACGGGCTCGGCCCGCACCGGCTCGGGGGCCCGCGTCGGCATCGGCTCGGGCATGGCCGGGGGCAGCTCCTCGATGTCGTCGGCCGCGCGGCGCGGTGGCGGTATGCGCGGCGTGCCGTTCTCGTCGTCGGGCAGCGCCGGTCCCTGCTCCACCGGCCCGTTCACCGGGCACGTCCGTAACCGGGCGGCGAGGCGCCCTCCGGCGGACGGGTGTTGGCGGTGGACAGCAGCTGGAGCCCGAGCCGCAGTCTGCGCCGGGCCTCGTCCTCGGTGATGGCGAGGTCGGCGGCGGCCTGCCGGTAGTCGCGGCGGCCGTGGTACGCGAGTTCGAGGGCCTGGCGCAGGGGTGCGGGCATCGACGTCACGATGTAGTCGGCGCGGGCGGCGGCCGAGGCGCGCAGGACCTTCGCCTCCAGCTCCTCGGCGGAGCCGCCGCCGCGCTCCGCGTACTGCGCCGCCTCGGACTGGCGCAGCCGCAGTACGGCCTGGCGCTGGGTGAGCTTGGCGACCCAGGACCGCATGGAACCCTGCTTGGGGTCGTACGCGTCCGGGTTCTCCCAGACGTAACCGAACACCTCGCGGGTGATCTGGTCGGCGGCGGACTCGTCACCGAGGACGCGGTGGGCCAGGCTGTGCACGAGCGAGGCGAACCGGTCGTACAGCTCGCCGAGCGCGGCCGCCTCGCCGCGCGCCAGTCGCTGCTGCATCCTGCGATCCCAGCGCGGTGGTGCGTCCTTCGCCATGCGGCTCCCCAACCGTGTGCCGTGTTGCCCGTTCCGTACCTTTTGTCCGTGCCCCTGTGCACTCGTGTCCCTTCGAATGTAGTGCGGGGGTCCGAAAGACGCGCTCGTTTGCGGCAAGTGCGCTCCCGAAAGGGCTGGTCGTGGTAGGGCGCGGGGGGTTTCGTACGGCCCCGGCCGGGCAGTCGCGCAAGGGACGGACGGGGGCCGACTGCACAGAGAGGTCCGGACGCGTGACGCTGATGGTGAACGAGACCGAGCAGGGCGGATGGGCCGTGGTGCGCGTGCGCGGCGAACTGGACCTGGTGACGGCGCCGCAGGTACGCCAGGCCGTGCACCAGGCGGTGGCGGCGGGCCGCCGCGACCTGGTCCTGGACCTGTCCGGAGTGCTCTTCTGCGACTCCAGCGGCGTCGGCGTCCTCATCGCCTCCCGCCGCCTGATCCGCTCCTGCCAGGGCAGGCTCCGCCTGATCCTCCCGGCCAGGGGAGCGGTGGACGGCTCCCACGTGAACCGAGTCCTGGCGGCCCTGGGCGTCCGCCGCCTGTTCGAGGTGTACGGCGACGTGGAGGCAGCGGCGACAGACGAGGCCGAACCACTGTCGGCGTGAGGCGACGCCGGGGTTCGCTTACGTCGAGGGTCACCCACGCTTTCAGGGGCGCGGGACTGTGTCGATTTGCGGCTCCGCCGCGTGGCCGCGAGCAACCCAGGACGGCCCGCACGCGAAGACGAGACATCAGCCCCATACCCCCAGGGGCGCGGGGAACTGCGCGACCAGCCACACACAACCCGCACCCGGCACACAACCCGTCACCCCCCAAACCGCTCCCGCAACTCATACTTCAACACCTTCCGCAACGCGGCATTACGCGGCAACGCATCCACCACCTCCAACTGCTCCGGCAACTTGTGCGTGGCCAGCCCCTCCCCCCGCAAAAACGCCACGACCCCGGCGAGGGTCAACCCCGAAGCCCCCGCACGCAGTTCGACAACCGCACACACCCGCTCCCCCCGAGAGGGATCCGGCACCCCCACCACCGCCACATCCCCCACCCCCGGATGCCGATGCAGCAAATCCTCGATCTCCTTCGCGGAGATGTTCTCGCCCTTGCGGATGATGACGTCCTTAAGCCGCCCCGTAAGCACGAGATGCCCGCTCGCGGTCAGATGGCCAAGATCCCCGGTCATCAAGAACCCGTCCGCGTCGAACGCGGAAGCGTGATGCGAAGGATCCAGATACCCCCGGCACACCGCCTCCCCCCGCAACCGCACCTCCCCGTCCACGATCCGTATCTCCATCCCCTCCGGCGGCCGCCCCTCCGTCGTCGCCAGATCCTCCGCCGTGTCGTCCGGCGACCCCATCGTGATCATCGGCACCTCGGTCATCCCGTACCCATGGGCCAGCCGGCACCCCAACTCCCGTACCACCGCGTGGTAGATCTCCGGCGGCTTCGGCGCACCCCCACCCGCGAGCAGCCGCAACGTGGGAATGATCGGCACCCCCGGCCGCTTGCGCTGCTCGGCGAGGAACATCGAGTAGAACGCGGTCGACCCGCCCGCGATGGTCACACCGTGCCGACGGTACGAGTCCAGCGCGTCCGGCAGCGCGAAGTGCTCGAACAGGACGGCGGGAAAGCCGTAGAGGAGCAGCATCACGGTGTAGTCGGGCCCGCCGATATGGGCGTACGGGAACGCCACCGAGCCGACGTCCGAGGCCGACGGCCGCAGCGCGTGCGCCAGACACGACCCGCCCGCGAGCAGCGAACGGTCGGTGTGCAGCACACCCTTGGGCGCGGACGTGGTCCCCGAGGTCCAGTAGATCCAGCGCACCGACGTGCCGGAGGCGGGCGGCGGCGGCAGCACGGCCGGATCGCCGTCCGGCAGCACGTCGTACGCCGGGAACACCCCCCGCGCCCCCAGCCGCCGCGCCATCGCGGCATGGTCGAACCCGCGCCACACGCCCGGCACCGCGAAGAACTCCGCCCCCGACTCCCGTAGCGCGAACCCCACTTCACGGTCCCGGTAGAAGGGGATGACGGGTGACTGCACGGCCCCGAGCCGGGCCAGCGCGAACGACAGCAGCACGGTCTCGATCCGGGTCGGCAGCTGCCACGCCACCACGGTCCCGGCCCGCACCCCCATCCCGTACAGCCCGGCCGCCACCCGCTCACCCCGCTCGCGCAGCCCGCCGAAGGTCAGGACGCGGTTGCCCCGGAGGTCGTCCTGGAGGCCGTCCTGGAGGAATACGGGACGGTCGGGGGTGAGGGCGGCGCGGCGCTCGACGAGCTCCCAGAGCGTGCGGGAGGCGCCGAGCTCGTGTGCGGTGTCGACGTGTGCGGTGTCGGTCATCGCCGTTCTCCTCGTTTCCCGGAAACGTGGACCTCGTAACTGACGGATCGTCAGATCGTGCCGAGAGCGTAGGCCCGCACCGCTTGTCGGTCCATAGGCGCGCGGCTAGCCTGGTATCTGACGGTCCATCAGGTAGCGGACGAGCCCATGAGGGGGCGCCGGTGAACCTCACGTACAGCGCCGAGGACGAGGAGTTCCGGGCCCGTCTGAAGGACTGGCTCGCGGCCGTGCTGCCGGGGCTGCCGGACCGGCCGGACCCCTCGGACTGGCCCGGGCGGCGCGCGTACGACACCGGCTGGCAGCGGACGCTGTACGACGCCGGGTACGCGGACGTGCACTGGGACGCCTCGCCCACCCGGCGGCTGATCTTCCTGGAGGAGACCGAGCGGGCCGGGGCGCCCTATGTCGGCGCGAACTTCGTGGGGCTGCTGCACGCGGGCCCCACCATCGCGGCCGAGGGCACCCCCGAGCAGCGGGCGCGGTGGCTGGCGCCGGTGCTGCGCGGGGACGAGGTGTGGTGCCAGGGGTTCAGCGAGCCGGACGCGGGCTCGGACCTGGCGTCGCTGCGCACGCGCGCGGTGCGGGACGGGGACGCGTACGTGGTGACCGGCGCCAAGATCTGGACCTCCCACGCGGAGGTCGCCGACTGGTGCGAACTGCTCGTACGGACCGACCCGGACGCGCCCAGGCACCGGGGCATCACCTGGCTCGCCCTGCCGATGGACGCGCCCGGCGTGACCGTGCGTCCGCTGCGCACCCTCGCCGGGTCGGCCGAGTTCGCCGAGGTGTTCCTCGATGAGGTGCGCGTTCCGCTCGCCAACCGGGTCGGCGCCGAGAACGACGGCTGGCGGGTGACCATGGTGACGCTGTCGTACGAGCGGGGCACGGCCTTCGTCGGCGAGGTCGTCGCCTGCCGCCGGGTGCTCACGGAGATCGCCGCCGAGGCGCGCAAGAACGGCAGCTGGGACGACCCGGTGATCCGCCGCCGACTGGGCCGCATGTACGCGGAGTTCGGCGCGCTCTGGCGGCTGATCCAGTGGAACGTCAGCGAGTCCGAGCGTATCGGCGGCGCCCCCGGCGTCGGCGGCTCGGTCTTCAAACTCCGCTACTCACACGCGCGCCAGGACCTGTACGAAGCCGCCGCCGCCGTCCTCGGCCCCGACGCGCTCGACCTGGACCGCCCGTGGAGCCTGGAGCGTCTGTCCTCCCTCTCGTACACCATCGCCGCCGGCACCTCGCAGATCCAGCGGAACATCGTCGCCGAGCGGATCCTCGGCCTGCCGAAGGGGCGCTGATGGACTTCCAACTCACGGACGAACAGCGGGCCTTGAGGTCGGGGTTGCGCGCGCTCCTCGCCCGGCGGTTCGACCGCGAGGCGCTGCGTGGCGCCGTCGACGGGGGCGGCCTCGACCGGGGGCTGTGGCGGGCGCTCGGCGAGGCCGGGTTCTTCGCGCTGCGGCTGCCGGAGGAGGACGGCGGGGTCGGTCTCGGGCTGCCCGAGGCCGTACTGCTCTTCGAGGAGGCCGGACGGGCACTGCTGCCCGGGCCGCTGATCGCCACGCATCTGGCGGCGGGGGCCGTCGAAGGTGCGGCGGAGGGCGAGACGGTGGTGGCCGCGCTCGACGGGGTCCTGGTGGAGTGGCTGGCGGAGGCCGACGTCGTACGGGGAGACGCGGCCGGTGCCGAGCCCGTCCGCTCGGCCGACCCGCTCACCCCCCTGCACCGACTGGCGGGCGAGGGCGCTGGCGGCAGCACGGAGAGCGCGTTGCTCACCGCCGCCGAACAGCTCGGCAGCGCGGGCCGCACCACCGAGATGGCGGTCCAACACGCCCGGGAGCGCGAGCAGTTCGGGCAGCCCATCGGCGCGTTCCAGGCCGTCAAGCATCTGTGCGCGCAGATGCTGGTCCGTACGGAGGTCGCGCGCGCGGCCGTCTACGCCGCCGCCGTCACCGGGGATCCGGTGGAGACCGTGGGCGCCAAGCTGCTCGCCGACGAGGCGGCCGTGGAGTGCGCGCGCGACTGCCTTCAGGTGTACGGCGGGATGGGCTTCACCTGGGAGGCGGACGTCCATCTGCATCTGAAGCGGGCGTGGGTGCGGCGCGAGCGATGGCCTCCCACGGCGCTCGCGCTCGAACTTCAGGCGCGGGCGCTGGAGGAGTCGGCGACCGGGGTCGGGTAGGACGGAACGGCGTGTCTCGCGGGACGCCCCGGATGGCGAACCGGCGTGTCTCGTAAGGCGATACGGTGTGTCTCGTAAGGCGTCCGGAAGCGCTGATACACGCGGTCGTGGCCGGAGTCTGACGGAGCATTGGCCGAAGGGTGATGGATCGTCACCGAGCGTCGATATCGGGTTGTGTCCTTCAAGGGACTCGTCACAGCCCGGAGTCGGGGCCGCCCTCGGGTACCCTCCGTTGGGTGCGATCCCCCAGGCATCCAGCGTGCCCTTGTTCGACCCCCCGCAATGTGCGTCGCACAGTATGCACCACGCGTACTCCTTCGCGCTGGAATATGCCCGAAGCGCTTGTTGCGGTGACTGTACGTCAACCATGCTGTCTCGTACGGAAATCACGTTCTGTGAGCTTCACGAGGCGCGAGGCGATGTGTCCGCCGGTTCGGATGGTGTGAGCGGTGCAGGTGCTTCAGGTTCAGTTGGAGGTCGGAGCCGACCCCGCCGAGGTGGGGCGCGCTCGCAGATGGGCCCGCTCGCGGCTGGCCGGGTCCGGGATAAGGCTCGACGAGCCGCTCGCCGAGACCCTGATTCTGCTGATCTCGGAGCTCGTGACCAACGCCGTGGTGCACACCGGCTGTCCGGCCGTGCTGCGGATGCTCTTCGGTCCCGTCGGCGGGCCGGCCGACGGCGGAACCGTCCGCGTGGAGGTGGCCGACAGCAGCGCACGCGCGCCCAGGCCGCGCCACGCGGACGGGGACGACACCAACGGCCGCGGCCTGGAGCTGGTCGACGGCCTCGCCGACCGCTGGGGCTGGCAGCCGGAGGGCGCGGGCAAGTCGATCTGGTGCGAGGTGGACCGGGGCTGTGGCGCGGGGGGCGGCTGTGAGGCCGACCGGGGCGCGCCGGAGCTCGCGGGCGGGGCGTTCGAGCCGGGCGTGTATGAGCCGTCGTGCGCCGTCACAAATCGGGCGTAAGCGACAAAGCTTTCGCTAGGTGTTGACGCGTAGTGGTGCTCTGATCACCCTTGGATGAGCGATTCGTCGCGAGGGGACGCCGAGGGCATGGACTGGTCCATGTTCCGCTGCGGGTCGGTCCTGGTTCTCCTCGGCGAGTGCGGGTCGTGGCTCGGCGTCGGCTCAGGGCAACGCTCTTCAGGGCATGAGGAGCTGGGCATGCGCGCGGAGCCGGGTGGCGGCCGCCGTGCCGTGCTCGGGGTGCGCATGACGCGCCGCCACCCGTGGAGGGCAAGGGATGTCGGATCACGCCTCGGTCCGTATCGCTTTCCCCATCGGTTCCGCTAGAGAACGGCGACGGGCGCGACCGGCGTCCCCGTGGCGCCGACGAACGGCTCGGGCATCGCCGACAGCAGGAACGCGTACCGCCCCTCCTCCGCGCAGGCCGTGGACAGCTCTTCGAGGTTCCAGTTCTGCCCCTGAAGCATGCCCATCTCGACCAGGTCGAGGGCGTGCACCGGCAGCCACAGGTTCTCGATCTCCGGCGGGAAGATCTCGAAGGTGAGCGTGTCATTGGCGACGGCCGCCACATCGCGCGCGTGGAACCACTCGGGCGTACGGATCGAGAGCCCCGGCGACGGAAACCCGTAACCGTGCTTGTCGCCGCCGAGGCAGAGCTGGATCTGCCCGGTGCGTACGAGGACGATGTCGCCCGCGCGCACGGTCACCCCGGCCAGGTCCTCGGCCGCGTCCAGGTCCTCGGGGGTGACGGCGTGGCCGCCGGGCAGCCGGTCGAGGCCGTGGGCGCGGGCCGCGTCGAGCAGCACGCCGCGCGAGAGGATGTGGCGGGGCTTGTCGATGCCGCTGAACTCGGCGCCCGCGTGGGCGGTGATGGTGTCGGCGGGGCGGCCGTTGTAGATGCGGCCGGAGTGCGAGACGTGGGTCAGCGCGTCCCAGTGGGTGGCCGCCTGCAGGCCGAAGGTGACGACGTCGTCGCTGGTGGCGACGGTGCCGGGGCCGAAGATCTGCTGGTTGATCTGGACCATGGTGTGCAGCGGGTTGACCCGGCCGGGGATCAGCCCGGTCTGCACGCCGTTCTGCTCCAGGGGCAGCGCGAGCGGGATGCGGCGCCCGGTGCGGACGGTGGCGACGGCGTCGCGGACGACGGAGTCGGTGACGAGATTGAGTGCCCCGATTTCGTCATCTGATCCCCAACGCCCCCAGTTGTTCACGCGCTTGGCGATCTCGTGGAACTCGGCGGGCATCGGCATAAGAGTCCTCCCCGGGGCTTGTCTTCCGGCGTCCGCCGGGCCATAAAATCTAACGGTCCGTCAGAAACCGCGGGAAGGGGCCGGCATGGGGAACTTCTTGGCAGGCAAGGTGGTGGCCGTGACCGGCGCGGGGCGCGGCATCGGCCGCGCGGTGGCGCTGGCGGCGGCGGCCGAGGGGGCCAGGGTCGTCGTCAACGACTACGGCGTCTCGGTCGAGGGCGCCGAGCCGAGCAGTACGGTCGCGGACGCGGTGGTCAAGGAGATCGAGGCGGCGGGCGGCGAGGCGGTCGCCATCGCCGACGACATCTCGACGATGGCGGGCGGCCAGCGCATCGTCGACACCGCGCTCGCGCGGTGGGGGCGGGTGGACGGGGTGGTGTGCGTGGCGGGGATCCTGCGCGAGCGCATGCTCTTCAACATGACGGAGGAGGAGTGGGACCCGGTGGTCGCCACCCACCTCAAGGGCACCTTCACCGTCTTCCGCGCCGCCTCGGCGGTGATGCGCAAGCAGGGCTCGGGCACCCTGATCGGCTTCACCAGCGGCAACCACCAGGGCAGCGTGGCCCAGGCCAACTACAGCGCCGCGAAGGGCGGGGTGATCTCGCTGGTGCGCAGTGCGGCGCTCGGTCTGCACAAGTACGGCGTGACGGCGAACGCGGTCGCGCCGGTGGCCCGTACGCGGATGTCCGCCAACGTGCCGATGGAGCTGACCGAGATCGGCTCGCCGGAGGACGTGGCGGCGTTCGTGGTCTACCTGCTGAGCGAACGCGCCCGCGAGGAGGGGATCACGGGGCAGGTGTACACGGTCGCGGGGCCCAAGATCGCGGTGTGGGCGCAGCCGCGGGAGGTGCGGGCGGGGTATGTGGAGGGCGCGTGGACTCCGTCCCGGATCGCGGAATTCCTGCCGGGGACGGTGGGGGTGGATCCGATGCCGCTGCTTGCGCGGCTGGAGGAGATGGAGCGGGCGGCGAGGTCTGGCGACCGCCCAAACGGCTGAGCCCCCACCCCGCCCGTTCCCTCAACCCTCCGGGGGTGGGTGGGGGCGGAGGTGGTCTCCCGGGGGCTACGCCCCCGGACCCCCGGGCGGGGGCTCCGCCCCCTGCACCCCGCTTGGGGCTCCGCCCGGGACCCCGGTTTCGTCTGCGGACCGTGCTGGGTTGCTCGCGCAGTTCCCCGCGCCCCTAAGAGGGCCCTCCGGGCCCATCTCCAGGAGGGCCCGCAGGGCCCATCAAGGGGCGCGGGGAACTGCGCGACCAGCCCAAGACAGCCCGCACACAACCGACGGCCCGCTTTTTGGGGCGCGGGGAACTGCGCGAGCAACCCCCACCCACCCGCAGCCGAACGACAACCGCCGGAGCCACGCGGCGGAGCCGCAAAATGTCACAGCCGGGGAGGGGCGGGGTGGGGGAAATTTCCGGAACGGGAGGCGATCGTATGGACTTTGGGTTCTCCGCAGAGGACGAGGCGTTCCGGGCGGACGCGCGGGCCTGGTTGGACGCGCATCCCCCCGACCCGACGCCCCGCGAATGGGAGCGCACGCTCGGCGCAGCCGGCTGGATCGGCCTCGGCTGGACCGAGGCGCACGGCAACCGCCGAGCCACCCTCACCCAACAGGTCGTCTGGGCCGAGGAATACGCCCGCACCCCCCACACCCCACCCCGCCTCGGCCACATCGGCGAGAACCTGCTCGCCCCGACCCTCATCGCGTACGGCAGCAGCCGGCAGAAGGACCGGTTCCTGCCCGCCATCGCCCGCGGCGAGGAGCTCTGGTGCCAGGGCTACAGCGAACCCGGCGCCGGCTCCGACCTCGCCGCCGTACGCACGAAAGCCACCCGCGACGCCACCGGCGCGTACCGCGTCACCGGCCAGAAGATCTGGACCTCGCACGCGCACGACGCGGACTGGTGCTTCGTCCTGGCCCGCACGGAACCGGGCTCGCACCGCCACCACGGGCTCTCCTTCCTCCTCGTCCCCATGGACCAGCCGGGCAGGATCGAGGTCCGCCCGATCCGGCAGATGACGGGGACGAGCGAGTTCAACGAGGTCTTCTTCGACGGGGCACACGTACGACCGGACCACGTCGTCGGCGGCGACGGCGACGGCTGGCGCGTCGCCATGGGGCTGCTCGCGGTCGAGCGGGGAGTGTCGACGCTCGTCCAACAGATCGGATTCGCCGAGGAGTTGGAGAGGGTTCTGCGCGACGCGGCACGCGGCGTCGATCCCGTGCTGCGCGAACGGCTCGTACGGCAGTGGGCCGAGCTCCGCGTCATGCGCTGGAACGCGTTGCGGACCCTGGGAGGGCGGCCGGACGCCGCCGCGCCCAGCGTCGCCAAGCTGCTCTGGGGCGGCTGGCACCAGCGCCTGGGCGAGCTCGCGATGGCCGTACGGGGCGCCGAGGCGGCCCTCGGCCCGTACGACTGGAGCGAGGACCGTCCCTACGAACTCGACGCGCGGCAACGGGCGTTCCTCTTCTCCCGGGCCGACACCGTCTACGGCGGCTCGGACGAGATTCAGCGCACCATCATCGCCGAGCGCGTGCTCGGCCTGCCGAGGGAGGCCCGGGGTCAGTGAGAGGTGTTCTGTTCGACGGAGTGCGGGCGCGGGTGGTCGACGATCTGGAGATACGGGACCCGGGGCCCGGCGAGGTCCTGGTGGCGATCGCCGCCGCCGGGCTCTGCCACTCCGATCTCTCCGTGATCGACGGGACGATCCCCTTCCCCGTGCCCGTGGTGCTCGGCCACGAGGGCGCGGGCGTGGTGGAGGCGGTCGGCGAGGGCGTCGCCCATGTCGCGCCCGGCGACCACGTGGCGCTCTCCACGCTCGCCAACTGCGGCGCCTGCGCCGACTGCGACCGGGGGCGGCCCACGATGTGCCGCAGGGCGATCGGACGGCCCGGGCGGCCGTTCTCGCGCGGCGGGGAGCCGGTCCACCAGTTCGCCGCGAACTCCGCGTTCGCCGAGCGCACGGTGGTCAAGGCCGTGCAGGCGGTGCGGATCCCCGACGACGTGCCGCTGACCTCGGCCGCGCTGATCGGCTGCGCGGTCCTGACGGGCGTGGGGGCCGTACTGAACCGGGCGCGGGTCGAGCACGGCGACACCGTCGTGGTCATCGGCACCGGTGGCATCGGCCTCAACGTGATCCAGGGCGCCCGGATCGCGGGCGCGCGCACGATCGTCGCGGTCGACACCAACCCGGCGAAGGAGAGCGCCGCCCGCACGTTCGGCGCGACCCACTTCCTGCCGTCGGCGGACGGCGTGCGCGAGGTGCTGCCGACCGGCGCCGACAACGTCTTCGAGTGCGTCGGCCACCCCGCGCTCGTCCGCAGCGCCGTCGACCTGCTCGACCGGCGCGGCCAGGCGGTCCTGCTCGGCATGCCCGCGCCCACGGCCGAGGCGACGTTCGCACCGGCCGCGATGTTCCTCGACAAGTCCATCCTGGGCTGCCGGTACGGGAGTTCACGCCCCCAGCGCGACATCCCGCGCTACGCCGACCTCTACCGCTCGGGCGCCCTGCTCCTGGACGAGCTGGTCACCGAGGTGTACGCGGTCGAGGACTTCACCAAGGCGGTCGAGGACGCGCGGCAGGGGCGGGTGGCGCGGGGGGTGCTGACGTTCTGATCGCCTCGCGGAGCCTTTGGGGAAGCCTCTCGGGCGCGTCAGGTGGGCGCTCCGGCCCGGAACGTACGCCGGTAGACCGTCGGCGGGACACCGAGCGCGGCCTGCAGATGCTGGCGCAGCGAGGTCGCCGTGCCGAATCCGGCCGCGCGCGCTATCCGGTCCACCGACAGGTCGCTCGACTCCAGGAGGTGCCGGGCGCGCTCCACGCGCTGTTGGGTGAGCCACTGGCCCGGGCTCAGGCCCGTCTCCTCACGGAACCGGCGCGTGAACGTCCGTACGGACATGGCCTCCTGCTCGGCCATGTCGCGCAGCTGGATCGGTTCCTCCAGGTGCCCGAGCGCCCAGGCCCGCGCGGTGGTGGTGGTCGCCACCTGCGGCTCGGGGAGCGGGCGTTGGATGTACTGGGCCTGGCCGCCGTCGCGGTGCGGCGGCACCACCGTGCTGCGCGCCACGGCGTTGGCGACCGCCGCGCCGTGGTCGCGCCGCACGATGTGCAGGCACAGATCGATCCCGGCGGCGACCCCGGCCGAGGTCAGCACGTCCCCGTCGTCGACGAACAGGACGTCCGGGTCGACGTCCACGGACGGGAAGAGCTCCTGGAAGTGCTCGGCGTGCAGCCAGTGGGTGGTGGCGGGCCGCCCGTCGAGGTATCCGGCGGCGGCCAGTACGTAGCTGCCGGTGCAGATGGAGACCATGCGGGTGCCGGGCCGTACGCGCGCGAGGGCGTCGGCGAGCTCGGGCGTGAGCACGCCCTCCTCGTACACCGGCCCGAGCTCGTGCGACGCGGGCACCACGACCGTGTCGGCCTCGGCCAGCGCCTCGGGCCCGTTCTCGACGAGCACGGCGAAGTCGGCGTCCGTCCGGACGGGCCCCGGCGGCCGTATCGAGCAGGTGGTGACGGTGTAGAGCGACTCCCGCGCCCCGTCCTGGGCCCGCGCCCGCCCGAAGATCCGCTGCGGGATCCCCAGCTCGAAGGGGAGCAGTCCGTCGAGGGCGAGCACGACTACGCGGTGGGGGCGGGGGTTCGGCATGGGCGGCGGCTCCTTCCGAGGGGGCGTGCGTGACGGACAAGTCCGTGGGTGGGGTGCGGCATTCCCGGGGGCGGGGTGAGTTCCCCCACCCCGCCCCTTCCCGAAACTCTCCGAGGGGAGTCGTTTGTCTGCGGACCGTGCTTGGTTGCTCGCGCAGTTCCCCGCGCCCCTTGGTGGGCCCTTCGGGCCCTCATCAGGGGCGCGGGGCTGTGTCGATGTGCTTGGCCCGATCCCTGCGAACCGTGGCCATCCGGCCACTCGTTCGTGCCGGTCGCCGCCGGGAAGCTGGGTGGCATGCACCAGACAACCGTGGCTGCCCGCCGCCCGTCCCGTATCCACCGCGCCTGGTTCGTCGCCGCCGTCACCTTCGTGACGATCATCGGCGCGGCCGCCTTCCGTTCGCTGCCCGGGCTGCTGATCGATCCGCTGCACGACGACTTCGGCTGGTCGCGCGGGACGATCGGCGCGGCGGTGTCCCTGAACCTCGCGCTGTACGGGCTCACCGCGCCCTTCGCCGCCGCGCTGATGGACCGGTTCGGTATCCGCCGGGTCGTGGCGGTCGCCCTGACCGTGATCGCGACCGGGTCCGGGCTCACCGTCTTCATGCACTCCGCCTGGCAGCTGATGCTCTACTGGGGCCTGCTCGTCGGCCTCGGCAGCGGATCGATGGCGCTGGCGTTCGCCGCGACCGTCACCAACCGCTGGTTCACCGTCCGCCGCGGCCTGGTCACCGGCATCCTGACCGCCGCCTCCGCCTCCGGGCAGCTGATCTTCCTGCCGGTGCTCTCCTGGCTGGTGGAGCACCATGGCTGGCGTCCGGCCGCGATCACGGTCGCGCTCGCCGCGCTCGCGGTGGTGCCGTTCGTGTGGCTGCTGCTGCGCGACCACCCGGCGGACGTGGGCCTGGCCCCGTACGGCTCGGACACGTATGTCGAGAAGCCCGCGCCCGTCTCCGGGGCGGCGAGCCGCGCCGTGAAGGTGCTCGTCTCGGCGGTGCGCACCGGACCGTTCTGGCTGCTCGCGGGCACGTTCGCGATCTGCGGCGCGTCCACCAACGGCCTGATCCAGACGCACTTCGTGCCCGCCGCCCACGACCACGGGATGCCGGTGACGGCCGCCGCCGGACTGCTCGCGGTGATCGGTGTCTTCGACGTGGCCGGCACGATCTTCTCCGGCTGGCTGACCGACCGCTTCGAGTCCCGCCGTCTGCTCGCCACGTACTACGCCCTGCGCGGCATCTCGCTGCTCTTCCTGCCGATGCTGCTCGCGCCCTCCATCCACCCGCCGATGCTCTTCTTCATCGTCTTCTACGGCCTGGACTGGGTCGCCACCGTCCCGCCGACGCTCGCGCTCTGCCGTGAGCACTACGGCGACGACAGCGCGATCGTCTTCGGCTGGGTGCTCGCCTCCCACCAGGTGGGCGCGGCCGTGGTCGCCTTCCTCGGGGGCCTGGCGCGCGACGCCTTCGGCTCGTACGACATGGTCTGGTACGGCTCGGGCGCGCTGTGCGCCGTGGCCGCGCTGATGGCCCTGGTCATCCGCCGCCCCGGCTCCCGGACCCCGTCTTTGCCGGAACCCGCGGTCGCGTGATCCCCTCTTGAGGGAGGGGGTGCGCGCATGCGGACACAGAGGATACGTACGGGGACGGTCCGCTCGACCGGACGCCTGCTCGCGGGCCTGCTCGCCTGCGCCGCGCTGGCGGGCTGCGGCACGGAACGCGCGGACGCGGGCGCCGCCGGCGCCGCGCCCCCGTCCCCGGTCCGGACCTCGGCGTCCCCGACGAACTGCGGTGCGTCCGGCACGACGGACGAGACCACGGACGAGACGACGGACGACGGCGCGGGCACGCCGGGCCCACCGACGGACGAGGACACGGGCACCCCCGGGCCGCCCACGGACGAGGACACCGGCACGCCCGGCCCGCCGACCGATCAGGACACCGGCACCCCGGGCCCGCCCACCGACCAGGACACCGGCACTCCCGGGCCGCCCACCGACGGGCAGGTCACGGACGGGGCCGGGCCGTGCGGGGAGGCGGGGTGGTTCGGTATGACCAAGGACTTCCTCGCGTACTACACCGCCCACGCCACCAAGGCGGACGACGGCCAACTCGGCTCGGTCACGGACGTACGCGTACGCATCGCGGGCAAGGCGGACATGGCGGTGGCCGTGGTGACCACCGACTTCCGCCCCGAGGCGACCTACGCCGCGGACCGGGTGGCCGAGGTCTTCGCGACCTGGCGCACAGAGGTGTACGGCGACCACGGCACGGTGAGTGTGGTGACGCGGGAGGGTAAGCAGCTGAGCGCGAAGGACTGGTGAGCACGCACACGGTCCGGCTACGGGTGCGCCGTACACGCGCGTTTCGGCACCGGGCGCCCTACAAGGGGCGCGGGGCTGTGACATGTGCGGCTCCGCCGCGATGGGGGTGCCCCCTGTTCGAGCGGAGTCGAGAACTTGGGGGAGCGACCAGCCCCCACCGGCCCGCACCCGAACTCGCTACCCCACCCGCTCGGCCAAGAACGCCTCCCAAGTCCGCCGCCCCAACACCGCCGTCCCGTCGAGGCACAGGTTCTCCCCGGCCCGATAGGCCCGCCCCACCCGCCCCGGCATCGGCACCGGCAGCACGGCCCGCCGCTTGCCGACCGCCTTCAGATACGTGCGGCAGAGCTCACCCATCCCGTACACCTCGGGCCCGGCCAGGTCGGGGACAAGACCGGCCGGTGCGCCGAGAGCGAGCTCGACGAGGCGGGCGGCGACCTCCCGGGAGTCGACCGGCTGAAGCCGCACACCCGGCGCCGGAACCACCGGCAGCTTCGCCATCTTCTCCATCATGGTCAGCACCAGGTCGTGGAACTGGGCGGCCCGAAGCGTCGTCCACGGCACCCCGCACCCGGAAACCGCCCGTTCCGCCTCCAGCTTGGACCTGAACCACCCCAGCGGCACCCGGTCCGCCCCGATGACCGAGATGTACACCAGGTGCCCCACCCCGGCCCGCGCGGCGGCGCGCGTCAGGTTGGCGGTCGCCTCGGCGTCGCCCTTGGGGCCGCCCGCGAGGTGGAGTACGACGTCGGCCCCGGCCACCGCCTCCTCGACGCCCTCGTCGGCGAGCAGGTCGCCGGTCGCGTACTCGACGCCGTCCGCGGCCTCGCGGCCGTGCCGGGTGAGCACCCGCACCTTGCGGCCGGCGTCGCCGAGCAGCGGGACGATGTGCCGGCCGAGGGTGCCGGTGCCGCCGGTGACCAGGATCGTTGACGTCATTGCGTTCTCCGGGAGTTGTGCGGACCGGGGGCGTCGCGCGTCCGGTCGTGGTCGGTACGTTTTCGGGGTTCTGCTTTTCTGACACGCCCCGATTGAGGAATGTGACGATGGACGAGCACGCATTGCCGGCCGAGCGTTTCGAGGCCGACCGGGCACATCTGCGCGCGGTCGCCTACCGGATGCTCGGCTCGCTGAGCGAGGCCGAGGACGCCGTGCAGGACGCCTGGCTGCGCGTCAGCCGGGCCGATGTGAGCGATGTCGAGAACATCAGCGGGTGGCTGACGACGGTGGTGGCCCGGGTATGTCTCAACGTGCTGCGCGCGCGGAGGTCACGGCGTGAGGAGTCCTACGAAGGGGCCGCCGTGGCCGACCGGGCGGCGGGTCCCGAGGAGCGCGTCGACCCCGAACAGGAGGCGGTGCTGGCCGAGTCGGTGGGCCTGGCGCTGCTCGTGGTGCTGGACACGCTGGCGCCGGACGAGCGGCTGGCCTTCGTCCTGCACGACATGTTCGCCGTACCGTTCGACCAGATCGGCCCGATGATCGAGCGCACCCCGGCCGCCGCCCGCCAGCTGGCCAGCCGCGCCCGCCGCCGGGTCAAGGGGAGCAGCCCGGCGCCCGCGACCGACCTGGCCCGTCGGCGTACGGTCGTCGACGCCTTCCTGGCCGCCACGCGCGGCGGGGACTTCGAGGCGCTGGTCACCCTGCTCCACCCGGACGTGGTGCTGAACGCGGACCGCTGGGTCGGCCCCACCCCCGCGCCCGTCGTCCTCGGCGGCGCCCAGACCGTGGCCAAGGCCGCGATGGCCGCCATAGGCCGGGCCCAGTACACCGGGCTCGCCCTGGTCGACGGCTCGGTCGGCCTGGCGATGGCGCCGTACGGCCGTCTGGTCATCGTGCTCCGCTTCACGATCGTGGACGACGTGATCACCGGCATCGAGGTCGTCGCGGACCCGGACCGCATCGCGGAGACCGAGGTCGCCGTACTCGACGTCTGAGGCGTCTGAGGCGTCGGCCCGTAAAGCGGTGTATCGCCAGGGGGTGAACCGCTAGGGGGTGAACCGCCCGAACCTGCCCCGATGGAACAGGAGCGGTTCACCCTCCGCCGTGCCGCCAAGCGCCTCCACGCGGCCCACCACGATCAAGTGGTCGCCGCCCGTGTGCACGGTCTGGATCCGGCAGTCGACCCACGCCGGTACGGAGTGCAGGCGCGGGGAGCCGGTCACGGGGGCCGCGTCGTAGCCGACGCCCGCGAACTTGTCGGCGCCGCTGACCGCGAACGCCCGGCACAGCGGCCCCTGTTCGGCGCCCAGGATGTTGACGCAGAACACGCCCGCGCGCGCGATGCGCGGCCAGGTCGTCGACGTACGCCCCACCATGAAGACCACCAGCGGCGGGTCGAGGGAGAGGGAGGCGAAGGACTGGCAGGCGAAGCCGGTGGGCCCGGCGTCGTCGTGCGCGGTGACGACCGTGACGCCGGTCGCGAAGTGGCCCAGTACGCCACGGAACTCGGCGGGGTCGACAGGCGGCCGCTCCCCGTCGCGCACGGCCCGTAACGCGGGCCGGGGCAGGGCTTCGACGGGCTCGGCGACAGCGGTGGCGGCCGCGCCGACGGACCGCAGGTATCGGACGACGGTCGCCGCCATCCCTTCGTGTCCCATCACCTTTTCATTGAACCTGACGGTTCGTCAGATTGGAACCCTCGGAGCCGCCCCGGAAACCCTCACAGGCCCCGGTACTCGGGCGTTCGGCGCTCCACGAAAGCGGCCACGCCCTCCTGGGCGTCCTGGGTGGTCATGGTGATCTCCTGGGCCGCCGCTTCCGCCGCGAAGGCGGTCGTACGGTCGCTGTCCAGGGACGCGTTCACCAGCTGCTTGGCGAGGACGATCGACCGGGTCGGGCCGGTGGCCAGGCGCTGGGCCCACTCCCCGGCGACGGCGGCGAGGTCGGCGTCGGGCACCACCCGGTTCACCAGGCCGATGCGCTCCGCGTCCACCGCCCGCACCGCGTCCCCGAAGAACATCAGCTCCTTGGCGCGCTGCGGCCCGACGAGCCGGGCCAGCAGATACGCGCCGCCGCCGTCCGGGACGAGCCCACGCCGTACGAACACCTCGATGAACCTGGCCGACTCGGCCGCGAGCACCAGATCGCAGGCGAACGCCAGATGCGCGCCGAGGCCGGCCGCCGTGCCGTTGACGGCAGCGATCACCGGCTTCTCGCAGTCGAGCACGGCGGCGATCAGGCGCTGGGCCCCGAGCCGGATGGTGCGGGCAACGTCACCGGGGACGCGCTCACCGCCCTCGGAAGAGCCCCCGCCCGCCCCCGCGCCCCGCAGGTCCGCCCCCGCGCAGAACCCCTTGCCCGTCGCGGTGAGCACGACCGCCCGCACGGCTGGGTCGGCCGAGGCCTCCGCGAGCAGGGCGATCACGCGTTCGCGCTGGTCCCAGGTGACGGCGTTCATCGCCTCTGGCCGGTTGAGCGTGATCCACGAGACGCCGTTGTCAGTGGTGTGCAGGACCATGTCCGTGGGGGGTACGGGGGGACGAAGTCCCCCAGGAGAGCCGTCGGGAGAGCCCTCGGGCGCGGCGGCGCTCACGAGCACACCACCAGCGCGTCCAGCGCCACCGCGCCCTGCCCGCGCTCCAGGACGACCAGGGGGTTGATGTCCAGCTCGTGGATGTCCGAGCCCAGTTCCAGCGCCATGCGCTGCACCCGCAGCACCACTTCCACCAGCGCGTCGACGTCGAGCGGTGGTCCGCCGCGCACTCCGTCGAGAAGGGCGCGGCCGCGCAGCTCGGCGAGCATGTCGCGGGCCTGCTCCTCGCCGAACGGCGGTACGCGCACGGCCGCGTCGCCCAGGACCTCGACCAGGACCCCGCCGAGGCCCACCGTCACGGTCGGGCCGAACAACTGGTCGTGGGTGACGCCGACGACCATCTCCACGCCCCGCGCCACCATCTGGCAGACCAGGACGCCGTCCAGGTCGACCTCCTCGTACCGGGCGATGTCGGTCAGCTCGCGGTACGCGTCGCGGACCTGGCTCGCCGACGTCAACCCGACCTTGACCAGGCCGAGTTCGGTCTTGTGGGCGAGGCGGGTGCCGGAGGCCTTCATCACCACGGGATAGCCGACCTGCCCGGCCGCTCGTACGGCGGCGGCCGCGCTGGTCACCAGCTGCTCGCGCGGCACCCGGATCCCGTACGCCCGCAGCAGCTGCTTCGCCGCGTGCTCGCTCAGCTGCCGGCCCGGCCGCATCAGCGCCTGCGCCTTGCGGAACGAGGGGGACGGCACGCGCGGGGCCTCGTCGAAGGGCGAGCGGTAGGCGGCGGTGAACCGGTGGTGCGCGAGGTAGGCCCGTACGGCTCCGACGCAGTTGGCGAACGTACGGAAGGTGGCGACGCGGGAGGAGCCGAGCAGGGTCTCGCGGTAGGCGGCCTCGGTCCCGACCGGCGAGCCCCACACGACGCACACCAGCTTGTCGGTCCGCTCCGCCGCGTCCACCAGATCCCGCACCAGCTTGTCGCTCATCGGCGGGAACGGGCCGGTGACGGGGCAGATGAGCACGCCCACCGCCGGGTCGGCGAGGATCGCGTCGATGATCTTCGGGCCGCGCCAGTCGCCCACCGGGTGGCCGCCGTTGTCGACCGGGTTGGCCACGTTCAGGTACGACGGTATCCACTCGTGCAGCTCGGCCTGCTTGGCGTCCGAGAGAGTAGGCAGGCTGAGGCCCGCCGCCGTGGCGAGGTCGGCGAAGTGCGCGCCCGTCCCGCCCGAGATCGAATAGACCACGACCCCGTCGGCGACCGGCTTGCGGGCCCGCGCCAACAGGGCCGAGGTGTCCTGGAGTTCATCGAGCCCGTCGACGCGGATCACGCCGTACTGCCGCATCGCCGCGTCCACCACCTGGTCCGCGCCGGTCAGCTTGCCGGTGTGGGAGGCGGCCGTGCGCGCGCCGGTCTCGGTGCGGCCGACCTTGACCGCGACCACCGGCACCCGCGCCCGCGCCGCCCGGTCGGCGGCGAGCAGGAAGGAGCGCCCGTCCTTGAGCCCTTCCAGGTAGCAGGCGATGGCCCCGACCTCGGGGCGCTCGGCGAAGTAGGAGATGAAGTCGGCGGTTTCGAGGTCGGCCTCGTTGCCGGTCGGGGCCCAGTGGGAGAGGCGGATGCCGAGCTCCTGGAGGGCGAAGAGCGGGCGTCCCTGGTGGCCGGACTGGGTGATCAGGGCGATCGCGGGACCGTCGAGGTCGTCGCGGAAGCGCTCGAAGGCGTTGAGATTGGTGTTCGGCCCGAGCAGCCGTATTCCGGAGCGCGCCACGGCGGCCGCCAGTCTCGCCTGCGCGGCGGCGCCGTCCTCGCCGGTCTCGGCGAACCCGGAGGCGAACGCGACCGCGAACTTCACCTTGGCCTCGGCGAGTTCGTCGATCAGCGGCAGCGGGTCGGCGACCAGGAGCACGGCCAGGTCCACCTGCTCGGGCAGGTCCGCGACGGACGGCACGCAGGTCAGCCCGAAGACACGGTCGCGTGAGGGGTGTACGGGGTGGACCCGGGCGCCGACCCGCTCGGCCCAGGCGATCAGCTGGCGGGTGATTCCCGTGTTGGGGCGGCCCTCGGCGTCGGAGGCGCCGATCACGGCCAGCGACTCGGGCCGGAAGAACCGGTCCAGGTCGGGTACGGGTGCGTACAGCGGGCGGCCGCTGACGTCCAGGTCGCCTTCGGCCGCGGCCGTGCCGTGGACGGCGCCGTTCTTGGGCTGTTCGCCGCAGGCGACCACCCGTGCGCGGAAGTCGGTCGTGAGGGTGCCGTGAGTCGATCCAAGCATCGTTCCGCCCGCTCCTGGTCGATGGCCAACATGGCTCTTGCGTAACTGGCAAGTAACTGACGCATAGTCAGATTACAGACCTGACGACCAGTCAGGAACCGTCGTGCGGGCAAAGGCTGCGAAGGCTCACCGAAGGCTCCGGAACACGCGGAGGTCCCGCCGGGTACGGATCCCGTACCCGCCCGGGTGCCGGATACCCGTCGGCATTGCGCCAACTACGGCGAGGGCGGCCCGGGGTGTCAGGGCGCCTTCGCGATCGCCTTCGCGATCTTGCGGGCGTCGATGCCGAGCTCGCGGAGCATGCCGCTGATGGGGTTGGTGAACCCGGTGAAGTGCAGGCCCGGGGCGTCGGGCGCGGTGCGGCGGCCGTGCACGGTGGGCAGGCCCCGGCCGTCGAGCACGCCGAGGTGGCCGACCAGGCCCTCCAGGGCGCGCCGGTAGCCGGTGGCCGCGACGACGACCTCGGGGGAGAGCACTGTGCCGTCGGCGAGGACGGCCTTGGCGCCCTCGAACGACTCCAGCGCCGCGACCGGCTCCACCCGGCCGCTCTGCACGGCGGCGATCAGGCCGACGTCCTGCACGGGGATCGCGCCTTCGCGCACGCGCGCGTAGAGGCCGCTCGTGGGCCGGGGCAGCCCCTTCTCCGACAGATCCGGCACCGACAGGCGGCGGACCGCGTCGGCGGCCCGGTCCACCACCGGCACCGGCAGTCGCCGCACCAGGATGCCGGACGCCTGGGCGGGCCAGCCCGCCGTGGTGCGGCGCAGGATGTGCGGCGCGGTCCGCACCGCGAGCCGCACCCGCCCGGCCCCGCCCTCGACCAGGTCGACCGCGATCTCGGCGCCCGTGTTGCCGGCGCCGACGACCAGGACGTCCTTGCCCGCGTACGGGGCCGGGTCGCGGTAGTGGGCGGCGTGCAGCAGCTCGCCGGTGTACGTGTCGGCGCCGGGCCACTGGGGCAGATACGGCGTGTGGTTGTACCCGGTCGCCACCACGACCGCCCGCCCGGTCAGCCGCCGCCCGCCGGTGGCGTGCAGCAGCCAGCCGCCGTCGGCCCGCTCGATACGGGAGACCTCCACACCGGTGACGGTCTCCAGTTCGTGGAACTCGGCGTACTTCTCCAGATAGCGCACCAGGTCGCCCCGGGAGACCCAGCGCCCGAACGCGCGCGGCATCTTGAGGCCCGGCAGCGCGGAGAGCCGCCGGGTGGTGTGCAGGTGAAGGCGGGTGTAGTGGCGGCGCCAGGAGGACCCGAGGACGTCGGACCGCTCCAGGACGACGGCCCGTACGCCCCTGCCGCGCAGCGCGGCAGCGACGGCGAGCCCGCCGGGGCCGCCTCCGATGACGTACACAGGACGAGTGGGGTCGTTGGTGGCCATGACAGCTGAGCGTAACGGCGCAGCTACTTGATGGGTCTCGGTCAAGATCTGAATCGGTTACGAATCGATCACGCTCCGCAGTCCACGGTGGTCGGGGGGTGGGAGGGTGGTGGCCGGACGGTGTGCGCGACGCCGCGAAGGGCGGGCGCCGCGCGCACCCTTGCGCGAGCCGTCGGTGTCCGCTGAACTGACGTACCGTCAGAATCAGGGGAGGGGGCCGCGGATGGACGCGATCCGCGGGTTTCCCGGCCCCCGTGGCGCCGGCGGGCGGCCTGATCCTGAAACTTGTCCACAGACCTGGTCACCCGACCACACGATCGGACTCTTCTGATGCCCATGCCGATGATGCCGTTCCCCGACGCGAGCGTGCCCGAGACCGACGCCTTCACGCGCGCGTACTGGGACGCGGCGGCCGCCGGCCGTCTGCTGATCCGCCGCTGCGCGGCGTGCGAGCGGGCGCATCACTACCCGCGCGAGTTCTGCCCCCACTGCTGGAGCGAGGACGTCGCCTGGGAGCGGGCGAGCGGCCGCGCCACGCTGTACACCTGGTCGGTGGTCCACCGCAACGACCTGCCCCCCTTCGACGCCCGGGTCCCGTACGCGGCGGCGGTGGTGGACCTGGTGGAGGGGGTGCGGATGATGACCGAGGTGGTGGAGTGCGAGGAGGCCGAACTCCGCGTCGGGATGCCGCTGGAGGTGGCGTTCCGCCGGGAGGGGGACGGGGTGGCCGTTCCGGTGTTCCGCCCGACCCCCTCGCGGATCAGGCGGTCCGGCGCCGACCGGTGAGGCTCAGCAGGCTCAGGACGAGCAGGGCGGCGAACGAGGTGGCCGCCACCATCCACATCGCGGCCTGGGTGCCGTGGGTGAACATCCGGTCGAACACGTCGGTGATCTCGGCGTTGCCCAGCGAGGTGTGGGACCGCAGCAGCTCCGTGGCGCGCTCGGGGTCGGCCACCGCGTCCTTGGTCCAGGAGCCGGTGGCCGCGCCCCGGTCGGCCAGCGCCGAGGTGAGACTGGAGTCGGCCTGCGAGCGGTACAGGACGATGCCCGCCGCGAGACCGATGGCCCCGCCGAGGTTGTGGAAGGTCCAGGAGGAGCCCATCGCCAGTCCGGCCTGCCGCTCCGGCACCGAGGACAGGGCGGAGACGGTGGCCGGGCCGAGCACACAGGCCCAGGCGAGGCCCATCGCGACCAGCGCCACCACCAGGAAGGCGAGCGAGGCGTCCGCGCTGATCCGGGTGAGCAGCAGCGCCGAGACGGTGAACGCGCCGAACCCGGCGATCAGCAGCTTCCTGGGCCCGAAGCGGTCGGTCAGCCGTCCCACGAACGGGGAGAGCGCCGCCATCACCGCGGTGCACGGCAGCAGCATCGCGCCGGTGGCGTAACCGCCGTATCCCCGCACCTCGTTGAGGTACAGCGGCAGCAGGAACAGGACCGTGGTGTAGAAGCACGCCAGCGCGAAGTCGGAGACGATCGCGGCGAGGAACGCCCGGTGCCGGAAGAGTCCGAAGCTGATGATGGGGTCGGTGGCGCGGCGCTCCACGGCGTAGAACGCGATGAGCGCGACCAGTGCGAAGCCGAGCAGCCCGAGGGTGCGGCCGCTGGACCAGCCCCAGGTGCCGCCGAGGGTGAAGGCGAGCACCACCGAGGGAATGCCGAGGCTGATCAGGACGAGCCCCGGCCAGTCGACGCCCGCCGTCGCCTCCTCGTTGCGCGACTCGCGCACGCTGAACGAGCACAGCGCCAGGGCGAGGGCGATCAGCGGGGCGTTGATCCAGAACACCCAGTGCCAGCCGATGGCGGAGACGATGACACCGCCGAGCAGCGGCCCGATGGCGAGGCCCACGCCGTTGACCCCGTACAGCGCGCCGATCGCGCGGCCGCGCTGGGACTCGGGGAACGCGTTCTGCACGATGGCGCCGGTGGACGTGTACAGGATGGCCCCGGCGGCGCCCTGCAGGAACCGGAAGGCGATCAGCCAGCCGGTCGTGGTGGCGAACCCGGCCCCCAGCGAGGCGAGTCCGAAGGCGACGGTGCCGATATAGAGGACACGACGTCGGCCGTAGGTGTCGGCGAGCCGCCCCATGGTCACCATGAACATCGACAGGGCGACGATGAACATGTTGACGATGAGCTGCAGATCGGTGACGGACGCACCGAGGTCGGCCTGGATCTGCGGGGCGGCGGTGTTGACGATGGTGAGGTCGATGCAGCCGAGGAAGCTGATCAGGCTCACCCCGGCGAACGCCCACCATTTGCGGTCGGGTGCGGAATTCGTCGAAGCCGTCGAAGTCGTTGCCTTGGTCGATGGCGTCGTTGATGGCGTCACAGTGTCGTGTCCTCTATACCGGATAGTGGCGTTGGCGAAGGGTTCAGGCGGCTTGCTCGGGAGCCGCCGCCCGCTTCTTGAACCTCAAGGACAGCCAGCCGCCCTTGCCCGGGAATTCCTCGGTGACGAAGAGCCGTTGGGTGTCGGCCATGGCGACCGTCATCGGCTGCGGATAGATGATGTGGTCGTAGCCCTGATGCGCCCACATCGGCATGATGATGGGGCATTCCTCGATGAGATATTCCCGGCACCGCCGGAACGCCAATTCGGTGTCCGCGCCCGGATCCCGGAGAGTGAGCCGGTCGACGAATTTACCGATGGTGGCGTCGACTGCCTGCCGATAGCGCGGATCGTTCTCGTAGGCGTGCTCGACGCGCTGCCTGAATCCCGCGTAGTCGGGATCCTCCAGTGCCTCGTCCCAGCGCAACACCTCATGCGGTACGGACAGTTGGCCGAGCGTCTTGTCATTGCGCTCCAGCCATTCGTCGCCCTCGCGCAGCGCCTTGGCGTAGGCGTCCTCGGGCGAGATGCCGAGATTGTTGGTGCGTTGCAGGGTGTCGGCGACCGCGATGGTCAGATGCGCGAATCCACTGCGGTTCACGAGTTCCACGGTGGCGCGGAGTTTATCGCCCTCGTGGTAACGCTGGCCGACGCTCACCAGGAGAACGGCCCGGGTGTCGGCGAGGGTCAGTTGCTTGGCCGCCTCGCCGAAGTTCGCCTTCGTACGGCCGTCGATGGTGTAGGTGCTCATGGCCGCGCTCAGCTCCACAGGGCCAGCGGGCGGTCGGCGCCGTAGTAGCCGAGGAAGTGCCCGAGGGTGATGCGGGGCTCGTCGCCGGACGGGCGCACCGCGTGGATCTGGCGGGGGTTGAGCAGGAGCAGATCGCCGGGCGACGGCTTGATCACCTCCTTGGGCGGCCCGAGCAGCTCGCGCTCCAGGCCCCAGACGCGCTCGCCCTTGAGCTCGTTGTACGCGTCCTCGCCCGGCTCGGTGCCCCACAGCTCCAGCTCGCCGCCGGTCTGCGGGATGTTGACGTAGATATTGGCCGAGAGCTGCGCCAACTGCTCGACGGAGTGCTCGGCGGGCAGATTGCGCTCCAGGGCGTCGGTGTGCGGATTGAGGTCCACGTCCTTGTCCTGGTAGCGGCAGATGCCGATGAACGCCTTGCGCCCATTGATGTTCAGCAGATTGGCTCCGGGCTTCCAGGTCTCCTCGACCAGCGCCCGGAATACATCACTCGGCGACGCGTACGGGGAAAAGAGATCGCGCATCCGCTGGATATTGGCCCGGGCTTCCGAGTGGTACTGGTCGCGCGAGGCCTCGTCGCTGATCTCCGAGTAGGCGAAGCCGATGCGCTTGAACGCGGTGTCCTGGCTGAGCCCGCCCCGGTCCGGGTGGTCTAAGAGCTGTTCGCGTGCCGACGCCAGCGCCTGTGGGGGTATGAAGCCCGGTATGTGTACGCCCAGTGCCGTTCCTTCCACCAGAGCGAGAATGTCCTCGTGCGAGAACTGTCGTGCCGTGGTGCGCCTGATAAGGGTCATGCCTGCCTTCTGAATACGGAAAAGAGCGGACGACCGGTTTAGCTGATCGCCCCGCGTTGTTACGTGGCAACTACACATGCTTCTTGTCGGCCACGTCAACCGCCCTCTGTCCCGTGCAATGCAGACGTAAAGAAGGATGGCCGGAACGAGCCGTTCCGGCCGAGACTCTGTTGTTGCGATCCAAACGCCTGCGGCAATTCGACGGCTCATTGGGACCCGCCCGGCCGTCCGGTCGGCGGTCGTCCGCGGCCGAATCGCCGCACCCGGCGCGCGGCGCTCAGCGCCCGAGGACGACCGTTCCCGACGAGCAGAACCAGCCGCCCGTACCCGACGCCACGGCCAGTTCCGGAAGGCGGCCGTCGGCCTTGCGGACCTGCCCCGGGCCCGCCTCCCCGCGAAGCTGCCGCACCGCCTCGACGATCAGGAAGAGGCCGCGCATCCCGGGGTGGCAGGCGGAAAGGCCGCCGCCGTCGGTGTTGACCGGCAGTGAACCGTCCCGCAGCAGCCGCCCCTTCTCCACGAACGCGCCGCCCTCGCCCTTCGCACAGAAGCCGAGGTCTTCGAGGGTGACCAGCGTCATGTAGGTGAAGGCGTCGTAGATCTCGGCGATGTCGATGTCGGCGGGCCGAACTCCCGCCCTCTCGAAGGCGATACGCCCGGACACCGCCGCCGGGGACACGGTGAAGTCCTCCCACTCCGACATCGTCGTGTGCGACATCGCCGCCCCCGAACCCAGCACCCACACAGGCGACTTGGCGCAGTCGGCCACGTACTCCTGCGCCGCGAGCAGCACCGCGCACCCGCCGTCCGACCGGATGCAGCAGTGCAGCTTGGTGAACGGGTCGGCGATCACCGGGCCGGACACCACGTCGTCGACCGTGATCGGGTCGCGGAACATCGCGTCGGGGTTGGTGGCCGCGTTCGCCCGCGCCTGCACGGCGACCTCCGCCAACTGCTCGACGGTGGTGCCGTATTGGTGCATGTGGCGACGCGCGGCCATCGCGTACTTGGCGATCAGCGTGTGCCCGTACGGCACCTCGAACTGGAGCGGTCCGCGCCCGCCGAACGACAGGTTGGACGTGCGCCGCCCGGCCTTGATGTCGGCCCGGGCCGTCGACCCGTACACCAGCAGGACGGCGTCGGCGTGCCCGAGGGCGATCGCGTCGGCGGCGTGCGCGGCCATGACCTCCCAGGTGGCGCCGCCGACGCCGGTCGAGTCCAGCCAGGTGGGCCGCAGCCCCAGATACTCGGCCACCTCGACGGGCGCGAGGGTGCCCAGGCCCGCCGAGCCGAAGCCGTCGACGACGCTCCGGTCGAGCCCGGAGTCGGCGAGCGCCCGGCGGGCGGCTTGGGCGTGCAGGGCGTACGGGGTCACGTCGTCCACGCGGCCGGTGTCGGAGAGGGCCACGCCGACGACGGCGACCTTGCGGGGGAAGGCTCCAGCCATGAATCTGACGGTACATCAGATGCGCCGTCGGCGGGGGCCGGACGAGGGAATCCGATGCCTCGTCGGCGGGGGTCGGGCGAGTGAAGCTGATGTACCGTCAGATCGATTCGCCGAGTCGAGCCGGGCCACCTCCGCGCCGCCCCGCACCGCGCCGGAGCGGCCCGCCTCCGGGAGGAGTGACCGCCCATGGACGTCGACTTCACCGAGCCGCAGCGGGAGATCCGCCGCACCCTCCACGATCTGCTGGCCAAGCGCTGCGGCCCGGACGAGGTCAAGGCCGCCGTGCGCACCGCCCCCGGCCACGACACGGCCCTGTGGCACCGGCTCTCCGCCGAGCTCGGGCTGCCGGGGCTCGCGGTGCCCGAGGAGTACGGCGGAGTCGGCTGCGGCCCCGCCGAACTCGCCCTCGCCTGCGAGGAGACCGGCCGCGCCCTGCTGCCCTCGCCCCTGCTCGCCACCGCCGCCCTCGCCGCACCCCTGCTCCTGGCCCTCGGGACCGAGCCGCAGAAACGCGCCCACCTGCCCGCTCTCGCCCGGGGCGAGCTCACCGCCACCCTCGTGGTCCCGGGCGCAAGCCTCGCCCTGGCCCTCGGCCTGACCGGCGAGAACGCCGACGGTGACTGGGCGGGCGGTGGGCGCTCCGGTGGCGTACAGGCGCGCCGGACCGAGGACGGGCGCTGGCGGCTGTACGGCGAGGCCGATCAGGTCCTCGACGGCCACACCGCCGGCCTCCTGGTCGTCGCCGCCCACACCGGCGGCTTCGCCCGCAGCCGCGCCCGCCTCTTCCTCGTACGGCCGGACGCCGCCGGGGTGCGCCGGGTGCGCAGGACCGCGCTCGACGAGACGCGCGCGCAGGCGCGGGTGCAACTCAGGGATGTGGAAGCGGAGTTGCTGGGCGGGGAGGGGGCAGAGGGCGCGGAGGGTTCGGGAGGGTCGCAGGGTTCGGGAGGGTCGGCGGGCGGGCGCGATCACCTCGCCGCCCTCGCCGACACCGGCCGCACCGCCGCCTGCGCTCTCGCCGCCGAGGCCGTCGGGGCCGCCGCGCAGGCGCTGGAGCGGACCGTGGCGTATGTGAAGGAGCGCGAGCAGTTCGGGCGCCCCATCGGGTCCTTCCAGGCGGTCAAGCACCGCCTGGCCGACCGGTATGTCCAGGTGCAGGCGGCCCGTTCGGCCGCGTACTACGCGACCTGGGACCCGTCCGCCGGTGGCCTGGCGCTCGCCCAGGCCCTGGAGGCGCTGCGGGCGAGCGCCGCCGAGGCGATCCAGCTGCACGGCGGCATCGGCTTCACCTGGGAGCACGAGGTTCATCTGTACTTCAAGCGCGCGGCCTGCGACGAGCTGCTGTTCGGCCCGGTCCACGCACTGCGCGCGCACGCGGCGGCCGGGGCGGGCCTGTTCACGACGGCCACGCGCGCGAGGGCGGCCCTGTGAGGGCGGCGGGGCGGCCGTCGACGGGCTTCGCCGCCCGCCTCGTCCAGAAGGTGTCCGCCACGCGCGCGTTCGCGAAGGTCGCGCCCCACGTCGTCCCGGCGATGGACCGCGCGGTCCACCGGCTCACCCGGGGCCGGGTGCTGCCCAGCGCGCGGATGCTGCCCGGGGTGGTGCTCAGCGCGCGCGGCGCCAAGTCGGGGCTTGTGCGCACGACTCCGCTCGCCTGTATGCCGGAGGAGGGTGGCACCTGGCTGCTCGTCGGGTCCAACTTCGGGCGCCCGGGGCATCCGGCCTGGACCGCCAACCTGCTGGCCCACCCGGACGCCTCGATCAGCTGGAGGGGGTGGGACATTCCCGTACGGGCGCGGCTGCTCGCGGGGGAGGAGCGGGCGGACGCCTGGCGGGCCGTGCTGGCGTTCTGGCCGCCGTACGCCGCGTATCAGGCCCGTGTCGAGCGCGAGATCCGGCTCTTCAGGCTGGTCGGGCGGGAGGCCGGGCTGGTGTCCGGACAGGAGAACGCCGGCGGGGCTCACCTTGGTGAACCACCGCCGGCGTGACAGGACTTGGGGGTGAAAGGCCCCCGGGGATCACCGCGCGGCCGTCCGTGTGCGCGCCGGGGTGATCGCTGCTGCTCCTACTGCCGCATCGGCCGCTTCGCCTACTTCGTAGGCTTCTTGCCGGTGATGCCCAGATGCACGAGCAGCGCAAGGTTGGGCTTCAGCTCGGCCTGTTTGACGCCCCAGGTCTGGAAGCCCTTCTGGTGCGAGGCCACCGCCGCGAGCATCGCGACGATCGAGCCCGCCATCGCCGCGGGGCTGACGTCCTTGTCGACCTTGCCCTTCGACTGGAGCTCCTTCACCGCGTCCGTAAGGGAGTTGTTCACGGAGTTGAGGATCTTCATGCGGATCTTGTAGAACCGCTTGTCGCCCTCGGCCGCGCCCAGGTCCACCACCCGCAGGATCGCGTCGTTCTTGCGCCAGAAGTCGAGGAATCCCTCGACCAGTTCCTCCGCTGTCTGCCAGCCGGCCTTGCCGACCCAGGAGCGGCCCTCCACGAGGGAGGTCAACGCCGCGCCCTCCTTGGCCATTTCCTCCGCGATCTCCAGGACGGCGCCCTCGACGTCCGGGAAGTACTGGTAGAAGGTCGCGGGTGAAGTACCCGCCTTCCGGGCCACGTCGATGACTTTGACGTCCCGGTACGGCGAGGAGCTGAGCATCTCGCTGAGGCAGTCGAGCAGCTTCTGCCGCGTCGCCTGGCCGCGTCGGCCGGCCACGCGGCCGTCGACGGTGCGTACTTGTCCTGTCATGCCGTCAGCTTACCGAGGGGTGATCGGAGCGCGATTCGGCCGACTGCAAATGGGGGCCGGGGGTTGACGGGGGCGGTGAGCGGGCCGCCGGTTCGAGAGGGCGTCCGCCACTCGAATGGTGTTATCAACAGCCTGTGGACATGTTCTGTGGACAACCCGTACGGGAAAAGGGCGTAGGCGGCTAAAGTGGTCGCGGAGTAGATCGCGTGTTCGATTAATGCCGCTGCGATACGGGGGAGGGGCCGTTAACTTCGCCGCGTAGAGGCACGGCGTGACAGGCACCTGAAGCCGGGCCACCCCAGGAAGGAACCAGGCGCATGGGCGGATTTCCGGAAGGCGCGCCGTGCTGGGCCGATGTGACGCTGCCCGACCTCGCGGCGGGCAAGCGCTTCTACGGCGCGCTGATGGGCTGGACGTTCGACGACGACGCCGAGGAGAAGTACGGCTTCTACACGAACGCGTTCAGCGGCGACAAGCGCGTGGCCGCCCTCGTCCCCAAGCGCGACGGCCGTATGCCCACCGCCTGGGGCGTCTACTTCGCGACCCCCGACGCCGCGGCCCTGGCCGTGCGGATCAGGGCGGCGGGCGGCCAGCTGGTGACGGACCCGGTCGCGGTTCCTCCGTACGGGACGATGGCGGTGGCCGCCGACCCCGGCGGCGCGGTCTTCGGGCTCTGGCAGGCGGGCAGCCACACCGGCTTCGAGAAGACGGGCGAGCCGGGCGCTTTTTGCTGGACCGAGGTCTACGCGCGCGACCCGGCGCGCGCGGACGCGTTCTACGAGGCGGTCTTCGGCTTCGAGGGCCAGGATCTGGACGGGACGGACGGGGACTTCCGCACCTGGTCCCCGGCGGGCGCCGAGCCCGGCCCCGACACCGCGTTCGGCGGCCGCAGTCTGCTGGGCGACAGCTTCCCGGCGGAGATGCCCGACCACTTCCTGGTCTACTTCGCGGTGGGCGACTGCGACGCGAGCGCCGCGTCCTGCGTCAACCTGGGCGGCCGGATCGCCGCCGAGCCGTTCGACATCCCGTACGGGCGCATGGCCGTGGTCAGCGACGACCAGGGCGCGAGGTTCGCGATCCTCCAGCAGGACCGGACCGTTCCGTAAGCGGTCGAAGGGTGTCCGGAACGGGGGGAGACATCCCGATCAGGGCACGGGTTGGCCACCGGGGACCACCAGCAGGAAGAATCGGGGTGCCGCGTGAGACGCTGCACGGGGCCTTGTTGTGACGCGTTGATTTCTTTACTTAAGGCCCGTACGGGGAGGTGGCAGGCAAGTGGAGCAGCTGACGCAGCACGACCCGAGGCGGATCGGCCCCTTCGAGGTGCTGGGACGGCTCGGTGCCGGCGGCATGGGGCTGGTCTATCTGGCGCGCTCGGCGTCCGGCCGCCGCGTGGCGATCAAGACGGTGCGCACGGAGCTCGCCGAGGACCAGCTGTTCCGGGTCCGGTTCACCCGTGAGGTGGAGGCGGCCCGGGCCGTCAGCGGCTTCTACACGGCGGCCGTGGTCGACGCCGACCCGCGCGCGGCCGTGCCGTGGCTGGCCACCGCCTACGTACCGGCGCCCTCGCTAGAGGAAATAGTGAATGAGTGCGGGCCGCTGCCGGCCCAGGCGGTGCGCTGGCTGGCGGCCGGCATCGCCGAGGCGCTGCAGTCCATCCACGGGGCGGGCCTGGTCCACCGCGACCTGAAGCCGTCGAACGTGCTGGTGGTCGAGGACGGCCCGCGCGTGATCGACTTCGGTATCGCGTCCGGTGTCTCCAACACCCGCCTCACCATGACGAACGTGGCCGTGGGCACGCCCGCGTACATGTCGCCGGAGCAGGCCAAGGACTCCCGCAGCGTGACCGGCGCCAGCGATGTCTTCTCGCTCGGCTCGACGCTGGTCTTCGCGGCGACCGGGCACGCCCCCTTCCACGGCGCCAACCCCGTCGAGACCGTCTTCATGCTGCTGCGCGAGGGCCCGGACGTGACGGGGCTGCCGGACGAGCTGCGTCCGCTCATCGAGTCCTGTATGCAGATGGAGGCCGCGCTGCGGCCCTCGCCCGAGGACCTTCAGGCGCAGCTGGCCCCGCATCTGTTCGGCGGCTCCGACGACAGCGGCACGGCGTCGGCCTGGCTGCCGGACCGCTCGGTGGCGATGATCGAGCAGCGCCGCGGCGGCGGCCGGCCCAAGCCCGTGCCGGTCCCGGTGGACCCCTCGCCGCCGCCCAGGCCCGCGTACGAGCCGCCGCAGCCCTCCCGGGTGCCGCAGCCGTCCGCGCTCTCGGTGCCGGACGGGCCGGTGCGGCTCGCGGGCGCGAAGGTGCCGATCGGCCCGGGCCCCCGGGTCGCGGACGCGGCGCGCGCGGTGGCCGAGGCCAGCCCCGCGACCGGATGGGTCAGGGTCCCGGCCGGCCAGGCCCACGGCAGACCCGACCTCCCGGTGGCGAACGGCGCGCCCGCCACCACCGCCCCGCCCGTCCCGGCCCCGGCCCACGCCCCCGACGGGCCGGGCCGCTGGCGCCCCTGGCGGTTCCGCATGTCCAACGACGTGTGGGGCACCCCGGCGGTCGCGGGCGATCTGCTCTACGTCACCTCCTTCGAGGTGCACGCGCTGGACGTGGCCAGCGGGCGGCGCCAGTTCAAGACCCGTGACGTGGCCTGGGCGATGGCCGTGGAGGCGGGCCGCATCCACGCCTCCGACGGCCCGACGCTGTACGCGCTGGACGCGGCGGACGGCCGCGAGCTGTGGCGCCTGCCCACCGACGCCTGGGTGTACGCCCTGCGCACCGACCGGGGCACGGTCGTCACCTCCACGCGCGGCGGCGGCGTACAGGCCTGGGAGGCCGCCAACGGCGAGAAGCTGTGGGACATCACCGGCGCCCAGACCGACTTCGAGACCCCCGAGGCCGGCCCGGTCATCCACGAGGGCACGGTGTACGTGTGGCAGGACGCGCGGCTGCGCGCCCTGGACGCGCGCACCGGCGTCGAGCGCTGGTCGTACCCGGTCGGCGACGCGGCCTCGTGCGGCGGCGTCCCGGTCCGCCTCGCGCCCGCGCAGGACGGCTACGTCTACGTCTCGGCGGGCACCAGGGTGCTGTCCATCGACATCGCCAGCGGCCATGTCCGCTGGCACTTCGAGGCCCCGGCCGTCTTCCTCTGCCCGCCGACCTTCGCGCCGGGCCCGGCGGTCGCGGGCGGCGGGGTGTACCTGGCGGACTACCTCGGCACGGTGTACGCGCTCGACGCGACCACCGGCAAGGACCGCTGGCGCATCGCGACCGAGTCGCGCCAGTCCGTCGAGCCGGTCCTGGTCGTCGACGGCAACATCCATGTGGGCAGCGGCAGCGCGCTCTACACCCTGGACGCGGTCACCTCCACCCCGAAGTGGCGCTTCGCGGCGGGCGGGGAGGTGGTGGGCACGCCGGTGGTCGCCGACGGCCGCATCCACTTCGGCTCGGCCGACCACTGCCTCTACACCCTGGACGCGGCGGGCGGCCAGCTCCGCTGGAAGCTGGCCACGGGCGGCGAGATCACGGGCTCGCCGGTGGCCCGGGGCGGTGTGGTGTACGCGTGCAGCAAGGACCGGTGTGTGTACGCGCTGGACGCGGTGAAGGGGACGGCGACGTCCTCTCGGTGACGGGGGGCGTGGTTGTTTGGCTGCGGGTCGGTGGGCGCGAGCAACCCAGCACGGTCCGCAGCCGAAACTCAGCGCACCCGGAACCCCCCGCCCTGCCGCGCCCCGAACAGCCCCGCCTGGGCGTCCGGGGGAAGGTTCCCCAGTGCTATCAGGTGGGGGGCCCGGGCGAAAGCCTGGGTGCGGGCGGGCTCGTGGGCCGACCACACGGCCCGCACCGTGCCCTGCACCGCCTCCGTCGGGTACCCCGCGACGACCTCCGCGCACCGCACCGCCGCCGCCACCTCCTCCCCGGGCGCAGTCACCTCGCTGACCAGGCCCGTCTCGTACGCCCGGCGGGCCGAGACCCGCTCGGCCGTGCCCATCAGGGCGAGCCGGGCCACCTCGCCGGGCGGCATGCGCAGTGCGAGGTGGACCGACTCGTACGCGCTGACCATCCCGTACGTCGTATGCGGGTCGAAGAACGTCGCGTCCTCGGCGGCGATCACGAAGTCGGCCTCGCCGAGGAGATAGAACGCCCCGCCGCATGCCATCCCGCGCACCGCCGCGATCACCGGTTTCCACAGGTCGTTCGCCTTCGGCCCGACCGCGATCAGCGGATCGTCGACCGAGTACGGGGACGACGGCTGCGGGACGACGGCCGAGCGGTCGATGCCGGTGCAGAACGCCTTCTCGCCCGCGCCCGTCAGGACGATCGCCCGTACCTCGTCGTCGTAGCGGAACTCCCGCCAGACGGCGGCCAGTTCGGCGGCGGTCGCCAGATCGATGGCGTTGTGCTTCTCGGGGCGGTCGAGGGTGACGACCGCGACGCCGGTCTCCTTGTCCCGCTCGGTGCGCAGTGTCATGAGCGCTCCAGGAGCCAGCGCGGCACGGTGACGCCGTCGGTCTCGGTGAACGCGACCTGCACGCGCGCGCCGATCCGCAGCCGGGCCGGGTCCACCGAGTCCAGCGGCGCGTTAGGCGCCGCGACCACATTGCCGACGAGCCGGATCAGCGGGTCCTCGGCGAGTTCGACGACGACGGCGTTGTACGGGGCCTGGGCGGCGTAGGCGGGCAGGAGCGGCGGATGGGGCAGGACGTACGACCAGATGCGGCCGCGTCCCGACATCAGCCGCCACTCGCTGTCGAAGGAGTGGCAGTGCGGGCAGCACGGCCGGGGCGGGAAGCGCAGCCGCCCGCACTCGGGGGCGGCGCAGGCCTGGACGCGGAGTTCGCCCCGGGCCGCGTACGTCCAGAAGGGCTCGCCGTCGTCGTCCGGGACGGGGTTGAGGAGGGGCGCGGGCAGGGGGGACGGCATCTCAACTCCTGAGCAGTAGGGCCGAGGTGGGCACGCCCTCACCGGCCGTGACCAGGCAGGTGGTGGCGTCGGGCACCTGCGCGGTGGAGGTGCCGCGCAGCTGCTTCACGCCCTCGTTGATGAGGTTGAAGCCATGGACGTACGCCTCGCTGAGCCCGCCGCCGCCGGTGTTCAGCGGCAGCCGCCCGCTGATCTCCAGGGCGCCCCCCTCGGTGAAGGCGGCGCCCTCGCCCCGGCCGCAGAAGCCGTAGCCCTCCAGGGAGAGCGGGATGAGGGGGGTGAAGGCGTCGTAGATCTGGGCGACGTCGACGTCCTCGGGCCCGAAGTCGGCCTGTTTCCACAGGTGTCGGGCGGCGGTCCAGGCGGGCCCGGTGAGCGGGTCCTCGTTCCAGTAGTTGACCATGCCGTGGTGCTGGGCGGGCAGGCCCTGGGCGGCGGAGTGCACGTAGACGGGCCGGTGCCGGCAGTCGCGGGCGCGGTCGGCGGAGACGATCACGCAGGCCAGCGCGCCGTCCGTCTCCAGGCAGTTGTCGAAGAGGCAGAGCGGCTCGCTGATCCAGCGGGAGGTCATATACATGTCGCGGGTGAGCGGGCGTTCGTACATGATCGCGGCCGGGTTCTGGTTGGCGCGGTTGCGGCAGGCGAGGGCGACGTTGAAGAGGTGGTCGCGGGTGGCGCCGTACTCGTGCATATAGCGGCGGGCCAGCATGCCGATCTCGTCGGCGGGTCTGAGCAGCCCGAAGGGGCGCGTCCACTGGGCGGGGGTGGGGAGTTGGACCGCGGTGTTCTTCCACGGGCGCGGTCCGCTGCCGCGCTTGCGCGAGCGCCAGGCGACCCCGACGCCGGCCTGTCCGGTGGCGACGGCGGAGGCGAGATGGGCCACGGTCGCGCACGAGCCACCGCCGCCGAACCCGACCTTGCCGAAGAAGGTGAGGTCGCCCGCCCCGATCGACTTGGCGATCTCGACCTCGTCGGTCTCCTCCATCGTGTACGAGGCCAACGCGTCCACCTCGGACGGGGAGATCCCGGCGTCGTCGAGCGCGGCGAGGATGGCCCGGCAGGCCAACGCCTTCTCGGATTCGGGCAGTTGGCGGGCGAACCTCGTCTGCCCGATCCCGGCTATTGCCGTCGCGTCCTTGAGTATCGACATCCGCCACCTCCGCGATCGCCGTACGCCACCGCCGTGCTGCCCGCGGTGCACCGCTGCTGACAGCGAGGAAGGCTACAGCTAATCTGACGGGTAGTCAGCTAGCGCGGTGGGAGGGCTTGCCATGCGGGAGGACCTGGACGGGCGGGACGCGGGCACCCGGGGCTCGGGCACCCGGGGCGACCTGGAGTGGGGCTCCGTCGGGAGGCTCGTGCGGAGCGCGGCCGAGCGGTACGGGCGGCGCGAGGCGGTCGTCGAGGGCCGCACCCGCCTCTCGTACGCGGAGCTGGGCGAGCGGGTCGAACGGGCGGCGGCCGCGTGCATGGCGGCCGGGGTCGAGCCGGGCGACCGGGTCGCGGTGTGGGCGCCGAACACGCTCGACTGGATCGTCAGCGCGCTGGGCGCGGTCACGGCCGGGGCGGTGCTCGTGCCGCTGAACACCCGGTTCAAGGGGGCGGAGGCGGCGTACGTACTGGCGCGCAGCCGGGCGAAGGTGCTGTTCGTGACGGGAACGTTCCTGGGGACGTCGTACGTTGCCATGTTGCGGCGTGCGGCCGCCGAGGGAGCCGGTTCCTGCGGCCCGCTGCCCGGCCTTCCCCACCTGGAGCAGGTGGTGGTGCTGGCGGAGGACGCGCCGGACGACTTCCGGGCGTGGAAGGACTTCCTGGCGCAGGGGGAGTCGGTGGCGACGGCGGATGTGCGGCGTCGTGCCGATGCGGTCGACCCGTCCGCCGCCTCGGACATCATCTACACGTCCGGGACGACGGGACGCCCCAAGGGGGCGGTGATCACCCATGCGCAGACGCTGCGGTGCTACGACATCTGGAGCGAGCTGGCGGGCCTGCGGGAGGGCGACCGGTACCTGATCGTCAACCCGTTCTTCCACACCTTCGGGTACAAGGCGGGGATCATCGCCTGTCTGACGCGGGGTGCGACGATGGTGCCGCAGCCGGTGTTCGACGTCGGCGCGGTGCTGGCGAACATCGCGGCCGAGCGCATCTCGGTCCTGCCCGGCCCGCCCACCCTCCACCAGCAGCTCCTCGACCACCCGGCGCGCACCGCCCACGACTTGTCGGCGCTGCGGCTGGTGGTGACGGGGGCGGCGGTCGTTCCCTTGCGCCTGGTCGAACGCCTCCGGTCCGAGCTGGGCATCGGGACGGTGCTCACGGCGTACGGGCTGTCGGAGGCGAGCGGGATCGTCACGATGTGCCGCCGGGGGGATGCGGCGGAGGTGATCGCCTCGACGTCGGGACGGGCGATACCGGGTACGGAGGTACGGGTACTGGCGGCGTCGGGCTCGCAGGCTCCGCTCGGCTCGCCGGGCGAGATCCAGGTGCGCGGATTCAACGTGATGGGCGGGTACTTCGAGGACGAGGCGGCGACGGCGTCCGCGATGACGGCCGACGGATGGTTGCGGACGGGGGACGTGGGTGTCCTGGACGCGTCCGGGAACCTGCGGATCACCGACCGGATCAAGGACATGTTCATCGTCGGCGGCTTCAACGCGTACCCCGCCGAGATCGAGCAGGTGCTCGGCCTGCACCCCGGGGTGGCCGAGGTCGCGGTGATCGGAGTCCCGGACCCGCGCCTAGGGGAGGTCGGCAAGGCGTACGTGGTGCCCCGCCCCGACTCTCCGCTGACGTCCGACGAGCTGATCGCGTGGGCGCGGCGGGAGCTGGCGAACTACAAGGTGCCGCGGGAGGTGGAGTGGGTGGGGGAGCTACCGCGGAACGCGAGCGGAAAGGTCCTGAAACGAGCCCTGAGATCCCCCACCCCGCCCGTTACCTGAACCCTCCGGGGGCGGGTGGGGGGAGGGGCCCCCGGGGGCTCCGCCCCCGGGGGCCCCGGGCGGGGGCTGCGCCCCCTGCACCCCGCTCCGGGGCTACGCCCGGAACTCCGGCTGAGGGCGGGCGGGCAGCGGGGCTGCGCCCCCGAACCCCCAGCGGGGCCTGCGGCCCCTGCACCCCGCTCGGGGGCGCTGCCCCCGTACCCCCGGGCAGGGCTACGCCGCCGCACCCCTGAATGCTGTGCCCCCGGGTCTCCCTGGCGGGGGCCGCGCCCCCTGCACCCCGGTCCGGGGTGGGTCGGGCTCGCCCCCGCGCCTCGCTTTGGCCTCCGGCCCCGAACCCTGGGCGCTTCGCCTTGATGGTGACCTTCGCGAAGTAGCCGGCGCGACCGCCTGGCGGCATGCTGAAGCACGAGTTGAGATGGCGTGGGCCTTGAATCATCGTGGGACTCGGCTGCCGTGATGGCGGTGCGGGCGCCTGGCGACAGTCCCGATCGACCCACCAGCGGTGCATCCCGGACACAAACCAGCGCCCCGCGGCACGTCCGGCCGCGGGGCGCTTGGTCCCCCGTTGGGGGCGCGCATCCCCAAATGCGCGCCCCCGGCCTCCCCCGAGGCCTATTCCTTTGGCGTTCCCCCGTTGTCCCCCGAGTTCCCCCGTTTCTCTGAGTCCCCCGTTCCCCCGAGTTCCCCCGTTGTCCCCCGATTCCCCCGTACGTTCCCCCCGGAGAGGACTCCCCCGTACGTTCCCCCGTACGTCCTCTCCGGTGGGGCCCCCGTACGTCCCCCGTACGCCCCCGTTTTCCCCCCGTGGGCGTTCGGCCGCGGCGGCTCCCCCCTCCGGGTCGCCGCGGCCGACCCCCGCTCGCGGTGGCTACGCTTCCTCGGAGCCCGCGTGGTTCTCGTCGGGCTTGAGGACCGCCGTGCCGATCAGGCCCGCGTGGTTCTCCATGGGCTTGACCGGGCCGCCGCCGATGAGGCCGGCGTGGTTCTCCATCGGCTTCATCGTGCCGTCGTCGCCGAGCAGTCCGGCGTGGTTCTCAAGGGGCCTCACGACGCCGCCGCCGACGAGTCCCGCGTGGTTCTCCATCGGCTTGACGGTGCCACCGTCGCCGAGCAGGCCCGCGTGGTTCTCCAGCGGGCGGACCGTGCCGGAGCCCGTGCCGGAACCCGGGTTCCCGGCGTGGTTCTCCTGCGTGGTGATGTCACCGATCTCGGTCTTCTTCGCGTCACTCATCGTGTTCAGCTCCCCTGAGTTTCCTGCATGTCGTGCTGGTGTGAACCGGTGCCCGCCCGGCGGCTCCCCCGAGGGTCGCCGGGCGGGCACTTAAGGGCCGTCCACAGTAGCGGGGAGGCCCACCGCAGATCCGCCTGCCCCCCGACGCGGCGGATCGTTGAGTAAGAGAGTGCCGAGGGTCGATAAACGATGGCTAAACGGCTCCGGCAGGGGACGATGAGCCGCCCCCTGCCGGACTGCTGCCGGGCCGTCGCCGGACCGTTCGCGGTGCCGGAACCGACCCGCCGACTACGCCGCCGCCATCGGGCTCAGCAGCTGCCGTACGTCCTTCGCCTCCGCCGCGCCCGTCGACTCGTAGATCGCCAGCGCCTCGCGCCAGCAGGCCCGGGCGCGGTCGGCCTGGCCGAGTTGGTCGAGGGCGCGGCCCAGGGTCGTCAGGACGTTGCCCCGCATCCACTCGCCCCCGATGCACCGCAGCGCGAGCGCCTGTTCGGCGTGCTGGGCGGCGCGGGCGGGGCGGCGCGCGGCGAAGTGGGCCTCGGCGATGCGGAAGTGGGTGGTGCCCTCCCACAGGCGCTGGCGGTTGTCCTGGAAGACGCGCAGCGATTCGCCGAGTTGGGCGAGCGCCTCGTCCAGGCGGCCCGCCCGGGTCAGCGCGATGCCGAGCGCGAAGCGGGCGTTGGCGACCCGCAGCGCGAAGCCCATCTCGTTGAAGATGTCGAGGCCGCGCTGGGCGAGTTCGACCGCGCTGGACGTACGGCCCATGTTCACGTGGATACGGGAGAGGTTGCACAGCGCGCTGGCCTCGCCCGGCCGGTTGCCGTCCGCGCGGTAGTTGTCGATCGCCTCCTGGAGGAAGCGCTCACCGTCGGCGTGCCGGTTCTGGTAGAACGCGATGATCCCGCGGTCGTTGGGCGCCACCCCGGCGGGCATCGGGTCACCGGCCTCCTTGGCGAGCAGCGAGGAGACCCGGGCCTCCTCGTCGGCCTGCTCGAAGCGGCCGGAGACGAGCAGGACCGTGGAGAGCGCGAGCCGCGCCCGCCCCTCGGCGCCCGCGTCGCCCGCCGCGTGGGCGGTGTCGCGGATCGCGGCCGCCGTGGTCTCGTACTGCCGCGAGTTGGCCCCCGACTCGGCGAGGTCCTTCGCGGCCCACAGCAGGTCCACCGCGCGCCGCAGCATCGCCGGGTCGCCCGCGCACTGGTGGACGCACGCCAGCAGGCAGTTGGCCTCGGCGTACAGCCAGTCGACGGCCTCGTGGCCGTCGGCGAAGGCGAGGCCGGGGTAGCGGGTGGGCGCCAGGTGCTCCACCAGCCGGTCGCCCGGCCGCTCGATCGCGTACACCCGGGCCGCCGTCGACAGGTAGAAGTCGAGCAGCCGGGACATCGCGGCGGCCCGCTCGGACGGCGGCTCCTCGTCGCGTTCGGCGCATGCACGCGCGTAGAGCCGTACGAGATCGTGGTAGCGGTAGCGGCCGGGGGCCGCGGACTCCACCAGGCTGGTGTCGACGAGGGATTCGAGCAGGTCCTCGGTCTCCTGCCGGGGCAGGTCGAGTACGGCGGCGGCCGCGGCCAGCGAGATGTCCGGCCCGTCGGGCAGGCCGAGCAGCCGGAACGCGCGGGCCTGGGCGGGCTCCAGCTGGCCGTAGCCGAGTTCGAAGGTGGCCTTGACCGCGAGGTCGCCGGCCTGGAGCTCGTCCAGGCGGCGGCGTTCGTCGGCGAGCTTCGCGGCGAGGACGGAGACGGTCCAGGTGCGGCGCGAGGCGAGCCGGGAGGCGGCGATACGGATGGCCAGCGGGAGGAAGCCGCAGGCGGCGACGACGTCGAGCGCCGACTGCCGCTCCGCGCCGACCCGTTCCTCCCCGACGATCTTCGTGAAGAGCTGCAGCGCCTCGTCCGGGGACATCACGTCCAGGTCGACCAGATGCGCCCCGGCCAGGTCCAGCATGCGGATGCGGCTGGTGACGAGGGCCGCGCAGCCCGCCGTGCCGGGCAGCAGCGGACGCACCTGGGCCGCGTCGCGCGCGTTGTCGAGCAGGACCAGGACCCGGCGGCCGTCGAGCGTCGAGCGGAACAGGGCCGCGCGCTCCTCCAGCGAGTCGGGGATGGCCCGGTCCGGGGTGCCGAGCGCGCGCAGGAACGAGCCGAGCACGGTCTCCGGCTCGCTGGCGCGCGGCGCGGTGCCCTGGAGGTCGACGTAGAGCTGGCCGTCGGGGAAGTGCGGGCGGGCCGCGTGGGCCACGTGCACGGCGAGCGTCGTCTTGCCCACGCCGCCGATGCCCGCGAGCGCGGAGACGGCCATCACGGTGGTGTCGGCGGCGGCCAGCCGCGCGGAGAGCTCCTGGACGAAGGAGGCGCGACCGGTGAAGTCTGGCACGGAGGCCGGGAGCTGGGCCACCTTGACCGGCGCGGGCGCGGCCGGGGCCTCGGCGGGGCGGGCCAGGTCCTCGTCGGCCTGGAGGATGCGCTGCTGCAGGCGCGCGAGCTCGGGGCGGGGGTCGACGCCGAGTTCGTCGGCGAGCAGCCTGCGGGTGTCCGCGTACACGGCGAGGGCCTCGGCCTGGCGCCCGCTGCGGTACAGCGCGAGCATCAGCAGCTCCCGCAGCCGCTCGCGCAGCGGGTGCGCGGCGGTGAGCGCGGTCAGCTCGGAGACGGCCTCGGCGTGGCACCCGGCGTCCAGCTCCATGTCGAGCCGCGCCTCGATGAGCTGGAGGCGCCACTCGGCGAGCCGGGTCCGCTCGGTGTCGGCGTTGGGGCCGGGGATGCCGGCGAGCGGTTCGCCGGTCCAGATCGCCAGCGAGCTCTTCAGCAGCTCGCGGGCCCGGCATGGGTCCCCGCCCGCCCGCGCCTTCTCGGCCTCGGCGGCCAGCTCCTGGGCGCTCGCGAGGTCGAGGACCCCGGAGGCGAGCCGGATGGCGTACCCGCCCGACTCGCTGACCAGGACGCCCGGGCCCAGCGTCTTGCGCAGCCTGGAGGCGTACGTGCGTACAGCGGCCAGCGCCTGCGACGGCGGCTCGTCGCCCCAGATGGCGTCGATCAGCTCGGCGGCGGTGGCGGTGCGGCCGTCGCGCAGCAGCAGCGCGGCGAGCAGCGCGCGCTGCTGCGGCGCGCCGGACGGCAGTGCCTCGGTGCCGCGCCAGGCGCGCACGGGTCCGAGCACGCCGAAGCGCAGGCCCTCCTCCTCGGCCTGGCCGGTGTCCGCTGCCGGGACCGGAGTCCTCTGCTCCGGAATGCGCGGCTCGCCGTTTCGGTCCATAGCGACCCCCTGTGCCCCCGTAGCGCTGGTAATGCCCGTGCCAGTCTGCCCTGTCCATGGCATGCGCGTCAGCTACGGGTGACGCTCTGCACAAGGCCTCTGCACACAGTCGTTACACGTTGAGGGCGCCTGTCGACAGCGCGGTCCAGGGGATGGACAGCCGTGGTGGGCCGGGAAGGGCGGGACGAATGGCCGAGGAGTGACGGGCGAGTGGCCGAGGTGCGACCGGTGCGGGGGGTTACGGGGGTGTTGTGCGGATCGGGCCGGGGCGAGGCCGGGACGGCGGTGGCGGTTGTGCGCGAGTAGCTGACGGATCGTCAGATCAGGGCTACCGTGAAGATTTATGGAGAACGTCACGGACACGGCGACGGAGACGGCCATGACGAACGGTACGCAGACCGCTACGGGGACGGGTACGGATGCCGGTGGGGAGGTCGGGGAGGAGACCTTCCCGAAGATCATCTCGGTGGACGACCACACGGTGGAGCCCGCGCACGTCTGGCAGGACCGGCTCCCGTCGAAGTACCGCGACATCGGCCCGCGGGTGGTCCGCGCCCCGCTCAAGGAGATGACGTTCCTCGGTGGGAAGTTCGCCCCCGTCATGGGCGCCCCGGGCGACGAGGGCCCGATCGGCGACTGGTGGGTGTACGAGGACCTGCACCGCCCGCTGACGCGGCTGGACACGGCGGTCGGATACGCGAGGGACGAGATACGCCTCGAAGTGATCACGTACGAACAGATGCGGCCGGGCTCGTACAGCGTCCCGGATCGGCTGGCGGACATGGACGTCAACCATGTCCAGTCGGCGCTGTGCTTCCCGACGTTCCCCCGCTTCTGCGGCCAGACGTTCACCGAGGCGGCGGACCGGGAGCTGGGACTCCTTTCGGTGCGGGCGTACAACGACTGGATGGTGGAGGAGTGGTGCGGCCCGACGGCCGAGGGGCGGCTCATCCCGCTCACCCTCATCCCGCTCTGGGACGCGGAGCTCGCGGCGGCGGAGGTCCGGCGCAACGCGGCGCGGGGGGTGCGGGCGGTGGCGTTCTCGGAGATACCCCCGCACCTCGGGCTGCCCTCCGTCCACACCGACGAGTGGGACCCGTTCCTGGCGGCGTGCGACGAGACGGGCACGGTCATCGCGATGCACATCGGCTCGTCGTCGAGGATGCCGTCGACGTCGGCCGACGCCCCGCCGGCCGTCGGCTCGACGATCACGTTCGCCAACTGCTGCTACTCGATGGTCGACTGGCTGATGAGCGGCAAGTTCGAGCGCTTCCCCCGGCTGCGGGTGATGTACGCGGAGGGCCAGATCGGGTGGATCCCGTACATCCTGGAACGCGCGGACGTGGTCTGGGAGGAGAACCGGGGCTGGGGCGGAGTCGCCGACAAGGTCCACCGTCCCCCGTCCGAACTCTTCGCGGAGCACGTCTACGGCTGCTTCTTCGACGACGCGTTCGGCCTGCGCAACCTGGGGGCGATCGGCATCGGCAACGTCCTGTACGAGACGGACTACCCGCACTCCGACTCCACCTGGCCGAAGTCGAAGGAGGTCGGCGAGTCCCAGATGGCCCACCTGCGCCCGGACGTGGTGGAGCGGATCGTGCGGGGCAACGCGATCGAGCTGCTGGGGTTGACGGGGGAGGGGCTGTGGGCGGGGTGAGGCGACATCGGGCACGGGCTGCGCGGGGGTGACGTCCGGCGGGGCGCCGGGGCCGCGCGGGGTGATGCCCGGCCCGGCCCTGCCCGGCGGGGCGCGTGACGTGCCGGGCGATCGGTCCGGCCCCGCGCGGCGGGGCGCCGGGTTCCCCGCGGTACGCGTGACGCCCCGCGCCAACGGCCTGCCCGGGCCGCCCCGACGGTCTTGTACCGCGCCCCCGCCCCCGCCACCATCCCCTCATGACTTCCCACACCATCACCCCCGCCGAAGCCGACAAGATCCTCGCCGACAACTTCGCGCCCTGGGTGCTCGATCTCGGGCTGAGCGTCGTCGAAGTGGACGCCGAGCACGCCCTGCTGCGGCTGCCGTGGGACGCGCAGCTGGCCCGGGACGGGGGCGGGCTCTCGGGGCAGGTGATGATGGCCGGGGCCGACACGGCCACGGTGATCGCGATCTCGGCGGCCCGGGGGGCGTACGGGCCGATGACCACCGTGCAGCAGTCGACCTCGTTCCTGCGGCCCGTCGTCGACGCCGACGTCCTCATCGACGCCCGGGTCGTCAAGCTCGTCAAGCGGATGGCGTTCGCCGAGATCGGTCTCACGGTGGACGACGCGGTCGTGGCCCGGGCCTCCACCGTGTACGCCTTGCTGGGCTGAACCCGGGCCCGGCCACCTCCCGGGCATCCCGGCCCCCCGCCCACCCCCTTGCGTGACGATCCGTCAGCTATCACCATGGGCGCGTCAGCGCATGACTGACGGATCGTCAGATCGGTGGAGGCGGGCGGCATGACGGCAGCAGCGGCGGCGGAGCACGGGCTCGTCCACGGGATGCAGCTCCCCATCCAGTCCCAGAGCACCCTGTTCGCCGAACCCTGGGAAGCCGGTGCCACCCCGGACGATCTCGCCGAGGTGGCCCGGGCCGCCGACCGCGCCGGGTTCCACTACCTCGCCACCTGCGACCACGTCGCCGTCCCGCGCCGCCTGGCGGCCGCGATGAGCACCACCTGGTACGACCCGGTCGCCACCCTCGCCTACCTCGCCGCGATCACCACCCGCGTCCGGCTGCTCAGCCACGTCGCGGTCGTCGGCCTGCGCCACCCCCTGCTCACGGCGAAGCAGTACGCGACCCTCGACCACCTCAGCGGCGGCCGGCTGATCCTCGGGGTCGGGGCCGGGCACGTACAGGAGGAGTTCGAGGCGCTCGGGGTCGACTTCGCGGGGCGCGGAGCCGTACTCGACGAGACCGTCGACGCGCTGCGGGCGGCGCTCGGGCCCGAGGAGTACCCCGAGTTCCACGGCGACCGGTTCGACTTCGCGGACCTCGGGCAGCGGCCCCGGCCCGTCCAGGCGAACGTGCCCATCTGGGTCGGCGGCTCCTCGCCCGCCGCCGTGCGGCGTGCCGCCCTGCGCGGTGACGGGTGGCTGCCGCAGGGCGACCCGCGCGACCGGCTGCCCGAGCAGATCGCGCGGATACGGGAGCTGCGCGAGCGGCACGGCGTCGAGCGGCCGATCGTCATCGGGGCCATCGCCGAGCCCCTGTACGTCGGCGAGGCCCGGTGGAACCTGGGGCGGCGCACCCTCAGCGGCAAGCCCGACGCCCTCGCCGACTCCCTGCGCGAGTACGCCGCCCTCGGCGTCCAGCAGATCCAGCTGCGCTTCCGCTCCCGTAGCCGTACCGAACTCATCGACCAGATCGCGGCGTTCGCCGCCGACGTGGCTCCACACCTCACCACCTAGGGAGTACGGCATGGGCAAGCTCGACGGGCGGGTCATCCTGGTCACCGGCGCGGCGCGCGGACAGGGCGAGCAGGAGGCGCGGCTGTTCGCGGCCGAGGGCGCCAAGGTCGTCCTCTCGGACGTCCTGGACGAGCAGGGCGAGGCGGTGGCCAAGGAACTGGGCCCGGAGACGGCCAGGTTCGTGCACCTGGACGTCTCGGACGAGGAGCAGTGGACGGCCGCGGTCGCATCGGCCAAAGACGCCTTCGGGCACATCGACGGACTGGTCAACAACGCGGGCATCCTCCGCTTCAACGAGCTCGTGTCGACCCCGCTCGACGAGTTCCAGGCGATCATCCAGGTCAACCAGGTCGGCGCCTTCCTCGGCATCAAGCACGTGGCGCCCGAGATCGAGGCGGCCGGGGGCGGCACCATCGTCAACACCGCCTCCTACACGGCCCTGACGGGCATGGCGTACGTCGGCGCGTACGCCGCCACCAAGCACGCCATCCTCGGCCTCACCCGCGTCGCGGCCGTGGAGCTCGCGGCCAAGGGGATCCGGGTGAACGCGGTGTGCCCGGGGGCGGTGGACACCCCGATGACCAACCCGGCGGCCCTGGACCCGGCCGCCGACCCCGAGGCGGCCAAGGAGGCGGTGGCCGAGCTCTACAAGAAGCTGGTGCCGCTCGGGCGGATCGGGCGGCCGGAGGAGGTCGCGGCGCTGGCGCTCTTCCTGACCAGCGAGGACTCCGCGTACATCACCGGCCAGCCGTTCGTCATCGACGGTGGCTGGCTCGCCGGGGTGAGCCTTTTCTGACTCAGTGTCAGGTATTGACGGCGCCGGACGCCGGTGGAACAGTCGCCGTATCGCACAGACCTGACGATGCGTCAGAAACTATGTCGGGAAACGCTGACAGGGACGGTGAACCTCCTTGGAATTCGGACTGTTTGTACAGGGATACGTGCCCGTGGCACGCTCGTCGGTCGATCCCCAGGCGGAGCACAAGGCGCTGATGGAGGAGACCGAATACGTCATCCAGGCGGACAAGTCCGGCTTCAAGTACGCCTGGGCCTCCGAGCACCACTTCCTGGAGGAGTACTCGCACCTGTCGGCCAACGAGGTCTTCCTCGGCTACCTCGCCCACGCCACCGAGCGCATCCACCTCGGCTCGGGCATCTTCAACCCGCTGGCGGCGGTGAACCACCCGGTCAAGGTCGCGGAGAAGGTCGCGATGCTGGACCACCTCAGCGAAGGCCGCTTCGAGTTCGGGTCCGGGCGGGGTGCGGGCTCCCACGAGATCCTGGGGTTCATGCCGGGCGTCACCGACATGAACCACACCAAGGAGATCTGGGAGGAGACGATCGCCGAGTTCCCCAAGATGTGGCTCCAGGACGAGTACGTGGGGTTCCAGGGCAAGCACTGGTCGCTGCCCCCGCGCAAGGTCCTGCCCAAGCCGTACGGGAAGTCGCACCCCGCGATGTGGTACGCCGCAGGGTCCCCCTCCTCGTACGCCATGGCCGCGAAGAAGGGCCTGGGCGTCCTCGGCTTCTCCGTCCAGAAGGTCTCGGACATGGAGTGGGTCCTGGAGCAGTACAAGACGGCGATACGGGAGGCGGAGCCGATCGCGGACTTCGTGAACGACAACGTGATGGTGACGTCGACGGCGATCTGTGCGGAGACCCACGACGAGGCGGTGGCGATCGCGGCGGCGGGCGGTCTGAACCGGCTCCAGTCGTTGGTGTTCCGTTACCACGACACGTTCCCTCGGCCCGAGGGCGTGCCGGAGTGGCCCGAGCTGCTGCCCGAGTACACCACGGAGATCATCGAACTCCTCATCGCGGAGGAGCTGATGATCTGCGGCGATCCGGACGAGGTCACGGCGCAGTGCAAGCGGTGGGAGCAGGCGGGGGCGGACCAGCTGTCCTTCGGGCTGCCGATCGGTGTGCCGTACGCGGACACCATGAACACGATCCGGCTGATCGGGGAGCATGTGATCCCGAAGATCGACACGGATCCGGTGCATCGGACTACGCGGTTCCGGGAGGGGGCGTGACGGGTTTTGGGCCCGGGGTTCGTCTGCGGGCCGGTGGGGGCTGACGCCCGTTTTCCCCCACCCCGCCCCTTCCCTAAACCCTCCGGGGGTTGTCGTTTCGTCTGCGGCCCGGTGGGGGCTGGTCGCGCAGTTCCCCGCGCCCCTTGGATGGGCCCTTCGGGCCCTCCTTCAGGGGCGCGGGGGCGGGGGGGGGGCGGGGGGGGGGGGGGGGGGGGCGGGGGGGGCCCCCCCCCCCCCCGCCCCCCGGCCCCCCCGCGGGGGGGGGGGGGGGGGCGCCCGGGGGGCGGGGCGGTTCCCCGGGGGCTCCGCCCCCGGACCCCCGGGCGGGGCTGCGCCCCTGCACCCCCTCGGGGGCTCCGCCCCCCGGACCCCCGGGCGGGGCTCCGCCCCTGCACCCCGCTTCGGGGGTCCGGGGGCGCAGCCCCCCGTATGTGAAGCCGCTCTCACCCCGCCCCCCACCCGCCCCGCCGACCCCGGATCAAGACCGCCCCACCGGTAAGGTGGCCCGGTTGTCGTACGTAACGCCGACCCACGTAACGCCGACGTACAGCCGACGTACAACCGGCCCGCAAAGCACCGCACCCCGCCCCGCCCGCCCCGACCGCACGAACCGGAGACCGTGACTACTACCGCCTCCCACCACCTCTCACCCGCCTTTCCCGGCCGCGCCCCCTGGGGCACCGCCAACAAGCTGCGTGCCTGGCAGCAGGGGGCGCTGGAGAAGTACGTCCAGGAGCAGCCCCGCGACTTCCTCGCCGTCGCCACGCCCGGCGCCGGCAAGACGACGTTCGCGCTGACGCTCGCGTCGTGGCTGCTGCACCACCATGTCGTGCAGCAGATCACCGTCGTCGCGCCGACCGAGCACCTGAAGAAGCAGTGGGCGGAGGCGGCGGCGCGGATAGGCATCCGGCTCGATCCGGACTACAGCGCGGGGCCGTTGAGCAAGGACTACCACGGGGTCGCCGTGACGTACGCCGGCGTCGGCGTGCGGCCCATGCTCCACCGCAACCGGTGCGAGCAGCGCAAGACCCTCGTCATCCTCGACGAGATCCACCACGCGGGGGACTCGAAGTCCTGGGGCGAGGCCTGTCTGGAGGCGTTCGACCCGGCCACGCGGCGGCTCGCCCTCACCGGCACCCCCTTCCGGTCCGACACCAATCCCATTCCCTTCGTCACGTACGAGGAAGGGAACGACGGGATTCGGCGCTCCTCCGCCGACTACACCTACGGCTACGGCAACGCCCTCGGCGACGGCGTCGTGCGGCCCGTCATCTTTCTCTCCTACAGCGGCAACATGCGCTGGCGCACCAAGGCCGGTGACGAGATCGAGGCGCGGCTCGGGGAGCCGCTCACCAAGGACGCCGTCTCGCAGGCCTGGCGCACCGCGCTCGACCCGCGCGGCGACTGGATGCCGAACGTGCTGCGCGCCGCCGACCAGCGGCTGACCGAGGTCCGCAAGGGCATCCCGGACGCGGGAGCCCTCGTCATCGCCTCCGACCAGGACTCCGCCCGCGCCTACGCCAAGCTCATCCGGGAGATCACCGGCAACAAGGCGACCGTCGTTCTCTCCGACGACAACGGGGCCTCGAAGAAGATCGACGAGTTCAGCCACAGCGACGATCGCTGGATGGTCGCCGTCCGTATGGTGTCCGAAGGCGTCGACGTGCCCCGGCTCGCCGTCGGCGTGTACGCCACCACGATCTCCACGCCCCTCTTCTTCGCCCAGGCCGTCGGCCGTTTCGTACGGTCGCGGCGGCGCGGCGAGACCGCCTCCGTCTTCGTGCCCACCATCCCCACCCTCCTCGGCTTCGCCTCCGAGATGGAGGTCGAGCGCGACCACGTGCTCGACAAGCCGAAGAAGGATGGGGAAGAGGACCCGTACGCCGAAGAGGACAAGCTCCTCGCCGAGGCCGAGAAGCAGCAGGACGAGGACACCGGCGAGCAGGACATGCTCCCCTTCGAGGCCCTGGAGTCGGACGCCGTCTTCGACCGGGTCCTGTACGACGGCGCCGAGTTCGGCATGCAGGCGCACCCGGGGAGCGAGGAGGAGCAGGACTACCTCGGGATCCCCGGGCTCCTCGAACCCGACCAGGTGCAGCTGCTGCTCCAGAAGCGGCAGGCCCGGCAGATCGCGCACAGCCGCCAGAAGCCGGCCGCCGAGGCCGATCTGCTGGAGGTGCCCGCCGAGCGCCGTCCCGTGGTCTCCCACAAGGAACTCCTGGAACTGCGCAAGCAGTTGAACACGATGGTCGGCGCGTACGTCCACCAGAGCGGCAAGCCGCACGGTGTCATCCACACCGAACTGCGGCGCGTGTGCGGCGGTCCGCCGAGCGCCGAGGCCACGGCCGGGCAGATCCGCGAGCGGATCAAGAAGGTGCAGGAGTGGGCCACCCGGATGAAGTGACGGACGCGGGCTGACCCTGTCCGCAGAGTCCGCAGAGTCCGCAGAGTCCGCAGAGTCCGCAGAGTCCGCAGAGTCCACAGAGGGCAACTCCCTTGCGTCCAAAGGGACTTCCGGCCGTCCTGGCGGCGGGGCCCGGGTGCGACTCCGGGCCCCGCCGCTCTTCGCCCGTGGGGACGGGGGCGGCGGCGAGGGTCCGGCCCCCACGGTCGGCCCCCGCACACTCGCCACAGTAATGGGAAGGCAAAGTCCCCGGCGCGGACCAACGTCCCGCGCGCCCTGGACTTTGGTCCCGAACCGGGATCAATACCCCGGCTTGTCAAAGGTCGCGCCCGGATTCTGGACGAGGGCTTCCGCTGAGCGGGACCGATCGCTACTGTCCCGCCATGCAAACGCCCCGTGGCAGCGCCGCCGCGGAGCGCAGCCGGTGCCATGGCCTGCCGGCGGCCTCTGTGCGCGACGCCGCGGGACCGGTGTCGCGATTTCCGTAGAGGGCCGCCGACGACTCACCATAAGGAGTGGGCGTCGTGACCGCGGAGACCTCCCAGACGCTCGACCGGGGACTGCGTGTCCTCAAGCTGCTCGCCGACACCGACCACGGCCTGACCGTCACCGAGTTGTCCAACAAACTCGGCGTCAACCGGACGGTGGTCTACCGTCTGCTCGCCACACTGGAACAGCACTCCCTCGTACGACGTGATCTGGGCGGTCGCGCCCGGGTCGGACTCGGGGTCCTGCGGCTCGGCCGGCAGGTCCATCCGCTCGTACGGGAAGCGGCCCTGCCCGCGCTGCGCTCGCTCGCCGAGGACATCGGGGCGACCGCGCACCTCACCCTGGTCGACGGGTCCGACGCACTCGCCGTCGCGGTCGTCGAGCCGACCTGGACCGACTACCACGTGGCGTACCGGGCCGGGTTCCGCCACCCCCTCGACCGGGGCGCGGCGGGCCGGGCCATCCTCTCCGCCCGCCAGGCCGGCGGCCTCGTCGACCCGGGCTTCACCCTCACCCACGGCGAACTGGAGGCCGGAGCCAGCGGGGCCGCGGCGCCGCTCGTCGGGGTGACGGGCATAGAGGGAAGTGTCGGCGTGGTGATGCTCGCGGACGCGGTCCCCGAGCGGGTCGGCCCGAGAGTGGTGGACGCGGCCCGAGAAGTGGCGGACGCGCTGAGGTGACGTCATGAGGGGCGCGGGGCTCTGACATATGCGGCTCCGCCGCGATGGGGGTCCCCCCTGTTCGAGCGGAGCCGAGAACTTGGGGGAGCGACCAGCCACACGCGGCCCGCAGCCGAATGACCGCACCTCCAGCGGAGCACTCGGCGGGCCCCGCCCCGGGCCCCCGCCCCCGGCCCCCCTGCGTCCCCGACCTCGCCCGATACATTGGATCCGTGCACCCCCGTCACTCACGCCTCCGCAACCTCGCCATCGGCTCCGCCCCCGTCGTCGCGCTGCTGGCCGTCGCCGGCTTCGCGCCGCTGCCGTTCTCGGTGGCGCAGCCGGGGCTGACCGCGAACGTGCTCGGTGACGACAAGGGCACCCCGGTGATCACCATCGAGGGCAGACCGGCCCGGCACACCACCGGTGAGCTGCGCATGACGACCATCGAGGCGACCGGGCCGTCCGCCGACGTCGGGCTCTCGGACGTCGTACGGGCGTGGTTCCGCACCGACCGGGCCGTCATGCCCCATGACTCGGTCTATCCGAGCGGCGGCAGCGACAAGGAGATCACCGAGCACAACCAGGCCGAGATGAAGCAGTCCCAGGACAGCGCCACCGCGGCCGCCCTGAACCAGCTCCACCTCGGCGCCGGCCAGGTCAAGGTCTCCCTCAACCTCGCCGACGTCGGCGGGCCCAGCGCCGGGCTGCTCTTCTCGCTCGGGATCATCGACAAGCTCGACGGCGACGGCTCCGGCGGCGAGCTCACCGGCGGCAGGGTCATCGCCGGTACGGGCACGATCGACGCCGACGGCACCGTCGGCGCGGTCGGCGGCGTCTCGCTCAAGACGCAGGCGGCCCGGCGGGACGGGGCGACCGTCTTCCTCGTACCGAAGGCCGAGTGCGCGGACGCCAAGGCCGAGCTGCCGCACGGGCTGCGCCTTGTCCCCGTCACGACCCTGTCGGGCGCGGTCCAGGCCCTCAAGGCCCTGGACAAGGGCGGGGACGTCCCTAGCTGCTGACAGGGGCCGCCGCTCTCGTCAACTGCGGCTCTGTGTCCGGAGGTTGTCCGTCCATCGTCCGCCACGCCGGGAACACCAGCGGGCTCAGCGTCGTCGCCAGATACACCCCGCCCACCAGCAGCAGCGCCGTCCGCACCCCCGCGCCGTCGACCAGGAGTCCGGACACCAGGCCGCCGAGCGGCATCGTCGCCTCGCAGCCCGCGGTCATCGCTCCCGAGACGCGGCTGCGCAGCTCCTGCGGGACGCGTTCGTAGATCACGGTCGTCAGGATCGGGTTGAGCATCCCGCCCGCCAGTCCGCCGAGCGCCATGGTCACGGCGAGCGGCGCCGTCGAGCCGGTCAGCGCGGCGACCACGAAGCGGGGTGCGCCGCACAGCAGGAAGCACCCGGTGAACACCGTACGCCTGGGGAAACGGTGGCCCACCACCCCGTACAGCAGCGCGCCGAGCAGGCCGCCCGCACCGAACGCGGCGGTGAGCAGGCCGAGTTGGGTGGCGCCGCCCAGTTCGCGTTCGGTGTGCACGGGCAGCAGGACCGCGTTCCAGCCCTGGTCGAGGCCGTTGGTGATCATCACCATCAGGACGACCCCGAGGAGCAGGGGGGTGCGGAACAAGTAGGCGTATCCCTCGCGGAGTTCGGCCTTGTAGGTGGCCAGGGAGACGGGCGCCTTGTCCCGTACCGGATCGGCCGCGCGGATTCCCCGGATCCCGAGCGCCACGAGCAGCGCGGACGCGCCGAACGTCAGCGCGTCCAGGAGCAGTACGGACTCCGCGCCCACCAGCGCGATCAGCACTCCGGCCAGCGCCGCCCCCGTCATCCGCGCCCCGCGCGACACCGCGTCGAAGAGGCTCGCGGCGCGGGTCAGGGTCGTACCGGCGCGCTCGGCGAGGTCGGGGACCAGGACATAGCGGGCGGTACGGCCGGGGGTGGCGGCCAGTCCGTGCAGCGCCATCAGGGCGCACAGCATCCAGAACCGCAGCGCGTCCGCGTAGTGGAGCAGCGGGATCGCGCCGATCGCGAGGGCGCAGACCAGGTCGGAGCCGACGCTGACCCGCCGCCGCCCGAGCCGGTCGATGACCGGGCCGCCGATCACGGCCGAGACGACGATCGGCAGGGTCGCGCAGAACGCCACGACCCCGGCGCGCCCGGCGCTCCCGGTGGTCTGGAGCACGAACCACGGGACGCCGATCAGGGTCAGCGAACTGCCCGCCGTGGAAATGGTGTTGGCGGTCAGCACGGCCGCCAGCGGTATCCGTTCCCGGTCGCCCTTTTCGTTTCCCCCGTCGCCGCTCATGGTCAGCGGCTCCTGCGGGGGAAGGCGTGGAGGTGGACGCGGACCTGGGCGGTGTCCTCGTCGTCCGTGTGCGCCACGTCGTAGTAGCTCTCGACCAGCCGGTGCGCCTTCTCGGTCAGCTCGCGCAGCTGCCCGGCGGTGAGCCGCAGAGTGAAGTCGCTCAGGTCCGAGCTGAGGGTCCAGTCCTCGGGCCAGTCCCGCGAGGTGCCCAGCCAGGTCGACAGCTCCTGGGTGTGGATGGTGGCGACCTCGTGCAGGAAGAGGTCGGCGGCGCCGCGCACCTCCGGGTCGGAGCTGGTGCGCAGGTCGTCGCGCATGCTGGTGCCGCCGTGCGCCGCCTTCCACCAGCGCTCGCGGCCCTTGCCGCGCTCGGGGTCGTCCTCGACGAAGCCGTGGGCGGCGAGCTGGCGCAGATGGTAGCTGGTGGCCCCGCTGGACTCGCCCAGTTTTTCGGCCAGTTGGGAGGCGGTGGCGGGCCCGTCGTGCCGCAGCGCGCCGAGCAGGCGGATGCGCAGGGGGTGGGCCAGGCCGCGCAGCGCGCGTGCGTCGAGGGTGCGCTCGCGGGGCTGGGGGTGGGGCGAATCGGGTGCGGACGCGGTGTCGGATTCCGTCATGACGGGACCGTAACCTTGCAAAGGAGACGTTGCAAGGGTTTCTTTGCAACCAGTTCTTTGCGCGGCCCTTCGGATGCGCCCCGCGCCTGGACCCACCCCGCGCCCGGGCCCCGCCTGGGCCCGCGCCCCTCACCCCTTCCGGATGAACCCCTGTTCCACCAGCCACTCCTTCGCCACGTCGTGCGGATCCCGGCCGTCCACGTCGACCTTGGCGTTCAGGTCCTGCGCCACCGCCGTCGTCAGCTTGGCGGTCACCGGGTTCAACAGGTCCGCGATCACCGGGTACTTGGTGAACGTGGCGGAGTGCAGTTCCGGGGCCGGCCGACGTGCCGACCGTCACCGTCGACGACCCGCTCCAGTCGATCTTGAACAAGCTGCACAGCGGCCCGCCCAGCGGGAGCTCGACCCGGACCAGCCGGGCGGGCCGGGACATGCCGATGCCCTTGGCCGCGTCGACGAGCGCGGGGTCGACCCCGCGCAGGCCGACGATCGCGTTGCGGACGATCGGCAGCAGCCCGTACAGCGTCAGCGCGATGACCGTGGGCGCGACGCCGAGACCCACCAGCGGGATCAGCAGGCCGATCAGGGCGAGCGAGGGGATGGTGAGCACCGTCGAGGTGGAGGTGACGGCGAGCGTGCCCGCCCAGCCGCTGCGATACGTGAGCACGCCGATCAGGACCCCGAGCACGGTCGCGATCACCATGCACTGCAAGACGGCGCTCGCGTGCTGGAAGGCGTCGGTGAGCAGCTGCTGATGGCGGCTGGACAGATAGCTCCAGAAGCTCATAGCGCGCCACCTGACCTCGGCCTCGGACGGAGTCCCGGCTCCGGCGGAGCCCTCGGCCCCGGAGCCCTCAGCCCCTGACGGAGTCCTCCGCGGCCTGCTCCACCAGCGGGATGAACCGCAGCGGAACGGGGTTCTCCATGACGATCGCCGTGGAGGCCCGGACGATGCCATCAAAACCGACGACGCGGTCGATCACCCGCTGGAGATCGGCGTTGGAGCGGGCCACCAGGCGGCAGAGCATGTCGCCGTGGCCGGTGGTGGTGTGCAGTTCCAGGACCTCCGGCACGGTGGCCAAGTGTGCCCGTACGTCGGCGCCCTGGCCCTGTTTGATCTCCAGGGTCGCGAACGCGGTGACGGGGTAGCCGAGCGCCGCAGGGTCGACGTCCGGGCCGAATCCCCGGATGACTCCATTCGACTGAAGCCGGTCGAGCCGCGCCTGCACGGTGCCGCGCGCCACCCCCAGGCGCCGGGACGCCTCAAGGACCCCGATACGCGGCTCCCGCGCCAGGAGCACGATGAGCCGCCCGTCCAGATGATCGATCGCCATGACGCCCTCCCGATGGTCATGATGTACAGAACGCCCGCACATACTGGCCAGTCGCTGGTCACTATGACCAGCGGATACACAAACTATTGCGCACCTTGCGGCACAGGGGGAGCCTGCCGCTATGGCAGAGAACTCGTTGACTATCGATCCCACACCCGAAACCGCCCGGCAGGCCGACCCCTTCCCGGTCAAGGGAATGGACGCGGTCGTCTTCGCCGTCGGCAACGCCAAGCAGGCCGCGCACTACTACTCGACCGCCTTCGGCATGAAGCTGGTCGCCTACTCCGGACCGGAGAACGGCACCCGCGAGACCGCTTCGTACGTCCTGACGAACGGCGCCGCCCGGTTCGTGTTCACCTCCGTCATCAAGGCGTCCACCGACCACGGCCGCTTCCTGGCCGACCACGTCGCCGAGCACGGTGACGGCGTCGTCGACCTCGCCATCGAGGTCCCGGACGCGCGCGCGGCGTACGCGTACGCCACCGCGCACGGCGCGACCGGGCTCACCGAGCCGTACGAGCTGAAGGACGAGCACGGCACGGTCGTGCTGGCCGCGATCGCCACGTACGGCAAGACCCGGCACACCCTGGTCGACCGGTCCGGCTACACCGGCCCGTACCTGCCCGGCTTCGTCGAGGCCGCCCCGATCGTCGAGCCGCCGGCCAAGCGCACCTTCCAGGCCATCGACCACTGCGTGGGCAACGTCGAGCTCGGCAGGATGAACGAGTGGGTGGCCTTCTACAACAAGGTCATGGGCTTCACGAACATGAAGGAGTTCGTGGGCGACGACATCGCGACGGAGTACTCGGCGCTGATGTCGAAGGTGGTCGCGGACGGCACGCTCAAGGTCAAGTTCCCGATCAACGAACCGGCCATCGCCAAGAAGAAGTCCCAGATCGACGAGTACCTGGAGTTCTACGGCGGCGCGGGCGTCCAGCACATCGCGCTCGCCACGAACGACATCGTCGCGACGGTACGGGCGATGCGCGCGGCGGGCGTGGCGTTCCTGGACACCCCGGACTCGTACTACGACACGCTGGGGGAGTGGGCGGGCGAGACCCGCGTGCCCGTCGAGACCCTGCGCGAGCTGAAGATCCTGGTGGACCGGGACGAGGACGGCTACCTCCTCCAGATCTTCACCAAGCCGGTCCAGGACCGCCCGACGGTCTTCTTCGAGATGATCGAACGCCATGGTTCGATGGGCTTCGGCAAGGGCAACTTCAAGGCCCTCTTCGAGGCGATCGAGCGCGAGCAGGAGAAGCGCGGCAACCTGTGACCCACAACTCGCCTTGCATCTGCGGTAGTTGAAGTACCGTCAATACCCTGCGACCGCCACGGACCTGACCCGTGGGGGTCGCAGCATGTTTTGAAGGGGGGCGACCCTGCCTTCCCCGCAGCACGTCTGAGCGGGGCGCAGGGGCGGCAGCCCCGCCGGGGTCCGGGGGCGAAGCCCCCACCTCCCTACCCGGCTGCCCGCAGGGCTTTCGGGAAGGGGCGGGGTGGGGGAATCTACGGCTTGCGCCTGGGGGGCTTGCCCGGGCCGGAGCCGGTCGGCTTCTGCGCTCCTGAGCCGGAGTTGGAGCTCGTCCCCGAACCTGAACCCGTTCCCGTCCCCGCACCCGTTCCCGTGTTGCCCGGCCCCGACGGCTCCGACGACCCCGTCCTCGGCGGAGTCTCCGGTGTCGACCCGTACATGTCCTTCGGGCCGCCGTCGGGCGGGTCGCCCAGGGCGTCCAGGGCCTCGCGGGCCTTCGCCGCGGCCAGCGGCGAGAAGTACGGGTTGGTGCGCAGCGCCTCGTCCAGGTCGCGCCGGGCCGGACCTGCCTGCCCGAGGTCGCGCTCGATCAGCCCCCGGTGGTACGAGGACGCCGCCGTCCGCGCCCCCTTCTCCGCCGCCTTCTTCGCGTAACCGAGCGCCTCCTCCGTGTCCCCGGCCCGGTACAGCGCCCACCCCAGCGCGTCCGCCACCGCCGCGCTCGGGGCGCGCTTCCACTCGGCCCGCAGCCGCTCCACCGCCGCCTCCGGCGACCCGTGGTCGGTCTCGAAGCGGGCCAGGACGAGCGTGTCGCTCACCCCGTGCCCGTCGTCGGCGGCGGCCCGCACGCGCAGCCGCTCGTACGTCGCGCGGGCATCGGCGCCGAGCCCCTGCGTCTCGTACAACTCGCCCAGTTCAAGGAGGTATTCGGGCCGGGGCAGCCGCGCGACCGCCGTCGCGTAGTCGTGCCGCGCGGCCGTGGCGCGCCCGAGCGCGAGCTCCGCCCGGGCCTTGCCGGCCAGCGCCGCGTGCGCGCCCGGATCCGTGCGCAGCGCCGCCTCGTACTGCGCCAGCGCCTGAGCGGGCTCGCCCCGGTCCCACGCCAGGTCCCCCAACTGCCGCAGGCAGTCCGCCTTCTGGACCGGCGTCGAGGCGTACGCGGCGGCCTCGGTCAGCGACGCGGCCGCGTCCTCCCGCCACCCCCGCTCCCGGTACACCGCGCCCGCCTGTGCCAGCGCCACCGACCCGCCGCGCAGATCGAGCAGCTGCTCCACCGACTTGCTCGCGGCCTTGAGATCGCCGACCCCCGCGTACGCCTCGATCAGCACCGGATACACCGTCCAGCGCTTCGGCTGCTGCCGCCGCACCGCCTCGCCCAGCGTCCGGGCTGCCGCGTAGTCGTGCCGCGCGTTGGCGAGCGCGGCGAGGCCCGTCTGCGCCTCCAGGTTGCCCCGCGCGGCGGTCCGCACCGCGAGCGAGCGGCGCAGCGCCCACTCGGCGCGCGGGTAGTACGAGGAGTCCGCGCCGCGCAGCCCGCGCCCGAGGTAGGCGGAGCCGAGCACGGCCCAGGAGGCGTCGTCGGCCGGATGGGTGCGCACCCACGCCCGCCGGTCCGCGATCAGCGCCGTCAGGTCGGCGGCCGCGGCGGGCGCCCCCGCGCCGACGGCGGTGAGCGCCCGCGCGGCGGGCCCGGGGGCGGGCGGCGGCGCGTCCACGCGGTCGGCGGCCAGGCGCGGCAGGACCACCAGGACCCCGGCGGTCAGCAGCGCGGCCACCGCCGCGCCGATCATGGTGCGCCGCGCGGCCCCGCCCGGCGGCGGCCCGGCGGGCTCCAGCGGTGTCGGCCTGGGGGGCGGCGGCAGCGTCAGGGTCCGCGTGCTCGGCGGCCATTCCTGTTCGGTCTCCATGCCGATCACTGTGCGTCCATAGGAAGAGCACATCCGGCGTGCGCCCGCCGGACCACGCGGGGTTCACACCGATGGCCCCGGGTGCCACGCTGGGATCATGAACGCTGGAGCCGAGCCCGTCGCGTCCCAGGACCTTCTCGTACGGCTGCGCGCGGGTCTGCCCGCCGACGCGCTGATCACCGACCCGGACGTCACCGCCTCGTACGCCCACGACATGGCGAGCTTCTGCGCCGCCGGGGCCCCGGCCGTGGTCGTGCTGCCGCGCACGGTCGAGCAGGTGCAGCACGTCATGCGCACCGCCACCGAGCTGCGCGTCCCGGTCGTGCCGCAGGGCGCCCGTACGGGCCTGTCGGGCGGGGCCAACGCGTCCGAGGGCTGCGTCGTGCTGTCCCTGGTCAGGATGGACCGCATCCTGGAGATCAGCCCGGTCGACCGGGTCGCGGTCGTCGAGCCCGGCGTCGTCAACGCCGTGCTCTCCCGCAAAGTCATGGAACACGGGCTCTACTACCCGCCGGATCCCTCCAGTTGGGAGCAGTGCACCATCGGCGGGAACATCGGCACCGCGTCCGGCGGCCTGTGCTGTGTGAAGTACGGGGTGACCGCCGAGTACGTGCTCGGTCTGGACGTCGTCCTCGCCGACGGCCGCCTCCTGGAGACCGGCCGCCGCACCGCCAAGGGCGTCGCCGGGTACGACCTGACCCGGCTCTTCGTCGGGTCCGAGGGCAGCCTCGGCATCGTCGTGAAGGCCGTTCTCGCGCTGCGGCCCGCGCCGCCCGAACAGCTCGCGCTCGCCGCCGAGTTCCCCTCCGCGGCCGCCGCCTGCGAGGCCGTCTGCGCGATCATGGAGCGCGGCCACACGCCGTCGCTGCTCGAACTCATGGACCGTACGACGGTACGGGCCGTCAACCGCATGGCGCACATGGGTCTGCCGGACAGCACCGAGGCGCTGCTGCTCTGCGCCTTCGACACCCCGGACCCCGCCGCCGACCTGGCCGCCGTCGGCGAGCTGTGCACCGCCGCCGGAGCCACCGAGGTGGTGCCCGCCGAGTCGGCCGCCGAGTCCGAACTGCTGCTCCAGGCGCGGCGGTTGGCGCTCACGGCGCTGGAGACCATCAAGACGGCCACGATGATCGACGACGTCTGCGTGCCGCGCTCGCGGCTCGCCGCGATGCTGGACGGCACCTCGGCCATCGCCGCCAAGTACGACCTGACCATCGGCGTCTGCGCGCACGCGGGCGACGGCAACACCCACCCGGTCGTCTGCTTCGACGCCGCCGACGAGGACGAGTCGCGCCGCGCCCGGGAGTCCTTCGACGAGATCATGGCGCTCGGTCTGGAACTCGGCGGCACGATCACCGGTGAGCACGGCGTGGGTGTGCTCAAGAAGGAGTGGCTGGCGCGCGAACTGGGGCCGGTGGGCGTGGAGATGCAGCGCGCGGTGAAGCGGACCTTCGACCCGCTGGGTCTGCTGAATCCCGGCAAGCTGTTCTGAACAACCGTTACGCCACCTCCCGCCCGCCTCACGCGCCCTCTTCCGGCCGGGACTCGTCCGAGGGCCACGGGTCGTTGAGGTACAGCTCCTCGGCGCGGCTGCGGCCGGTCGTCGTCGCGAGCAGCTCGGCCAGGCCGTCGTCGATGCCGAGCTGCTCGGTCTCGGAGCCGGGCGGGACCACCCGCAGGGTGCGCTCCAGCCACGCCGACACCTGCGCGGACGGCGCTTCGAGCAGCGCGTCCCCGTCCGGCGAGCTCAGCGCGACCAGGATCACGCTGCGCCCGTCCACCTTCGTCGGCCAGATCCGTACGTCGCCGTGGCCGCACGGGCGGAACACCCCCTCGACGAGGAGTTCCCGGGCGAACGTCCAGTTCACCGGGTGATCGGAGCCGATGTGGAAGGTGATGTGCACGGCGTACGGGTCGTCGGTGCGGTAGGCCAGCCGGGCCGGCACCGGGACGCTGCGCTCGGGCGACAGGACGAGTTTGAGCTCCAGCTCGCGTTCCACCACGGTGTGCATGACGTTCTGTTTCCTTTCCTCGTACGGGCCCGGGAGCGGTCCCGTACAAGGTGGGAGCGGGGTGGCACGCGACTATGACGCGACTTCGGGGACTTTTTTCGGGGAGATTTCCCGTTCGTCCGATGACCGAATGGTGGTCGGTACGGACGGACCCGCCCGGGGGTGGTCGCCCGTCTGGTAGATGTGGACCCTTGTATTGACGAGGCCCACGAGCAGATACGGGACCACGGTGATGAGCGCCCCCACCCCGGCCACCGGCGACGGCACCCCTGTCGCCGGCTTCTACCCCGATCCGTCCATCCCCGGATACGTCCGGTACTGGAACGGCGCCGCCTGGGTGCCCGGAACGAGCCGGCCCGCCCCGGTCGACGGCGAAGCCGTGCCCGTGCCGCCGCCCGGCGCGGCCCCGGCGGCGCCCGCCCTGGCCTCGGCCCCGCCGACCCCGATGCCCGCCCCGGCCCCGCTCCCGCTCCCGGCGGTGGAGGAGACCGGCCCGGTCTTCCTCGACGAGCCCGAGCCCGAGCCGGTCCCCCCGCACGGGATGCGGCCCGGCCCGGCCCCGGTCTGGCAGGCCGACGTGGCGCACCAGTCGGGGTTCGGGGACGACGCGGCACGCCGGGTGTCCTGGGGGCAGCCCGACCCCCGGGGCGCGCTTGGGCAGGCCCAGCCGGGCCCGGCCCCTTCCCCTTCCCGGACGCCGGTTTCGGGACCGCAGTCGCTTCCCGTCCAGTCGCAGCCCGTCCAGCCGCTGCCGCTTCAGCCGCTGCCCGCGCAGCCCCTGCCCGCGCAGCAGCCGGCGCCCATGCAGCCGGTGGATCCCCGTACGGCGGGCGATCCGCGCCGGGCCGAGCCCGACGTACGCCCGGCGGCCGGGGACCCCGCCCCGTCCCGCGCCGCCCTGCCGTCGCCCCCGGTGACGCCCGCACACCACGCGCCCCCGCAGCACACGGCACCCCCGCAGCAGCCCGCGCCCGCTCAGCACGCCGCCCCCCAGCCCGCCGCGTCCCCGATGACCACCGGGCCCGGGGGTGGCGCGGCCTCCTGGGCGCAGCAGGTGCATCAGCTGGCGCGGCCCGACGAGCGGCAGGGGGCGGGGGAGCCCGTCGTGCCGTGGAAGCCGCCGGTGGAGGACCCGTTCCTGCGGGCCGCCCGGGCGCAGGCCGAGGCCCGGCCCGCGGGGCCCGGGCGGCGCCTCGCCGCACGGCTCGTCGACACCGCCGTGCTGGGCGTGGCCGTCGCCGGGCTCGCGGTGCCGCTGGGCGTGCAGGCCGCCGACCACATCCAGGAGAAGATCGACACGGCGAAGCTGTCCGGCGAGACCGTGACCATCTACTTCCTGGACGGCACCACCGCCGGCTACCTCGGCATCATCCTCGGCGCGTTCCTGGTGCTCGGCCTGCTCTACGAGGCGCTGCCCACCGCCAAGTGGGGCCGCACGCTCGGCAAGCGGCTGCTGCGGCTCCAGGTGCGCGACATCGAGTCGCACGAGCCGCCGTCGTTCGGCGCCGCGCTGCGCCGCTGGCTGGTGTACGGCGTGCTCGGTGTGCTCGCGGTCGGCGTCGTCAATGTCCTGTGGTGCCTGTTCGACCGTCCGTGGCGGCAGTGCTGGCACGACAAGGCGGCCCGTACGTTCGTCGCGGGCACCTGACAAGAGCTCGGCGCGGGACACCCGAACGGGCCCCGTACCGTTGCGGCGCCCCATCCCGCGCGGTGCACTGCGGACATGAGCAACGAACCGCCGCCCGGTGAGCCGCCTGAGAACGACCCGTTCCTCAAGAAGCCACAGGAGCCGACACCGCCCTTCGGGGGCGAAGGCGCCGGCGGCACCCCGCCCGGAGGCGGTACCCCACCTCCGGGCGGCGGCGCCCCTCCCCCCGGCGGCGGCCCGTACGGAAACCCTCCCCCCGGCGGCCCGTACGGCACGCCACCCCCCGGCTCGCCCTATGGCGCCCCGCCGCCGTACGACGCGTACGGCGGCGGGAACCAGTACGGCGGTCCCGATCCGCTCAGCGGGATGCCGCCGCTCGCCGACCTCGGCAGGCGCCTGCTCGCCCGCATCATCGACGCCCTGATCGTCGCGATCCCGCTCGGTCTGCTGGAGTGGGCGACCTCCGGCCGGTACATGTACGAGACGAAGAACGGCGACAGCACGTCCGACGTCGTCTCCAAGGCGTACACCGGCAGCGGTCTGGCGTGGACCCTGATCGGGATCGTGGTCTACCTCGGCTACGACACCCTGATGCTGAAGCGGGACGGCCAGACCGTCGGCAAGAAGCTGCTGAACCTGCGGGTCGCGATGCTCAACGACGGCAGTGTGCCCACCACGAGCGCCGCCCTGACGCGCACCGCCGTGCTCTGGGTGCCGGCGCTGCTGTGCTGCCCGTGTATCTGGCAGATCATCCTCATCATCACGATCGTCACCGACAAGCCCTACAAACAGGGCCTGCACGACAAGGCCGGGAAGACGGTGGTGGTCTCAACAGCCCACTGACGTCGGCCCCGTGGGCCCGCCCGGCCTCAGCCGCGTACTGAGTCGGCCGGCACCCGCACCCCCGGCTCGGCGCGCTCACCCACGGCGGCGGCACGGTTCATACGGACCGTGCGCGCCGCTTTCGGGATGGGCACCGTCACGGCGACCAGGAGCCCGAGCAGCAGCGCCGCGAGCACTATCACGCCCACTCCGACACCCGAGTCGGTCTGGGAGAGCAGAATCATGGCCACGGTCGAGAACACGACGGTGGCCGAACCGTAGGCGAGCTGTGCTGCAGTCGGACGCGGCATGGCGGTATCCGTCCTCGGGGGAAGGCATCGGATGGGGCGGGTCTCTCGACCGGGCAACCGGATCGCACTGTCAAGCGACTCTACGACGGTGCTTGCCCTGACGGAACCGTTGGTAAGCGTGACCTAACCCACGGTGCCGGTGCACAGGGGGCGCACGGAGTCATTCACCCGGTCCGACTGGCGGGACAGGCGCACCCGTTGCCCGGGTTGGGTAGCACATCGGAAGCATCCGGATACCGGAACTCCCCGTCTGCATAATGTAATTACCCAAGACAAGTCAAGATCTGTCTTTTCTTTGGCAACTCCGGTCCAATGTCGTCACTTGAGACGCGTGCCGCGCACCGGAGACCTGACCCCTCACCCCCGGTCCGTGCTTGCGGCCGCGGGGGAGGACATCATCAAGTGACCAGCAACAAGGCGGCGCTCAGAGCTGCCGCCGTACTCGTGGCCATAGCCACGACCGGCGCCATAGGCTCGGCGTTCGCCACCGCCCAGGCCGACTCGAAGGCTCCGGCCGCCAAGGCCCCGGTGGCCGTGCAGCGCCAGGACCCGGGTGCCCCTGCCGTGAAGCACATCGACAACGTGCCGGGCCCGTTCACCGCGCAGCGCGAGCAGCAGCGCGAGGTGGCCCTGGAGAAGGCCATCTCGGGCGAGAAGAAGGTCCAGCAGCGCGGCGCCTCCAAGGTCGTCCAGCTCGACGACAAGAAGTACGTGGAGCTCGCCCGGGAGAAGACCGACAAGATCTTCACGATCCTGGTGGACTTCGGCGACCAGGTCGACAACACCACGATGTACGACCCGGACGGCCCCGGCCCCAAGCCGCCCGTCGTCAAGTACGGCGGCACCCCCGGCCCGGCGCACAACACGATCGCCCAGCCGGACCGCGCCAAGGACAACTCCACGGCCTGGCAGAAGGACTACAGCCGGGAGCACTTCCAGGACCTGTACTTCGGCACCGGCAAGAACGCCGACGGCACCGAGAAGCACTCGCTGAAGACGTACTACGAGAAGACGTCCTCGGGGCGTTACTCCGTCGACGGCCAGGTCACCGACTGGGTCCGGGTCCCGTGGAACGAGGCCCGCTACGGCTCGAACTACTGCGGCCAGTCCAACTGCTCCAACGTGATGGACCTGGTCCGCGACGGCGTCAACGCCTGGGTCGCCGACCAGAAGGCCAAGGGCCAGACCGCCGAGCAGATCAAGGCGACGCTGTCCCAGTACGACCAGTGGGACCGCAACGACTACAACAACAACGGCAACTTCAACGAGCCCGACGGCTACATCGACCACTTCCAGATCGTCCACGCGGGCGAGGACGAGTCGGCCGGCGGCGGCGCGCAGAAGACCGACGCCCTGTGGGCGCACCGCGGGTACGCCTACGGCACGGACGCGGGCAAGACCGGCCCGGCGAACAACAAGGCCGGCGGTACGCAGATCGGTGACACCGGCATCTGGGTCGGCGACTACACGATGCAGCCGGAGAACGGCGGCCTCGGCGTCTTCGCCCACGAGTACGGCCACGACCTCGGTCTGCCGGACCTCTACGACACCACCAACACCGCTGAGAACTCGGTCGGTTTCTGGTCCCTGATGTCGGCCGGCTCCTGGCTCGGCGCGGGCAAGGACTCGATCGGCGACCTGCCGGGCGACATGACCGCCTGGGACAAGCTCCAGCTCGGCTGGCTCGACTACGCCAAGGCCAAGGCCGCGACGAACTCGACGGTCAAGCTCGGCGTCTCGGAGTACAACACCGACAACAAGCAGGCGCTCGTCGTCGAGCTGCCGCAGAAGCCCGTCACCACCTCTGTCGTGAAGCCCGCCGAGGGCACGAAGCAGTGGTGGAGCGGCATGGGTGACAACCTCAACAACACCCTGACCCGCTCGGTCGACCTGACCGGCAAGTCCAAGGCGTCCCTGGACCTTTCGGCCTGGTGGGACATCGAGAAGGACTACGACTTCGCGTACGCCGAGGCCTCCACGGACGGCGGCGCCACCTGGACCGCGCTCGACGGCACCGCCGACGGTCAGCCGATCACCCGTGACGGCAGCGACAAGCCGGCCCTGACCGATGCCTCGGGCACGTACAAGAAGCTCTCGTACCCGCTGGACGCCTACGCGGGCAAGAAGATCGACATCCGGTTCCGCTACCAGACGGACGGCGGCGCGGGCGGCAAGGGCTTCACGGCCGACGCCATCTCCGTGACGGCGGACGGCACCGTGCTCTTCACCGACGGCGCCGAGGGCGGCGACAACGGCTGGACCTCGAAGAACTTCACGCGCATCGGCGAGTCGTTCACCAAGGACTACCCGCAGTACTACATCGCCGAGAACCGCCAGTACGTGTCGTCCGACACGACGCTGAAGACCGGCCCGTACAACTTCGGCTTCGCGAAGTCCCGCCCGAGCTGGGTCGAGCACTACGCGTACCAGCCCGGTCTGGTCATGTGGCTCTGGGACCTGTCCCAGAAGGACAACAACGTCTCGGCCCACCCGGGCCACGGCCAGATCCTGCCGATCGACGCCCACGCCAAGCCGCTGAAGTGGGCCGACGGCACGCTCATGCGCAACAAGATCACGCCGTTCGACGCGGCCTTCAGCTGGTACCCGACGCAGGCGCTCACCCTGCACAAGGCGGACGTGGCGACCACGGTCCGCTCGCAGCCGGGCGTGCCGATGTTCGACGACCACCGGGGCACCTACTGGTACCAGGAGAACCCCACGGGAAGCGTGCAGGTTCCTGACACCAACACCCGGATCACGATCGTCCAGCAGCCCAAGGACGGTTCGACGATCACCGTGAAGGTTGGTCCGTCGACCAAGTAGTTTTAAAAACCGCAGGTCAAACCATGATCGGCCGTCGCCCTCTAGCGGGCGGCGGCCGATCGTGTTTAGGTGCGTCTTACCAGTCCTTATTGACACGACGTCTCACGGGGGAGCGGTACGCCATGCCTGGCGGAGGTTTCAGCAAGCTGCCGAACGGCAGCGTCATCGTCGCGCTCACTTTGCCGTCCCCGGCCGGGGACGGCCGCAAGGTGCGCGTGCTCGTCCACGCGGCCAACCGGGCCCGCGCCCTGACCAGGCTGCGGAACCTGGGGCTGCGCGCGGTCTACCTGCGCGGCAACACCGAGCCACCGACCCCGGACGAGATCACAGCCGTGCTCCACCACCCGGACGGCCTACTGTGGCGCACGGCCCCCCAGGACGAGGCGGACGAGCTCTGGCACCCGATACGAGCGCTACTGAGGCCGTAGGGGGCTGCGCCGTGAGGGCTGCGCCTTGAGGGGCGCCCGCAGGGCGCATTCAGGGGCGCGGGGAACTGCGCGACCAGCCCAGCACGGTCCGCAGCCAAAGGCACAGCCACAACGCGTCAGCAGACCGGCTTCCCGGACAGCTCCGCACCAGCGGCCCGCATCTCCTCGATGGCCCGAGAAGTCGTATCCTCGGCGACCCCGGCGGTCAGATCGAGCAGGACATGCGTCGCAAACCCCTCCCGCACCGCGTCCAGCGCCGTCGCCCGCACGCAGTGATCCGTGGCGATCCCGACCACATCCACCTCGGTCACCGACCGCGCCCGCAGCCAGTCCGCCAGCGGCACCCCGTTCTCGTCGCGCCCCTCGAACCCGCTGTACGCGGCCGCGTACGCGCCCTTGTCGAAGACCGCGTCGATCGCCCCGCAGGCGACGGCCGGGGCGAAGTTGGGGTGGAAGCCCACGCCCTCCGTCCCGGCCACGCAGTGCGCGGGCCAGGAGTCGACGTAGTCCGGGTGCGCCGAGAAGTGGCCGCCCGGGGAGACGTGGTGATCGCGGGTGGCCACCACATGGCGGTAGACGGACCCGGCCGCCTGGCCGATCAGGTCGGTGACGGCGGCGGCCACGTCGGAGCCACCGGTGACCGCGAGGCTGCCGCCCTCGCAGAAGTCGTTCTGAACATCTACGACGATCAACGCGCGGTGCATGTCGGCTGTCCTTCGGTCAAGGTGGCTGTTCTACGAGCGTAGAGACTCCGCCCCCGGTACGGCAGGGGGCAATTGGGGTGCAAAGGCCCGAGTGCACGACCGCACCCGTACCCGCACCCGCACTCGTATCCTCACGCGTACTCCGTGGGAAGCACCGGCTCCCCGCGCGAGAGCTGGATCGCGGACATCGGCAGCGCGGCGCGCGCCGCGATGTGCCGCTCGCGGGCGGCGTCCAGCGGCTCCCGGGCCACTACTTCGCCGCCCTTGACCAGCTCGACCAGCAGCTGCCGGTCGGCCAGCCCGTCCGGGACCGGCCCGGTGCCGACGACCTCGGCCTCGGCGACCCCGTCCGCGTCGGCCCGCCGCGCGGCCCACTTGCGGCCGCCGATCGACGTCTTGCCGCCGCTCGACTTCTTCGCCACCGGCACCAGCGGGGCCTTGGGGTCCGCGCTCTGCGCGCGGGCGACCAGCTTGTAGACCATGGAGCAGGTGGGGTGCCCGCTGCCGGTGACGAGCTGGGTGCCGACTCCGTACGCGTCGACGGGCGCGGCCGCGAGCGAGGCGATGGCGTACTCGTCCAGGTCGGAGGTGACCACGATCTTCGTCTTGGTGGCGCCCAGCTCGTCGAGCTGCTGGCGCACCCGGTGGGCGACGAGCAGCAGGTCGCCGGAGTCGATCCGGACCGCGCCGAGCTCGGGACCGGTGATGTCGACGGCGGTACGGACCGCCTCGGCCACGTCGTAGGTGTCCACCAGGAGGGTCGTGCCCCGCCCCAGCGAGTCCACCTGGGCCCGGAAGGCGTCCCGCTCGCTGTCGTGCAGCAGGGTGAAGGCGTGCGCACTGGTGCCGACGGTCGGGATGCCGTAGCGGAACCCGGCCGCCAGGTCCGAGGTGGTGGCGAAGCCGCCCACGTACGCGGCCCGGGCGGAGGCCACCGCGGCCAGCTCGTGGGTGCGCCGGGCGCCCATCTCGATCAGCGGGCGGCCGGCCGCGGCGGCCGACATCCGGGACGCCGCGGCGGCGATCGCCGAGTCGTGGTTGAGGATGGAGAGGATCACGGTCTCAAGCAGCACGCACTCGGCGAACGACCCCTCGACCCGCAGGATCGGCGAGCCCGGGAAGTAGACCTCGCCCTCGGGGTAGCCCCAGATGTCGCCGGAGAAGCGGTAGGAGGCGAGCCATTCGAGGGTGGGCTCGTCGACGATGCCGCGCTCGCGCAGGAAGCCGAGCACGGCGGCGTCGAAGCGGAAGTTCTCGACGGCGTCCAGGACCCGCCCGGTGCCCGCGACCACGCCGTAGCGGCGCCCGTCCGGCAGCCGCCGGGTGAAGACCTCGAAGACGGAGCGCCGGTCGGCGGTACCGCCGCGCAGTGCCGCCTGGAGCATCGTCAGCTCGTACTGGTCCGTGAAGAGCGCGGTCGACGGCACGTCCACCGGCAACCCGAGGTCCGCAGTGTTCATGGGCGGGATGTTACTCCTTTAACGTCAGAGTGACGATTTCGGGGACCCGTTTGTGCGACTGCGACTTCGAGGTGGCAGCATTAGGTAAGTGAGTGTGGCTCCTGTAGAGATCGAACGGCCCGAGTCGGCGGAGGAGACCTTCGCCGTCCCCGAACCCGATGTGCCCTGGGTGACGCTCGTCCACAACGACCCGGTCAATCTCATGAGCTACGTGCAGTACGTCTTCCAGTCGTACTTCGGCTATCCCAAGGACAAGGCCCGCAAGCTGATGCTCGACGTGCACCACAAGGGCAGGGCCGTGGTCTCCAGCGGCAGCCGCGAGGAGATGGAACGCGACGTGCAGGCCATGCACGGCTACGGGCTGTGGGCGACGCTCACGCAGGACCGCAACTAATGGCCGGCCTCTTCGAAAAGCTCCCGGGCGGCGGCGCGGCCGTCGCGCTGGACGAGGTCGAGATCGCCATCCTGCGCTCCCTGTCCGTACAGCTCCTGGAGCTCATCGGCCCCGGCGACGAACCGATGGAGGGCGAGGACCCGCTGGCCGCGCTCTTCGCCGAGGGTCCCAGCGAACCGCCCGCCGACCCGGCGCTCGCCCGGCTCTTCCCGGACGCGTACGACAGCGGTGAGAGCGATGAACTGCGGGAGTCGGCCGCCGAGTTCAGACGGTTCACCGAGAAGGACCTGCGCGCCCGCAAGCGCGACGACGCCCTCGCGGTCGTGCGCGCCCTGGACTCGCTGACGCCCAAGGGGGACGGCGGCGCGGTCCTCAAGCTCTCCGCCGACGACTCGAAGCGCTGGCTGGGCGCGCTCAACGATCTGCGCCTCACGATCGGCACGCGCCTTGAGGTCACCGACGAGGACGAGGGCGGCGAGCTCTACCGGCTGCCGGACGAGGACCCGCGCAAGCCGATGGTCATGGCGTACCTCTGGCTCGGCGGCCTCCAGGAGACGCTCGTCGAGACGCTGATGGCCTGATCGCCCACTCGGGGTATGGCCGACGGCGGCTGTTTCCCCGCTGTTCGCTCAGCGGACGCTCAAATCCGCATAACGATCCGATTACCGCAACGGCATATTTTGCTGGCGGATGTTCACCTTTGTCCGGTTCTTCCTGTGGTGTGCGCCACAACCCCCTCTGTGGATCACCGGTAAAGCCGTGATAAATCTTCACGACCACCCAGGGACGCCACCCATGTCCCCGGGGGCGCTTCGACCGGCTGATCGCCGGTGGCACTCCATCCACATCCGGGGGGATCAGGACCTGATCCGCGGCTTCGACGACCGAAGCGGGCGGGTCAGCATGGAGAAAGGCGCACCACCATGACCTCAGTGCAGGTCGACAAGCAGGACGACCGCTCCGGCAATGAGGCCGTGGGGACCGCCCACGGCGCCGACGAGGGCGAGGGATACCAGCGGGGCCTCGGCGCCCGCCAGATCCAGATGATCGCGATCGGCGGAGCGATCGGCACCGGGCTCTTCCTCGGCGCGGGCAAGGCCATCTCGAAGGCCGGCCCCAGCCTGATCCTGGCCTATGCGATCGCGGGCCTGGTCATCTTCTTCATCATGCGCGCGCTCGGCGAGCTGCTGATGTACCGCCCGGTCTCGGGCTCCTTCTCGGAGTACGCCCGTGAGTTCGTGGGCCCGTTCTGGGGTTACGTCACCGGCTGGACGTACTGGCTCTTCTGGGTCGTCACCGGCATCACCGAGGTCACCGCGGCCGCGCAGTACATGGCCTTCTGGACGCACAACGACGTCCCGCAGTGGCTGTACGCGCTGGTCTTCACGCTCATCCTGTACGCCGTGAACCTCATCTCCGTGAAGCTCTTCGGCGAGCTGGAGTTCTGGTTCTCGATGGTCAAGGTCACGGCCATCGTCGGCATGATCCTGATCTGCGCCGGCATCCTCACCGTCGGCTTCTCGGACGCCGCGGACACCGCCACCGTCTCCAACCTCTGGAACGACGGCGGCTTCTTCCCCAAGGGCATCGGCGGCACGCTGATGACCCTGCAGATCGTGATGTTCGCCTTCCTCGCCGTCGAGCTGGTCGGTGTGACCGCGGGCGAGTCCAAGGACCCCGAGAAGACGCTCCCCAAGGCCATCAACACCGTGCCGTGGCGTATCGCCGTCTTCTACATCGGCGCCCTGATCATGATCCTCTCGGTCGTCCCGTGGCACGAGTTCAAGCCGGGCGTGAGCCCCTTCGTCGCGGCCTTCGAGAAGATGGGCCTCGGCGTCGGCGCCGCGATCGTCAACTTCGTCGTCCTGACGGCCGCCCTGTCCTCCTGCAACTCGGGCATGTACTCCACCGGCCGTATGCTGCGCGACCTCGCGCTCAACGGCCAGGGCCCGAAGTTCTTCACCAAGCTCACCAAGAGCGGCACCCCGCTGGTCGGCACCACGGTCTCGGCCGCGCTGATGCTGGTCGGCGTCTGGATCAACTACAAGGCGCCGGGCAAGGCGTTCGACTACGTCGTCTCCTTCGCCACCATCTCCGGCATGTGGGCCTGGATCATGATCCTGGTCTGCCAGATCCGCTACCGCGCCAAGGCCGACCGCGGCGAGCTGCCCCAGTCCACCTTCCGGGCCCCGGGCGCCCCGTACACCAGCTGGTTCGCGCTGCTGTTCATCTTCATGGTGATCGTGATGATGGGCATCGACAAGGACTCCCGGGTCTCGCTGTACTGCGCCCCGCTGTGGGGCCTGATCCTGGGCGTCTCGTATCTGGTACTCAAGGCGCGCAACCCCGACAACAAGGCGTTCGCCAAGCGCTCGTAACCGGTCGCTTCTCAGCATTCGGGCCGTTCCGTACCAAGCCTCGGTACGGGACGGCCCGTCTGTTTATCCTTGCGCTCATGCTGACCCTCACCCAGGCGCTGTACGACCGGATCGTCGCGCACGCCCGCGCCGACCACCCCGACGAGGCGTGCGGTGTGGTCGCCGGCCCGGCCGGCGGCGACCGCCCCGAGCGTTTCATCCCGATGCTCAACGCGGCCCGCTCGCCCACGTTCTACGAGTTCGACTCGCAGGACCTGCTGAAGCTCTACCGCGAGATGGACGACCGCGACGAGGAGCCGGTGATCGTCTACCACTCCCACACGGCGACCGAGGCGTACCCGTCCCGTACGGACGTGACGTACGCGAACGAGCCCGGCGCGCACTACGTCCTGGTCTCCACGGCGGACACGGACGGCGCGGGCGACTTCCAGTTCCGCTCGTACCGGATCGTGGACGGTGTGATCACCGAGGAAGAGGTGAAGGTGGTGGCGGCGTACTGACGGGGGGCGGGCGGGGGAGGGGCGGGGTGCCGACCCGCTCACATCCTGAGCGGAAGCCGTCCGCCAGCTGAGATCACATTCCGGGAAGCGGACCGGGAATCGATACGATGACCGCATGGTTCCCCACGACGTGAGCGAAGAGAAGCCGAGCAGCCCGCTGCTCGTGGCGCGCCTGCACGTCGACCTGTGCCGCCTGGCGAGCGCGATGTGTCCGCGCCCGCCCGCGGCCTGAGCCGCGGCCGCACCCGTACCACCCGTACGCCCGCACTTCCGCAGCACCCGCGCCGCCCGCGTGACTCTTGCCTTCCTTTCCCTTCCGTTCCCTCCTCTTACGACCTCTCCCGACAGGAGCCCACGCCATGGCCATCGAGGTCCGCATCCCGACCATCCTCCGCACCTACACCGACGGCGCCAAGGCGGTCGAAGGCAGCGGGGCGACCCTCGCCGAGCTCTTCGCCGACCTGGAGACGCGCCACCAGGGCATCCAGGAGCGGATCGTCGAATCCGGCGAGCTGCGCCGTTTCGTGAACGTCTACCTCAACGACGAGGACGTCCGCTTCCTGGCGGGCATCTCCACCGAGCTGTCCGACGGCGACAGCGTCACGATCCTGCCGGCCGTGGCCGGCGGCATGGTCTGAGGCCGAACGCCGCCATGCGCTACGACTCCGCGCTCGCCGCCGTCGGCAACACGCCGCTGGTCCTGCTGCCCCGGCTCTCCCCGTCGGACGACGTCCGTATCTGGGCCAAGCTGGAGGACCGCAACCCGACCGGCTCGGTCAAGGACCGCCCCGCGCTCCATATGATCGAACAGGCCGAGAAGGCGGGCCGGTTGACGCCCGGCTGCACCATCCTGGAGCCGACCAGCGGCAACACGGGCATCTCGCTGGCGATGGCGGCGAAACTGAAGGGCTACCGCATGGTCTGCGTGATGCCCGAGAACACCTCCCAGGAGCGCCGCGACCTGCTGAAGATGTGGGGCGCGCAGATCATCCCGTCGCCCGCGGCGGGCGGGTCCAACACGGCGGTACGGGTGGCCAAGGAGCTGGCGGCCGAGAACCCGTCGTGGGTGATGCTCTACCAGTACGGCAACCCCGACAACGCGGGCGCGCACTACGCGACGACGGGCCCGGAGATCCTGGCCGACCTCCCCTCGATCACCCACTTCGTGGCGGGCCTCGGGACGACGGGCACGCTGATGGGCGTGGGCCGGTACCTGCGCGAGCACGTGCCCGGCGTCCAGATCGTCGCGGCGGAGCCCCGCTACGACGACCTGGTCTACGGCCTGCGCAACCTCGACGAGGGCTTCGTCCCCGAGCTGTACGACGCGTCGGTCCTGACCAGCCGCTTCTCGGTCGGCTCGGCCGACGCGGTGACCCGCACCCGGGAACTCCTGCGTGAGGAGGGCATCTTCGCGGGCGTCTCCACGGGCGCGGCCCTGCACGCGGCGATCGGCGTGGGCAGGAAGGCCCTGAAGGCGGGCACCCCGGCGGACATCGCCTTCGTGGTCGCGGACGGCGGCTGGAAGTATCTGTCGACGGGCGTCTACACGGCGGAAACGACGGAGGAAGCGATCGCGACGCTACAGGGCCAACTCTGGGCGTAGCCCCTTCCGGGGGCGCGGATTGCGCCTGCGGCCCGGTGCCGGCGACCAGCCCCCACCGGGCCGCAGACGAACGGGTTCCGGGGCGAAGCCCCGAGAGGGGTCCGGGGCGGAGCCCCGTGGCGGGCCGCAGGCCCCGGGCACCACACCTCAGCCCGCCAGGTACCGCACCTGGTCCCACACCACCGGATCCACCACCCCCACCCGCCGCCGGAACTCCCCCACCCAGACATCCCGCAGCTCATCCGTCTCCAGAAAGCTCGGCCGCCCCTGCGCATCCCCGACCGTGCCCGGCGGCAGCGGAATCACCCCCGCCTGCTCCTCGTGGAACTTGCTGGTGATCTTCGCGACGAGCGCACGGTCACCCCGTACGGACAGCACGAGACAGGGCCGGTCCTTCGACCCGGGCCCGTCCTCGTACGGAACGTCCGCCCACCAGATCTCCCCCGGCAGGGGAGAGCGCGCCCGGCGCGGCCCGGGGCGCCCCGGCGGCCGCAACCGCCCCCCGGGCCGAGAAGGCCGCGGCCGCGGCCGCGCCCGCGAGCGCCCCCGCCCGTCCACCACGGCGGCCCCCAGCGCGACCACCACGACGGCGATCACCGCGAGCCACCAAGACGTGTCCATACCGCAGACGTTACCGGCGCCCACCCCACCGCGCGCGCCCCGCCCACACACCGCCCGAACCGGTGACAGCGCAGGTGAGTTCCCCCACAACGGCCCGCCACTGAGGAGCGACCGGGAGCGTGGCGCCTTACGCTCGACGGACCGCACGACCTCCCGCCGCCCTCCTCGTCCCCCTTGCCGCTCCCGGAGGTTCACGCTCCATGAAGCTCACCGTCGTCGGCTGCTCCGGGTCGTTCCCGTCCGCGGAATCGGCCTGTTCGAGCTACCTCGTCGAGGCCGACGGCTTCCGGCTGCTCCTCGACATGGGCAACGGCGCCCTCGGTGAGCTGCAGCGCCACATCGGTCTCTACGACCTCGACGCGATCTTCCTCAGCCACCTCCACGCCGACCACTGCATCGACATGTGCGGCTACTTCGTGGCCCGCTACTACCGCCACGAGGGCGGCCGCTGCGCCCCCCTGCCGGTGTACGCGCCGGAGGGCGCCGAGCAGCGACTGACCACGGCGTACGCCGACACGCCCTCCGCCTCCTCCATGAGCGAGGTGTTCGACTTCCACACGCTGAAGTCCGGCTCGTTCGACATCGGCCCGTTCGCGGTCCGCACGGAACGGGTCTGCCACCCCGTCGAGGCGTACGGCATCCGCATCGAGCACGGCGGCGCCTCCCTCACGTACTCCGGCGACACCGGCGTCTGCGAGGCGCTGCACGAGCTGGCCGACGGCACCGACCTCTTCCTCTGCGAGGCGTCCTTCACGCACGGCAAGGAGGACATCCCGGCCCTGCACCTCAACGGCCGCGAGGCCGGCGAACACGCCGCCCGCGCCGGGGCGGGCCGCCTGGTCCTGACCCACATCCCGCCGTGGACGGACGGCGACGTCAACCTGGCGGACGCCCGTGGGGCGTACGACGGGCCGGTGGAGCTCGCGGTGCCGGGCGCGGTGTACGAGCTGTAGGCATGCGGAAGGCCCCCGGAATCGCGTTCGATTCCGGGGGCCTTTCCCGTAACACCTGGACGGCTTACGCCTTCGTCAGGTCCTCGACCTCTTCCTCGGGCTCACGGCCCGGGGTGGTGAGGTTGAACTTGATGATCGCGAAGCGGAACACGAAGTAGTAGATCGCCGCGAAGACCAGACCGATCGGGATGATCATCCATGGCTTGGTCGCCAGGTTCCAGTTCAGTACGTAGTCGATCGCACCGGCGGAGAAGCTGAAGCCGTGGTGCACGCCCAGCGCCCAGGTGACGGCCATGGAGACGGCGGTCAGGATCGCGTGGATCACGTACAGGACCGGCGCGATGAACATGAACGCGAACTCGATCGGCTCGGTGATGCCGGTGACGAACGAGGTCAGCGCGAGCGAGATCATCATGCCGCCGACGGCCTTGCGGCGCTCGGGGCGGGCGCAGTGCGTGATCGCCAGGGCGGCGGCCGGCAGCGCGAACATCATGATCGGGAAGAAGCCCGACATGAACTGGCCGGCGGTCGGGTCGCCGTGGAAGAAGCGCGGCAGGTCGCCGTGCCACATGGCACCGCTGGAGTCCTTGAAGTCGCCGATCTCCTGCCAGGCGACCGTGTTCACGAACTGGTGCATACCGATCGGCAGCAGCGCGCGGTTGACGACACCGAAGATGCCCGCGCCGACGGCGCCGAGGCCGGTCATCCACTCGCCGAAGTTCGTGATGACGTGGCCGATCGGCTCCCAGACCAGGCCGAACAGCACACCCATGGCGGTGCCGACGAAGGCCATGAGGATCGGGACCAGGCGGCGGCCGTTGAAGAAGCCGAGCCAGTCGACCAGCTTGGTGCGGTGGTACCGCTGCCAGATGACGGCGGCCAGCAGACCCATGATGATGCCGCCGAAGACCTTGGGGTCGTTGTACGTCGCGGGGACGTCGACACCCTTGTTGGCGGTGGTGTTCACGACGGCGTCGGTCACCGGGAACGCGGTGAGCACGTTCTTGTAGACCAGGAAGCCGACCAGGGCCGCGAGCGCGGTCGAGCCGTCGGCCTTCTTGGCGAAGCCGATCGCGATGCCGACGCAGAAGAGCAGCGGCAGGTTGGAGAAGACGGCGTCACCGGCGGTCGCGAAGACCGTGGCGACCTTGCCCCAGCCGAGGCCGTCCTTGCCGAAGACATCGTCCTGACCGAGGCGGAGCAGAATGCCCGCGGCCGGCAGCACGGCGATCGGCAGCTGCAGGCTCCGACCGACCTTCTGCAGACCCTGGAACAGGCCGGCACCCCGCTTCTTCGCGGGCGCCGCCTTGGCGGTTGCCGTACTCATCAACTTCCTCCAGTAGGCAAGGCGCCGCCCGGGGGACATGGACATACGGGGGGACGGCGGCGTCTCAGGGGGGAACGCGGTCAAGCCCGCGTGGTCTACACCATTGAGTGGTGTAGACCAGTTGTAGCACGGTGAGGGTTAGATAAGGAACCTGCAATTTTTGTGGGGTGGGCCATACATTCCGGCAAGCCGGACAAAGGCCCCGGACCGCAGGGTCCAAGGCCTTTGTTTAAGGGCTCTTCGGTTATGCCGCCGTTATTGCGGCGCGACGCCGTCGTTATGAAGTGACCTTGTGTATTCGTACGTACAGCGATGCGTATCGGGGCCGGTCCGGTGCGGGCTCACGCCTTCGTGACGTCCCGTTCCATCTCCTCTTCCAGCTCCTCCGGCTCACGGCCGGGCGTCGGGAGATCGAACTTGATGATCGCGAATCGGAAGAGCGCGTAGTAGACGACGGCGAAGCACAGACCGATCGGAATGATCAGCCACGGCTTGGTCGCCAGATTCCAGTTGATGACGTAGTCGATCAGACCGGCCGAGAAACTGAAGCCGTCCTTCACGCCGAGCGCCCAGGTCACCGCCATCGAGACACCCGTGAGCACGGCGTGGATCGCGTACAGCAGCGGGGCGATGAACAGGAACGAGTACTCGATCGGCTCGGTGATACCGGTGACGAGCGAGGTCAGGCCGACCGACAGCATCAGGCCCGCGACCTGCTTGCGGCGGTGCGGCCTGGCGCAGTGCGCGATGGCGAGCGCCGCGCCCGGCAGCGCGAACATCATGATCGGGAAGAAGCCGGTGGTGAACTGGCCCGCGTTCGGGTCGCCCGCCAGGAACATGCTGATGTCGCCGTGCACCACGGTCCCGTCCGGCTTGGTGTAGCTGCCGAACTGGAACCAGATGGGCACGTTCAGGAACTGGTGCAGACCGATGACGAGCAATGCGCGGTTGGCGACGCCGAAGATGCCCGAGCCCACGGCGCCGCGACCCCGCAGCCAGTCGCTGAAGTGCTCCAGGCCGTCGCCGATCGGCGGCCAGACCCACAGGCAGAGCGCGGCGAAGCCGATCGCCACGAACGACATGATGATCGGGACGAGCCGGCGGCCGTTGAAGAAGCCGAGCCAGTCGACCAGCTTGACCCGGTGGTAGCGCTGCCAGAACCAGGCGGCGAGCAGGCCCATGACGATGCCGCCGAAGACCCCCGGGTTCTGGTACGTGAAGGGCGCCACGGTGCCGTCGTTCGCCTGGCACCCGGCCGCGATCACCTTCGCCCCGGCGAGGCAGTCCTTGGGGAACTGGTGCAGCACGTTGTAGTAGACGAGGAATCCGGCCACGGCGGCGAGCGCGGTGGAGCCGTCCGCCTTCTTGGCCATGCCGATCGCGACGCCGATGCAGAACAGCAGCGGCAGGCCGATGTTGGCGTCGAGCAGCGCGCCGCCCGCGCCCGCCATGACCTTGGCGACATCGGTCCAGCCGAGGCCGTCCTTGCCGAACACGTCCGGCTGGCCGAGGCGGTTGAGGATGCCGGCGGCGGGCAGCACGGCGATCGGCAACTGGAGGCTGCGGCCCATCTTCTGGAGGTTCTGGAAGGCGCCGTTCCACCACTTCGGCCGGTCCACTGTCGCGCTCTGCGCGCTCATCGGCGACCCTCCGTCCCGTCCGTCCCGCCGGAACAAGCCAGTTCCGGGATGCGTTGCGTACTGGTGTAGACCAGTTGCGGTATCGTCCGGAGCCTGGCCGCACGGGCGCGGTACCGGTGATCGTCATCCTTGGCCAGGGTGCGGGGGCTCGCTCGCGTAACTGGGCCAAACGTGCGTTACGGTGACAAAGCGGAAGTACCTGCGGTGCGCCGCCACAACGGTCTTTGAAAGAACTGGGAGACAGACATGGCCAGCAAGGCTGAGAAGATCGTCGCCGGGCTCGGCGGTATCGAGAACATCGAAGAGGTCGAGGGCTGCATCACCCGCCTGCGCACCGAGGTCATCGACCCGAGCAAGGTCGACGAGGCCGCGCTGAAGGCCGCGGGCGCGCACGGCGTCGTCAAGATGGGCACCGCGATCCAGGTCGTGATCGGCACGGACGCGGACCCGATCGCGGCGGACATCGAAGACATGATGTGAGCGACGCGAGTCGTTGAGAGGGGCCTTTCCCGACCAGGGAGGGGCCCTTTTCGTCTGCGGACCGCAGGTGGCTGCTCGCGCAGTTCCCCGCAGGGGCGCATCTAGGGGCGCGGGGAACTGCGCGACCAGCCCGGCACGGTCCGCAGACAAAAGAGGCCCGGGGCGAAGCCCCCGGGAACGGGGCATGGGGCGAAGCCCCGGAGGGGGGCCGGGGGGCACGCCCCCAGGAGCGAGACGCCCACGAGCTACGCTCGGGGCATGTCTCGTATCGACGGCCGCACTCCCGAACAGCTCCGCCCCGTAACCATCGAACGCGGATGGAGCAAGCACGCCGAGGGCTCCGTCCTCATCTCCTTCGGCGACACGAAGGTCTTCTGCACCGCCTCCGTCACGGAGGGCGTCCCCCGCTGGCGCAAGGGCAGCGGCGAGGGCTGGGTCACCGCCGAGTACTCGATGCTGCCGCGCTCCACCAACACCCGCGGCGACCGCGAGTCCGTACGCGGCAAGATCGGCGGCCGTACGCACGAGATCTCCCGCCTCATCGGCCGCTCGCTGCGCGCCGTCATCGACTACAAGGCCCTCGGCGAGAACACCATCGTCCTGGACTGCGACGTCCTCCAGGCCGACGGCGGCACCCGCACCGCCGCGATCACCGGCGCGTACGTGGCGCTCGCCGACGCGGTGACCTGGGCCCAGGCCAAGAAGCTGGTCAAGGCGAACCGCCAGCCGCTGACCGGCACGGTGAGCGCGGTCTCCGTGGGCATCGTCGACGGCGCCCCGCTCCTCGACCTCTGCTACGAGGAGGACGTGCGCGCCGAGACCGACATGAACGTCGTCTGCACCGGCGACGGCCGCTTCGTCGAGGTCCAGGGCACGGCCGAGGCCGAGCCGTTCGACCGCAAGGAGCTCAACGCGCTGCTCGACCTCGCGACCGGCGGCTGCGCCGACCTGGCCGCGCTCCAGGTCGAGGCGCTGGGCCGCACGCTCGGCGAGTAACGGGGGGCAACCCGGGGACGCCTGCGCGCGTCCCCACCCATACGGGCGTACGGGCCGAACCGTGCGCCCGTCCGCACCTCGGGGAGGACGCCCATGCGCCGCCGCAGCAGCATCGCCCTGGCCACCGCCACCGCGGCCCTCACCCTCTCCGTGGTGGGGTGTGGCGCGGTGGACAAGGCGATCGACTGCGTCCGGACGGCCGACGCGATCGCCTCCAGCGTCGACAACCTCGGCCGCGCCGTGGCGAACGCGACCGACAACCCGGCCCAGGCGGACAAGGCGCTCGACGACATCGACAAGGAACTGTCGTCGCTGAAGGGCAAGACGGGCGACGCCGACCTCTCCAAGGCGGTCGACAACCTCAACAAGGCGGTCGCGAACGTCCGTTCAGCGATCAAGAACGGCGACAACACACCGGACATCGGCCCGGTGCGGGACGCGGCGAAGGAAGTGGGCAAGGTCTGCACCCCGTGATCGCCGGTCGGGGGCCGGGGCGAACTCCCCGCCCCCGATACTGGAGGACATGACCCGCCTGATCCTCGCCACCCGTAACACCGGCAAAATCACCGAGCTCCGCGCGATCCTCGCCGACGCCGGGCTGCCCCATGAACTCGTCGGCGCCGACGCCTATCCGGAGATCCCCGACGTCAAGGAAACCGGCGTCACCTTCGCCGAGAACGCCCTCCTGAAGGCCCACGCCCTGGCCCGGGCGACCGGCCTGCCCGCCGTCGCCGACGACTCGGGCCTGTGCGTGGACGTACTGAACGGCGCGCCCGGCATCTTCTCCGCCCGCTGGGCCGGCACCCACGGCGACGACAAGGCCAACCTGGACCTGCTCCTGGCCCAGCTCGGCGACATCGCCGACGAACACCGCGCCGCCCACTTCGCCTGCGCGGCCGCCCTGGCCCTCCCTGACGGCACGGAGCGCGTGGTCGAAGGCCGCCTCCTCGGCACCCTGCGCCACGAGCCCGCCGGCACGGGCGGCTTCGGCTACGACCCGATCCTCCAGCCGGACGGCGAGACCCGCACGTGCGCGGAGCTGACGGCAGCGGAAAAGAACGCGATCAGCCACCGCGGCAAGGCGTTCCGGGCGCTGGTGCCGGTGGTGCGGGAGCTGTTGGGCTGAGGTGAGGACGGCGTGATTCCCCCGCGTTGTCGACGGGGGAATCACGCCGTGCTCGTCCGGTGCGCCCGGTCGGATTCGAACCGACAGACACGACCACCTAAAGATCGCCGCTCAGCCCTTGGCGTACAGGCGCGTACCGTGACCCACTCTACTGGGCGAAGTCGACTCCTGGTGGGGAGAGGCCCACTACGGCGATCGTCGTCGTCCGCCTCGGCACCAGGTGCTCGTGACCGCGTGGCAGTTGGGGCACAGCAACCGCAGGTTCTCGCGCCGGTCGTCGTTCCAGTCCCCGTTGATGTGGTCGACTTCCAGCGTCATGGGTTTCCCCAGCCACTCGGAGCCGACCCCGCACTCGGCACACTGCTCGGGTACGCCGATTTCGCGGAGCGCTCGACGCAGCAGTGTGGTCTTTGTCCGCCGGTCACCGTTGTGTTTGACCAGGACTTCCTCGGCCCGTTTCAAGGGTGTGGGCCCGGGCTTCCCGCGCTGGTGGCCTTGGCCCAGGAAGTGCGAGGTATCGATGGCGTACATGGCGGTCAGCTGAGGGAACAGCGCACGCAGCCGGGTGTTGTCCGGGCGATTCAGCCACCGAAGCGCTTCGGCGACCGAGGTGGATCGACCGACGGCGCGGCGCAACTCGTCCTCACTCGGCAGATTCCCGCGCCTGCGGCCTGTCTGTGTGAAGTGTGAGATGTCGATACCGAAGTGCTCGAAGCGCTGGTGCAGGTGGCGCCGCAGACTGGGGTACGACTGAGTACCGAAGAAGGCGATGACTTCGTCGATGCCCGAGCACTGCTCGGCCGCCTGCGTCAGCCGCTCGCGGGTGTACTGAACTGCGCCGCTCATGAGGGGGCACCCCTGGCATGGCGCTTGCCGCGCCCCCGGTAGCCGTCCGTCGTCGAGTGGCAGTTGGGGCAGAGCAGTCGGAGATTCTCGATGCGGTTGTCGCGCCAGTCGCCGTCGATGTGATCGACCTCCAGAGGGAGCGGGCGCCCTCGCCAGATCGGTTCCGTACCGCAGAGGGCACACCTCTCCGGTACTCCCAGGACCGCCATCGCCCATCTGAGCCGGTCGCCCTGGATGCGCCGGGCGTGGGCGGGCGGCTGTCGGACGAGCAGAGTCTCCGGCGTCCGGGGGCGCCGGGGTTCCCCGCGCCGGGACGGTGCCCGAAAGTGCGCGGTGTCGATGCCGAGGGCCTTGATCCGTCGGCTGATGTGCGTGTGGTGCCCGCCGACGACCTCAAGCCCGAGATGGCGCAGCACCTCGGACATGTTCGTCGAGGCCGCGACCACAGGGGTCAGTACCTCTCTCGTCCAGCGGGCTCCCTCACGCTCGAAGTGGCCGGTGGGCACGCCCAGCTTCTTCATCCGGTCGCATATGTACCGCCGCTTCGAGCTCTTCGGATCGACCCCCAGCTTCCCCAACGCCTCCGACAAGGTCCGCGATGACGCGGCCGCGTCCGCGAGGCGCTCCCGGGTGTACGGGCTCGTCCCCATGGTTCCCTCCCACCTGGCCGCATGTTCGCGGCCTCGTACGGAGTAACGAACCGAATTCCGGACAGTCACACCCGGGATGCGGAACGGCCCGTACCGGGCAGTGCGCGGTACGGGCCGTTCCGTGGGCTGTCGGTGAGGGGCGAGGGCCCCGGGAGGGTCAGAGCCCCAGATCCTTGATGATCTTGGCTACATGGCCCGTCGCCTTCACGTTGTACAGCGCGCGTTCGACCTTGCCCTCCTCGTCCACGATCACCGTGGAGCGGATCACGCCGGTCACGGTCTTGCCGTACAGCTTCTTCTCGCCGTACGCGCCGTACGCCTCCAGGACCTCCTTCGAGGGGTCGCCGACGAGGGTGACCTTCAGGGACTCCTTCTCGCGGAACTTCGCCAGCTTCTCCGGCTTGTCGGGGGAGACGCCGATCACGTCGTAGCCGTGGCCGGTCAGGAATTCCAGGTTGTCCGTGAAGTCGCACGCCTGCTTGGTGCAGCCGGGGGTGAGGGCGGCCGGGTAGAAGTACACGATGACCTTGCGGCCCTTGTGCGCCGCCAGCGAGACCTCGTTGCCGTCCGCGTCGGGCAGGGTGAAGGCGGGGGCGGTGTCGCCGGGCTGGAGTCGCTCGCTCATGGGGGTCTTCCTCCGGAAGGGCCGAGGGTGGGGCGTACTCGGACAGAGCCTAATGGGGGCCTGTGACAGTGCATCGGCGGGAGAGCTGACAGACTGTCGATGACGGATACCCATGACAGCGACGGAGGCGGCGCAGTGTCGGAAGCCAGGACCCCTGCGCAGATCGAGGCGGACATCAGGAGCCGGCGGGATCAGCTCGCGGTGACCCTCGACGAGATCGGTGTGCGGCTGCACCCGGCGACGATCGTCGGGGACGCGAAGGCCAAGGTCGCCTCGGCCGTGGACCGGACCGCGGGCCGGGCCTTCGTCGCCGTGAACAAGACCGTCTCGGACGTGAAGGCCCAGTTCGTGGGCGAGGACGGCGCACCCCGTATGGAACGCGTCGTTCCGGTCGCGCTGCTCGCCGTCGGTCTCGTCGGGCTGCTCGCCATGTCGTCGTCGAAGTCGTCGGCCAGGGCGGCGAAGGCCGGCAAGAACAAGCGCGGCTGACTCCGCGCGCCCCGTCCCGGTCTCCTCTGCGTTCGCCCTTCGGCATACGCCGCGTGCACGGGCAGGTAGGTTCGAGTCCGTGAGCGAGAACACCCACGACAAGCTGCCCATCCGGATGCTCCACGACCGCGTGCTGGTCCGGTCCGACACTCCCGAGGGCGAACGGCGTTCCGGCGGCGGCATCCTGATCCCCGCCACCGCCGCCGTCGGCAAGCGGCTGGCCTGGGCCGAAGTGGTCGCGGTCGGCCAGAACGTCCGGACCGTGGAGCCCGGCGACCGGGTGCTGTACGACCCGGAGGACCGCGCCGAGGTCGAGGTGCGCGGCATCGCCTACGTACTGATGCGCGAGCGCGATCTGCACGCCGTCGCCTCGGAGCGGGTTTCCGAGGACTCGACCGGGCTTTATCTCTAGGACCTCCAGGCCGGGTTCTGAAGGGCTGGTGACCCGCGTCACCAGCCCTTTTAGCTTCCCTTTGCTATCGTTGAGCACACCTAGTAGCACCCCGACGAGACGCGTCGTACCGGGTCAGGACAAGACGACGCACCCCGCGCGCACGCCCGTACGCGCGTGAACGTCTCTCGGAGGTGCCCGTCATGGCCTGGGTTCTGCTGCTCGTCGCCGGTCTGCTCGAAGTCGGCTGGTCGATCGGGATGAAGTACACCGACGGATTCACCCGGCTCGGGCCGAGCCTCCTGACCGGCGCCGGGATCGTCGCCTCGATGCTGCTGCTCTCGCAGGCCGCCAAGACCCTGCCCATCGGCACGGCCTACGGCGTCTGGGTCGGCATCGGCGCGGCCGGCGCCGCGGTGCTCGGCATGGTGGTGCTCGGCGAGCCCGCCACCGCCGCGCGGATCTTCTTCGTCTGTCTGCTGCTCGTGGCCGTGGTGGGGCTCAAGGCGACCTCGGGCCACTAGGCGACAGGCCCTGGGCGACCGGACGGCTACCCCGTGCGGGTACGCGGCTGGCGGCGTGGGCGGTCCGCGCCGCCCGCCGTGGTGCCCGCCGTCGTGCCCTGGGCCGCCCCGCCGGTGCCGCCCGTGCCCGCTGTCGTGCCGCCCGTGGTGGTGCCGCCGTCCGTGGTGCCGCCGGTGGTCGGGCCGGTGGTCGTGGTGCCGCCGTCGGTGGTGCCGCCGTTGGTGGTGCCTCCGTTCGTGCCCCCGCCCGTCGTGCCGCCGTTGGTGGTCCCGCCCTGTGTCTGCCCTTGCGTGGGGCCCTGGGTCTGACCCTGTGTCTGGCCTTGCGTCTGACCCTGGCTCTGGCCCTGCGTCTGGCCTTGGGCCTGACCCTGGTTCTGACCTTGGCTCTGCCCCTGGTCCTGGCCCTGCGTCTGGCCCTGGTCCTGTCCCTGGATCTGCCCCTGCGTGTTCTGGTTCGGGTTCGGCGCCTGCGTCTCGACCGGCGGCGGCACGGCCGCGCCGTCCTGGAGCTGGAGGTCGAAGTCCTGCGGCTCGGTGCCCTTGAGGGCCGCGGCCGTGTACTGCGCCCACACCTGCGCGGGCGGCCCGCCGCCGTTCATGCGGTCCAGGCCCAGCGCCCCGTACAGCGGCTTCTGGACGGCCGTGTCGGGGTCCTGGCCCATCACCGCGACCACAGTGGCCAGATCGGGCGTGTACGCGGCGAACCAGGCCGCCTTGTCGCCCTCCGCCGTGCCGGTCTTGCCCGCGGCCGTACGGTTCGCGGCCTGCGCGGCCGTGCCGGTGCCGCCCTCGATGACGCTCTCCAGGATCGAGGTGGTGGTGTCGGCGGCCTCGCGGCTGACGGCCTGCTTGCCGTCCGTGGCGGGCAGGTCCACCTTCTCGCCGTCCTTGGTGACGGACTCGACCAGCGTGTACGTGCCGTGCTTGCCGTGGTTGGCGAGCGTCGCGTACGCCTCGGTCATGTCCAGGACGGACGCGGTGGCGGTGCCGAGCGCGATCGCCGGGCCGTTGGGCATGTCGGGCGTGCTCGACGGGATGCCGAGGGAGACCGCGGTCTGCCGGACCGTCTTGGGGCCGACGTCCACGGCCATCTGCGCGTACACCGCGTTCACCGACTTGTCGGTGGCGGTCCGCACGGTGATCGGCCCGTACGTGGCGTCGTCCTCGTTGGCGGGATTGAACGTGGGTCCCGACCAGCCCTGCACCGGGCGCTTGTTGGTGCCGTCGTAGATGGTGTTGGGCGTGATGGTCCGCCCGTCCTGCGTCTTGGAGCCGTTCTCGACGGCCGAGGCGAAGACGAACGGCTTGAAGGTCGAACCGACCTGGTAGTCGCGCCGGGTCGCGTTGTTGACGTACTGCTTCGTGTAGTCGATGCCCCCGTACATCGCGAGCACCTTGCCGCTCGCCGGGTCGATGGAGGCGCCGCCGACCCGGACGTTGCGGTCCACCTTGCGGTCCGCGCTGACCTGGGACATCACCTTGTCGTCGACGGCGGCGACGAACGCGTCCTCCTTCGCGCGCTGGAGCGTGGTGGTGATCCGGTAGCCGCCCTTGGCCAGGGTGTTCTCGTCGATGATCTTGTTGGTGGTGAGGTAGTCCTTGACGGCCTCGACCACATAGCCGCGCTGGCCGGCCATCCCGGCCGCGGGCCGCGCCTTGCCCGGCGCCGGGAAGGTCGCGGCGGCCCGTTCGGCCGGGCTCAGCCAGTTCTCCTTGACCATGCCGTCGAGCACGTAGTTCCAGCGCGCGAGGGCCTTCGCCTTGTTCTCGGGGTGGGCCACCACGTCGAACGCGCTGGGGGCGTTGAGCAGCGAGGCGAGGTAGGCGCCCTCGGCGGTGGTGACCTTCTCGATGTCCTTGCCGTAGTACGCCTGGGCGGCGGCCTGGATGCCGTAGGCGTTGCGGCCGAAGTAGCTGGTGTTGAGGTAGCCCTCCAGGATGTCCGCCTTGCTCACCTCGCGGTTGAGCTTGATGGCGATGAAGAACTCCTTCCACTTCCGGCTGATCGTCTGCTCCTGCCCCAGGTAGTAGTTCTTCACGTACTGCTGGGTGATGGTCGAGCCGGACTGCTTGCCCTTGCCGGTGAAGGTGTTCCAGGCCGCGCGGACCATGGCCTTGGGGTCGACGGCCCGTTCGGAGTAGAAGCCGCGGTCCTCGGCGGCGAGCACGGTGTGCTGCACGGTGAGCGGGATCTGCGCGAGCTTGACGTTCTCGCGGTTGATCTCGCCGTCGCGGGCGAGCTGGCTGCCGTCCGCGTACAGGAAGACGTTGGACTGGGCGGTCGCGGTGGCGTTGGCGGGCGGGATGTGGACGAGCGTGTACCCGGCCATGAAGCCGCCGATCAGCAGCAGGGCGATGACCAGGACGGTCCCGAGCACCCAGCGCCAGCCGGGCACGAACCGCCGCCAGCCGGTCCGCTTCTTCCCGTTCTTCCCGTTCTTCCCGCCGTTCGCCGGGCCCGCCGGGCCGGTCCGCGCGGCGCCGGGCGCCGCGTCCGGCCCGCCGGCCGTGAGGTCCCGAGGGGCCCAGCCGGGATGTCTCGGCCGGACCGTCCGCTCGTCGTCGCTCATGTCCCTCTCGCCACTGCGGTGTCGGAATCGCGTCGTACGCCCATATTGCACGTCCGGCCGGGGAAAAGCCGTCGCGGTGGACGCCCCGCGGGAACTAAGGTCGGGCACTTTGGCACCACGGACTCGGTGAGGAGGCGGCACGTGCGGCTCTACGCGGTCGTCGCGGCGGGTGGCTTCCGGCGCTACACGACCTACCGCATAGCGACGGCGGCCGGGGTGTTCACCAATACGGTCTTCGGCGTCATCGTGGCCTACACCTATATGGCCCTGTGGAAGGTCCGCCCGCATCTCGGGGGCTACGACCAGTCCCAGGCCCTGACCTATGTGTGGCTCGGCCAGGCCCTGATCATGACGGTCGCCATGATGGGCGGCGGCTTCGAGGACGAGCTCATCGAACGCATCCGTACGGGTGACATCGCGATCGACCTGTACCGCCCCGCCGACCTCCAACTGTGGTGGCTGGCCGGGGACGTGGGCCGGGCGGCGTTCCACCTCCTGGGACGGGGCGCGGTGCCGATGGCGTTCGGGGCGCTCGCCTTCGACCTCGCGCTCCCGGCCGACCCTCTGCGCTGGCTCGCGTTCCTGTGCGCGGTCTTCCTGGGCGTGGTGGTCAGCTTCGCGATCCGCTTCCTGGTGGCGCTGTCCGCGTTCTGGCTGCTCGACGGGGCGGGCGTGGCGCAGATCTCCTGGCTCGGCGGGATGTTCTTCTCCGGCCTGGTGCTGCCGCTCAACGTCTTCCCGGGCACGCTCGGCGAGGTGGCGCGCGCGTTGCCGTGGTCCGCGCTGCTCCAGATCCCGGCCGACATCCTGCTGGGCCGCCACACCGGCTGGGGCCTGGTGGCGGCGTACGGACTCCAGCTGGGCTGGGCGGCGGTGCTGCTCGGCGCCGGACGCCTGCTCCAGGCGACCGCGACCAGGAGGGTGGTGGTGCAGGGTGGCTGAGCGCACGATCAGCGAGGAGAGCCGGGGTGCGGTGCCCCTCGGGGACGTACGCCCGGGGCGCACACAAGGCCCTCGTCTGCGCGCCGCCGCCGACGGCATCCGCGCGTACCGCCTGATCGCCGGGATGTGGATCCGCTCCACGCTGGCCTACCGGGCATCCTTCGCCATGACCGCCCTCGCGAACTTCGTCGCGACCGGCCTCGACTTCGTGGCCATCCTGCTGATGTTCTCGCACGTGGACGCGCTCGGCGGCTACTCGCTGCCCGAAGTGGCGCTCCTGTACGGGGCGTCGGGCGCCGCGTTCGGCCTGGCGGACCTGACGATGGGGTCCATGGACCGGCTCGGCCGCCGGGTGCGCGACGGCACGCTGGACACGCTTCTCGTCCGCCCGGTGCCGGTGCTCGCCCAGGTCGCCGCCGACCGCTTCGCGCTGCGCCGCCTCGGCCGCATCACCCAGGGGCTCCTGGTGCTCGGCTACGCGCTGCTCACCCTCGACATCCACTGGACGCCGCTGCGGGTGCTGATGATCCCGCTGATGCTGCTGAGCGGCGGGGCCATCTTCGCGGCGCTGTTCGTGGCGGGCGCGGCGTTCCAGTTCGTCGCGCAGGACGCCTCCGAGGTGCAGAACTCCTTCACGTACGGCGGCGTCACGATGCTCCAGTACCCGCCGACGGTGTTCGCGAAGGACATGGTGCGCGGCGTGACGTTCGTGGTCCCGCTGGCCTTCGTCAACTGGCTGCCCGCGATGTACGTACTGGACCGGCCGTATCCGCTCGACCTGCCGACATGGCTGGCGTTCGGACCGCCGGTCGTGGCGGTGGGGTGCTGCGCGCTGGCGGGGGCGGCGTGGCGGGCGGGGCTCAGGTCGTACCGGAGTACAGGAAGCTGACATGGCATCAGATGACGTAGGCACAGATCTCATCGAGCTCGACGGTGTCGAGAAGGTCTTCGAGGTCCGTCGCAAGAGCGGGCGGCTGAAGCGGGAGAAGAAGCAGGTCAGGGCGGTCGACGGGATCAGTTTCCGGGTCGCGCGCGGCGAGATGGTCGGCTATATCGGCCCGAACGGCGCGGGCAAGTCCACCACCATCAAGATGCTCACCGGCATCCTTACCCCGAGCGCGGGCCGGGTGCGGGTGGCGGGCCTGGACCCGTCCCGGGAGCGGACGCACCTGGCCCGCCGGATCGGCGTGGTCTTCGGCCAGCGCACCACGCTGTGGTGGGACCTGCCGCTGTACGACTCGTACCGCCTGGCCCACCGCATGTACCGCATCCCCGACGCCCGCTTCCGCGAGAACCTGGACCGCTGCGTCGAACTCCTCGACCTGTCCGCCCTGTTGGACGTGCCGGTGCGCCAGCTCTCGCTCGGCCAGCGCATGCGCGGCGACATCGCGGCCGCGCTGCTGCACGACCCGGACGTGCTCTACCTGGACGAGCCGACGATCGGCCTGGACGTGGTGAGCAAGGCGAAAGTACGGGAGTTCCTGAGCGATCTGAACGCCGAGCGCGGCACGACGGTCCTGCTGACCACCCATGACCTCACCGACATCGAGCAGCTCTGCAAGCGCGTGATGGTCATCGACCACGGCCGTCTGGTGTACGAGGGCGCGCTGGCGGGGCTGCACGAGGTGGGGGAGAGCGAGCGGACGCTGGTGGTCGACCTGGAACGCGAACTGCCGCCCATCGTGGTCCCCGACGCGCGCGTGGTGAAGGTCGAGGGCCCCCGGCAGTGGCTGGCGTTCCCGGCGGCGGCGTCGGCGGCGCCGCTGGTGGCGCGGATCGCGGCCGAGTACCCGCTGGTGGACCTGTCGGTGCGGGAGCCGGACATCGAGTCGGTGATCGCCCGGATGTACGCGGATCGGGACCGCTACTAGGCAGGTATGAGGCAGGTCCTTTATTAGGCTGGTGATATGACGAATGAACCTTCGGGGGCCGGGCTTCCCGAGATGCGTGCGTCCGACGCGGAGCGCGAGCGGGTGGCCGAGGCGCTGCGGGAGGCGGTGGCCGAGGGCCGGCTGGACATGGAGGAGTTCGAGGAGCGCCTGGAGGCGGCCTACAAGGCGCGTACGCACGGGGAGTTGGCCCCGCTGGTACGGGACCTGCCGGCGCCGGGCGGCGGGGCGGCGGTGTCCCCCGTGGCCTTGCACAAGTCCTCCGGAGCGGGTTCCGCCGAGGTCGACTGGCCGTCGAGGATCGGCGGCACGGCCACCTCGCGGGGCGCGTTCGCGTTCTGGGGCGGATTCGGCCGCCGGGGTACGTGGACGATCGCCTCGAAGTTCACCGCGTTCGCGATGTGGGGCGGCGGCGAGATCGACCTGCGCGAGGCCCGCTTCGAGTCCCGCGAGACGGTGATCCGCCTGTTCACGATCATGGGCGGCATGGGGGTGACGGTCCCGCCGGAGCTCACGGTCAGGGTCCGCGGTTTCGGCCTTATGGGCGGTTTCGGCGACCGGGCGACGGGGGAGGGCACGCCGGGTTCACCGACCGTGACGATCACCGGATTCGCGCTGATGGGCGGGATCGGGGTGGAGCGCAAACTCCGCAAGGCGGCGAAGCGCCAGCTCAGGGAGTCGGGCGGGACGGGTTCGGGCCAGGTGGAGGACGGCGGGCCGCGCAAGGAACTGGGCTAACGGCAGCGGTTGCGCGCACGTGTCCGCGCACGTGGCCGCGTACGTGCCGTGGGAGCTCCGGGAACTCCAGGTGCGTCCCGGGAGTCCCTGAGGTAGGGACAATTGCGTACGGGGTGGTGCGCGCGGCGCGGACGGGCGGAGCGGTGGAACGTAGCGATGGAACGTACTGAATCGGCATCGGCGTCGGCGTCGGCGTCGGCCGAGCCGGGACCGGCCGATACGGGCGCGCGTGGCGGCGCACCGGCGGGCTCCCCGTTCTCGTACACGGAGGCGGACGAGGAGAAGCGCCGGGGCGTGCGCCGGATGAAGGCGACGGCCACCGGCCTGCTGCTCCTGGTGGCGCTGATCTTCGCCCTGGCGACCTGGGCGGACCGCTCGGGCGCGGGGCCCTGGGCGGGCTATGTGGCGGCCGCGGCCGAGGCGGGCATGGTGGGCGCGCTGGCGGACTGGTTCGCGGTGACGGCCCTGTTCCGCCACCCGCTGGGCGTCCCGATCCCGCACACGGCGATCATCCCGAACAAGAAGGACCAGCTGGGGGTGTCGCTGGGCGCGTTCGTGGGTGAGAACTTCCTTTCCCCGAGTGTGGTCCGTACGCGCCTCGGGGCCCTGGGGATCGGCGGCAGGCTGGGGGCGTGGCTGGCGGAGCCGGCGCACGCGGACCGGGTGACGTCGGAGCTGGCGACGGCGCTGCGCGGCGCGCTGACGGTGCTGCGGGACTCGGACGTCCAGGCCGTGGTGGGCGAGGCGATCACGCGCCGGGCGGACGCGGCGGAGGTCGCCCCGGGCATCGGCAAGACCCTGGAGAAGGTGGTCGCGGACGGCGGCCACCGCAGGGTGGTGGACCTGGTCTGCGTGCGCGCCCACGACTGGCTGGTGCTGCACGGGGACTCGGTGATGGACGCGGTGCAGGGCGGCGCGCCGGGCTGGACGCCCCGTTTCGTGGACCGAAAAGTGGGCGAACGCGTCTACAAGGAGCTGCTCCGCTTCGTCACGGAGATGCGGGACATGCCGACGCACCCGGCGCGCGGGGCCCTGGACCGCTTCCTGGCGGACTTCGCGGCGGACCTCCAGTCGGACACGGACACGCGCGCGAGGGTGGAGCGCCTGAAGTCGGACGTCCTGGCGCGCCCCGAGGTCCAGGACGTGATCGCGTCGGCGTGGTCGTCGGTCCGCGCGATGATCATCGCGGCGGCGGAGGACGAACGCAGCGAGCTGCGCCTGCGGGCGCGCGCGTCCCTGCTCTCCCTGGGCGCCCGCCTGTCCACGGACACCCGCCTCCAGCAGAAGGTCGACGGCTGGCTCCAGGACGCGGCGGCGTACGTGGTCTCGACGTACCGCGCGGAGATCACGTCCCTGATCACGGACACGGTCCGCTCCTGGGACGCCACGGACACCTCCCGAAAGATCGAGGCCCACATCGGCCGCGACCTCCAGTTCATCCGCATCAACGGGACGGTGGTGGGGGCGCTGGCGGGGCTGGTGATCTTTACGGTTTCGCGGGTGGTGGGGGGGTAGGGGGGGCGGGGGGGTTTGGGGGGTGCGGGGCGCGCCTCGGGCGCGGGGGGTGCGGCTGGGGCGAGGCATGTGGCGCCGGTTGAGTGGGCCTGGCCCGGCCCACGGGGCGGCGCCCACGGGCTCACCCGGGATTGGTGCGTCCCCGATCCCCGGCAGCTCCGGGGCCTTGCTGGGCGCGTGCTCGCAGTCCTGTCCCTGCTCTGCACCGTCACGCGCCCAGCCACCCTGCGGGGAGTTGCATCACTACGTACGTAGGGGTCGCATCCGACGTTCAGTTGGTTCCGCGATTTCCGAGATTCCCTCGGATTACCGGCTTCCCGGTTTCGGTCGGTGCGGCGGCCAGTACAGCCAGTACGGCTAGGCGGCTTTCCGGGTGACGGCCCAGGAGGCCACGGCAACCCCACCCGCCACGGCGAACACGGACGGCCAGGCGCCGACCTTCTTGGCGAGCGGGTGCGACCCGGCGAACGCGGCGACGTAGGCGGTGGTGAGCCCGACGGCCGCCTTGGTCCCGGCGGCCTGCTTCCACTCGCGCGCGGCGAGAACCCCGGCGGCGGCGAGCGCGACCCCACCGAGCTGCCGCTTCTTGGTCCACCGCGCGACCCCGTACCCCCCGACGAGCCCACCCGCCGCTATAGCCGCTGCCGGAACCTTAGCCATCTCTGCCTCCTGCGCCTGCCTCTACGGACTGTCCGCTCCGAGGCTAATAGCCCACCGCCGCCGACTCGCATCCGGTCCACCCCATCGGGCCCGCTAGGTCCGCTCCCGGATGCGCTACATCCGCCCCGCCCGCAGCGCCCCGACGAAGTCCGCCCAGGCGGGGTCGGCGAAGGTGAGACGGGGGCCGTGGGGGCGCTTGGAGTCGCGCACGGCCGCCCCACCCGCGAGGAACACCGCCTCCACGCACTCGCCGCCGGATCCGTTGCTGTAGCTGCTCTTGAACCATCCCTCGTTGGTGCTCGCACACGGCATGTTGCTTGGAGACTGTGTGGTGTTCATCGGGAGTGCTCCTCCATTACGCGCCTGATCAAGGCAGTTGAACTAGACGGGCTCGATGCGAGAGCCCGGAGGTTGTCAAAGGCCTTGGTGTACTGCCCTACATCATGCTGCGTTTCCAGATAGGTGGCATCGGTCAGACCGTCTCGGTAGACCAGATCGGGATCTTCTTGCTCGGGAAACCCGAGGATGGTGAAGGCGCCGGTTGCTGGATAGCTTCCGGCGGTGAACGGCAGCACCTGCAACGTCACATTGCCCAACTCGCTCACGGCGATGATTCGTTCAAGCTGATCTCGCATCAGCTTGCGATCGCCGATGACGTGACGTAGCACGCTCTCATGCACGATGAACCAGGCATCGGGCGCCGAGGCCTTGGTGAGGAGACTCTGCCGCTCGGTGCGGACCTTCACTGCCCGTTCGAGATCCGCCGCAGACAACTGGTTCGAGACCAGATGCAACTCCGCGATGTATTCCGGGGTTTGCATAAGGCCAGGAACGAACTCGCACTGGTATTGACGCAGGCTCGACGCGGCCTGCTCGAACCCGACGTATCCGGCGAACCAACGTGGGACCCCGGTGCCGTGCGCTTGCCACCAGCCACGCAACTTCGAGTCCTTGGCAAGCGCCATGAGGAGTTCCCGTAGCTCGTCGCCGGTGCCGTAGAAGCGGCACAGGGCATCGACGTCGGAGGGCTGAACGCGGCCGCTTCCTGTCTCCAAACGGTTGACCTTGGACCCACTCCAGCTCAGCGCCTCGCCCACTTGGTTGCAGGTCAGTCGGCTGACCTCACGCAGCTTCTTGAGCTCGATGGCTAGTCGGCGGCGTCGAGCGGTGGGGGAATCGGCCACGTCAACTCCAAGTGCTGTAGCGGACGTTCAGTCTCCGTGGAAGCGGGGTGTGCTGCCAATCGCCCGATCGTGGGAATCTCTTCGTGCAAATTGCATATCGGGATGGCTCCGCTGCCATGCTCGCACCATCACCGATGCGGGACCGAGAGAGGTGGCGGCGTGGCTGGATGCAAGTTCAAGGTCCGCAGAAAGCCGTGGGACCTGTCGTTCCTGGCGGAGCCCGAGGAGGTGCAGGGGCTGCGGAACGTGCTGCGGTTGCACCTGGGCATCTGGGGGCTTCCGCACATGATCGATGCCGCCCAGTTGTGTGTGTCGGAGTTGGTCACGAACGTCATCACACATGTCGGGCCCGGCACCCCGACCACCCTGGCGGTTTCCATGAACGGCGGCTCCCTGCGCCTCGAAGTCGCCGACCCGGACGTACGGGCCCTGCCGACCCTCCTCGCGGCCACGGAGGGGGAGGAGTCCGGCAGAGGCATGGCGCTCGTGGACGCGGTGGCCGCACGCTGGGGCGTTGCCCTGCGCGCGGACTCCAAGGTGACGTGGTGCGATCTCGCCACCGGGCTCCAATCGGCGGACGATCACATCGGGGATCTTGGAGTCGACACAGCGGAGGAATTGCTGTCGTTGTACTGCTACTTGGACAACCACGCGGCCGGAGGAGATGCCACGTCGTTCAGTGTGGCGGTGGCCGAGGAGGCCGCGATCCAGATCGTCGCTGACCTCCTCGACTGGTTGCGAGCGCACGGCTGTGACCCGAGCGTCACATTGGACCAGGCCCTTGTGCGCTGCGAAGCCGAAACGCCGTGACGTCAGGGCTGCTACTAACGTCAGCCCGCCGCGATATGCGCGTACGTCCAGACGTCGGCCGGTAGTTCATTGTGGAGGCGCCACGTTACGGCCATCGGCTTGCTTCCCTTGTGCCCGCCGTACGTCGCCGGTCCCAGCAGCATCCACGGTTGGGACTTGCCGATGTCGTTGTCCTTGTAGCGACGCATGAAGAGCATCACATGGCTGCCCTGCTTGGCGTGGCTCTGGTAGCGCCGACCCGTGGGCGAGTCCGCCGCCGTGGTGCTCTGCGACTCCCAGTGGAACTCCGTGGGGCTCAGGGCGAAGTCCTTGTAGCGGATCGACGGGGAGAAGTCCTTCTCGTTCTTCTCCAGCGTGATCAGCAGCGCGTCCGTCTTGAGGGCGTCCACCCGCGCCACGCCTTGCGCGAACGAGCCCGGCATTTGGCCGCCGAGTCGGGCCACGCCGAGGGCTGCCAGGATCTCCGAGCGGTTGTACGAGCTGTGGATCTTCAGCGGGAGCTGGTGGTGGGGCCCCGTCAGGTCGATCGGGAGGTGGTCGGTGCGCTCGTGGATGTGCGCCAGCACCTGGCGGAGCTCACTGCGCAGCGCGACCTGCTCGCGCAGGGAGTCGAAACCCTCCTGGTAGCTGGAGAATCCCCCCGCCTTGTCCCACAGATTGAAGAAGAGCATGCGGGCGTAGCCCTGGCGCTTGGAGTCCAGCTCGGCATACGTGGGCGCATCGTCTTCCAGCAACTGGGTGTACGCCTCGACGCGCTCGCCGTCGTCGGCGTGCAGGAACGCGTGGACGCGCTTGAGTAGTTGTTCCTCGCCGGGCGGCGCGTCTTCCGGGATGAGGTCCGCGTAACGCAGTATCCGCGTCCAGGAGTTGGAGCCCTTGTAGAGCTCCTTGATCTCCCTGCGGCTCTCCGTGAGATAGCCCGACAGGCCGACCTCGGCGAAATCCTTCACCTCGGAGGCGAGGACCTTGATACTCGCCTTGAGCTGCGTACGGACGTTGTTCAGGACGATGTCCTTGGCGACACCTTCGAGCATGATCTGGCAGCCGGAAGGGAGCTGCGGGAAGTCGCGCTCCAGGTTGTCGACCAGGCGGTTGCGCGACAGGCTCGTCAGGGCGCGGAACTGCTCCTCGAAGCGGAATTCGGCGCGGTGCTCACCGATGAAGTCGAGGACGGTCAGGACCGGCTTGTCCGGGGTGCGGCGCAGGCCGCGACCGAGCTGCTGGAGGAAGACCGTCGCACTGTTCGTCGGCCGCAGGAGCAGCAGAGTGTCGACATCCGGGATGTCGAGCCCTTCGTTGAACAGGTCGACCGAGAAGATCACTTGGAGCGGGCCGTTGCGCAGAGAGGCCAGCGCGGAAGCGCGCTCGGAGGGCGGCGAGTCGCTGTCGAGGGCGACGGCTTTGATACCTGCGTCGCGGAAGAATCCGGCCATGAAGCGGGCGTGTGCCTTGGTCACGCAGAATCCGAGCGCACGCATGGACTCCGGGTGGGGGATCTTCTGCTGTATGGCCTTCACGACCAGTCGGGCGCGAGCATGGTTGCCGGTGTAGACGTCACCCAGCTCGGCAAGGTCGTACGAGCCCTTCTGCCAGGAGAGCGCTTTGAGGTCGGTGCCGTCCGGGATGCCGAAGTAGTGGAACGGGCACAGCAGATCGTTGTCCAGAGCCTCCCACAGGCGCATCTCGGCGGCGATGCGACCATCGAAGAACTCGTCCTGGACGTTCAGCCCGTCCATGCGCTCGGGCGTGGCCGTCAGGCCGAGGAGTTCCGCGGGGGCGAAGTAGTCGATCACCTGCCGATAGGTGGTCGCCGTCGCATGGTGAAACTCGTCGATGACGATGACGTCGAAATGCGCCGGGTCCAGCTTCGCCAGGCGCTGCTCGGTGAGGGACTGCACGCTGGCGAAGACGTGCTTCCACTCGGTCGGCTGCTCGCCGTTGTGAAGGAGTTCCCCGAATGAAGCGTCGTCCAGGACCTCGCGATAGGTGCGCTGAGACTGCTTCAGGATCTCCTTGCGGTGCGCGACGAAGAGCAGTCGCAGGTCCTTGCCCTTGGTGCGGAGCAGATCCCGGTAGTCCAGCGCGGCCATGACGGTCTTGCCGGTGCCGGTCGCGGCCACCAGCAGATTGCGATGGCGGTCGTGGACCTCCCGCTCGATGGTGAGCCGCTCCAGCATGTCGCGCTGATGCGCGAAGGGGCGCACTTCGAGCCCGGAGAGGCTGATCCGCGTCTCATCGGAGCTGGTGGTGCCGCCCGCCAGACCAAGCGCCTCGTCCAACCGTTTGGCGTCCGTATCCGGGTCGTACGGCTCGAACGCGCTGCTGCTCCAGTACGCGTCGAAGGTGGACTCGAACTTGTTGAGGACGTCACGGGTGGCGACCGAGGACAGCCGTACGTTCCACTCCAGGCCGTCAAGGAGCGCGGCCTTGGAAAGGTTGGAGCTGCCCACGTACGCGGTGTCGAAGCCGGTATTGCGTCTGAACAGCCACGCCTTGGCGTGCAGCCGGGTGGAGCGGATCTCGTAGTTGATGCGGACCTCGGCGCCGAATTCGCGCACGAGTCTGTCGAGCGCGTGCCGGTCGGTGGCGCCCATGTAGGTCGTCGTGATGACCCGGATGGGTACGCCGCGCTCCTTGGCGGCGCGCAACGAGTTTTCCAGCACGCGAAGCCCGTACCACTTCACGAAGGCGCAGAGCAGGTCGACGCGGTCCGCCGTGGCCAGCTCGGCCCGCAACTCGCTGCCGAGGCTTGGGTCTTCGGGTGCGTTGGTGATGAGAGCCGTCTCGGAGAGCGGGGTGAGCGGGCGCATCGCGTACACACCCGGCGCCTCCTGCTCGGCGAGGGCCAGCAACTGGCGTGGGCCGTCGACGATGACGTCCTCGGGATCCGGGCCCGGCGCCGCCGTGTCCCCGGGAGCGACGGCTCCCGGTGGCGAGGGTTCGTCGGCATTGGCGGCGAATGAGGAGAAGGACGCCATGATGTGGTTGGCCGCGGCCACTTGCCTGTCCTGCGGAAGCTCTCGCAACTTCCGCTGTACGGCCGCGGCAACGAACCGCGCGAGCACGTGGGGCGAGGACTCCTGGCTGACCTCTGCGTCGACGACCTTCCACCCGTCGGTGGTGAGGCCGTCGATCTGTTCCTGTACCTGCTGCGTGATCAGCTTCTCGTACACGCCGGTGATCGGCTGCGTGAAATCCCCCGAGTCCGCCACGGCCTCTCCCTGGGTCGCTGGGTCATTCGATTCCGTTGCGACTCAGTTCTAACAAAGACCACTGACATCCCCGACAGCGGCCGTCACATTCCGCCGTGGCAATCCCCATAAGCCACCCCGGACCCGCACCAGCAATCCGCCCCCCGTCGCGGCGGCCAAGCCACCGCGCGCCCCCGGGCCGCAAGGGTCGTCGCGTACTGCGGGAGCAGGTCCGCGTTCGACGGGGAGGAGGATTCCGAGGCTGCGAAGGCCTCATAGGACGGGACCGTGCCGGTCACGATGCCCAGGTTCGCCGTGCCTGTCGCCGACAGTTCTCGTAGTGACGCTTCGATGTCCAGCAAGTGGGCCGCGTGGGTGGGGTATTCGGACTGGAGCTCCGGGTACGCCGTCAGGAGTTCCTCCAGTTCGTCCGCCGGCCAGTGCAGGACCGCCACCGGGAACGGGCGGGAGAGGGCGGCTCGGTAGGAGCCCAACTCCGTGCGCAGGCGGGCCAGTTCGGCCTTCAGTTCCGCCGGGTCCTCCGAGCCCAGGGACCACAGGCGCTTGGGGTCGTGGAGTTCGTCCAGGGTGATCTCGGCGCGGTGCAGGCGGTCCGCGAGGCCGTCCCAGGTGTCGTGGTCCAGGGCCAGCAGACGGCGTACGCGGTGGCGGGCCGTCAGCAACGACTGGGTGGGGTACGGGATTTCCCCCGCCGGACCCTCGGCGGGGAGGAAGAGGCCGAGCGCGGTCGTCAGGACGGTGTGGGCCGTGTCCAGCTCGTCATGGGTCTCCAGCGTCTCCGCGATGATCTCCCACGGCGCCGGGTCCCCGGGGGCCGTGATACGGATGCCCTCGATCATCGCCCGCGCCTCGGCCTCGTGCCCGTACTCCCAGAGGTTGGCCGCCTTGAACGCCTTGATCAGGGTGGGGTGCTCCGGCTCGGATGCCAGCAGGCGGTCGTAGAGCGCGGTGGCGCGCTCGCGGTCGCCGGCGAGTTCCAGATGGGCCGCGGCCTGGAGGAGCAGCGGTTCGTGGTCCTCCGGGTACTGCGTCGCGGTGCGCAGCAGACGCTCGGCTTCGGTGGTGTGATCGGCAGGCGTGTCGGGGCGCATGAGGGACACCGTACTGCTGTGCGGGGTCCCGGCGGAGGGGTGTTCCGGCCCTGGTGAGTTGACGGGACAGCCCTTATGGTGCGCGCGTGCGGACGTGGAGGGGGGTGCGGATGCGGAGGCCCGAGCCCTTGGCGGTGCCTGTCGTGGTGCATGGGCGCGGGTTCTTGCGACGGGTGTCGGCGCGGGGGCGTTACGCGTACGTACGTCCAGCCGCCCGCCTCGCGCGCGTGCCCTCGGCGTCAGCTGCCCGCTCCGCGCGCGTGCCCCCGGCGTCGGCCCACCGCCCCGCGCGCGTGCCCTCGGCGTCAGCCACCCGCCCCCGCCTCCTCGCCCGCGCCCTCTGGGGCGGCGCCGAGCTCGCCGTCACCCTCGGGGTCGTCCTGCTTCTGCTCGTCGCCCATCAGCTGTGGTGGACCAACCGGGAGGCGCGGGCCGAGGCTCGGCAGACCGTGCACGCCCTGGAGCGGGAGTGGGGGCCGCCGGCGTCCCGGGCCCCGACCCGGACGCCGAAGAAGGCGGCCCCGCCGGCCCCCGCACCCCGCGCCGACGATCGACCCGCCTCCGCCGCCGGCACGGCCACCCCCGACGACCGCCCCCAGGGCGACCAGGCGTACGCCGTCCTGCGCATCCCCTCCCTCGGCATCACCGCCCCCATCGCCGAGGGGATCAGCAAGCACGGGGTGCTCGACAAGGGGTACGTGGGGCACTACCCCGGCACCGCCCAGCCCGGCCAGGTCGGGAACTTCGCGCTCGCCGGGCATCGCAACACGCACGGCGAGCCCTTCCGGTACATCAACCGGCTGCGGCCGGGCGACCGCGTCGTCGTCGAGACGCGGACCGCCGTTTTCACCTATCTGGTGGACAGCACGCTCAATCAGACGTCCGCCGGCGACAGTGGTGTTATTGCTCCCGTACCGCGCAGCAGTCTCCGTACGGAGTACGGGTACAGCCGACCCGGGTACTACGTCACGCTCACCACCTGCACCCCGGAGTTCACGTCCCGGTACCGGCTCGCGGTGTGGGGGACGCTCGCCTCCATGCGGCTGCGGTGAGTACGAGAGGCGCAGGTCAGGAACGTTCCCGCAGCACCAGCGCGAGGACCGCGCCCGGGACCGCCAGCGCCGCCGACACCCACAGCGTCGCGTTCACCCCGGTCTGGGCCACCGCGATCGTCAGGGCCACCCCCGCCGAGGAACCGATGTAGCGGGCCGTGTTGTTGGCGCCCGACCCCATCGCCGCGCGGTCGGCCGGGACGGACTCGACGGCCAGACGGGGCAGCGCGGCGTTCAGCAGGCCGCTGCCGACACCGGCCACCATCAGGCCGGGCACCAGCCGCCACAGCGTGCCGCCCGTCGGCTGCACCGCGCCCAGCATCGCCAGGACGCCCACCGCGTGCAGCGCGAAGCCGATCGCCAGTTGGCGGCGCGCGGCGACCCGGCCCGCGAGCCGCCTGGCCTGCAACGCGATCACGAACGCGAGGCCCGACCAGAGCACGAACAGCCACGCCGCCGACATCGGTGACGTACCGCGCACCTGGTGGAGCAGGTTCGGCAGGCAGCTGAACAGGCCGATCACCGACAGGCCGGTGAACAGCGCCCCCGCCGAGGACGCCAGGAACTCGGGGCGGCGGAAGAGGGCGAGGTCGATCGTCGGGGTGGCCGCGCGGCGCTCCACGCGCGCGAAGGCGACCGTGAGCAGGACCGCCGCCGCGAGCAGTACGCCGACCGGCGCGCGCAGCCAGCCGTCTCGGCCCAGGGTCAGCGCGCCGATCAGGGAGGTGAACGCGAGCGCGAGGGTGAGCGCGCCCGCCCAGTCGGGGCGGCCGCCCTTCCGGGGCGCGCGGGACTCGGTCAACGCGCGCGTGGCGGCCGCGAAGGCGATCAGGGCCGCCACGGCGAGGACCGCGTACGCCAGGCGCCAATTGATTGTCGCCAGGCCGCCCGCGAGCAGCGGGCCCATCGCGATGCCGCCGCTGACGAACGCGCCCCACACCCCCGTCGCCCTGATCCGCGCGGCCCCGGCCGGGAACGCGGCGACCAGGAGGCCGAGGCTGCTCGCCAGGATCGCCGCGCTCGCCGCGCCCTGGGCGACCCGGGCGAGCGTGAACGTCAGCGTCGTGGGCGCGACGGCGCCGAGCGCGATCGTGATGCCCAGGGCGAACGTTCCGGCGAGGAAGATCCGGCGCCGCCCGTAGTCGTCGGCGAGGCTGCCCGCGACCAGGAGGAGCGCGGCCAGGCCCAGCGGGGTGCCGTTGAGGAGCCAGGCCTGGGCGGAGACCGGGGTGCCGAAGGACGCGGTCATGCCGGGGAGCGTGAGCATCGGGGCGGTGTAGTTCATCAGCGCGATGGTGGTGGCGGCGCTGGTGGCGGCGAGCGTCGCGCCCGCCCCCTTCGGGGGAGCTTCGGTCCCGGCTGTCGTCGCCGCGGCCGTCGTCGTCGCAGTCGTCTCGTTCGGTATGTGCACTGTCTCGCCGGTCATGAGTCCCGAACTCCAGGCGTATCCGTAGGTTCAATCAATGAACTTGCATATGTGAGCGACCCTAGCATGGTCGGTTCGTTCAATGAACCCTCTTCGGTAGACTGAATCCATGGCTCTCGGCAAGGACTACGTCGCCCAGGAGTGCTCCATCGCCCGCGCGCTGGAGATCGTCGGCGAGCGCTGGACGCTGTTGGTCGTACGGGACGCGCTGTACGGCGTACGCAGGTACAACGACTTCCTCGTCCATCTGCGGATCCCGCGCGCGGTGCTGGCCGCGCGCCTCCAGACGCTCCTGGACGCCGGGATCCTGGAGAAGCGCCGGTATCAGGAGTCGCCACCGCGCGACGAGTACGTCCCGACCGACCGCGCCCTCGCCCTGTGGCCCGTGCTGCGTTCGCTCGGGCTCTGGGGGCGCCAGAACATCCCCGGCACCCGCCAGATGCGCAGCTTTCACCACGCGGAGTGCGGTACGGAGCTCGGCGCGTACGGGGAGTGCCCGGCGTGCGGGGTCGCGGTGGCGCCGCGGGACGTGGAGATGCGGCCGGGCGACGGGCTCAACCCCGACCCCGAGGACCCGGTCAGCCGCGCCCTGCTCGCACCCCGGCGCCTGCTCCAGCCGCTTGATACGGAGCGCGGCTGACCGAGCGGCCCCGACCGAGCGGCCCGGCCGGGGGCACCGGGCCGGGCCGCCCGCCTTGGCCGCCGGCGCCCGGCTCCGACCCTGGCACGGGCGCACTCAGCCCGGCCTAGCCGGACGCCGTCCTGGTTACGGTCCAGTTTGTGAACGGGGTCTTGCGGAGTGGACGTCGACCTTGGAGGATCGAACGATCCTCCGATGGCCGCTACCCATCGGCCGGGCCACGCTCGACCATAGGGAGACAGACCATGAAGCTGCTGCGCGTAGGCACGGCGGGCCGTGAGCGCCCCGCGCTGCTCGCCGCCGACGGGACCCTGCGGGACCTGTCCGGGCTTGTGCCGGACATCGACGGCGAGCTGCTCGCCGACGAGTTCGCCCTGGACCGGATACGGGCCGCGGCGGACACCGGGGTGCTGCCCGCGCTGGACGCGGACGGGGAGCGGATCGGGCCGCCGGTCGCCGGGATCGGCAAGGTCGTGTGCATCGGGCTGAACTACCACGACCACGCGGCCGAGACCGGCGCGGCCATTCCGGCCGAGCCCGTCGTCTTCTTCAAGGCGGCGGACACGGTCGTCGGGCCGAACGACACGGTCCTGGTGCCGAGGAAGTCGGTCAAGACCGACTGGGAGGTCGAGCTCGCGATCGTCATCGGCCGCACGGCCCGCTACATCGGGGCCGACGAGGACCCGCTGGCGCACGTCGCCGGGTACGCGGTCGCGCACGACGTGTCCGAGCGCGAGTTCCAGATCGAGCGCGGCGGCACGTGGGACAAGGGCAAGAACTGCGAGACGTTCAACCCGCTGGGCCCCTGGCTGGTCACCCGGGACGAGATCCCGGACCCGCAGGCGCTGTCGCTGCGGCTGTGGGTCAACGGCGAGCTGAAGCAGAACGGGTCGACGGCGGACCAGATCTTCCCGGTCGCGGAAGTCGTGCGGTATGTCAGCCAGTTCATGACGCTCTACCCGGGCGACGTGATCAACACCGGCACCCCGGCGGGCGTCGCCATGGGGCAGCCGGAGCCGAAGCCGTATCTGCGGGCGGGGGATGTTGTAGAACTGGAGGTCGAGGGGTTGGGACGGCAGCGCCAGGAACTCAAGGACGCGTAGGCTGGCGATCAGAGGGAGGCACGATGGCCATCGCGGAGCCCGAGCAGACCGAAGTGGCGCTTGAGGAGTTCGAGGCGTTCGATGCCGCGGCTCCGGAGGGGTACCACGTCGAGCTGATCACCGGGAGGATCCTGGTGTCTCCGGCTCCGGACGGTGATCATTCGGAGGCGTCACGCGTGGTGGCGCGCCAGGTCATCCGACACCATTCCGATCTATGGCTGTACGAGGAACGGGGACTGGCTGTCCCGGCCTACCGCGCCGGTAGGGCCAGAGCCGATGGTGCGGTCGCGCCCGAGGGGTACTTCAAGGGGCAGCCGTCCTGGTCCGATCCCTCGGGCGTCTTGATGGTCGTGGAGGTGACTTCGGGCAGTGAGGAGGACGCCAACGTCGACCGTATCGACAAGCGCGATGCGTACGCTCAGGCCGGGCTCCCCGTGTACCTCCTCATCGACCGCCACCGCGGCGAGGCCGTCGTGCACTGGGACCCGGAGAACGGGCACTACCAGCATGCGTCGACGGCCGCCTTCGGCGCCAAACTGGCCCTGCCCGAGCCGTTCGGATTCGACCTCGACACCTCCGAGCTCGCCTGACGGCTCAGGCGGCCGACGGCCCCCTTAGCCCGCCACAAACCCCCGCAACCCCTCCACCACCAGCGCATGGTCGTCCACCTGCGGGAGGCCCGAGACCGTCACCGTGCCGATGACGCCGGTGTCCGTCACCCGTAGGGGGAACGAGCCGCCGTGGGCCGCGTATACGGCGGGGTCCAGGCGGGAGGAGGCCTCGAATGTGGTGCCCTTGGCGCGGAAGCGGGCGCCGACCAGGTAGGAGCTGCACGCGTAGCGCTCGGTGACGCGGCGTTTGCGGTCGATCCAGGCGTCGTTGTCCGGGGTCGAGCCCGGCAGGGCGCAGCGGAAGAGCTGTTGGGTGCCCCGGTGGATGTCGATCGTGACCGGGGCGCTGCGGGCCACGGCCAGCTGCCGCACGAGCGAGCCGAGCGCCCACGCGTCCTCGTAGGTGAAGCGCGGGAGCGTCAACTCGACCTCCTGCGCCTCCAGTTCGGCCATGCTGAAGTCGGGGTCGAAGGCGGGCGTCGTCACAGCGCCACCTCCACCGTCACGCCCTCGCGCGCGGAGGTGCGCGCGGCCTCAAGGACGTCGAGGGCCGCCGCCGCCTCGTGCGCGGTGACCGGCGGTTCGCCGCCCTCGCGCAGGGCCTTCGCGATGGCCGCGTAGTACGCGGGGTAGTCGCCCGGCGCGCTCTCTACCGGGCGGCCGCCGCCCGTCAGCGGGGACTCTCCGGAGCCGACCCGGCCCCACATCGCCTCCGGCTCGCGGCCCCACGGCTGCCCGGGCACCGGCCGCTTCCCGTCCCGCAGCGCGGCCTCCTGCGGGTCGAGCCCGTACTTGACGTATCCCGCCGACGATCCCAACACGCGCATGCGCGGGCCGAGTTGGGCGGTCGTGGCGCTCACGTACAGGTGTGAGCGGACGCCGCCCGCGTGCGTGATCGCGATGAACGTGTCGTCGTCGGCCGCCGCGCCCGGACGGCGTACGTCCGCCTCCGCGTACACCCGCAGCGCCGGGCCGAACAGGGCCAGGGCCTGGTCGACGACGTGGCTGCCCAGGTCGTACAGCAGACCGCCGATCTCCGCCGGGTCGCCCGACTCGCGCCAGCCGCCCTTGGGCTGCGGGCGCCAGCGCTCGAAGCGGGACTCGAAGCGCTGGACCTCGCCGAGCTCGCCCGAGTCCAGGAGCGCGCGCAGGGTCAGGAAGTCGTTGTCCCAGCGGCGGTTCTGGAAGACGGAGAGCAGCAGGCCGCGCTCCTCGGCGAGGGCGGCCAGGCCCCGCGCCTCGGCGGCGGTGCCCGCCACCGGCTTGTCGACCACGACGGGCAGGCCCGCCTTGAGCGCGGCTGTGGCGATCGGCACGTGGGTCTTGTTGGGGGAGGCGATCACCACCAGATCGAGACCGGCACCGGGACCCGCCGACCGACCACCTGCCGAGTCGCCACCTGCCGAGCCGGAGCCCGCCGAGCCACGCCCCGCCGAGCCGGAGCCCGCCGCGTCCGAGCCCGTCGAGTCGCGGCCCGTCGACCCGGAGCCCGCGCCCGCGGCGAAGAGGTCGTCGGGGGAGTCCGCGAACCGCAGCCCCTCGCCGTGCTCGGCGCGGGCCTGCGCCCGGCGCTCGGGGCTGGACGTGACGACCGTGTCGAGGACCAGGCCCTCGGTCGCGGCGATCAGCGGGGCGTGGAAGACGGATCCGGCCAGGCCGTAGCCCACGAGTCCGACGCGGAGGTCACCGTTCTTGCCGGTATGGCCAGTATTGCCAGCGTTCATGAACACCACTTAAGCAACGCTGTTGCCAAAGTGCAAGCGCAGGAGACAATGGAAGTGTGAACAGGAGTAACTCGGGAGCCCCGGGAACCTCGGGAGCCAATCTGCCGGCCCTGCGCAGCCACAACGCCGCGCTGGTGCTCGATCTGCTGCGTACGGCCGGGGACGCCGGGATCAGCAGACTGGAGCTCGCCGAGCGGACCGGGCTCACCCCGCAGGCCGTCAGCAAGATCACCGCACGGCTGCGGGCGGAGGGCACGGCGACCGAGGCGGGCCGTCGCGCCTCGACCGGCGGCAAGCCGCGCACGGTGCTCAAACTGGTGCCGTCGGCCGGGCACGCGATAGGACTGCACCTCGACCGCGACGAGCTCACCGCCGTCCTGGTCGACCTGGCGGGCACGCTGGTCGGCGTGCGGACCGTGCCGCTCGACCTCGGCGCGGGCCACGACACGGTCGTCGAGGCCGCCGCCCGCGAGGCCGAATCGCTCATCGGGGGCCGCCGGGTGCTGGGCGTCGGCGTCGCCAGCCCCGGCCCGCTCGACCACCACACCGGCGTGCTCCACCGCGTCACCGGCTTCCCGCTGTGGAACGGCTTCCCGCTGCGCGACGCGCTCGCCGACCGCCTCGGCCTGCCGGTCGTCCTGGACAAGGACACCAACGCCGCGGCCCTCGGCCTCGCCCTGCGCGGCCCGGCCGACTCCTTCGCGTATCTGCATCTCGGTACGGGCCTGGGCGCGGGCCTGGTCCTCGACGGCACCCTGCTGCGCGGCTCGCGGACGGGCGCGGGCGAGTTCGGCCACCAGACCATCCTGCTCGGCGGCCCGGCCTGCGGCTGCGGGGCGCGCGGCTGTATCGAGGCGCTGTGCCTGTCGTCGGTGGCACGCGGCGACATCGCGGCCGCCGCCCGCTTCCTGGGCGTCGGCGCCGCGAACCTGGTCGGCCTGCTCGACATCGACCGCGTCCTGCTCGGCGGCCGTACGGTCATGGGCGCGCCGGACAGTTTCGTACGCGGGGTACGGGCCGTCCTGGAGGAACGCGCCCGTCGAGGCGGCGGCGACGCCCGCGCGATCCCGGTGTCGGTGACCCCCGGCGGCCCGCACGCGGTGGCGGAGGGCGCGGCGCGGCTGATCCTGGGGCCGCTGTTCGGGCACGGGGCGGCGGGACCGGGGCGGCGGCTCGCGGTGACGCGATAGCGATGGTGACGCCGTAACGGTGACGCGAGGACGACCGTGACGCCATGGCAGCGGTGACGCCATGACACTGCCCGACGGTGACGTCATGACACTGTCCGACAGGACGATATTGGGCTGATCGGATGGATTCGCGGGGCCGATCTCCCGGCGGCGGGCGTGGCTGCGGCGGGGCTTCGCGCGCGCGTGGCAGGGTCCGGAGGCACGAACGCCTGCGACCAGCAAAGGCCCCTCATGCGACTGCGCAACGCCCTCGCCATCGGAATGACCGCGGCCACGACCCTGTCCGGGACATCCGCCGCGACGGCCGACGAGAGCGAGCCGCGCGGCAGACACGGGCACGCCTCGCTCTTCGCCGCCGATCAGCCGGTCTGCGGGGACAAGAACAGCCCCGACTTCCCGTTCGCCACCCGGATCCACGGCGGGCCGGCCGAGTACCACCCCGGTGACGGCGCCCAGGTCTGGTACGTCGACCTCACCAACACCACCGCCCGCACCTGCCGCAACATCCACCCCGTCGTCGTCCTCGTCGACCGGGACCGGACGCTCAGGAACTCCCAGGCCAAGATGGAGTTCTACGACACGGCGGCCGGGCACCCGCACCCCGTTCCGTTCGAGCGGACGGACGAGGACGAGCACATCGGGGTCTTCGACGACGGGTTCCCCGGGTTCGTGATCGGCGCGGGCCAGACCGTCACGGTCAAGGTCCGGCTCGGGTTCACCGCCGACACCCGGGCCAACGAGATCACCGTGAACGCGGCGATCGTGCAGCGCCGAGGGGACAACGGGGAGTGGGTCGGGGAGTCCGGGGGCTACCGGTTCGGGATCGCCCCGCCGGGCGCGGCCGCGGCGACGCCGCCTTCGTCCCAACTCGCCGAGCTGGGCGACCCGGATGAGCTGGACGAGCTGGGTGAGCTGGCCGATTCGGGGTCGCGCGCGCCGCTCGGGCCGGGGGCGGCCGGGGCGGCGGGGGCGCTGGTTCTCGGCGGCGGGGCGCTGGTCATCGGGTCGCGGCGGGTGCGGTTGCGGCGGCGCTGACGCGCGGTCCCGCATGCGACCATCACGCCGTGGACTACCCGAACGATCAAGCCCCCGGCGCCCCCATCCGCTCCGGCATCCCCGAGCACGGGCGCATCCCCAAGTACTACGCCGTCAAGGCCCAAGTGGCCGCGCTCATCGACGAGTTGGGGGAGGGCGGGCTGCTGCCGACCGAGCGCGATCTCGCCGTACAGTACGAGGTCGCCCGCGAGACCGTGCGGCAGGCGCTGCGCGAGCTGCTGCTCGAAGGGCGGCTGCGGCGGCAGGGGCGCGGCACGGTGGTCGCCGGACCCAAGCTGGAGCAGCCGCTCTCGCTCGCGAGCTATACGGAGGGGGTGCGGCGGCAGGGGCGGCGGCCCGGGCGTTCGCTCATCTCCCTGGACCGTTTCCCGTGCCCGCCCGCCCTGGCCGCCGAGACCGGTCTCGAACGTGGGGAGCCCGTCTGGCACATGGAGCGTGTGCTGCTCGCGGACGACGAGCGGATGGGGCTTGAGAGTACGTATGTGGCGGTGGCTCGGGTGCCGCGGCTTGATGCCGAGTTCGAGCCCGACTCGTCGTTCTATGCCTATCTGCGCGATCGGCTCGGGATCGCCTTCGGGGACGCGGATGAGCGGATCGAGACGGTGCTGGCCACTCCGCGGGAGGCGTTGCTCATCGGCACCCCGCCCGCGCTGCCGATGCTGCTGATTCATCGGGTCTCGCGGGACACCGGTGGGTTGCCGCTGGAGCGGGTGCGGACCCTTTACCGAGGGGATCGGTTCTCGTTCACTACGCGTCTGGGGGGCGGGGTGTAGCCGGGGAGCTCATTGGCGCAGCCAAGAAGTGATAACAGAATAGTAACGGGTCTAGGCCAAACTTGAAGGGGCGTTCACCGTCCCGTCGTTGTCCCGCCCCCTGCGGTCCACTCGCCCCGAGGACTGTTCACGGCGTGAGAGTCATCGTCGTTGGAGCCGGTGTGGTGGGAACCATGCACGCCTGGCACGCAGTGGAACGCGGCCACGAGGTCGTACAGATCGAGCGCGAGAGCGAGGCGCGCGGGGCGTCTCTGCGCAACTTCGGGCAGATATGGGTCAGCGGCCGCGCCGGGGGCGAGGAGCTGGACACCGCGCTGCGGGCCCGGGAGCTGTGGGAGGCCGTCGGGGAGCGGGTGCCCGGGCTGGGGTTCCGGGCCTGCGGCTCGCTCACGCCCGTACGCAACGATCTCGAACTGGCCGTCGCCGAAGCCGCGTTGGCGCGCGAGGATGCCGCCGCCCGTGGGTACAGGCTGCTCGCCGCCGACGAGGCGCGGGCCGTCAACCCGGCGCTGCGCGGGGACTTCGCCGCCGCCCTGTGGTGCGAGCGCGACGCCGCCGTCGAGCCCCGTACCGCCCAACTCGCGCTCAAGCGGGAGCTGTTGGCGTCCGGGCGGTACACCTTCCTCGGTGGTCGTGAGGTCCGCGAGGTCGTCGGGCAGAACGCCGTCCGCGACGACCACGGCGACACGCACACCGGCGACGCCGTCGTCCTGTGCACGGGAGCGTGGCTCGGCGGGCTCGTGCGCGAGCTCGTCCCCGACCTGCCGGTCCGCCGCGTACGGCTGCAGATGATGCAGACCGAGCCGCTGGGCGAGACCCTGACCACGTCCGTCGCCGACGCCGACAGCTTCCGCTACTACCCGGCGTACGCGAGCGCCGCGCTGGACGCGCTCAACGCGGGCCAGGCGCAGGACCCGACGGCCGCCGCGCACAAGATGCAGCTCCTGATGGTGCAGCGCGCGGACGGCGGGCTGACCGTCGGCGACACGCACGAGTACGAGCACCCCTTCGCCTTCGACGTCGTCGAGGAGCCGTACGAGCATCTGGCCCGGGTCGTCGAGTCCTTCCTCGGCCGCCCGATGCCCAAGGTCCGCCACCGCTGGGCCGGGGTGTACGCGCAGTGCGTCGACACCTCCCGCGTCGTCCACCGCCAGCAGGTGCGCGACGGCGTGTGGCTGGTGACCGGGCCGGGCGGGCGCGGGATGACCTGCTCCCCGGCGATCGCCGAGCGGACCGCGAACGAGCTGGGATGGTGAAGGAGTTGAGCGCTGTGGAGCGTACGTACAAGCTGGTTGTCCTTGACATGGCGGGGACCACCGTCGCCGACGGCGGGCTCGTCGAGCAGGCCTTCGCGGCCGCCGCCCGGCGGCTCGGCGAGGATCCGGCCGAGATGGTCGACTACGTCCGCGCCACCATGGGCGAGTCCAAGATCTCCGTCTTCCGGCATCTGTTCGGCACGGAGGAGCGGGCACAGGCCGCGAACACCGCCTTCGAGCAGGCGTACGGGGAGCTCGTCGCGGACGGCAGGATCGCCGCGATCCCCGGCGCCCGCGAGGCGATCGAACGGCTCCGGGCCGAGGGGCGCACGGTCGTCCTGACCACCGGATTCGCCCGGGTCACCCAGGACGCCATCCTCGGCGCGCTCGGCTGGCGCGACCTCGTCGACCTCACCCTGTGCCCGGCCGACGCGGGGGGCCGGGGGCGGCCGTACCCGGACATGGTGCTGGCGGCGTTCCTGCGCACCGGCGCGGTGGACGGGGTGCGGGAGATCGCGGTGGCCGGTGACACCTCGTACGACATGCTCAGCGGGGTGCGCTCCGGTGCGGGCATCGTCGCCGGGGTGCTGACCGGCGCCCATGACGCCGAGGCGCTGCGGGCGGCGGGGGCGAGCGACGTGCTCGGCTCGGTGGCCGAGCTGCCGGAGCTGATCGCGCGGGCGGAAGCCTCATGACCGGCGGCGGCATACGGTTCGACGGGGTCAGCGTCGTCTACGACGGGAACACCGTCCTCGACTCGCTCGACCTCACCGTCGAGCCCGGCGAGGTCATGGCGCTGCTCGGCCCGTCCGGGTCCGGCAAGACCACCGCGCTGCGGGCGGTCGCCGGGTTCGTGCGGCCCGCCGCCGGGCGGGTGTTCATCGGCGGCCGGGACGTCACCGCGCTGCCGCCGCACCGGCGGGGCATCGGAATGGTCGTGCAGCAGTACGCGCTCTTCCCGCACATGCGGGTGGCCGACAACGTCGCGTTCGGGCTGCGCGCCCAGAAGGCGCCCCGGGCCGAGATCCCCGGGCGGGTGGCCGAGGCGCTGGAGATGACCGGGATGGCGGCGTACGCGCGGCGCTATCCGCGTGAGCTCTCCGGCGGCCAGCAGCAGCGCGTCGCCATCGCGCGCGCCCTCGCCATCCGGCCGGGCGTCCTGCTCCTCGACGAACCGCTGTCCGCGCTCGATGCCCAGCTGCGCTCGGGCATGCTCGCCGAACTCGCCCGGCTGCACCGCGAGTTGCCGGACGTCTCGATCCTCTATGTCACCCATGACCAGATCGAGGCGCTGACCCTGGCCGACCGGATCGCCGTGATGGACCGGGCCCGGCTGCGGGACTGCGGCACACCGCAGGACCTGTACCGGCGCCCGCGCACCGAGTTCACGGCGTCGTTCGTCGGCAACGCCAATCTGCTGCCGGTGCGGGTGGGGCCGGGGTACGTGTCGTTCGGCGGGACCGCGCTCGCGGTCGCCACGGACGAGGTCGCGGTGGGCGCGTCGGCCACGCTGTGCGTACGGCCGCACCTGGTCGGTCTTGGCGACGGCCCCAACGCCCTGCGCGGGCGGATCGCCGAGGTCCAGTGGCGCGGCTCCACGCATCGCCTGTACGTGGACGTGGCGGGCCACCGCATCAAGGCGGACCTGCGCGAACTGCGCGCGACGCCCGCGCTGGGCGACGAGGTCACGCTCCACTTCGCGTCCGAGGACGCGGTGCTGCTGGGGGCGGGGGTGGCCGGCGATGGCTAGGCTCCGGGCCCCTTCAGGGGCGCGGGGAACTGCGCGACCAGCCACAGACGGTCCGCAGCCGGATGACCGCCTCTCCAGTGGAACGGTCGAGGCCGCCCTCACCGGCCGGGAAGCCAAGTCGCGGCGCTCGGGGCCGAGTTGGGTGTGGGCGCTCCCGCCGGTCCTGGTCCTCGCGCTCGTCTTCCTCTATCCCCTCGGACTCGTCGTCAAGCAGTCGCTGACCCCCGACGGCGCCGACGGGATGTCCCTGACGCCCTACACCGACGTCTTCGCGTCCCACGCGTTCCGGGACGCGCTCACGACCACAGTGTGGCTGGCGGCCGGAGCAACGGCCGGCTGCCTCGTGCTCGGCTTCGTCCTCGCGCTGGTCATCGCGTTCGTACCGTTCCCCGGCGGGAAGGCCGTCGCCCGGTTCATCGACGTCTTCCTCTCCTTCCCGTCCTTCCTGATCACGCTCGCGCTGCTGTTCATCTACGGCACGGTCGGCATGGCCAACGGGATGTGGACGGACGTGACCGGCGCGCACTCGGGGCCGTTCCAGTTCCTGACCACCCCGTGGGGCGTACTGCTCGCGGAGATCACCTACTTCACGCCCTTCGTGATGCGGCCGCTGCTCGCCGCGTTCTCCCAGCTGGACACCGCACAGCTGGAGGTGGCCTCGTCGCTCGGCGCGCGGCCCGCCCGGATCGTGCGGCGGGTGATCCTGCCCGAGGCGCTGCCCGCGCTCGCCGCCGGCGGCTCGCTCGTCCTCGTCATGTGCCTCAACGAGTTCGGCATCGTGCTCTTCACCGGGGCGAAAGGGGTCACCACTCTTCCCATGCTCGTCTACAGCAAGGCGATCCTGGAGTCGGACTACCCGGCCGCCTGTGTCGTCGCCGTCGTCAACATCGCGATCTCCGTGGGTCTTTACGGCCTCTACCGGGTGGTGAGCCGACGTGTTGGTGCATAGCCGCGGCGGCCGCTGGGCCACCTGGGCCGTCTTCTTCGTCCTGTTCCTGCCGATCTTCGCGCTGCCGCTGCTCGTCGTCGTCGCCGCGTCGTTCGCCACCAACTGGTCGGGCGCCTTCCCGTCCGGCTTCACCACCTCCCACTACGACGCGGCCACCACCGGCGACTCGCTCCACGCGCTCACCACCAGCCTGGTCACGGCCGTCGCGGCCAGCCTGCTGGCGCTGACCGTCGGGGCGTGGGCCGCGCTGGCCGCCGCGTCACTGGGGAAGCGGGGCAAGCGGGCGATGGACGCGCTGTTCGTCCTGCCCGTCGCCGTGCCCTCGGTCGTCGTCGGACTCGCGATCCTGGTCGCGTTCTCCAAACCGCCGGTCCTGCTCAACGGCACGCGCTGGATCGTGATCCTCGCGCACACCGTTCTTGTCACGGCGTTTGCCCACCAGTCGGTTTCGGCCGCCATCGTGCGTCTGGACCCGATGTACGAGCAGGCCGCGGCCAGCCTCGGCGCCCGGCCCGCGTACGTCCTGTGGCGGGTCAGGCTGCCGCTGCTGCTGCCGTCCCTGACCGCGGCCGCCGGGCTCTGCTTCGCCCTGTCCATGGGTGAGTTGAGCGCCACGATGATGCTCTACCCACCGGACTGGACGCCCCTGCCCGTACAGATCTTCGCGGCCACCGACCGTGGCTCGCTCTTCACCGGCGCGGCCGTCGCCGTGGTCCTCATGGGGACGACGCTGCTCGTCCTGCTCGCGGTCTCCCGTATCCGTACCAAGGCCTCCTTCAGATAACCGACCGCAGAACCGCCTTCAGACAACAGGAGTTCGAAACGTCATGCGCACCAGCCCGCTCAAGCCGATCGCCGCCGTGACCGGCAGCCTCGCCCTCGCCGCCACCCTCTCCGCCTGCGGCGGCTCCTCCTCCGCCGACTCCAAGGCGGACGAGAAGGTCGTCACCGTCTACAGCGCCGACGGCCTCAAGGGCGAGAAGGGCGACGGCTGGTACGACAAGGTCTTCAAGGACTTCGAGGCGAAGACCGGCATCAAGGTCAAGTACGTCGAGGGCGGCTCGGGCGAGATGGTGCAGCGCGCCGTCCGCGAGAAGTCCAACACGCAGGCCGACGTGCTGGTCACGCTGCCGCCGTTCATCCAGCAGGCCGACAGCAAGGGCCTGTTGCAGTCGTACGTACCGGCCGGTGCCGACAAGGTCCCGGACGCGCAGAAGAACGCCAAGGGCAAGTGGACGGCCGTCGTCAACAACTACTTCGGCTTCGTCTACGACAAGAAGGAGCTCTCCCAGGCTCCCAAGACCTGGGAGGAGCTGCTGGACGGCACGTACAAGAACAAGCTCCAGTACTCCACCCCGGGCGTCGCCGGTGACGGCACCGCCGTCGTCATCAAGGCGATGCACGACTTCGGCGGCAAGGAGGCCGCCATGGAGTACCTGAAGAAGCTCCAGGCCAACAACGTCGGCCCGTCCGCCTCCACCGGCAAGCTCGCGCCCAAGGTCGACAAGGGCGAGCTCCTGGTCGCCAACGGCGATGTGCAGATGAACTACGCCCAGGCCAAGACCATGCCCAACCTCGGCATCTGGTTCCCGGCGACCGGCCCCGGCAAGCCCACCACCTTCGCCCTGCCGTACGCCGCCGGTCTGGTCGAGAAGGCCCCGCACACCACCAACGCCAAGAAGCTGCTCGACTTCATGCTGACCGAGCAGGCACAGCAGGAGGTCAGCGCGATCGGCGGCGGCTTCGCGGCCCGTACCGACGTCAAGGCCACCGACGCCAACGCGACCGCGCTCGCGCAGCTGATGCAGGGCGTCGAGATCTTCAATCCGAACTGGCTCGACATCAGCACGCACCTGCCGGAGTACGTGGACGCGTGGAAGTCGGCGACCGGCAGCTGAACCCGGTCCCGGATGAATCCGGGTCCCGCGTGAATCCGGGTCCCGCGCGATCCACCAGGTGATCGACCAGGTCGGAATCCGCGCATCGTGACTAGGGCCTGTCCGGTGGATCTGGCCGCTTTCGGTGTGGGTCGCCGTTTCGGTGCGTGCCAGACCCCCGCGGCCCAGGCAAGATCCACCGGACAGGCCCTAGGCTGGGCGCTGTCGGCACCGCACGCTGTGGTGCGACCGGCACCGCCCAGCCCCCAGCGCCCACCGGCGCACACCGCAGGAGAGTCCGCCCCATGGCAGAGCGCAAGCCGATCGAATCCTGGCTCACCGACATGGACGGGGTCCTCATTCACGAGGGCACGCCGATCCCGGGTGCGGACGCCTTCCTCAAGGGGCTGAAGGAGTCGGGCAAGCCCTTCCTGGTCCTGACCAACAACTCGATCTACACCCCGCGCGACCTCCAGGCCCGGCTCGCCCGGATGGGGCTGCACGTCCCGGTCGAGAACATCTGGACCTCGGCGCTCGCCACCGCCAAGTTCCTGGACGACCAGCGGCCCGGCGGCACCGCGTACGTGATCGGCGAGGCGGGGCTCACGACCGCGCTGCACGACATCGGGTACGTGCTGACCGACCACGAGCCTGACTACGTGGTCCTGGGCGAGACCCGTACGTACAGCTTCGAGGCGCTGACCAAGGCGATCCGGCTGATCAACGGCGGGGCGCGGTTCATCTGCACCAACCCGGACGAGACCGGGCCGTCCACCGAGGGCCCGCTGCCCGCGACCGGCGCGGTCGCCGCGCTGATCACCAAGGCGACCGGCAAGAAGCCGTACTTCGCGGGCAAGCCGAATCCGCTGATGATGCGGACGGGGCTGAACGCGATCGGGGCGCATTCGGAGACCAGCGCGATGATCGGGGACCGGATGGACACGGATGTCCTGGCCGGACTGGAGGCGGGGATGCAGACGTTTCTCGTGCTGACCGGGCTCACTCGGCCCGAGGACGTCGAGAGTTTCCCGTTCCGGCCGTCCAAGACAGTCGACTCGATCGCCGATCTGGTGTCGCTCATTTAGTCGCTGCCGGCCGTCTTGGGCTGGTCGCTCCCCCAAGTTCTCGGCTCCGCTCGAACAGGGGGGACCCCCATCGCGGCGGAGCCGCAAATGTCACGGCCCCGCGACCCCTTGAATGCCGCCGTTCGGGCGCGTCCGGGATGCGAAATCACCCCCCGGGCGTGAATCTTCCTTACAGGAGGTTCACGATGCGTTTTCGACAGGTCACGCTCTGTGCGGCCGTGGCGGCGGCCGCCGCCCTGATGCCCGTGTCCGCCGCGACGGCGGAGTCCGAGCCGCACGGCTCGGTGACGGTGACACCGTCCACCATCGCGCCGGGCGGTGAGGTGGACCTGCGGGTCGGCGTGTGCGGCGGCCGGCAGGCCGTCGGGACCTCGGAGGCCTTCGTGGCACAGGCGAACTTCGCGCCTGCCGCCGACGGGGGCCTCTTCGCGCAGGCCCGGATCCGCTCCGACGCCCAGGCGCGCGACTACGACATCTGGGTCAACTGCAAGGACAGCGCCGGGCAGGCGAGAGGCCGGGTCACGGTCGTCCAGGGCGGCAACCGCCACGACGGGCGCGACGGCCACGACGGCGACCACCGCGACCGTCCGACCCCGCACGCCCCCGTCCACGCGGGCGGCGGCGGCACCTCGCGGCTCGCGGCGGACCAGCGGGCCACCGAGCAGGGGCCGGGCACCAAGCACGCCGTGATCGGGCTGACCCTGGCGGCCGTCGCGGCCCTCGCCGTGGCGGGCCGGGGCGTACGGCGCCGGCGCCGTAGCGACTGAGGCGGGCGGACCCGTGTCCAGCGAGCGTGCGTCCGGCACCGGGCGGCTGCTCACCGGGGTCGCGTGGGCCGTCCTGCTGGTCGGGCTGTGGCTGTGGGGCCGCGAGGTCAGCGACGGTCCGGGCGGCAGCTCGGCGCCCACCACGGGCGATGTGGCGGCGGTGGGGCGCCCCCTGGGCGTGGCCCTGCCGCCCGCGCACGACCCGGTGACGGCGGCGGCGCCGCAACGTGTCGAGATCCCGTCGATAGGGGTGGCCGCACCCGTCGTGCCGCGCGGCCTCGACACCTCGGGCGCGGTCGATCCGCCGCCGTACGACCGGCCGGGCACGGTCGGCTGGTACGGCGCCGGGGCCCAGCCCGGCGCCCCGGGCGCGGCGCTGCTCGTCGGCCATGTCGACACCGAGAGCAAACCGGCCGTCTTCTACGGCCTGAGCGCCACCCGCCCCGGCCAGAAGGTCGACGTGGTCCGGGCGGACGGCTCGGTCGCCGAGTTCACCATCGACGACGTACGGGTCTTCACCCGCGACCGGTTCGACGCGCACAAGGTGTACGGGCCGCGCGAGGCGGGCCGCGCCGAGCTGCGGCTGATCACCTGCGGGGGCACGTACGACCGCAAGGCGCGTACGTACACGGCGAACGTGGTGGTCTCCGCCTATCTGACGGACGTACGGGCGCGCCCGGCGGCCAAGTCCTGAGCACGCGCGGGCAGTTCGGTGCCCGGCACCTGGCCCGGCCGACGGCCCGCTCCCCCCGGAGCCGCCGGCCGGGCTGGTCCTCGACCGTGGGCGCGCGGGCTGCGGGAGAAGCCCGGCGCCGCCACGGGAGGCTCTAGGGGAACGGCGTCGCACTCGGCCGGGGCTGGGGCCGACCCGACCACTGTAGAACCGGTGTGCGCTTTCGGCCTAGGGCCTTTCCGGTGGATCTGGCCGCCTTCGGCCCGGGGTTCTTTTCGGCGCTGGTGAGCGGGGGTCTGGTGCTTCCCCAAGCTCTCAACCTCGTTCGAGCAGGGGAGACCCCAATGCTGCAAGGCGGAGGAGGGCGGCATGGCGGAGCCATGGCAACCGACGACAACGCCGCAGATGTGCGTGCCAGACCCCCGCGTCCCAGGCCAGATCCACCGGAGAGGCCCTAGGTCCGGATAACGCCAAGTCGCCTTGCGTGTGCGCTCGGTGGGGATCGCGGCGGTGTGGTTCGTCTGGGTGTGCCACGATGGATCGGGGGAAGCGTCCGGGGAAGCACGTATGAGGGGGATCGGATGTTCCGGAGCTGTGCGCGGGCGGGCGCGGTCGCCGTGGGTGCGGCGCTGCTGCTGACGGCCTGTTCGTCGTCGGGCGGTGGCGAGAAGCCGACGGTGGCGCAGCAGCCCAAGTCGGTCGACCCGTTCTGGGTCAACCCGGACGGCAACGCCTCGCGCCAGGTCGCGGCGTACCGCAAGGACGGCGACGACTCCAACGCCGCGCTGATCGGCAAGATCGCGGAGCAGCCGGTCGGGGAGTGGATCGGCCCGGAGAACCCGGAGTCGGAGGCGAAGGGCTTCACCGAGGCGGCGGCGAAGGCGGACCGCACGGCGCTGCTCGTGCTCTACAACATCCCGCACCGCGACTGCGGCCAGTTCTCCAAGGGCGGCGCGGCGGACGGGGACGCGTACCGGGCGTGGGTGGACAAGGTGGCGGCCGGGATCGGCGACCGGGGCGCCACGGTGGTCCTGGAACCGGACGCGGTCCTGCACCTGGTGGACGGCTGCACCCCGCCGCAGTTCGCCGAGGAGCGCTACGACCTGCTGAAGAAGGCGGTCGAGCGGCTGAAGCGGCAGCCCGGCGTGAAGGTGTACGTGGACGCGGGCAACGCGGGCTGGCAGCAGCCGGACGCGCTGGACGAGCCGCTGCGGCGGGCGGGCGTGGACCTCGCCGACGGCTTCGCCGTCAACGTCTCCAACTTCCAGACGACGGCGGCCAGCAAGGACTTCGGCCGCAAGCTGTCCGCGAAGCTCTCGGGCAAGCACTTCGTGATCGACACCAGCCGCAACGGCAACGGCCCCTACACCGGCGGCGACCCGAAGGAGACCTGGTGCAACCCCCCGGGCCGGGCCCTCGGCGAACGCCCCACGACGCACACGGGCGACCCGCTGGTGGACGCGTACGTGTGGGTCAAGCGCCCCGGCGAGTCGGACGGCGACTGCAAGGGCGGCCCGAAGGCGGGGGAGTGGTGGGCACAGTACGCGCTCGGCCTCGCCCGGAACACGAAGTAGCGCCCACCACGCCCACCACGCCCGTTACGGCACCTCCACCCACACCGCCTTGGACGGCACACCCTCGCCGTTCGTCACGAACAGCATGTACCAGCCCGGCGGGACCAGGTTGCGGCTCTTGGGGACCGTGACCTGGACGCCGTCCGCGGTCTTCGTCAGGTCCAGGGCTATCGAGCGCTGGTCGATGTCCGTGACGTGCGTCGTCGCGCTGGGGCGGATCAGGCGGGCCGTCTTGAGCGAGGCCGCGTCCTTGGACTTGAAGACCCCGCTGCCGCCGAGCGCCAGGGACTTGGGGCCCTCGCCCAGGTCGGGCCGCTCGCCCTTGCCCTTGTACAGATACGGCGGCGTGTAGATCTCGATGCGCTGCTCGAAGACGCCCGGCTTGGTGTCGTCCTTGTCGGCGAAGAGCGAGTCACCGCCGAAGGTGACCACGCGCCCGTCGGGGAGCAGGATCGACCCCGAGTGGTAGTTGCGGCCGACCTCCGGGTCCGCGACCCGCCGCATGGTGCCGGTCCTGGCGTCGTAGATACGGGCCTGGTGCAGGTTGGAGCCGCCCCGGCCGCGGTAGTCCTTGGAGCCGCCGCTGATCAGCATGGTGTCGTCGGGCAGCACCGAGGTCTCGGGGTAGCGCGTGCCGTCCGAGAGCGAAGGGCCGTCCACGAAGCGGGGGTTGGGATCCTTGAGGTCCACGATCCGCGTCTTCTTCGACGACTTCTCGGACTCGCCGACCCCGCCGCCGCCGATCACCATGTACTTCTCGTCCTGCGCGGGCGGCATCAGGACCGTGCCCGACGTCTCCATCTCGGCCGCGTCGCTCAGCCCGGGGATCTTGGTGAACTTGTTGGTCTCGAAGTCCCAGAGGCCCGGGTCGCGCCCGACGTTGTCCGGCCCGTACCCCGCGTTCGACCCCGAGTAGAACAGCTTGCCGCTCTGGAGCAGGAACACCGCCGGGTAGGTGGGGAACTGCATGATCCCCTTGGTGTACGTCCACTTCTTGGTCTTCGGGTCGTACACCTCGTTCTTGCCCGGCACCAGCTGGCCGATGTCGTCGAGCCCCGACAGCGCCAGGACCTTCCCGTCGGCCAGCGTGGTCAGCGTCGGGTACCAGCGCGCCTCGTTCATCGGGTCGACGGTGATGTACCGCTCGGCGACCGGGTCGAACTCGTACGCGTCCCTGATCCCCTGGAAGTCCTTCTTGTCCAGGGCGAGCTTCTGCGCGATGCCGTAGACGTTGCGGGTGTCGGAGCCGGTGAGGCCCTGGACGCGGTAGTTGTCCTCGGTGCCGGTCTCGTGCTCGGTGCCGGACTCCTCGGCCTCGACGTAGATCCGCCCGAGCCCGGCCTCCGTCCGCAGGAACTTGCCGGTCTTCTTGTCGAAGATCTTCTTGGCCCGCGAGACGAGGACGGGGTCCTTGGAGACGAATGTCTTGCCGTTGGTCTTGCCGGTGAACCGGGTGCCCGCGGGCAGCGTGATCGGCTTGTCCGGGTCCTCGTTGTGGACGATCATCAGGCCGCCGGCCTTGGTGACGTCGCCCTTGAGCTTCTCGTACCGCTTGGTGCCGCCCGCGATCAGCAGATTGCCGTCGGCCAGCTGGGTGTGGCCGGTGCAGAACAGGTCGTTGGGCGTGTGGATCTTCTTGAAGGTGTTCTCCTCCGGGTCCCACAGCACCGTGTCGAACTTCTTCGCGTCGAAGTTCTTGGCGTTGTTGCCCGACCCGGCCACCAGCAGGATCTTGCCGGTGTGCAGGAGCGCCGCGTGGATCGTGTTGAGGCGGAACTCCTTGGGCATGTCGACGATGTCCCAGTGGCCGTTGTCCGCCTTGTACCCCGGCTGGTTGATCTTGTAGTCGTGGTACTGGTCCGTGGAGAACCGGTACAGCCAGGGCCCGTTGGCGCCCGCGAGCGCGAGGACCACCGCCGTACCGATCGCCCAGCGGCGGGTACGGCGGCTCGGACGGTATCTCATGGGTTGCGTCCCCCAAGAACGATCTGCACGGTCTGGTCGTCAACCGGTCCGCCGGGTCCGGGCTGCGCGAGCGGCTGCGGTCCGGCGGGTGTCCCGGCCTGCGGGAGCGGCTGCGGTCCCGGACCGGTCTGCGGCCCGGCCTGGGTCTCGGGGGCCGGGGCCCACTGCGGGCGCTGCTGCGGATGCGGCGGCTGCGCCTGGGCGGGCGGTACGGGCGGCCCGGAGCGGCGGCGCTTGCCGCGCTTCTTCTTCTCCGCCCGTACGGTCCAGCGCCAGCCGAAGATCGGCGCGGCCGTGATCAGCAGGGCCAGCGCGGCCCAGGTGATCATCGCGGGGTGGCTGTGGCCGTTGAAGAGCGAGGCGAGCAGCGAGCCGCCGAAGACCACGATGAAGAAGAGGTGGATGCGGAAGGTGCCGAAGAGCGTGTCCGGGCTGGACGAGTCGCCCTTGGGCGTCACCACGAAGGAGCTCTTGCGGCGCAGCACGGCGTCCATCAGCGAGCGTGCGTAGATCGGCGCGGAGAGCGCGGACATCACCATGCCGGCCACTCCGCCGGAGCCCTCCGGCTCGTGCGGCGAGACGTTGTGGCGCCGGTTCCAGATGTAGAGCCCGACCTGGAGCGCCGAGGCGTTGCCGTACAGCATCATCCAGATGACGGGGTCGATCTGCACACCCGAGGCGCCCAGGCCCAGGAACAGCGTGCAACTGAGCGCCGCCAGGATCCAGTTGAGGGCCGACATCGGGTAGAAGATGATCATCATCGTGTAGTTGAAGAGCTTGCCGAACGGCAGGGTGGTGAAGCCCTTCCAGTACTGCTTGAGGATCGTCTCGTAGGTGCCTCTGGACCAGCGCAGCTGCTGGGTGAAGAAGTCGGTCCAGGCGGACGGGCCCTCGCCGACGGCCAGCACGTCCGGGGTGTAGACCGAGCGCCACTTGTTGCCGGTCGCCGGGTTGCTGTGCCGGTGCATCTCGAAGCCGGTGGCCATGTCCTCGGTGATCGAGTCGTACAGGCCGCCGATCTGCTTCAGCGCGCTGATGCGCACCGCGTTGCTGGTGCCGACGAACATGGGCGCGCCGTACTTGTTGCCGGCGCGCTGGATCAGCGCGTGGAACAGGAACTGCTGGGACTCGGCGGCCTTGGTGACGAACGTGTCGTAGTTGCCGTAGACCTGCGGGCCGATGACGAAGCCGACGTCCGGGTCGCGGAAGTAACCGAGCATCCGCTCCAGGTAGTTGGGCAGCGGCACGTGGTCGGTGTCGACCGAGGCGAAGAAGTCGTAGTCGCCGCCGTGCGCCTCCAGCCAGGCGTTGTAGTTGCCGTGCTTGGTCTTGGCGCGGTGCGGGCCCTTGGGCTGGTTCCAGCGGGATATGCCCTTGCGGGAGAAGTGGTGCACCCCCAGGCGCGCGCAGACCTCCTTGACCGCCGGGTCGTCGCCCTCGTCGAGCAGCCAGACGTGCAGCAGACCGCGGTGGCGGATGCGCACCGCCGCCTCAAGGGTCTTGGTCACCATCTCCAGCGGCTCCTTGCCGGGCACGAAGGAGGTGAGGAAGGCGACCTTGGTGCCGGTCTCGGGCACCACGGGAATCGGGTCGCGGGCGACCAGGGTCGCGTGCGCGTTCGACAGGACGTTCATCGTCCGGAAGAGCTCGATCAGACCGATCGAGACCAGCATGACGATGTCCAGGACCAGCAGGGACTGCGAGGCGTGGTCGCGCTTGGTCCAGTGCTCCGGCTGCATCAGCCAGGCGAACAGACCGAGCGAGACCAGTGGGGCCGCGCCGAGCAGCAGGGCCGCGCGTATCCGGTGCGGCTCCTGGGAGAGCAGCGACCGGTACTGGACGCGGTACGGCTTCGTCGGGTCCGGCTGGGTGAGCGGCCCGGCGAGCCTGCTGTAGTGCTCGTAGTCGTATCGGGGCAGCGACTTCTTCAGCCGCTGCCGCGCCGCTCCGGCCCGCAGATGCGGGGGGATCCGGAGCTGGGTGGTCTGGGACGGGTCATCGTGTTGCCGGGCGCCGGTCGGCGTCGACGTCATGAGTCATCCCCCCGCACGCAAAGGTCCGCTTGCGTGTGTGTCGTGTTCCTGCGTCCGCGTCGGTCCCCCTCGACCGGCGCGGACGTACTGATGGTCAGTCAGGGGCGGGCCGCACCCCCTGTTCCAGACATGGGACGTGACCCTTCCGGTTGCATGATGCCTTCATCGGCACCGATTCATGAACGGGGCCCCCACCCCGTGGTCCGCGCAACCGGGACATTCCCCTCCGAATCGCTCGCGCGCTCTCCCCCAGCCTCCAACTGGTGGAGTCGCGCACCCCCTTGGGGCCGATGGCCCCCCAGTCAGGTTTCTATGTCGAGCGGCTTGATCGCAAGGGTGAAACGAGCTGTTTACCGGTCATACACGGGCTTTACGGGGCGCTTGTGCAGGGCGTGCGGATTTCGGTAGAGCTCCCGTGACAGTGTGACGCGCCGTACGGCACCGGAGGCGCGGGCGTGCGCCCGGAAACGACCGCGACCCCCTCACCGATGGTGAGGGGGTCGCGACTGTCTGTGCGCCGCCAGGGACTCGAACCCCGGACCCGCTGATTAAGAGTCAGCTGCTCTAACCAACTGAGCTAGCGGCGCCTGCTGACAGAAAGAACTCTACCGGACGCGGAAGGGTGGTTCTGACCGGCGCCACGCGGTGAGATGTTCGTTTCATCCGTTTTGATACGTCAAAATGCGACTTGTGTGGACAGTTGGAAAGCTGGCGCCCGTGCAGAAGCGCAGAAAAGATCTTCAAAGCCCACGAGATCTCCGAGAGCGGCAGGTGACGCGTATGACGGTGCGGGAGTTGCCGGAGTTCGAGGAGTACGAACCGGGGGGTGCGTGCGGGTGCCCGGGGTGCGCGGAGCGGCGGCGCTCGGCCGCCGCCCCGCTCCGCGCCGGCGGCCACCCCGCCGCCCACGGCGCCCGCCGCGCGATCGTCCTGGCGACGGCGGCGGGGGTGGTGCTGAGCGGTGGTGCGGGGGCCGCCGTCGCGGGGGGCGGTGTCGGCGCCCCCGATGCCGTCCCCGGCCGCCCCGGTCCCACCCCCCATGACCGTTCCCTCGACGGGGACGGGGCCACCGGGGCGGACGAGGAGCCGGTCACCGCGCAGGGTGCGACCAGTGCGCTGCACGGCAGTCCCGGCGGCGTCGGCGGGCTGACGCCGCCGCACCGGCTCCTGCCGATGACGCGGGCCGACATCGTCAACCGGGCCAAGAAGTGGGTGACCGCCCAGGTCCCGTACAGCATGGACGAGTACTGGTCGGACGGGTACCGCCAGGACTGCTCCGGCTTCGTCTCCATGGCCTGGAACCTCGGCACCAACGAGTGGACCGGCAGCCTCGCCTCGTTCGCGGTGCGGATCACCAAGGACGAGCTCCAGCCCGGCGACATGCTGCTCTTCCACAACCCCGACAACCCGACCCGGGGCTCGCACGTCGTGCTCTTCGGCGGCTGGACCGACTACACGCACACCTATTACGTCGCGTACGAGCAGACGCCCCCGAACGCCCGCAAGCAGGCCACCCCGTACGCGTACTGGAGCAACTCGACCCGCTATCTGCCCTACCGGTACAAGAGCGTCAGCAACGGATCCTCCGGAGCGGTCCCGGCCACCGCGCCGGACGGCGCCCCGGACAAAGCAACCCCGGACAAAGCAACCCCGGACAAAGCAACCCCGGACAAAGCAACCCCGGACAAGCCCTCCGCGGCCTTCCCGGGCGCGGGCTTCTTCGGGCCGGGCGCGAACAACAGCCATGTCACCCGCCTCGGCCAGATGCTCGTGGCGCGCGGCGGCAAGCGCTTCTACACCGAGGGCCCCGGACCCCGCTGGGGCGACGCGGACCGCCGGGCGACCGAGGCGTTCCAGCGGGCGCAGGGCTGGAGCGGCGCCGAGGCCGACGGGCTGCCCGGCCCCGACACCTGGAGCCTGCTGGTCAAGGGCACGGGCAAGGACATCCCCGCCGCCCGCACCCCGGCCACCGCGACCCCGGCGTCCCTGGTGACCGCGCCGGACTACCCCGGCGCGCGGTACTTCCGCCCCGGCCAGTCCAGTACGTACGTGACCGAGCTCGGCCGCCGGCTCGTGCGGCTGGGCTTCGGCCGCTACTACACAACCGGCCCCGGACCCGACTGGGAAGAGGCCGACCGCCGCAACGTCGAGGCGTTCCAGCGTGCCCAGGGCTGGCGCGGCGCCGAGGCCGACGGCTACCCCGGCCCCGAGACCTGGCGACGGCTCTTCGCATGACGGAGGTATCGATGCAGCAGCAGCAGCAGACGACGAACGTGACGGACGGCGGCGGCGACGGCGGTGGTCCCGGGGGTACCCCGGGTCGCCGGGTCGCGGTGATCAAGGGTGAGGCCACCGCCGAGATCCCCGTGCACCTGCTCTTCCGGGACGACACCGGCACCGGTCCCGTGGTGCCGCAGCCCCTCGCCCCGGTCCCGGCCCGCCGTGCGGCCCGGCCCGCGCCGCCGGCCGCGCCCGCTCGGCCCGCGACGCCCGGTGACCCGGGGCTCGTCGAGCGGCCCGGGCCCGTGCTGCCCGGGGCGGTCGCGGTCGGGGCGGGAGTCGCCGCGCTCGCCGGGTGCGCGGCCGTGATCTGGTCGGCCCGGGTGCTCCCGGCCGCGCTGACCGGGGTGCCGCGCCTGCACTCGTATACGCAGGGAGGTACGGGGATCGGCCCGACGCGCTGGGCGCTGCTCGTGCTCGGCGTGGCTGTCGCGGTCGTCTGCTTCGGCGGGCTCGGGCGGGGCCGGGTCGGATACGCCTGGGTGCTGTCGCTCTTCGGCGACTACCGGGGGAGCGTGCGCCGCACGGGGCTGATGTGGACGAACCCGCTGCTGCTGCGCCGCCGGGTCGACGTACGGCTGCGGCACTGGCGCAGTGAGCCGATGCCCGCGGTCGACGCGGACGGCACCGCGCTGCGGGTGGTGGTCCTGGTGGTGTGGCGGGTCAGGGACACCGCGCGGGCGGCGCTCGCCGTCGAGGACCACGTCGTCTATCTGCGCGAACAGGTGGAGGCGGCGATGGCCCGGGTCCTCTCGCAGCTCCCGGCCGACGCCTTCCACGAGGACGCCCCGACCCTGCGCGACGCGGAGGCGGTCGGGGACGCGCTGACCCGGCTGCTGAAGGCGGAGGCGGCGCCGGTCGGGATCGAGGTGTACTCGGCGCAGCCGACCGGGATCGAGTACGCGCCCGAGGTCGCGGCCGCGATGCGGCGCCGCCGGATCGCGGCGATCGACGCCCGGCACCGGGAGACGGTGCTGACGTCGGTGGTGGACGCGGTCGAGGACACGGTCACCCGGCTCACCTCGCGCGGCCTGGTCGAGCTCGACGACTACGAGCGCAGGGCGCTGGTCAAGGACCTGACGGTGGCGTTCTACACGGGGAGGGGTGGGGTGGAGGGGGCGTAGGAGGAGGGAGCCCGGGCGGAGGGGGCCCGGGGCAGCGGGGAACCCGCTGTGCGACTGGTCTGGACATGCTCAACTGCCCTCAATAGTCTGGGAGTTGGTCCAGACCAAGTCTGAGCCACGCTCTCTCACGGACGCGCGCGTGCCCGGTCCCGGAACTCCCCCACGTTCTCCAGGAGCGTCAGCATGCGAAAGAAGAAGCCGGGCGCGGCCGTGGTCGCGCTCGTGGCGGCGGGGGTCTCCCTGTTCGCCGCGTCCGACGCGAGCGGCCACGGGTACACCGATCAGCCACTGAGCCGCCAGAAGGTGTGCGCCGACGCCCACGACTGCGGCGAAATACAGTGGGAGCCGCAGTCCGTCGAGGGGCCCAAGGGCTTCCCGGACGACGGTCCCGCCGACGGCACGATCTGCGCGGGCGGCAACAGCCGGTTCGCCGAGCTGGACGACCCGCGCGGCGGAACCGGCTGGCCCACGACTCAGCTGACGGCAGGTCAGACGTACACCTTCCGCTGGCAGTTCACGGCCAGGCACGCCACCACGGACTTCAGTTACTACCTCACCAAAGAGGGCTGGGACCCGAGCCAACCGCTCACCCGCGACGCGCTCGACCCGCAGCCGTTCCTGACCGTCCCCTTCTATGGTCAGCAGCCGCCGTCCACGCTCTCCCACCAGGGCACCATCCCCGCCGGCCGGACGGGCCACCATCTGATCCTCGCGGTCTGGACGATCGCGGACACGGGCAACGCGTTCTACGCCTGCTCGGACGTCCAGTTCTGATTCCGATCCTGATCCCGGGAACGGGCGATGGCCGGGAGGCTCGTGGTGAGCTTCCCGGCCATCGGGTCCGTATCGCGCACGCATCGCGTACGTGGGGTGATCACGCCACCAGTTCGCCCTCCGGCGCGTCGGCCGGCGTCGCCTCGACCGGCGCGGGCTCGGCCGCCGGGGTGCCGCGCAGCAGGGCCACCGCCAGGACCGCCGTGCCCAGGAGCAGCACCGTGCCGCCGACGGCCGCGTACTGCATGCCGTGCACGAACGCCTCGCGGGCGGTGGTGACCAGGGCGTGGTCGGCGCTCGCGACAGCCGCGCCCAGGGTCTCGCGGGCGGCGGGCGGAGCCGAGTCGGGCATGTCGGAGCGGTAGACCGCGGTGCCGATCGAGCCCAGGACCGCCATGCCGAGGGCGCCGCCGAACTCCTGGCCGGTCTCCAGGAGCGAGGCCGCCGAACTCGCCTTCTCGGCCGGGGCCGAGGCCAGGGCCATGTCGGAGACGAGCGCCATCACCATGACGATGCCGCTGGCGATCACCGCGGCGCCGGTCAGCACCAGCCAGAGGGAGTCGGTGCCGGTCAGGGCGAGGATGCCGTAGCCCGCGCCGCCGATCACGAAGCCCGTCGCGATGACCGGGCCCTTGCCCTTCTTCACCGCGACCGCCGTGGCCGTCGGGGCCGCGATGCCCACCGCGAGCGAGGGGGCCAGCGACCACAGGGCCGCCTCCATGGTGCCCATGCCGAGGACCGACTGGAGGTACTGCGTGGTGAAGTACGCGGAGCCCATCATCGCGAAGGCGGCGACGGCGTTGAGCGAGATCCCGGCGCCGAAGACGCGGTCGCGGAAGAGCTCACGGCTGATCATCGCGTCGCGCTTGGTGCGCTGGCGCCGGACGAAGACCCAGCCGATCGCCAGGCCCGCGGCCACCGACAGCAGCCGCGCCCAGCTGAAGCCCTCGGCCGCGAACTCCTTCAGCCCGTACACCACCGGCAGCACCGCGCCCATCGACAGCGGCACGCTGAGCAGGTCGAACTTGCCGGGCGCCGGGTCCTTGAACTCGGGGACCAGGACCGGGACGAGGACCAGCAGAAGCAGCATCGCGGGCACGTTGATCAGGAACACCGAGCCCCACCAGAAGTGCTCCAGCATCACACCGCTCATCACCGAGCCGAGCGCGATGCCGCCCGCCATGGCACCCGACCAGATGCCGATCGCCTGACCGCGCTGCTTGTCGTCGCGGAACATGTTGCGGACCAGGCCCATGGTGGAGGGCATCAGGGTCGCCCCGCCGACGCCCAGCAGGGCGCGGGCCGCGATGAGCATTTCGGCGCTGGTCGCGTACGCCGCCGTGACCGAGGCGAGGCCGAACGCCGTCGCCCCGATCAGCAGCAGCCTGCGGCGTCCGATCCGGTCACCGAGCGACCCCATCGTGATGAGCAGTCCGGCGAGCGCGAAGGCGTACACGTCGAAGATCCACAGCTGCTGGGTGGCGCTCGGGTCCAGCTCCCGGGTGATCGACGGGATGGCGAAGTAGAGGACGGAGACGTCCATCGAGACCAGGAGGAGCGGCAGCAGGAGGACGACGAAGGCGGTCCATTCCCTGCGGCCCGCGCGGAGGCTGTTCGTGCTCGGCGAGTGCGTCATGGCAGGAACTGTACGGCTGTTTAAAACAGTTGTCTAGAACGAATGTATAAGACATGCGTACGGCCCCTTCCGGAGTGCGGGAAGGGGCCGTACGCAGGGCAGTTGAGGCAGGCGGGGTTCAGTTCAGGCGGGGTTCAGGCGGGGTTACGCCTTCGGCTGCCACGGAGGGGTCTGGTTCCACCCCCACCGCGGCACGCGGGCGCCCGTCCCCTCCACCGGGGGCGGGTTGGGACCCGAGTAGAGGAGCGCCATCCGGGTGCCCCACTCGATGTAGTACGCGAACACCGCGCGGAACTCCGGGTCGTCCGCGAGTCCCACCTCGTCCGCCGCGTCCATCAGCAGCGCGATCCAGCGCCGCCGCTGCTCCTCGGTGATGCCGCGGCCGAGGTGGCGCGCGGCCATGTGGTCGTGGCCGCCGTGGGCGGCGGTGTAGTCGGCGGGTCCGCCGAAGACCTCGGCGAGCCAGACGGCCACGTGGTGGGGGTGCTCGGGCGGCGCGCCCGCGAAGACCGGCGCGAGCACCGGGTCCTTGTGCACATGCCCGTAGAACACCTCGGTCAGCCGGTCCAGGGCCGCTTGGCCACCCATCCACTCGAAGATGCTGGGAGTGCCCGGAGTGCCGTCGCTCATACGCTGTCTTCACTCTCCTGTGCCGGTGGTGCCGGTGGTGCCGATGACTCCGCCTGGCGGTCGGGCCCCTGGGCGCGCACCTCTCGCACCCTCTCCAGGGAGTCGCGCAGATCCCCGAGCCAGTCGTCGGTGTGACTCTGCACCAGTCGTACGCACCAGGCGAGCGCGTCGCTACGGCTGCGGGCGACGCCGCCGGCCACCAGGGTGTCGAGAACCTGGCGCTCCGGCTGGCGCAGCCGGGTCATGACGGGGGCCGCGACATGGGTGAACAGAGCGCGTCGCCCACCGCACTCCGCCCCCCAGGACACCTTGCGCCCGTACCGGTGCTCGGCCTCGCGCGCCACGGCGATCCGCTCGTCACGGGTGCGCTCGCGGAACTCCTGGATGCGCCCGTCGAGCGCGGCGTCCCGCTCGGCGGCGGAGACGCCGTCGCCGAGCTTGGGCTCGGGGATGCGCCCGATGACGGTGATCTCCTCGCGGTCGACCACCACCTCGACCAGACGCTCATAGAGATCGTCCGGTATGCGACCGGAAAACCAGCCGCGAAGCTGCTCGTGCTGTTCGGCTGTAATCATGTAATCAGCGTTGCTCGGGCGCGGCGGTTTGCCAAGGGTGTTCGCCGTGGGGGAACGCGGAAACGCAGGAAGCCCCTCGCTTTCGCGAGGGGCTTCCTGCTGTCTGTGCGCCGCCAGGGACTCGAACCCCGGACCCGCTGATTAAGAGTCAGCTGCTCTAACCAACTGAGCTAGCGGCGCCTGCTGACAGAGAAAATACTACCTGGTCCGCGGGGGTGCTCCTGACCACCCGCAGGCGGGACCCGCCCTGGGCGCGGACCGGGCGCGGGGCGGGGAAACGACACGCCTAGATCGCCAGCGACAGCACCACCGGAGCCGCGCGGCGGTTCAGGGTGTCGGCCGCCGAGCGCAGGCGGTGGGCGTGTTCGATCGGCATCGACAGGGCCAGGCAGCCGACCGCCGAGCCCGCCGTGAGCGGGACGGCCGCGCAGACCGTGCCCACCGCGTACTCCTGGAGGTCGAGGACCGGGACCGTCGCCGGCTGGGCGTCCAGCTTGGAGAACAGGATCCGCTCGTTGGTGATCGTCCGGGACGTGAGCCGGGCGATCTTGTGGCGCGAGAGGTGGTCGCGGCGGCCGTTCTGGTCCAGCTGGGTCAGCAGGCACTTGCCGACCGCGCTGGCGTGGGCCGCCGAGCGGAAGTCCACCCACTCGTTGACCTTCGGGGCGCGCGGCCCGTCCGCGTACTGGGTGATCTTCACCTCGCCGTCGATGTACCGGCTGATGTAGACGGCGGCGCCCACCGAGTCGCGCAGTTCGGTCAGTGTGCTCTGGAGCTTGGCCTCCAGGGCCTGCTGGCGCACGGCGCCGGAGCCGAGGAGGACGGTGGAGTCGCCGATGACGTACGCGCCGTCGGCGACCTGCTCCACGTAACCCTCGCAGCGGAGCATGAGCAGAAGTGAGGCGAGATGCGCGGTCGGCAGACCGGTCTCTCGTGCGATCTGGACATCCGTCACGCCGCCGGCGTGCTTGGAGATCGTCTCCAGGACGCGGAAGGCGTACTGCACCGAATGGAACGGCGCGGTCGGCTCGGGCTTCAGCGCCACGGTTTCCCCCTAGCAGGTCGAGACCGCAAGCTTGCCCAACCACGATAACCGCCAAGACCCCTTTCTGGTGGGGGTGTTGACGAGATTGATGATGCGCCCCGGCCGTTGCGCTGGGGCGCATCCCGCTGGCATATGCCAAAGACAAGGTCTTTGGCTGGAATGCGAGGTCAGAGCACCGCACCCAGGAACTCGCGCGTACGTTCGTGCTCTGCTTCCGCAAAGATTTTTTCCGGCGGACCCGCCTCGATGACCTTCCCGGAGTCGAACATCATCACCTCGTCCGAGATGTCCCTGGCGAAATTCATCTCATGCGTGACGCACAGCATGGTGATGTCGGTCGTCGTCGCGACATCGCGGAGCACGTCGAGCACCCCGGCCACCAGCTCCGGGTCGAGCGCGGACGTCACCTCGTCGAGAAGCAGCACCTGGGGGCGCATGGCCAGGGCCCGCGCGATCGCCACCCGCTGCTGCTGCCCGCCGGAGAGCTGCCCGGGCTTGGCGTCGCCCCGGTCGCCGAGGCCGACGAGGTCGAGCAGCTCCTTGGCGCGCGCGTGGGCCTCGTCGGGCGAGAGCCCGAGCACCCGCACCGGCGCCTCGGTGATGTTCCGCAGCACGGTCATGTTGGGGAAGAGGTTGAACTGCTGGAAGACCATCCCGATCTTCTTGCGGGCCTCGCGCCGCTCCTTCTCGGCGGCCGGAAACAGCCGGTCCCCATTGACCCGGATCGTCCCGGAGTCGGGCGTCTCCAGCGTCATCAGCAGCCGCAGGATCGTGGTCTTGCCGGAACCGGACGGTCCGATCAGCGTGACATGGCGCCCGGGCCGCACCGAGAAGCACAGGTCGTCCAGGACCGTGGTGCCCCCGAAGCTCTTGGTGACGTTGTCGAAAGTGATCAGGGGATGGTGATCGGGGGAGGAGCGGTCGGGCGAGTGGTCGGCGGAAGGGGCGGGGGCGTGGTCGATGGACCGGTCAGCGGGCAAGGCGGCGCTCCAGGGCTCGTACGAGAAGGGATGCCGGGTAGGCGATGAGGACGAAGGCGACACCGACCACGGTCAGCGGCTCGGTGTACTGGAAGGTCGACGCCCCTTCGAGGCGCGACTGCTGGAGCATCTCCAGCACGCTGATCCCGGCGAGCAGCGGAGTGTCCTTGAGCATCGAGATGACGTAGTTGCCGAGCGCGGGAACGATTCGGCGGACCGCCTGCGGCAGGATCACCGCGAGCCAGGTCCGGTGCGCGGGCAGGCTGAGCGCGGTGGCCGCCTCCCACTGGCCCCGGGGCACGGCGTCGATCCCGGCCCGGTAGACCTGCGCGGTGTACGTCGAGTAGTGCAGCCCGATGGCGAGGACGCCGGTGGTCAGGGCGGAGAACTTCACCCCCCACTCGGGCAGCACGAAGAACAGGAAGAAGAGCTGCACCAGCAGCGGTGTGGTGCGGATGAACTCGGTGACGGCGGCGACCGGCCACCGGACGAGCCGGGCCGGCGAGCGCAGGCCGAGCGCCCACACCAGCCCCAGCGAGAACGAGATCAGCGAGCCGAGCGCCAGGACCTGGAGGGTGACGAGCATCCCGTCCCACAGGCGCGGCATGAAGTCCGAGACGGCGGACCAGTCCCAGGACGAGTGGTGCGCGGTGGTGCTCACTTGGCCGTCACCCCCAGGTTCGCCTTGGCGCGGCGCTCAAGTGCCTTCATGCCACGGGTGATTCCGAAGGCGAGGACGAAGTAGATGACCAGGGTGACGCTGTAGATCTGCGCGCTGTCCAGGGTGGCGAGGCGTACGAGATAGGCCGCGAAGGAGACGTCGCCGACGCCGAGCAGCGAGACGAGCGCGGTGCCCTTGAGGAGTTCGACCAGCAGGTTGCAGAACGGCGGGATCATCTCCGGTACGGCCTGCGGCAGCAGGATCAGCCGCATCCGCTGCCAGGGCGTGAAACTGAGCGCGACGCCCGCCTCGCGCTGCGCGCGCGTCACCGAGTTCAGGGCGCCCCGGACGATCTCGGCGCCGTACGCCCCGTACGAGAGGCCGAGCGCCAGCACGGCCGCCCACATCGGCACCAGCTGCCAGCCCACCAGCGGGGGCAGCACGAAGAACAGCCAGAACATCAGGACCAGGGCGGACATCCCCCGGAAGACCTCGGTGTAGCAGGCGGCCAGGAAGCGGACGAGCCGCGAGCGGTGCGTACGGGCCATGCCGACCCCGAACGCGACGGCGGCGGCGAGCGCCGCGCTGTACACGGTCAGCTGGACCGTGATCCATATCCCCGGCAGCACCCAGTGCTGCCACAGTCCCGCCGTCATCGGCACAGCTCCTTGGCGGTGAGGGTGGTCATCTCGGCCCGGGTGAAGCCGAACGGGCGCAGGATCCGGAAGAGTTCGCCGCTGTCGCGCATCTTGTGGATCTCGGTGTTGAAGGCGTCGCGCAGCGCGGTGTCGGTGGGCCGGAAGGCGAACCCGCCGCCGTCGACCTTCTTCTTTCCGTCGACCACGGCGGCGAACGGCGTGGTGGCCTCGGCCCGGCTGCTCTTCCTGACCACCGCCCGGGTGGTCAGCGCGGTCCCGGCGAAGACGTCGACGCGGCCGGACTCGACGGCGTTCAACCCGGCGACCTGGTCCTGGAGGATCACGATGTCCTTCTCCGGGAGCCCGGCGGCGACCGCGTACTTGATCTCGGCGTAGCCGGTGCCGGTGGCGAACCGGGCGCGGCTGCGCACCACGTCCTCGTACGTGTGCAGGTTCTTCGGATTGCCCTTGCGCACGATGAAGGAGTCGAGCATCTGGTACTCGGGATCGGCGAAGAGCACCTGCGCGCAGCGGTCCTTGTTGATGTACATCCCGGCCGAGACCACGTCGAACTGCTGCGAGTTGAGGCCGGGGATCAGCGAGGAGAAGTCGGTGGCGACCGGCTGGACGCGGCCGATGCCGAGCCGCTTGAAGATCACCTTGGCGAGCTCGGGGGCCTCGCCGGTGAACTTCCCGTCCTCGTCGACATAGCCGTACGGAACCTCACCGGCGATCCCGAGCCGGACCGTGCCCTGCGATCTGAGCCGCCCGAGCGCGTCGCCCCCGGGCACTCTGGAGCAGCCGACGGCGGCCGTGGCGGCGGCCCCGGCGGCGGTGGCGAGGAGCGTGCGCCTGCGGATCTGGTCTCTCGGTCGTGTTCCAGCCATGGCGGCGCCGCTACCCGGCTTCCACGCCACCATGCGTACGGGTCCCCTATGCCTGATTGCGTACGGGTTCTACTGCTCCAGCGCGTGTGCGGCCCGTAGCACCAGGTCGTCGCGGTGGCGCGCGGCGACGATCTGGAGGCCGATCGGGAGGCCCGCCGAGTCCGTGCCGACCGGGACGGTCACCGCGGGCTGCCCGGTCATGTTGAAGGGGTACGTGAACGGGGTCCACCCCGTCCACCGCCGCAGCCCCGACCCCCTCGGCACCTCCGCGCCCGCCTCGAACGCGGTGATCGGCAGGGTCGGGGTGACCAGCAGGTCGTACGTGAGGTGGAAGCGGGCCATGCGATGGCCGAGCTGGGCCTGCACCTCGGTCGCCGCCAGATAGTCCACGGCGCTCAGGCGCGCGCCCTGATCGGCGATCTCCCGCAGCCCGGGTTCCAGCGCGGCCCGCCAGGCGGACGGCAGCTGGTGCGCGAGGCGGGCCGCCCCGGCGAACCACAGGGTGTGGAAGGCGGCGACCGGGTCGGCGAAGTCGGGGTCGGCCTCCTCCACGTACGCGCCGAGCCCCGCGAGCCGGGCGGCGGCGGCCCGTACCGCCGCCGCGACCTCGCGGTGCACCGCCACCTGGCCGCCGAAGGCCGGCGAGTAGGCGATGCGCAGACCCTTGACGCCCTCGGTGAGCAGCGGCGAGACGGGCTCGGCCGCCCGCACCGACCAGTCGCGCCAGTCGGCCCCGCCGATCACGTCGAGCACCAGGGCCGCGTCCGCCGCGCTGCGGGCCAGCGGCCCGATGTGCGCGAGCGAGCCGAACGGGCTCGCCGGGAACAGCGGCACCCGCCCGTACGTCGGCTTCAGCCCGACGACCCCGCAGAACGCGGCCGGGATGCGCACCGAGCCGCCGCCGTCGGTGCCCAGCGAGAGCGGCGCCGCCCCGGCCGCCACCGCCGCCGCGCTGCCGCCGCTGGAGCCGCCCGCCGTGCGGTTCGGGTCGTGCGGGTTGCGGGTGATCCCGGAGAGCTCGGAGTCGGTGGTGGCCTTCCAGCCGAACTCGGGCGTCGTGGTCTTGCCCACCAGCACCGCCCCGTGCTCGCGAAGGCGTGCCACGGCGGACGCGTCGACGTCCCAACTCCCCTTGGTGCTCGCCCCCTTGGAGCCCCGCAGGGTGGGGCCTCCGGCCGTCGGGAGGGTGTCCTTCACGGACACCGGCACCCCGTCGAGCAGCCCCAGTGGCTCCCCTTTCCGGCGCCGCTCGGTGGCCGCCTCGGCCTGCGCGAGGGCCTGCTCGACGTCGATGCGGACGAACGCGTTGATCCGGGGCTGCACGGCCTCGATCCGGTCGAGCACGGCCGAGGTCGCCTCGACGGGGGTGAAGTCTCCTTTGCCGTATCCGTCCAGGAGTTGACGGGCGGTCAGATCGGCGAGTGCGGCGTGGCCTGTCGTCGGCTCAGTCATGACCGGGTTCGTACCCGCGTTTGCTGATCGACAGCGGCCGCGGAGCCGCCATTGAAAGGCGCCGGGAATAAAACGGAGACACCCTCCTGTTCCGTTCTGTCGTATCCGTACGGCACGAACTGGAGGAGCGGACCGGTGGACGTGGACGACATTCGAGGGACGGCGTTCGGGACCGCGCCCGTGCCCCTGTCCGTACTGGACCTGGTGACGGTCGGCAGCGGCTACACCGCGACCCGGGCCCTGCGCACCAGCGTGGAGATCTCCAAGCTCGCCGAGCGGCGCGGCTTCACCCGCCACTGGGTCGCCGAGCACCACTCCATGCCCGGCGTCGCCTCCTCGTCCCCGGCCGTGATCCTCGCCCACCTCGCCGCCCACACCGACCGCATCCGGCTCGGCTCGGGCGGCGTCATGCTGCCCAACCACGCGCCGCTGGTGATCGCCGAGCAGTTCGGCACCCTGGAGGCGCTGGCCCCGGGGCGGATCGACCTGGGCCTGGGGCGCGCGCCCGGCACGGACGGCGCGACGGCCGCGGCCCTGCGCCGCACCGACCACCTCGATGAGGGCGCCGACCAATTCCCCCAGCAGCTGGCCGAGTTGACGCGTTTCCTGGACGACGACTTCCCCGACGGGCACCCCTACGCCCGCATCCACGCGGTGCCCGGACCCGTGCAGGGCCCGGCCGGGCGGCCGCCGATCTGGCTGCTCGGCTCGTCCGGCTTCAGCGCCCGCCTGGCCGGTGTCCTCGGGCTGCCGTTCGCGTTCGCGCACCACTTCTCGGCGGCCAACACGGTGCCCGCGCTCGACCTCTACCGCGAGTCGTTCCGGCCCTCCGAGGTGCTGGACGCGCCGTACGCGCTGATCGGCGTCTCGGCGCTCGCCGCCGACGACGAGGCGGAGGCCCGTCGCCAGACGCGGACCAACGCGCTGTCGATGCTCCGGCTGCGCACCGGTCGGCCGGGTCTCGTGCCGACCCCGGAGGAGGCGGAGGCGTACGCGTTCAGTCCGCTGGAGCGGGAGTTCGTCGACGGCTGGCTCGCCAACGTCGTCTCCGGCACGCCCGACCAGGTGCGCGACGGGCTCGACGCGCTGCAGAAGCGGACCGGCGCGGACGAGCTGATGCTGACCGCGAACGCGCACGGCCCCGAGGCGCGGCTGCGCTCGTACGAGCTGATCGCGGATGTGTACGGGGCGCCCGGGCCGGCGTAAAACCTGGGTTTCCGGTGATCGGTGGTCCAGCCCGTTCACCGGCTCGCCCAAGATCCATAAGGCACCCTTAAACCGCTCGTCACCGATGGTGGCGGGCGGTTCGTGCGTATGGCACACCTCCCTGACGAGCTGTTTCGCGCCCAAATTGGTCTAGTCCTCAATTTGGTTCAGACCATTGACGTGTCCCGGTCGTGATCGCTATCACTGCTCCAACCGCCGTTCCGCTCACCCCCCGGAGGCCCGTCCGTGTCCGTCCGCAGACCTCTAGCCGCAGCCCTCACCACCGCGACGCTCGCCGCCGGTGCCCTGGCCGCGTTCGCGGGCCTCGGCCCGGCCGCCGCCTCCGCCTCGGATGCCCAGACCGTCGCCGCCTCCACCGGTGGCGTGAAGATCGCGTACTACGACCAGTGGAGCGTGTACGGGAACGCCTTCTACCCCAAGCAGCTCGACACCCGTGGCATCGCGGGCAAGCTGGACGTCATCAACTACTCGTTCGGCAACATCCACCCCACCGACCTCACCTGTTTCGAGGCCAACAAGGCGGCGGGCGACGACAGCAACGCGAGCGCCGGTGACGGCGCGGGCGACTCGTACGCCGACTACCAGAAGTCCTTCAGTGCCGCCGACAGCGTCAGCGGGGTCGCCGACACCTGGAACCAGCCCATCGTCGGCGTCTTCAACCAGTTCAAGCAGCTCAAGGCCAAGTACCCCAAGCTGAAGATCAACATCTCGATCGGCGGCTGGAGCTACTCCAAGTACTTCTCGGACGCGGCCAAGACGGACGCGAGCCGCAAGAAGCTGGTGGCCTCCTGCATCAAGCAGTACATCCAGGGCGACCTGCCCGCCGACCAGGGCTTCGGCGGCCCCGGGACCGCCGCCGGGATCTTCGACGGCATCGACATCGACTGGGAGTACCCCGGCTCGCCCGACGGCCACCTCGGCAACCACTACGCGGCCGAGGACAAGCAGAACTACACGCTGCTGCTCGCCGAGTTCCGCAAGCAGCTGGATGAGTACGGGGCCGCGCACGGCGGCAAGAAGTACCTGCTCACGGCGGCGATGCCGGCCGGGCAGGACAAGATCAAGAACATCGAGACCGACAAGGTCGGGCAGTACCTCGACTACGCCAACATCATGACGTACGACATGCACGGCGCCTGGAACGGCAACGGGCCGACCTACCACCAGTCGCCGCTCTACTCGGGCGCGAACGACCCCACCGACGTCATCAAGCCGGGCACCCAGAAGTACTCGATCGCCAACGCGGTCGACTCCTGGCTGGACGGGAACGCGGCGTACGGGATCGCGGGCGGGTTCCCGGCGAACAAGCTGACGCTGGGGTACGAGTTCTACTACCGGGGCTGGAAGGGCGTCCCGGCGGGCTCCGCGAACGGCCTCGCCCAGACGGCGACCGGGCCGTCCGCCGCGCGCCCGCTGAGCCAGCAGCCCGGGATCGCGCACTACAAGGAGCTCGGCGGCATCGTCGACAACCCGGCGACGACGTTCTGGGACGACCAGGCGAAGGCGTCGTACTTCTACAAGGACGGCGAGTTCTTCACCGGCCTGAACCAGAAGTCCGTTCAGGCGCGGGCGGATTACGCGCACAGCCGGGGGCTCGCGGGGGCGATGATGTACTCGCTGCTCGGGCTCGACGACCAGACCACGCTGCTCAACCAGATCGTGACAGCGGTCGGTTCGTCGCCGTCGTCCACGCCGGACCCGACGACTCCGCCGACCACTCCGCCGACGACGCCTCCGACCACCCCGCCGACCACGCCGCCCACGACGCCGCCCGCCGGTGGGTGCGCGGCGACGGCCTGGGACAAGGGCGGGGTCTACACCGGCGGGACGCAGGTCTCGCACAACGGGCACATCTGGAAGGCCAAGTGGTGGACGCAGGGCGAGGAGCCGGGCACCACGGGGGACTGGGGTGTGTGGCAGGACCTCGGCGCGTGCTGATGCCGACGATCTGAGCCGGAGCCGCCCCACCCCGTGCCGGGGGTGGGGCGGTCTCCTTTGCCCCACCCCGCCCCTCCGGGGGCTGCGCCCCCAGACCCCTTCGCGGGGGCTGCGCCCCCTGCACCCCGCTGTGGGCTCTGCCCCTGCGGGTGGGTGGGTAGCGGGGCTTCGCCCCGGAACCCGTTTTCTTCTGCGGACCGTGCTGGGTTGCTCGCGCAGTTCCCCGCGCCCCTTAGATGGGCCCTTCGGGCCCTCCTAGGGGCGCGGGGAACTGCGCGGCCAGCCCGATATGACCCGCAGGCAAAGACCCCGTACCTCCCGGCTACGCCGGAGCCGCCGCCAGCATGACGCCGATGTGTTCCGGGGCGATCGCTCGGGAGTACAGCCAGCCCTGGCCCGTGTCGCAGCCGATGCGGCGCAGGCGTTCCGCCTGGTGGGCCGTTTCGACGCATTCGGCCGTCACCGTGAGGCCGAGGCGGTGGGCGAGCTGGACCATCGCCTCGACGATCGTCTCGTCGGCCGGGTTGGGGTGCGCGCCCCCCTCGTCGTACTGGAAGCCCCGCACGAACGATCCGTCGAGCTTCAGTACGGAGACCGGGAGCCGGCTGAGGTAGGCGAGGTTGGAGTACCCGGTGCCGAAGTCGTCGATCGCGATCCGTACGCCCATGTCGGAGAGCGCCTGGAGCGCCTGGAGCGGGCGGCCCGCCGAGCCCATGACCGCCGACTCGGTGAGCTCCAGCTGGAGCAGATGCGGGGCAAGACCCGTCTCGGCCAGGATCTCGGCGACGTCCGCCACCAGGTCGGAGTCCCAGACCTGGCGTACGGCGACGTTGACGCTCACGAAGATCGGCGGCACGCCCGGGTGGTCGATCTGCCAGCGCCGCGCCTGCCGGCAGGCCGTGCGCAGCACCCAGCGGCCGAGCTGGACGATGGAGCCGTCCTCTTCCGCAATTCCGATGAACCGATTCGGCGCCAGTGTGCCGAACTGTGGATGGTTCCATCGCACTAGTGCTTCCACACCTTGTACGACTCCGTCGGCCATGCTGACGAGCGGCTGGTACTGGAGTCCGAACTCGCCCCGGTCCACGGCCGGTCGCAGCGTCGAGGACAGCGCCTGGCGGGTCATGCGGTGGGCGTTGCGCTCCGGGTCGAAGAGCGTCCAGCGCGCCTTGCCGTCGGCCTTGGCCCAGTACAGCGTGGTGTCGGCGTCCTGCATCAGGCCCGTCGCGGTCGTCCCGGCGACCACCCGCTCCACCACGCCGATCGACGCCGAGACCGACAGCCGCTGCCCGGCCAGGTCGAACGGCTGCTGGAGCGCGCTCAGTACGGACTTCGCCAGGTCCGCCAGCTGCTCGGTGCCCGTCGAGTCCTCGACCAGGACCGCGAACTCGTCGCCGCCCAGGCGCGCCACCAGGTGCCCGCCGCTGCGCGCGTATCCGCTCTGGTCGGCGCAGTGGGTCAGCCGGGCGGCGACGGCCGACAGGAGGCGGTCGCCGATGCGGTGGCCGAGGGTGTCGTTGACGGCCTTGAAGCCGTCCAGGTCGAGATAGCAGATGCCGATCCGGCCGGTGCCGCCGCGCCCGTACGTCGAGGCCTCCAGGGCGCCCGCGAGCCGCTCGAAGAACAGGGTGCGGTTGGGCAGCCGGGTCACCGGGTCGTGCATCTGGAGGTGGCGCAGCCTGGCCTGGAGCTCGCGGCGGTCGCTGATGTCGGTGATCGAGAGCAGCACACAGGTGCTGTCCGGCACGGGCGCCACCGTCACCTCGGCCCAAAGGGAGTGCCCGTCGGGGTGTTTGAGGCGGCGGGTGCAGCGGAACCGGGAGTGGCTGCCGTTCAGCACCTCGCGGTAGATGTGCCAGGTGCGGGCGTCGGCGGCGAGGTCGACGAGGTCGGCGGCGGCCTGCCCGCACAGCTCGGCGGGCTCGGCGGCCAGCAGCGCGGCCAGCGCGTCGTTGGCGGCGATGACCGTGCCCTCCCGGTCGACGACGGCCATCGCGAGGTGCGCGGCGTTGAACGCGGCGCGGTAGTCGCGCGGTTCGGCCGCGCTGTACTCGCGTACCTCGGCCGCGAGGTGGTGGTGCACCTCGGGTGTGAGGTGGTCGTGCGCCTCGGGCGCGAGGTGGTCCCGCACGTCGGTCGGGGTGAGGTCGCGCAGGTCCGCCGTGGTGCGGTCGCGCGGCTCGATGGTGGTACGGCCGACCGCGTGACGTTCCGGCGGGCGTCCCGAGGGCCGCTCGAAGGTCTCCGGATGACGCTCTGTGACCGGCGGCCGGATCGTCCCGGGGGCTGATCCCGGTCCTTCGGGGGTTCCGCTCACCGCTCGCTCCCGCTGTGCATTCGAGTCGTACAGAGATGTGGTCGGGGCCGTCGACCGGGTGGAGGACAGCCGCCCGGGCTGAATCCACGCAGGAAAGTGTGCCGATCATAGAGGCAGGCGCAGCAGCCGATCCAGCTCCACTGCCGTGATCATGCGCACCCGAGCGCCGAGACCGATCGTTTCTGCATGGGTCTGGCCAGCGGCGATTCCCATGTGACCAATTGTGACTTTCCGTGAGGCATCGGGGTGTCGGGCTGGTGTCGGGCCCCTCACCCGACTGGGGCAGCGGAACAGGGCGTAATCCCTCAAACCCGCACAAGGTGGGTGAGGTGTCCCGCATTCCGTACCCGGAGGTCGACGTGGAGCGTCAGCTGACACCCGGGGGAGTGGAGCGTGTCCGGCTGCGCAGTGCCGCCGCCGCGCTCACCTCCCTCACGGCGGTTGCCGCCACGACCCTCGTGGCGGGCCCCGCCGTGGCCGCCGGATCGGCGATGCCCTGCGCGCTGCCCCGCACCGCCGCCCACCACTCGCTCGGCGTCGACACCTGGAACTCCGCCTACCCGCGCCCGGTCCACACCCTCAACGCGGTGCTGATCTTCCTGTCCTTCCCGGACTCGGCACCGACCATCTCGCCGAAGGAGCTGGCGGGCGACTACTTCCCGGCGACCAGCGACTTCTTCGACCGGGCCTCGTACGGCAAGTTCAAGCTCGCCGCCCATCCGCAGCCGAACTGGGTGAAGATGCCGAAGGCGTCCACGGCGTACCGGATACAGCGCGACTGGGACCCGGACAAGCGCACCGAGTACCTGCGCGACGCGATCGGCGCCGCCGATCCGACGGTGGACTTCTCCGCGTACGACATCGTCTACCTGGTCGCCGACCCGTACGCGCCGGGCGTCGACTCGGACGCCACGAAGGTCGTCAACTTCGACCAGCCGCTGCGGGTCGACGGTACGGACATCAAACGGGTCGTCACCGTCTTCGAACAGCACCCGCCGGACCGCAACGTCCTGGCCCACGAGACCGGGCACGTCTTCGACCTGCCGGACCTCTACCACCGGCCGGTGGACGGCAAGGGCGACTGGGACACGTACGTCGGCGACTGGGACGTGATGGGCAGCCAGTTCGGGATGGCGCCCGATCTGTTCGGCTGGCAGAAGTGGAAGCTGGGGTGGCTGGACCGGCGGCAGGTGGCGTGCGTGCCCGCGCGCGGCTCCACGCTGACGCTGGAGTCGCTCTCGGCGCCGCCGGAGCGCGTCGGCCGGGAGGGCGTGCGGCTGGCGGTGGTGCGTACGTCGGCGGACAGCGCGCTGGCCATCGAGGTACGGGACGCGACCGGCAACGACCGGTCGACCTGCACGGAAGGGGTGCTGATCTACCGGGTGCGCAGCGGGTCCGCGTCCGGCAGCGGCCCCGTGGAGGTCCTGGACACGCATCCGGACACGGGGGCGTGCTGGGAGCACTCGGTCTACCCGGCGCTGGCGGACGCGCCGCTGGGCGTCGGCGAGACGTACACGGTGCCGGGCGAGAAGATCAAGATCGAGGTGGCGGGGCGGACGCGGTCGGGGGGGTGGACCGTGCGGGTCACTCCGTGAGGGCCGCTCCGCGAGGGTCGGGGGGGGCTTGTACGGGGACGCCGCGCGGCAGCCTCTCGCGCGGCAGCCTCGTGCGGGAAGCCGGTGCGGGAAGTCGGTGCGGGAAAACGAAGAAGCCCTCCGCTTGCGCGAAGGGCTTCTTCCGTCTGTGCGCCGCCAGGGACTCGAACCCCGGACCCGCTGATTAAGAGTCAGCTGCTCTAACCAACTGAGCTAGCGGCGCCTGCTGACGTCGTAGACCTTAGCATCCTGATCGGCGGGAGGAAAAATCGATAAGCGGCGCCCGCCGGCGGAGGCGTCGCGGGCCGCTCGTACGCACGCCCAGAGCAGGATGTCCGGGCCCGGCAGCCACGGCTCGCGGGTGTGCGGGGCGACCACCCAGCGGGCCGCCTCGGGGTGCCCGGAGCGTTCGAGCGCGGGGACGGTGACCGCGTCCCCGGTGCCGTGGCAGAGCAGCGGCGGCACGGCGGCCCACTCCTCCCAGTGCAGCAGGGACGGCAGGCGGTGGGCGGTGCCGGGGGCGGCGAAGAGCAGCAGGCGGCCCCGGTGCCGGGCGACCGGGCCGACGCCCGCGCCCTGGGACCACAGCCGGTCGAGCATCCGCCGCCCGAACACCGAGGGCGCGCTGACCACGTCGAACGCGGTGCCGCAGGGCAGCACGAGCGGGGCGGTCGGCCGCGCCTCCCACAGCGCGAGGGTGCTGCGCGGATGCGTGGCGGCCGAGACCAGCCAGGCCGCGCCCTCGGGGGTCACCTCACCGGCGGCGTCGTCGGTGAGCGGGGCCTCGTCGCACTCCACAATGCTCATGTGAGTTAGATCTACCGATCCCGGACGTTCTGCTCCTAATAGTTGCCGGAAACCGGGACAGGGTGGGGCGGGAAGGCGTATGGTGCGCCCCCGCATATGCCGAGGGCGTGTGAGCCAGGGATATCGGGCGGAGTGCGCGGGCGGGCTGAGGCGCCCGGAGGCGCGCGGCCTCCGGCCCGCGCCCTGGCCTGCGGCCCCGCCCCAGCCCGCGCCCTGGCCTGCGGCCCGCCCCCGGCTCGCGCCCCGCTACTTCGCTTCGGTCCCCCGCAGCAGATCCCGGCCGAACTCGACCATCTTCTTCGCGTAGTCCTCGGTCCACTGCGCCCGGTCCGCGATGTCGGCGGCGGTGAGGCGGTCGAAGCGGCGCGGGTCGCCCAGTTGCGCGGCCGCGATCGCCTGGTACTCGACGGCCCGGTCCGCCGCCGCGCGGAACGCCAGTGCCAGCTCGGTCGCGCGGGACAGCAGCTCACGCGGGTCCTCGATCGACTCCAGGTCGAAGAAGTGCTCCGGGTCGGCGGCGGCCTCGGCAGGCTCGAACAGCAACGGCGCGGGCCGCAGCCGCTGCTCCTTCCGCTCGGGCTCCGCCATCAGGTCTCCTCACGCCACGGTTCACGCCACATTTCAACGGCCCGGTGTTCGCCCCGGGCCACCCTCCATTGTCCCGCGCCCCGCAAGGGGGCCTGCCCCGGCCCGGCGCGCCCCGCCGCGCGCCCCCGCCGCCGTGGGGCTACGGCCGGTACGCCACCCGGTGCTCCGACAGATGCGTCAGCACCGCGTGGTTCGCCTCCCAGCCGTCCGGGAACTTCACGGTGACGCCCAGCTGGACCGGCTCGGTCGAGGGGTGCTCGTCGAGCAGGTCGGCGACGCCCGCGCGGCACACCACGACGCACGCGTGCCGGTGCCGGGAGGCGAGCACGCACAGGCGGCCCGTCTCCAGGTGGAACGCGGTCGCGTCGGGCCGCCCGGAGAGCGGGTGCAGCACGACCGTCACGTCGAACTCCCGGCCCTGGAGCCGGTTCGCCGTATCCACCGCGACCCCCGTCACCCCCAGCTCCGCGAGCGCCGCCCGTACCGCCGCAGCCTGGTCGCGGTGGGCCGTGCCGACCGCGATCCGCCCGGCGGTCAGCGGCACCGGGGCCGGGGAGCGCTCGCTGGTCGCGGCCCCGCCCCGGTCCAGCAGCCTGCGGACGACCTGGGCCACCGCCCGTACCGCCTCGGGGTCCGTGCGCGGGGTGTGGCGGGCCGGCAGTTCGAGCAGGGCCCAGCCCGACTCGGCCGCCTCGTCCAGGGCCCGGTCCGGCGCCGAGCCGTCGGAGGCGACGCCGAAGGCGAGCCGCCGGTCGCCGTGGTCCGTACCGCTGCGGAACGGTGTGTACGGGTAGAACGCGTCCGAGACCAGCGGCGCAGCCGACGCGGGCAGCCGCCAGGAGACCGGCAGCCGGTGCTGCGGCAGTGTGGGGTTGTGGGCGAGCAGGGTGGTGACCGCGCTCGCCGACGGGTCGTACGAAAGCCCCGCCCACTGCTCGGAGTCGGCGATCGCGAACGGGTCCAGCTGGCCCGGGTCGCCCACGAACAGCGCCCGCTCGAACAGCCCGGCCACGGCCAGCAGCGCGTCCGAGCGCATCTGGTACGCCTCGTCCACGATCGCGTGCGCCCACGGCTCGACGTCCTTGACGTGCGCCCACTTCGCGGCCGTCGAGATCACCACGTCGAGGCCCGCGAGATCACCGGGCTTCGCCGACTTGCGTACGTTGGCGAGGTCGTCCAGGGCCTTGTCGTACGGGTCGGAGTCGCTGCTGTGCAGCCGGCCGACCGGCAGCTCCGGCTCCTTCTCGGCGAGCCGCACGACGAGGTCGTCGACCTGGGCGTTGGTCTGCGCCACCACCATCAACGGGCGCCCGGCGGCGGCCAGTTCGAGCGCGGCGCGCACCACGAGCGTCGACTTTCCGGCGCCCGGCGGCGAGTCCACGACGACACCGCGCGCGTCGCCGTTCAGCGTGTGGTCGAGGATCCTCCCGGTGGCCTCGGCCGCCGCCGCTGCCGGGTCGAAGCCGCTGTCGGGGCGGGTCACAGCAGGTCCTCCGGGGTGAGGGGATCGGGGTGTTCCGCGTCCGTGCCGGGCGGGCCGCCGTGGGTCCACGGGGTGGCCTCGGGGTCCGGCAGCTTCGGGCCGCCGCGCTGGTCGTGCTCGAAGAGCGTCCAGCACACCGGCTCGCCCTTGTCCGGCACCGAGCCGGGCGCCGGGTCCTTGCCGCGGCCCATCTTGTCGAGCAGCCGCAGGACCAGGGCGCCGTCCGCCTCGTACCCCACGAACTCGGCGGACTGGGGTCTGCCGTCCAGCGAGCGGAACACCTTCGCCCGCTCGGCCAGGTGCGGGGCGTCGTCGGTGCGCACGGTGACCAGCGGGCGCGGGCTCGGCCGCTTCGACTCCGACCACGCCATCACCACCTCGGTGACCTCGCCCGCGAACGCCTCCCCGGCCAGCCTGCGCCCGGCCATCACCAGCGGGTCGTCCAGCGCCTCCTGCGCCTCCAGCTGGGCCTGCGCGGTCTCCCGGGAGGCGAGCTTGGCGGCCGCCGTCACCGCGTCGTCGCGTCGCGGCTGCGGCGGCTCGCCCGCGCGCACCCGGTCGCGGTGGGCGGTGAACGACCAGCGGTCGCGGGTCCAGCGGTCCACCGCGCGCGGCGCCTCGGGAAGCTCCCGCAGCAGGTCCAGGGCGTGCCATACGGCCGCCCAGGTGGGGCGCAGCTGGTCCGCGACCAGGCGGCGGATCTCCTGCTCGGCCCGGCGCAGATCGCCGAGCAGGGCGTCGGCCGTCTCGCCGTCCTGCGCCGCGTACAGCGCCTGGCGGGCCCGGTCGTAGCGGTCGATGGCCGGGGCGAGCAGCTTGTTGTCGAACGCCGGGTCGGTGGCCGGGCCGGCGGGCGGGCAGAGCAGCTGTCCGTCCCGGTCGCGGGCCAGCTCCGCACGGAGCGCCGCCTCGGCGCCCGAGACGCCCTCGGGCGGGTCGATCCAGGCAAGCAGCGCCGCCAGGTGCTGGTCCTCCAGGCTGGACTGGCCACTCGCCCAGTGCCGCCCGAGCAGGTCGGTCGTGGCGAGCAGCAGCGCGGAGCCGGGGACGCGGGCGCGCTCCCCGTAGTGCGTGAGCCAGCGGCCGAGCAGCGGGACGCGCGGCGGCGCGGGGTGCGGGGTGTCGGGGTCCTGCTCGGCGGTGCGGCGAAAGCGCATGGACCGGCCGAGCAGCCGTACGAAGTCGATCGCGGCCCGTCCCGGCACGACGAGCTGCGGCGCGTCGGCGCACAGCTCGACCTCGACCTTCGTCTTCTTGCCGCTCTCGGCGTCGGTCTCGTTGCGTTCGACCAGCTCGACGTCGTCCCCGTATCCCTCCAGGTGCGGCAGTACGGCGTCGGCGAGCTCGGCGAGGAACGCGAACCGCAGCTCGCGGTCGCGCGGCTGCGGCACCACGAGCAGCCGGGGCGCCTCGCGGTCGGTCCCGACGAGCGCCCCCAGCGGCGCCCCCGCCTCGCCGGAGGTGGTCAGCGGCACGAACACCAGCGGGCGCTCGGACAGATGCCGGTGGCGCACGGTGGCCAGCGGCACGGCCCGCCCGGCCTCGGCGGCCTCTAGCCGGGCCAGGGTGGTGATCAGCGACATGAGCCCACCTCCTGGGCGCGCGGCCGCCGAAGTGCGGTGGAACGACTCAGGAACATGCCGCCGCCTCCGCGCACCGCGCCCCCGCCAGCGCCTCCGCTCGCAGTGTCGCCGCCCGGCGCAGGGCCGCCACCGTCGGGTCGTCGGCGTCTCCGGAGGCCGCGCGCGCGGCCGACAGGACCTCGCCGATCGTCGTCAGACCGCCCAGCTCGGCCCGCAGACCCCGGCCGAGCGCGGTCACCGCGTCCGCCGCGCGGGCCCGCTCCCGGCAGTGGAAGGCCAGTTCGCACGCGGCCAGGCACTCCGGCGCGTACGCCGCCGGGACCGACTCGACCGTCCGCGTCAGCTCCGGCGCCGGACGGTCCGGGTCGAAGCTCGCGCCCGGCTCCAGGCCGTCGGCGATCTCCTCGATCCGGGTGAGCCGCGCCAGCTGGCGGCGGGTGACCGACAGCTGCTTGCGGACGTCGACGAGGGAGGCCGTCGGCAGGTTGGAGAAGTCCTTCGGGCAGACGAGCAGCACCGAATGGGCCACTTCGGCGCCCTCGGTGAGATGCGCCACGCGTTCGAGTGCCAGCGCGTAGACCGCCGCCTGGCGGGCCGCCGCGCCCACCTTGGCCGGGTCGGCCGCCGCGTCGATCATCGGGAAGGACTTGATCTCGACGACCGTCCAGCGCCCGTCCGGCGCCACCACCACCGCGTCCGGCTCCAGATAGGCGGGGGAGCCCGCCACGTTCAGGACCAGCATCGGGTGGTCGAGCAGCGTCCACGCGCCGGACGCGGTCGCCTCGCGCAGGGCCAGCGCCGTACGCGCGGCACGGCCCTCGGGGCCGGCGGCCGACAGGTCGGGCACGGCCGCGTCCTTGGGCGGCTCGCCGCCCGCGCCGACGTGCTCGTACAGCAGCCGCAGCAGTTCCGTACCGCCGTCCGCCTTCACCCGGGACTCGAAGGTGGTCCCGCGCGCGATGGCGAACTGGGACTGGCCGAAGGCCGCCGAGGGCGAGCCCAGCGCCTCGGCGAGCGCGCCCTTGTCGACGCCCGCCCCGTCGAGGAGCGCGCGTCTGCGACAGCCCGGGTTGGCGGCGAGCGCCGCGAGTGCGCGGGCGTCCAGCGGGCGCGGTACGACCGTGGGTCCGCGCAGCTCAGCGAGCCGCTGACGGATGGCTGTCGTCCGCTCCCGCGGTGGAGTCGTCGGAGGCGCGCTGCCCTGGGATTCGCTCACCCGGGGAAGTCTTGCATCCGGCACTGACAATCGGGGCGCGTGCGCCGAATGTGCCCGGTGCGACCCGGGCCCGGATCCGGTCCGCGAGCCGCAGCGCGGGCCTGGCCAGCAGCAGCCCGAGCCCCATCACGAAGACTCCCGCGACCGCGTCGAGCAGATAGTGGTTGGCCGTGCCCATCACCACGAACGCGATGGTCACCGGGTACGCGACGCCCACCGCCTTGGCCCAGCGGTTGCCGCCGAAGCGCCACAGCATCACACCGCACCACAGCGCCCAGCCGACGTGCAGGCTCGGCATCGCCGCGTACTGGTTGGTCATGCCGCCCATGCCGCGCGGCGCGCTCGCGTCGCCGCCCCACCAGCCGTGCGAGCTGTACTGCGCCATCGTGTCGACGAAGCCCTGCGAGGCGTCGAGCAGACGCGGCGGGGCGGTCGGCAGCAGCGAGAAGCCGATGAGGCCCATCAGGGTGGAGAGCATCAGCCAGGTGCGGGCGGCGCGGTACTGCAGCGGTCGGCGGCGGAACAGCCACACCAGGATCGCGGGCGTCACCAGGTAGTGCAGCGACGCGTACGCGAAGTCGGCGGGTATGCCGAGCGACGGGGTGCGCGTGAAGAGCCGGTTGAGCGGGTGCTCGGCGTTGATGTGCAGGTACTTCTCTATGCGCAGGATCTCCAGGCCGTGATCCTCGGCCTGCGATTCGCTGCCGCTCACCAGGAGGCGGCCCGCCGAGTAGGCGGCATAGACGATGGCGATGAGCGGCAGCTCGGTCCACCAACGGGGCCGAGGCGCGGGGTGCTGCATCTGCGGACCCTCTCCATCTCGTCTTCAGGACCCGTCGGGCCCGACACAGGTGTTCAACCGTACGGTGTACGTGGGTGTGTACGTACACCCACCCCCGAAGGACGCGAAGGACGGCCGGAAGGGTGCGCGATGATGGAAGGGAACCGCCGCCGAACATTCGGCGGATTCCGAGCGTCATCGGGAGAGACCTGACATGGCAGCCGCCGCCCCGCGCATCCTGCTCGCCCGGCACGGGCAGACCGAGTGGTCGCTCCTGGGCAAGCACACCGGCAGGACCGACATCCCGCTCCTCGAAGAGGGCCGCAGGGGCGCGAAGCTGCTCGGCGAGCGGCTGCACCGCTCGCCCTGGGACGGCCTGAAGGACGTCGAGGTGCGCACCAGCCCGCTGCTGCGCGCGCGTGAGACGTGCGAGCTGGCCGGTTTCGGCGACCGGGCCACCGACTGGGACGTGCTCATGGAGTTCGACTACGGCGCGTACGAAGGGCTCACCCCGCCGCAGATCAAGGCGGCCCGGCCCGACTGGTTCATCTGGCGCGACGGCGTCGAGGGCGGCGAGACGCTGGCCCAGGTGTCGGCGCGGGCCGACGAGGTCGTCGACTGGGCGCGCTCGGCCGACCGGGACGTGCTCGTCTTCGCCCACGGGCACATCCTGCGCTCGATCGCGGCGCGCTGGCTGGGCGAGCCGATCGGCTTCGCGGCCCGCATCAAGCTCGACCCGACCTCGATCTCGGTCCTGGGCTGGGCGTACGGCGACCCGGCGGTCGAGCGCTGGAACGACACGGGGCACCTGGAGGGCTGAGACCGGGCGCACCGGGGCGTCAGACCGCCGCGGTGGCCCGCCGCTCCAGGAACGCCGCCACCTCCGGGCAGGTCCCGTGCGGGGCGAGGATACGGGCCGTGTCGGCGAGCATCGCCTGGATACGGGTCGACTGGACCTCCGTAAGGAGGTCGAGGACCTGGTGGCCCGCCGCCGCCGACTCGGTGGGCGCGCCCGCGCGCGCGAGGTCGTCGGCGAGCTCGGCGCGGTACAGCGCCAGGTTGCGGGTGAAGTGCGGGTCCTGGACGCAGGCGGCGCGATGGGCGTGGGCGGCCGCGCGCGACCAGTCGCCCAGCGCCGACCAGCACTGCGCCTCCAGCATCTCCAGCTCGGCCTCGACGAAGAACGTCATCCACTCCGGGTCGCGCTCGGCGGGCCCGCGCGCGAAGAGCGCGTGCGCCCGGTTCAGCGACTGCTCGCAGGCGCCCCGGTCGCCGAGCCCCGCCCAGCCGCCCGCCTCCCGCAGCGCGAGCAGGGCGAGGAGGCGGGGCGAGCCGAGCTGGCGGGCCGCGCGGCTGCCCGCCTGCGCCGCCCGCAGCGCCTCGCGCGGCCGCCCCGCGTCCCTGGCCAGGAACGACATATTGCAGAAGGCGTGCGCCTCAAGGGCCGGGTCGCCCGCGAGCCGCGCGGTGGCAAGCGCCTCCGCGTAGTGCGAGCGGGCCTCCTCGTAGCGGCCCGAGTCATGGGCCAGCCAGCCCACCGAGATGGCGAGTTCGCCCGCGCCCGCTTGCAGGCGGTCGGCGGTGGACTGGCGGGCGGTGCCCGCGTCGAGCAGCGCGTACGCGGTGCGCAGCGGCTGCGCGGCCCGGCGGTAGAGCCCGTCCGCGCCGTGCCGGTCGTCGAGCAGCCGGATCCGCCGGACCGCGTCCTCGACCGCGTTCACCTCGGCCTCGCCGACCCGCCGTACGCGTACGGAGTCCAGGGGCGCGGCGGCCGCGGGGGGCTCGGGGATCAGCCCGAGCGAGACGGCCGCCACGGTGGCGGATCCGCCGGTCATGAATGCGCGACGCAGCACGTCGCTCTCCTCGTCGTTACGGTTGTCGATGTCGATGGTGCCGTCGTCGTGGTGCGGCGGCATCGCGTGCGGCAGGGGCGTGCCGCGGTCCGCGCGAGCCCCCCGGCCCCGTACCGTCTCGCGGGCCGAGAACCCCATGTCGGTGAGGGTCAGACCCGGGAACATGTGCCGGAAGACACGCTCGTACGCGTAGTTGGGGCAGCGGATCTCGCCGGCCTCCACGCGTCCGATGTAGCGCGCGTCGCAGGCGACCTGCTCGCCGATCTCGCGCGCCGCCCTGCGCACCGCCGCCGCGAACTCGCCCGGCGAGCGCTGGCCGCGCAGCTCCCGGAACGCGGTGTTCGGGCCCTTGGCGCCGGTGCTCCGCGGGGAGTTCCGGCCGGCACTGGGATCCGTTGACGTCGCCATGGCTCAACAGCTCTCTTTGGCGGGGTGGTGCGGAGCAAGAACGTACCGGCAACATCGCGTCGCACATCCAGAGTTTGGCTACAAAAGGGATATCTCACCCGCGATCTGCTATGAACTGCCATCCTTTGCGGCGGCGTTGTGCCGTAGCCGTTGACTCGGGCCCGCGTTGAACCATGCGGATACCGCCAACCCGCAAAAACCACGTGGGGGTTGCCTTGTTGGAGGCCGGCATGGACATCAATGGCACCGGTACGACCACGACGACCGCTCGGCACCGGCCCACCCCGGACCTCGGTTCGCCGCCGCCGCACACCGGCGCGGAGCCCTGCGATCTGGTGACCGTGCCCGCGCGGCAGGGGCTGGAGGCGGTGGACATCCTGCGCCGCGCCGCCGCGCCGGCGGCGGTGGGGCCCGTGCTGCACGACGGCGCGTGCGACACCCTCGGGTTCCTGGTGCCGCCCGGGACGGCCGCGGCGTGGGACGTGCCGGGCAGCGCGTGTACGGAGACCGAGGGGCGGGGGCTGCGGCTGCCGGTGTCGCCGGCGCTGGCCGGGAGCGGGTGGCTGCTGCCGCCGGACGCGGCCGACGCGCTGCCCGTCACCGATCCCGCGGTGTTGCGGGACGCCCTGGGGGAGGCGGCTCGGCTCATCGAGGCGGCGGACGGGATCACGGAGGGCCGCTGAGCGCGGGGCGCGGAATGGATTGGCCCGGAGTGGTCTGCTTTCGGGTGCGGGCCGTGTGTGGCTGGTCGCTCCCCCGAGCTCTCAAGGAGCAGGGGGGACCCCCATCGCGGCGGAGCCGCAAATGTCACAGCCCCGCCCCTGAAATCGCCCCCGCAGCCCTGAAAGCGCGGGGTGTCGGTCCCCCGGTCGATAATGGGCTGATGGCGGCACGGAGTGGGGCGAAGAGCGGGGTCAAGGGTGGGGCGCGGCGGGGGCGTGCTGCCGCGGCCGAGGCTGTTGTCGAGGCGGTCGACGGCGGGCTCGCCGAGCTCATACCCGACCGGGACCGCCCGCGCGGCTGGACCCTGCTGCTGGACGGCGCCCCCCAGTCGCACGTCGACCTGGACGCCCCGGACCGGCTGACCTTCGAGTACCAGCGGCGCCTGGGCCACGTCATAGACCTCGCCGCCGACCCCGGCCGCCCCCTCGACGTGCTGCACCTCGGCGGCGGCGCCTTCACCCTCGCCCGCTACACCGCCGCCACCCGTCCCCGCTCCAGCCAGCAGATAGTCGAGGTCGACGCCGCGCTGGTCCAGCTCGTACGCCGGGAGCTGCCGCTCGACCCGCAGGCCCGGATACGCGTACGGGCCCTGGACGCGCGCGAAGGGCTCGGCAAGCTCCCGGACGGCTGGGCGGACCTGGTGGTCGCCGATGTGTTCAGCGGCGCCCGCACCCCCGCGCATCTGACCAGCACCGAGTTCCTGGCCGAGGTGCGCCGGGTGCTGCGGCCCGGCGGGATCTACGCGGCCAACCTCGCCGACGGCCCGCCGCTGGCGCATCTGCGCGGCCAGATAGCCACCGCCGCCGGGATCTTCCCCGAGCTGGCGCTCGCCGCCGACCCGACGGTGTGGCGCGGCAAGCGGTTCGGCAACGCGGTCCTGGTCGCCTCGGACGTACCGCTGCCGGTGGCCGAACTCACCCGCCGCATCGCGGGCGACCCGCACCCGGGGCGCGTCGAACACGGCCGCGTGCTGGCCGACTTCACGGGCGGGGCGACGGCGGTCACGGACGCGAGCGCCAAGCCGTCCCCGGTACCACCGCCGTCGGTGTTCCGGTAACGCGCGCGCGAAACACCAAGTAACGGGCGAAACGCCATGGCGCGTCAGCCCCGGTCGTCGAACTCCACCGTAGGTGCGTGGTTGTACCAGGTGCAGAAGACCGAGACCTCGCGGCCGCCCTTGCTGAACGTCACCCGGATCCACGTCGGCTGCCGCCACACCTGCATCTGCCAGCCCGTGTCCGGCGTCGCCGTGACCAGCTGGGCCGAGGCGCTGCCGATGTCGAAGACGACCCGCCCGCCCGCGACGTTGTACCCCTTCACGTTTCCGGACGAAGTGGACGGGCTGGACGAGGGCGAGGAGTTCGCGGGCGGCTCGGGGGAGTGGCTTGTCGGCTTCCCGTCAGGAGACGTGGCGGGCTTCGCGGAGGGGGACGGCGACGGGCTCTGCCGGGGCCGCTGCGTCGAGGACGGGAGCGGGAACACCGCCCCCTGCGCGGTGTGGCCGTCGCCGGTGAGCGGCACCGCGCGCGGCGGGTCGTACGCCGTCCCGGCCATCACCGTGTGGACGCCCCACCAGGAGAGCGTGACCGCCGCCCCGGTGGCGAGCGACCACGCGCAAACGTGAACGAGTCCTCTGTGCATCGGGGCCATACTGCACCACGCGCCCCATACGTGTCCCCCGTCGCCCCTCGCGTCCCGACCGGGACCGGCGTACTCCGGATGGCGTACGGTGCCGCCCATGGCAAGTGTGCTCGTGGTCGAGGACGACCAGTTCGTCCGCTCCGCCCTGATCCGCCACCTCACCGAGGCGTCCCACACGGTACGGAGCGTCGGCACGGCTCTTGAGGCGCTGCGCGAAGTCGCCCATTTCCGGTTCGACGTGGTCGTCCTGGACCTCGGACTGCCCGATCTCGACGGGGCCGAGGCGCTGAAGATGCTGCGCGGCATCACCGACGTACCGGTGATCATCGCGACCGCGCGGGACGACGAGACGGAGATCGTCCGGCTGCTCAACGACGGCGCGGACGACTACCTGGTCAAGCCGTTCTCGGTGGAGCACCTGTCCGCGCGCATGACGGCCGTACTGCGCCGGGCGCGGGCCGCCGCCGGGGCCGAGCCGCCGGACCGGGTGATCCGGGTCGGCGGGCTGCGGGTCGACCCGCTGCGCCGCCAGGCCGAGTTGGACGGGCTGCGGCTGGATCTGACCCGGCGCGAGTTCGATCTGCTCGCCTTCCTCGCCGGGCGGCCCGGTGTGGTCGTGCCGCGCAAGGAACTGCTCGCCGAGGTGTGGCAGCAGTCGTACGGCGACGACCAGACCATCGACGTCCATCTGTCCTGGCTGCGCCGCAAACTGGGCGAGACCGCGGCCAAGCCCCGCTATCTGCACACCCTGCGCGGGGTCGGGGTGAAGCTGGAGCCACCGAGGGCGGAGCCGACGCGATGAGATGGGCGCTGGTCAAGGTGGCGCTCGCGGTCACCGTGATGGTGGTGCTGGCCTTCGCCGTACCGCTGGGCCTGGTCATCAGGGAGATGGCCCGCGACCGCGCGTTCTCCAACGCGGAACGCCAGGCCGCCGCGATCGGCCCGACGCTCTCCATCACCACCGACCGCGACGCGCTGGAGCGGGCCGTCGCCTCCACCCAGGCGGGCGCGGCGGGCCGGATGGCCGTGCACATCCCGGCACTTCCCGACGTGAAAGGCAGCGTGCCGGTGGACATCGGCCGGCGGCGGGCGGCCCAGAAGGACCTGGAGGCCACCCGCAAGGTGGTCCGCGCGTACATCTCCGGCGTCCCCGGCGGCTCCACCCTGCTGCAGCCGACCGCGCTGAGCTCCGGTGAGATCGCGATCGTCGAGGTGTACGTGCCCGAGGCCGAGGTCACCAACGGCGTCGCCACCGCCTGGCTGGTGCTTGCCGGGGTGGGCATCGCGCTGGTCATCGGCTCGGTCGCGGTCGCGGACCGGTTGGGCGTACGCATGGTCAGGCCCGCGCAGCGGCTCGCGGGCGCGGCGCAGGACCTGGGCGAGGGGCGGCTGGGCGCGCGGGTGCCGGAGGAAGGGCCCGCGGAACTGCGGTCGGCGGCGGCCGCGTTCAACTCGATGGCCGACCAGGTGGTGCAACTCCTCGCCAATGAGCGGGAGTTGGCGGCCGACCTGTCGCACCGGCTGCGCACTCCGCTGACCGTGCTGCGGCTCAACGCGGCCTCCCTCGGGGACGGTCCGGCCGCCGACCAGACGCGCGCGGCGGTCGAGCAGCTGGAGCGCGAGGTCGACACGATCATCCGCACCGCGCGGGAGGCGAAGCCGCAGACCCAGCCGACCGGGCCGGGTGCCGGGTGCGACGCGTGCGAGGTGATCCGCGACCGGATGGCGTTCTGGTCGGCGCTGGCGGAGGACGAGGGGCGGGAGGTGCGGCTCGCGGGCGTCGACCGGCCGCTGCGCATCCCGGTCGCGCGGCCCGAACTCGTGGCGGCGCTCGACGCGATGCTGGGCAATGTGTTCCGGCACACGCCGGAGGGGACGGCGTTCTCGGTCGACGTCCACAGCTCGGACGACGCGGTGATCGTGCTGGTCTCGGACGCGGGGCCGGGGATCCCCGACCCGCGCGCGGCCCTGGCCCGCGGGTCCAGTGGCGGCGGGTCCACGGGCCTTGGCCTGGACATCGTCCGCCGTATCGCGGAGTCGACGGGTGGGGATGTGCGGCTGGGGCGCTCTTTCCTCGGGGGCACGGAGGTACGGGTCTGGATCGGGCGGGGCGCGGCGCCCGCCCCGACGTCCCGCATCCGGGCCCGCCGCCGCCCCCGCCGCCCGTCCCCGGCGTGATCGGCCCCCACCCCACCCTTTCCCTAAACCCTCCGGGGGATCTGTTCGGCTGCGGACCGTGCTGGGTTGCTCTCGCAGTTCCCCGCGCCCCTAAAGCGGGCCCGAAGGGCCCATCTAAGGGGCCCGGGGGCGGAGCCCCCGGGGTTAAAGCTGCCGCATGCGTTCCTTAAGCGCACCCTAAGATCCCCAACTCCCACCCCACACGCCCCATTCGCCCGTTTCCGGCGGGCTAGCGTGCTGCCCGCACCCCACCACCCCCAACCCCCAGAGGGCAGGCGCAGACATGACCCGTACCCACCGCCGCCGAGCGACCGGCAAGACGAAGGCGATCGGCGCGGTCGTCGCCGCGGCCGTCGTCGGCGGCGCCGCCTTCGCGCTCACCGGCACCGCCCAGGCCGCCTCCGTCGGTGCCGCGTACACCAAGACCAGTGCCTGGGGCGGCGGTTACACCGGCCAGTACGTCATCTCCAACGACAGCGGCAAGACGCTCGCCGACTGGACCCTGGAGTTCGACCTCCCGGCCGGGACGACGCTCTCCTCCCTCTGGAACGGCACCCAGACCGTCAAGGGCCGGCACGTCACCGTGAAGCCCGCCGCCTGGGACAAGAACGGGCTCGCCCCCGGCGCGTCCGTCACCGTCGGCTTCGTCACCTCCGCCACCGGCACCGCGGGCGACCCCACCGGGTGTCTCATCGACCAGGAGAAGTGCTCGGTCGACACCGGCGCCACCCCCGAGCCCAGCGGCCGCCCGACGACCCCCACCGCGCAGCCGACCGCGCAGCCCACCACCAAGCCCACGGCCAAGCCCACCCCCACCGGGACAACGCCCCCGACCCAGCCCGGCACCGGCACCGGCGCGCGCTTCGCCCCGTACGTCGACACCTCGCTCTACCCGGCGTACGACCTGGTCGACACCGCCACCAAGACCGGTGTGAAGGACTTCAACCTCGCCTTCATCACCTCCGCCGGCAGCTGCACCCCGCTCTGGGGCGGTGTCACCGACCTTGGCAAGGACGCGGTCGCCCAGCAGATAGGCGCCCTGCGCGCCAAGGGCGGTGACGTCCGCGTCTCGTTCGGCGGCGCCGCGGGCTCCGAACTGGGCCTGGTCTGCAAGAGCGCGTCCGACCTCGCGGCCGCGTACGGCAAGGTCGTCGACGCGTACAAGCTCACCAAGGTCGACTTCGACATCGAAGGGTCCGCCCTGCCGGACACCGCCGCCAACTCCCGTCGCGCGCAGGCCATCGCGCAGCTCCAGAAGTCGCACCCGGGGCTCGACGTCTCGTTCACGCTGCCCGTCATGCCCGAGGGCCTGACCCAGCCGGGCGTCGACCTGGTCGCCGACGCCAAGAAGAACGGTGTCGCCGTCTCGGCCGTCAACATCATGGCGATGGACTACGGGCCCTCGTACAGCGGTGACATGGGCGCCTACGCCATCCAGGCCGCGACCGCCACCCAGGCCCAGATCAAGGGCGTGCTCGGGCTCTCCGACGCGGCCGCCTGGAAGGCCGTCGCCGTCACGCCGATGATCGGCGTCAACGACGTCAGCACCGAGACGTTCAAGGTCGACGACGCCACCCAGCTGGTGGACTTCGCCAAGTCCAAGGGCCTCGGCTGGCTCGCGATGTGGTCCGGGGCCCGCGACAAGCAGTGCGCGGGCGGCGCGAAGAACTCCGCCGACCCCACCTGCTCGTCGATCGTCCAGGACCCGTTCGCCTTCACGAAGGCGTTCGGCGCCCTCAAGTAGGGCTGTGCCGACCCCCTTTCGAGCTCCACGCGCGCGTCCCGCCGGTTCACCCCCCACCCGGCCGGGGCGCGCGCCCCTTGCGTGTGACGAGTGCCAGCAGGCCGAGCGCGATCACCACGCCCACCATCGCCGCCCACGGCACCACCCCTGCCGCCGCCAGTACGTACAGCAGCGGCACCGCAATCAGCAGCACCGGCAGTACGGAGTACTTGTTCACGCGCTCTTGCCCTCCCTCGCGGCGCCCCTCGCCGCGTCCAGATACGCCGACACGTCGTCCCACTGCCCGGGCGTGGCCGACGCGTCGCCCGACATCGCGGCCGGATCCTCGCGCCAGGCCGCGCGCACGCCGCCGGAGATCTTCCTGTCCCCGCCGCCGAACAGCACGCTCAGCTCGTCCATCCGCGCCACGATCCTGCGTACGGAGGCGTCGGTGGGCGGGGTTTTGGCCGTGCGCAGCGCCTCGGCCCGCCGGTACAGCTCGGGCCACTCGATCTCCAGCAGATAGTGCGCGGTCGGCCCGAGCGCGGCGGCGCGGGTGGCGAGGACCTGGATCTGGTCCTCGTCCAGGTGCCGGCGCAGCGCCTGCTCGCCCGCCGAACCGGCCGCCCCGGTCGCGCGCAGCGCGGCGAGGACCGCCTCGGTCGTCGGGCGGTGCCCCTCGGCGATCTGCTCCTCGATGTGCAGCAACCGCCGCCGCAGCGCGTCCAGCGCCGCGAGCGACGCCTCGACGCCGGCGCGGTGGTCGCGCAGGACCCGGGTCGGGTCGACCCCGGAGTCCAGGCAGACGGCGATGGTCTCAAGCCCGAGCCCCAGGCTGCGCAGGGCGAGCACCTGGTAGAGCCGGTCGATGTCGTCCTCGGTGTACTCCCGGTGCCCTCCCGAGGTGCGGCGGGACGGCGAGAGCAGCCCGATGGTGTCCCAGTGGTGCAGCGTACGGACGGTCAGCCCGCTGGCCTCGGCCAGCGGCCCCACCTTCCACGTCTTGGAAGCGGTCATGGCACCACGATGCATCCTGACGCGACGTGAGGTTCAAGTGGCGTTTTCTCCGACCTCCAGGTCCGGCGGCTCCGGCAGGGCGCCCGTGCGGGCCACCTCGGCGTACCAGCGGGCGCTCGACTTGGGCGTACGGGCCTGCGTCTCGTAGTCGACGTACACCGCCCCGAACCGCTTGCTGTAGCCGTACGCCCACTCGAAGTTGTCGAGCAGGGACCACAGGAAGTACCCGCGTACGTCCGCCCCGTCCCGCATCGCGCGCCGCACCGCCGAGAGGTGGCCGTGCAGATAGCGGATGCGGTCCGGGTCGTGCACGGCGCCGTCCGGGCCGGGCTTGTCGTCGTAGGCGGCCCCGTTCTCGGTGATCATCAGCGGTACGCCGGGTGCCTCCCGGGTGTAGCGCATCAGCAGGTCGTACAGGCCGGTCGGATCGATCGCCCAGCCCATCGTCGTCAGCTCGCCCGGCGGTCGGTGGAACTCCACGGAATCGGCGCCGGGCCAGGGCGATTCGGCGCTTCGGCCATGCCCGTCGAGCCGGGATCCGCGCTGGTCAGGGCCGGTTTCGGGGGCGTTGTCAGTGGGGGCGGATACAACTGAGGGTGTGTAGTAGTTGATGCCCAGCAGATCGAGGGGGTGCTTGATGACGCTCAGATCGCGGTCGCGGACGAACGACCAGTCGGTGAGCTGCGCGGTGTCCCGCAGCAGGTCGGCGTCGTACGCGCCACGGAACATCGGGCCGGTGAAGACGCGGTTGGCGAGCGCGTCGATGCGGCGGCGCGCGTCGAGGTCGGCGGGCGACTGGCTGCGGGCCCTGATCGCGCTCGGGTTGAGACTGATCGCCACCTTGGCTCCCGGCAGCGTCGAGCGCAGCACCTGGGCGGCGAGGCCATGGCTCAGGTTGAGGTGGTGCGCGGCGCGCAGCGCGGCCACCGGATCGGTGCGGCCGGGCGCGTGGACGCCCGAGCCGTACCCGAGAAAGGCGCTGCACCAGGGTTCGTTGAGGGTGGTCCACATATCCACCCGGTCGCCGAGGGCGTCGGCGACGATCCGCGCGTAGTCGGCGAACCGGTAGGCGGTCTCCCGCTCCGGCCAGCCGCCCGCCGCCTCCAACTCCTGGGGCAGATCCCAGTGGTAGAGCGTGAGGGAGGGCTGGATGCCCTGCTCCAGGAGCCCGTCGACCAGGGCCCGGTAGAAGTCGAGCCCGCGCTGTACGGCGGGCCCGCGCCCGGTGGGCTGCACCCGGGGCCAGGACACGGAGAAGCGGTACGCGCCGAGCCCCAGGTCCGCCATCAGCCGGACGTCGTCGCGCCAGCGGTGGTAGTGGTCGACGGCGACGTCCCCGCTGTCCCCACCGGACACCTTTCCGGGCGTACGGCAGAAGGTGTCCCAGATGGACGGCGTGCGCCCGCCCTCGGCGACCGCGCCCTCGATCTGATACGCGGAGGTGGCGGCGCCCCAGAGGAACCCGGGCGGAAAGCGGTCGGGCACAGCGGACATGGAAGCACTCCCATCGTGGTGGTACGGAAGGAGGTTGACGCCGGGGGCAGGCGAAGGAAGGCCGTTGGCGGGCACGGGCACGGGCACGGGCACGGGCATGGGCATGGGCGCGGGCACGGGCGCGGGCGCGGGCGCGGGCACGGGCACGGGCATGGGCATGGGCGCGGGCACGGGCGCGGGCGCGGGCACGGGGTCGGGCACGGGCGCGGTGGGCGGGGCGGTCACCCCTTGACCGCGCCCTGCATGATCCCGCCGACGATCTGCCGCCCGAACAGGACGAACGCCAGCAGCAGCGGGAGGGTGCCGAGCAGCGCGCCGGCCATGATGACCGACTGGTCCGGGATATAGCCGCGGCCGAGTCCGGTGAGCGCCACCTGCACGGTGGGGCTGCCGTTCTGGGTGAGCGCGATGATCGGCCAGAAGAAGTCGTTCCAGGCCATGACGAAGGTGAGCATGCCGAGGACGGCCATCGCGGGCCGGGCGGCGGGGAAGACGACGTGCCACACCACCCGCCAGCTGCTCGCGCCGTCGACCCGGGCGGCTTCGATCAGCTCGGTGGGCAGCGCCTCCACGAGGAACTGCCGCATGAAGAACACCCCGAACGCGCTGACCAGGGTGGGCAGGACGACCGCCTGGAGCTGGTCGGTCCAGGACAGCTTGGCGACCACCATGTAGAGCGGCACAACGCTGAGCTGCGGCGGCACCATCATCGTGCCGATGACAAGGAGGAGCAGCACGTTCTTGAAGCGGAACCGCAGCTTGGCGAAGGCGAACCCGGCGAGCGTCGAGAAGAAGACCGTGCCGAGCGCGATCGACCCGGCGACGATCGTGGTGTTGAGCAGGGCCGTGCCCATGTTGGCGTCGGTCCAGGCGATCTTCAGATTCCGGAAGAGGTTACCGCCGAACCAGAAGGGCGGGGGAGTCTGGGCGAGCCGTTCGTTGCTGCGGGAGGCGGCGATGGCGGTCCACACCAGGGGGAAGAGGGAGCCGATGGTGAACAGGGTCAGGATCGCGTAGGTGAGGCGCCCGCCGTGCAGCTGGCGTCCGGCCCGGTTGGCGGTCAACTCGCCACCTCCTTGCGGAGTCTGCGCGAGATCAGCCAGTTCACCGCGCCGATGAGGAGCAGGATCAGGAACATCGCCCAGGCGATCGCCGAGGCCCGGCCGAGATGGAGGTTCACCCAGCCCTGTTCGTAGAGATAGAGCCCGAGCGTCTGGAACTGGTGGTCGGAGCCGCCGGTGGCCCCCGCGCCGCCGTTGAACAGCAGCGGTTCGCCGAACAGCTGGGTGGCGCCGATGGTGGAGACGACGCAGGTGAACAGGATGGTCGGCCGCAGCGAGGGCACGGTGACGTGCCGGAACTGCTGCCAGCGCGTGGCCCCGTCGAGCGCGGCGGACTCGTACAGGTCGTGCGGCACGGCCTGCATCGCGGCGAGGTAGATCAGCGCGTTGTACCCGGTCCAGCGCCAGACGACGATCGTGGAGACGGCGAGCTGTGAGGTCCACCTGCCGTTCTGCCAGTCGACGGGTCCCCAACCAGCCTGGCCGAGCGCCCAGTTGACCATGCCGTAGTCACGCCCGAAGAGCAGCACGAAGACGAGGGTCGCGGCGGCGACACTGGTGGCGTACGGGGTGAGGACGGCGACCCGGAAGAACATCGAGCCGCGCAGCTTGTAGTTGAGCAGATGCGCGATCCCGAGGGCCATCAGGAGCTGGGGGACGGTGGAGATGATGCCGATGGTGAACGTGTTGCGCAGCGCGTTCCAGAAGAAGTCGTCGGACAGGAGCCGGGAGAAGTTGCGCAGCCCGACCCAGTGCATCTCGTTCGGCGAGGTCAGCTCGACCTGGTGCAGCGAGGCCCAGCCCGTATAGAGGAGGGGGAAGAGCCCGAAGGCGGCGAAGAAGAGGAAGAAGGGCGCGACGAAGGCGTACGGGCTCCAGCGCAGATCGCGCCGGTAGCGACGGCTGCGCCGCGCACGCCGCCGGGCTTCGGCGGCGTCGCCGGGGGCGGGGTCCGAGCCGGGGGCGGAGCCGGACGGGCGCGCCCCGGCCGACACGGCCACTCCCGTACCGCTCGTCCCCGTACCGCTCGTCCCCGTGTCGCTCGCCACCGTCACTGGTCCAGCGCGTTGTCGATGGCCTTCACCGCGGCGTCCCACCCGGCCTGCGGCGACTTGCCCTTCTGGTCGACCTGGAGCATGCCGACGTCGGCCAGGTTCTGGGCGATGATCAGGTCCTTCGGGCCGAGGATCTGCACCGGGGTGCCCTCGGCGGCCCTGGCGAAGATCTGCCCGATGGGGGCGTTGTCGAAGTACGGGTGCTTGGCGTCGGCGACGGTAGGCAGGGCGTACGCGGCCTTGGCGCTCGGGAAGCTGCCGCGCTTCTCGAAGAACGTCGCCTGCTGCGCGGGCGCGGTCAGCCAGGCCGCGAGTTCGGCGGCCTGGGCGCGGTGCCGTCCCGCCGACGGTACGACGAGGAAGGAGCCGCCCCAGTTGGACGGCTTGGGCGCGGCCGCCACGTCCCACTTGCCCTTGCCCGCTTCGCCCGCCTTGTCCTGGATGTAGCCGAGCATCCAGGCGGGGCAGGAGACGGTGGCGAACGTCCCGTTGGCGAACCCCTGGTCCCAACTGGGCTGAAACTGCTGCAACTTGGCGGTCAGGCCATGGGTGGCGAAGGCGGCCGCGGTGTCCCAGGCGTCCTTCACGGCCGGGTTGGTCTTGTAGACGATCTTCCCGTCGGCGTCGTAGAAGCGGTGGGCGCTGCTGCCGGTGATGGCCGCCATGACCCCGGACGCGGAGTCGACGAACGAGGTCCCCTTCGGCGCCTTCGCCTTGTACCGGTCCCCGGCCGCCAGGTACTTGTTCCAGTCCCCGGCCCACAGCCTGCCCACGGCCTCCCGGTCGGTGGGCAGCCCGGCCGCGGCGAACAGGTCCTTGCGGTAGCAGATGCCCTGCGGCCCGATGTCGGTGCCGAGCCCGACTGTCTTGCCGTCCTTGGTGGTGGCCTGCCCCCACTTCCAGGGCAGGAAGGCGTTCTTGTCGACGCCCGGCACCGCGCCGAGGTTCTCCAGCTTGCCGGCCTGGGTCGCGGTGACCTCGGCGATGTTGTTGACCTCGACGGCCTGGATGTCGGCGAGTCCGCTGCCGGAACCGAGGTGGGTGAGCAACTGCGGGTAGTAGTTCTCGTTGCGCTCGATCGAGGTCTGCTTGATCGTGATGTCGGGGTGCAGCTTCATGTACGCGTCGTACAGCCCGGCCTCCTGGAGCCCGAAGGCGCCGAAGACGCCGACGGTGAGGGTGGTCCGCCCGCCACCGCCCCCACTGCTGCCGCCCGGTCCATTGCTGTGCCCGCCGCTGTCGTCGGCGCAGCCGGAGAGCAGCAGCCCGGCGCCGAGGGCGGCGACGACGACCGTCGTTCGCAGGGACGTACGTGTTCTGGTGCGCATGGCTTGTCGCATGACGTTCCTCCAACTGCCGTACGAGGGAAGTACGAAGGATGTACGTACGAAGGGGGTTGGGAGCGCTCCCAGCCGTATGTCTTGAAGGGTGTCGACTGGCTGAGGGGGTGTCAAGACAACGGACGAGGGCAGTCGCCGCCGGGACAGGGCTGTTAGCTTGCACCGCGGTTCACTGAGTTGTCGCGGTTCGTGACGTTGACCGGGTACGGCGGAATTCAGCGGAGTTCCGCGGAGTTCGCGGAGTTCCACGGGATTCGGCGAGACGGGGAGGCAGGCATGACAGCAGCTCGCGCGGTCCGGGGCCGCGGCGCGGGGCGGCCCACCCTTGAAGAGGTGGCGGCACGCGCCGGTGTCGGACGGGGCACGGCGTCGCGGGTGATCAACGGTTCGCCCCGGGTCAGCGACCGTACGCGCGCGGCCGTCGAGGCGGCCGTGGCCGAACTCGGCTACGTCCCCAACCGCGCGGCCCGTGCGCTGGCTGCCAACCGTACGGACGCGATCGCGCTGGTCGTCCCCGAGTCGGCGACGCGGTTCTTCGCGGAGCCGTACTTCTCCGAGGTCGTACGGGGAGTGAGCCAGGCGCTCGCGGACACGGAGATGCAGCTCCTGCTGACCCTGGTGGGCGGCGACCGCGAACGCCGCCGCCTCGCCCAGTACCTCACGGGCCACCGGGTCGACGGGGTCCTGCTGGTCGGCGTCCACGCGGACGACCCGCTGCCCGAGCTCCTGGAACAGCTGGACATCCCGGTCGTGATCAGCGGCCCCCGCTCCGAACACGAGCCGCTGGCGTCGGTCGACTCGGACAACTTCGCGGGCGCGCGGGCGGCGGTGGCGCACTTGCTGTCCCGGGGCCGCCGCGCCATAGCCACGATCACCGGCCCGCTGGACGTGTACGGCGCCCGCTGCCGCCTGGAGGGCTACAGATCGGCGATGGCGGAGGCGGGCCTTGATCCGTCGCCGGAACTGACAGCCCAGGCGGACTTCACGGAGGAGGGCGGCCGGGGTGCGATGGCCGCCCTGCTGGACCGAGTCCCCACCCTGGACGCGGTGTTCGCGGCCTCGGACGTGATGGCGGCGGGCGCCCGCCGGACCCTGCGCGAACGCGGCTGTCGCGTCCCCGAGGACATCGCCCTGATCGGCTTCGACGACTCGGCGATAGCCCGCCACATGGACCCCCCGCTCACCAGCGTGCGCCAGCCGATAGAGGAGATGGGCCGCGCGATGACGGACCTGCTCCTGACCCAGATCGCGGCGGGCGAGCGGTCGGGGGCCCAGCTGGTCCTCCCGACGGAACTGGTGATCCGGTCCTCGACGTGACGCGACGTACGCGACGTACGTGAGGCGCGGGATCCGCCTACCTCCGGCTGCCCGGCTTGCGCACGCACCCGGGAGTACCGGCCGGATGCCGGTAGCTGTCCGGCCGGGCGCCGCACGACGAGAAGCCGACCACGGTCTCGGCCTCGCCGACGACGGGCTCGTCGCAGACGGCGCAGATCCGGGCGACCGCGTGCCGCAGGCAGGCCCGGGGGTACCAACTGGTCCGGTGGTCCAGGATCTTCAGCGGACGCGGCCCCAGGTCGACGGCGGTCGCCGGGGTCAGCGTCACCCCGCACCACACGCAGTCGAGGCCGCGCTGCTGCGCCTGCGACAGGCCGCCGATGTCCGGGAGCCCGCCGACCAGCCTCATCGCGAGACCTCCAGCGTCGCGGCCGTTTCCATGCCGGACACGGGATCGCCGGCTGCTGCTGCACAGCCGGGATGCGAGTAACGGGCGTACGCGCCGCCGGAGTCGGTGAGGAACATATGGGTGATCGCGGCGGCGCCGGGCTCCTGGCAGGTCGCGCAGATCCGGTAGCGCGCGGGGTCCGTGGCGGCGGGGTTGTCAGGGGATTCGGGATCGGACATGGGGCCTCCCCGTCATGGGTGGGGTGTGGGGCGGCGCCGGGGGTGCAGAAACGGGTGCTGCGGCTGCCGCTGGCCAGGACTGTAGGCGGGGGTCATGCCGCGGATCGAGCGTTGTGCAGATATGTGCGCGCACCTCTGTTGCACTCCATGTTGTCCGCTTCACGCCCTTGAACGGCCTTGCCTGCTGCGGGATGGTTCTGCACACAGCCGCACAACTCGCCGTAGGAGGACGACATGTCGTTACAGTTCGTCGGGATCGACCCCAACACGGGAGACAAACAGAGCCCGACCGTCTGGGTGGACCGGAAGAACAACGAGATCGTCTTCCAGGGATGGAAGGCGGGCGCGGAGCTTGAGGCGGAGTGCGCGGCGTGTGAGGTGCCGGGCCACGCGAAGGGGATCCCCGAGGGGGAGGCCGTCGTCCGGATTCCTGCCAGGATGGCGCACATGGTGAGGGAGGCGTGCGATGCCGTCGAGCGTGCCGACGTTCGATGAACTGCTGGCGGGCTGCGTCCGCTCCGCTGTGCACCTGGAGATGCGGGACGCCTACGCCGTCGACTACGAGGTGGGGCCGTTCGCCGCATGGCGTAAGGGATTTCGCTACGATCCGGCGGACCGGTCGTCCTGGTGGCGGCCGTGGCTCGATCTCATGAGCGAGACGGTCGCCAGGGGTGTCGCCGTGCGCCGGGCCCGCATCGTGTCGGAGCCGGTCAGCGAGTACATCCGGTACGAGCACTCAGGGACGTTCACCAACATCGCGGCCGGAGAACAGGTGCGCTGGCTCCCCAGGCGGCGGGCCTCGACCATCCCCCTGCCGGGCAACGACTTCTGGCTCTTCGACGACCGGTGGGTGCACTGGAACCACTTTGCCGGTGACGGCACCTGGACAGGGGAGGAGATCACCGACGACCCGGATGCGGCGCGGCTGTGCGCCGCCGCCTTCGAAGAAGTCTGGTCCAGAGCCGTTCCGCATGAGCGGTACGAGATCCACTGACAGGAAGTACGGACAGCACGCCTCATGCCCATCTCGCCCTCCTCGTCGGCGCAGGCCGCCCGCGAAACCGTTGCCGGGCGGCTGCGTGACATCCGTAAAGAAGCCGGGCTGACGGTCTCGGAGCTGGCGGCCCGGTGTGGCTGGCACCACTCGAAGACCTCCCGCATCGAGAACGCCCGTACCGCGCCTTCGGCGAAGGACATACGCCTGTGGTGCGAGGCGGGCGGGGTCGCGGACGAGGCGGCCGGGCTCGTCGCGCAGTCCCTCAGCGCCGAGTCGATGTACAGCGAGTGGCGTCTCCAGCTGCGGAACGGGCTCAAGCAGCTGCAGGACAGCTGGGTGCAGTTCTTCCACGAGACGCGGTTGTTCCGGGTGTACTCGGCCACCCTGGTGCCAGGTCTGCTCCAGACCGAGGGCTATGTCACGGCGCTGTTCCACCGGATCGCCGAGTTCCGGGAGATCGCCGACGAGTCGGAGGCGGCCGCCACGGCACGGGTCGAGCGGTCCCGCGTGATCCACGAGCCGGGGCACAGGTTCGTGCTGCTCGTGGAGGAGTCGGCGCTCTACTTCCGGATGGGACAGGCGGACGCGATGGCCGCCCAGCTCGGCTACCTGCTGGCAGCCGGTGCGCTGCCGTCCGTCTCGCTGGGGGTGATCCCGATGGCCACGCGCGAGCGGATCCTGTGGCCGATGGAGACCTTCCATGTGTACGACGACAGGTTCGTGTCGGTCGAGTTGCTGTCGGCCCAGGTCAACATCACACAGCCGAACGAGGTGGCCCTGTACCTCAAAGCCTTCGACCAGCTGCGCACCATGGCCGTCTACGGCGCCGAAGCGCGCGCCCTCGTCGTCAAGGCCATCGACGCCCTGGGCTGACCCCCGAGCGCGCCCGGCAACGAAGAAGGCCCGGTCCGCTTTCGCGGACCGGGCCTTCCCGATCAGGGTGAGTAACGGGACTCGAACCCGCGACATCCTGGACCACAACCAGGTGCTCTACCAGCTGAGCTATACCCACCATGCATGACCGGACTGTTGTGGTCTTGGGAAGTCCCTGGGGGCTTTCCCTACCGGCCGAGAAAAAGTGTACAGGGTCCGGGAGGGTGCTCGCGCACATGTTTCGCGGGGGCCTCCCGGGGCGCCCTCGGGGTGCAGAACGGGGCCGGACCGGGAGTGCCCTGGAGGCACCCCTGGTCCGGCCCCGACACCGCGCCGCGGACTACTCCGCAGGCAGCACGTGCTTCGCCGCGATCGCCTTCGCCGTGTCCGAGTCCGGGCCGGGCTGGGCGACGAAGATCGCCTCGCGGTAGTAGCGGAGCTCCGCGATGGATTCGCGGATGTCCGCCAGCGCGCGGTGGTTGCCGTTCTTGTCCGGGCTGTTGAAGTACGCCCTCGGGTACCAGCGGCGGGCGAGCTCCTTCACCGAGGAGACGTCCACGATCCGGTAATGGAGGTACTCCTCCACGGACGGCATGTCGCGGAGGAGGAAGCCGCGGTCGGTGCCGACCGAGTTTCCGCACAGCGGCGCCTTGCCCGGCTCCTTGACGTGCTCACGTACGTACGCGAGGACCTGCTCCTCGGCGTCCGCCAGCGTGGTGCCGCCGGCCAGCTCGTCGAGGAGCCCGGAGGCGGTGTGCATGGCGCGCACCACCTCCGGCATGGTCTCCAGCGCGGCGTCCGGGGGACGGATCACGATGTCCACCCCTTCACCGAGCACGTTCAGCTCCGAGTCGGTGACCAGGGCGGCCACCTCGATAAGTGCGTCGTCCGCCAGCGAGAGCCCGGTCATCTCGCAGTCGATCCACACCATGCGGTCGTTCATGCGCCTTAGCCTACGGGGCCGCTCCGCTGACCAGGCAGACTCGGACGCATGTAACCGGTGGCGTACATGTCAGCGACGGACTTCCCCGGCTCCGGCGGCGGCGCGTGCGAGACCGCCGACGGGCCGACGAAGGCGTTCGCCGCCGCCGTGCGCCGGGACTGCGGCAGTGCCTGTGGCGGCACCGTCTCCAGCGTCGGCGGACCTCCGGACGGTTCCGCCTGCGGCCTGCGCGCCCGGTACGCCGCCCGGTAGGACGCCGGGGACGAGCCGAGCTGGCGGCGGAAGTGCCCGCGCAGCGCGACCGGGGAGCGGAAGCCGCAGCGGCCCGCCACCTCGTCCACCGAGTAGTCCGACGTCTCCAGGAGACGCTGGGCCTGCAGGACGCGCTGCGTGATCAGCCATTGGAGCGGCGCCGATCCCGTCAGCGAGCGGAACCGCCGGTCGAACGTCCGGCGTGACATGTACGCGCGAGCCGCCAGCGTCTCCACGTCGAACTGCTCGTGGAGATGCTCCAGCGCCCACGACACGACCTCGGCGAGCGGGTCGGAGCCGATCTCTTCAGGTAAAGACCTGTCCAGATAGCGCTCCTGCCCGCCACTGCGCCGCGGCGGGACGACGAGCCGGCGCGCGAGGGCTCCGGCGGCGTCGCTGCCGTGGTCGGTCCGCACGATGTGCAGACAGAGATCGATTCCGGCCGCCGTGCCCGCCGACGTCAGGACGTCCCCGTCGTCGACGAACAGCTCGCGCGGATCCACATGGACCGATGGATACCGCTTGGCGAGCGTCGGCGCGTACATCCAGTGTGTGGTCGCCGGGCGCCCGTCGAGCAGCCCTGCGGCCGCCAGAACGAACGCGCCGGTGCAGAGGCCGACGATGCGGGCGCCTTCCTCGTGCGCCCGGCGCAGTGCGTCGAGCGCGGCCGCCGGCGGCGGCGATGTGATGGACCGCCAGGCGGGCACGACCACGGTGCCGGCCCGGTTGATTGCCTCCAGCCCATAGGGCGCGGTCAGTTCGAGCCCGCCTGTGGTCGGCAGGGGGCCCTCCTCTCCGGCACAGACCAGCAGGCGGTAGCGGGGCACGCCCGCGTCCTGCCTGTCGATCCCGAACACGGAGAGCGGAATGGAGCTCTCGAAGATGGGGCCGCCACTGAACAGCAGTACGGCTACGACTTCCCGGCGGCGACGGCCGGCGAGCTTCCTTGTGGCCTCCGGTGATGCGGCAGCGGAGTCCTGGCTCATTCTGCTAAGCCCCCCTCGGTGTTCGCGGCTCCCCGTTCTTGTCCGGCTTGTCGCTCCTGCACTTTTCCCCTTGGTTTTGCACGAGTCCCCCAGCCTTAGATACGCATGATCGAATCTACTGCGTTCTGTGGCGTCGGCGTGACAAGTCCGGTACTCAGCGCTATGTCGACTTGGCAACTTGGCGCGAAGCGTTCGATCACGAAGGGTTTCACTCAAGGCGCCCGCAGGGAAGTGCGCCTCGCGCGCATGGCCCGTACCCGTATGGCCGAAGCGGGTGCCGCAGCGCTTTTCGCCCTGGTGGCAAGGGGGTTGGCAGGCCAATTCGGACAGGGATCAGGGGGGAGGGGAAGTTGGCTGAAAACATACGGGTCCGCGTGTACGAAAGCGTCAGTCCAACGGCGAACTTTCGCCGTTCCGCCGGGCGCCGCGGTGCGCACCGGCGCCCGTTCGTTCCTGCCGCGCGCGCGTGCCGGGCGTTCCGTGCGGCGCCGCGGCCGCCCGCTCCGCCCGTGCCCGGGCCGCCGCCCGCTCGGACCGGCGCAGCAGCAGTCGGCAGGCCGCCGTCACGGCCGTGAGTCCGAGCGCGGAGCCCGCCGCCCCACCGAACGAGCCCCCGTACACCACGAGCAGTACGGGGGCGAGGACGCAGCTGAACGCCGCCCAGCGCACGACGTCGCCCGCACTGTCACCGGTTCCCGAGATCGGCGCCCGTACGCCCCGCGCGCCGTTGTGCGCGCCGTCCGCCCGGCGGGGCGGGCCCCCGGCGGGCGCGGGCGCGCCGGGGGCGTGCGGGGTGCGGGCGACCCTGGGGGAGCCGCCGGGCGGCGTGTCCTCGAAGGCATCCTGGGCGAGCCGGGGGGCGGGCACGGGCATGGGCTCCCTGGGGGACGTCGGAAACGGCGCGAGAACAGCGCCGAAGCGGCCGCGTGTCTAACGGGGAGGTACCGCTTCCGGTCACTGCGCGTACACAGCCGGACCACAGCCGGAGCACAGGGGGGACAGGCCCGGAAGGTCCCGTAGTCACACGAAATGTTGAAGCGATGACCTCTGTACCGGCCAACAGCCATTGCCATCCGGGGCGGGCTCGTGCATGCTCCGGGGAACGCCGTGCAGCATCGGCGGCTCTGGGCAGGAGAGGAGTGTCGCCGTACCCTTGGGGGTATGGGCTTGGGAAGATGATTCCCGGACACAGCTCCGCCGCCAACTGTCGCCCTCCCATGAGGATCCAAACGCCGAGACACCCATGGCCGGTCAAGAATTCCCCGAACCCGCGGACCGCAAGCAGGTAGCCGACCCGACGTCGGACCTCCAGGCGGCAGAAGAACCACGTCTGTCCTGTGACCCCGCCTTCCGGCACGGAGTGGTGGTCGGATTCGACGGCTCCACGTCCAGTGAGCGCGCCCTGGCGTACGCGATCGGCATGGCCAGACGGTCCGGCTCCGGCCTGATCATCGTGCATGTCGCCAACCGGCTGCCCACCACCGTGTGGGCGGGCTGCGAGCCGCCGGTCTTCGTGGACGTGCCGGACCACCGCACGGAAGTCCTCGGCCTGGAGCTGGCCTGTGCGGACTATCTCGCCGAGGTCTCCTGGATCCTGGTCGAGCGCGGCGGCGACATCTGCCATGAACTCGAAGAGGTCGGGCGGGAGTACGCGGCGGACGCGATCGTGGTCGGCTCCACGCACGGCATCGTCGGCCGGATCTTCGGCTCGGTCGCCGGCCGCCTCGCGCGCAGAGCCCAGCGCCCCGTGGTCGTCATTCCGTAACCCTGTCGTGTCCGTACGTTGTCCCAGCTGAGACGGTGTCAACTCGCTTGCCCGCAGGGCGAATCTACCCTCCGGTAGGGGTGGATTGTGCCCTTGTGAAGGGTACGTAAGGGTCACTGGGAAGCAGCACGACCGCAGCACAACTGCACATGAAGGGAGCCCGTCGTGGACCACGAAGCCCCCGCGGGAAGCATCACTTCCACTCTCGGTCACCTCGCACTCGGACTCACCCTGCTCGCCTTCGGCCTCGGCACCACCAAGGTCATCCACGACGTGACGGTGGCGGACGCCGTGTCGATCGCGACATACATCGGCGGCGTAGGCCTCTTCGTCCTCGGGATCGTCGCGTTCCGTGACCAGGACGCTTTCACCGGCACCGCGTTCGCGGGCCTGGGCGCCTTCTGGTTCACCTGGGCCAGTGGTGCGGACTCCAAGTTCTCGGCCAACGCGGCAGGTCTGTTCCTGCTCCTGTTCGGGCTGCTCGCGCTGAGCCTGGCGGTCGGCGCGGCCGGCGCCGGACCCATCCGGCAGGGCTCGTACGCACTGCTCTTCGTCGCCCTGGTGCTCCTCGCCATCGCGGACTTCGCCACCAACGACGGCCTGGGCAAGGCCGGCGGCTGGGTCGCGGCGGTCGCGGGCGCGGTCTCCTGGTACGGCGCCACGGCCGGTCTCGCCAACTGGCCGACGACCCTTCCGCGACGCGCGGCCGGCCGGGGGGTGACGGCCGCCGGCTAGGCACGCGCGCGCCGGTGCAATGGGCGGCATCGGCACACAAAGGAGCGGCCCCGCACGCCTGGTGGCGCGTGCGGGGCCGTTCTGCGTCGCGGGGTCCGACTACTCGACCGTGACGGACTTCGCCAGGTTGCGCGGCTTGTCGATGTCGCGGCCCATGGCCAGCGCCGTGTGGTACGCGAAGAGCTGGAGCGGGATGCCCATCAGGATCGGGTCCAGCTCGTCCTCGTTCTTCGGGACGACGATGGTGTGGTCGGCCTTCTCCTGCTCGCGGTGGGCGACCGCGAGGATACGGCCGCTGCGGGCCTTGATCTCCTCAAGCGCCGCGCGGTTCTTCTCCAGCAGGTCGTCGTCCGGGACGATCGCGACCGTCGGCAGCGCGGGCTCGATGAGCGCGAGCGGGCCGTGCTTGAGCTCGGAGGCCGGGTAGGCCTCGGCGTGGATGTAGGAGATCTCCTTGAGCTTCAGGGAGGCCTCAAGGGCGACCGGGTAGCCGCGCACACGCCCGATGAACATCATCGACTGGGCGCCCGCGTACTCCTTGGCCAGCTTCTCGATCTCCGGCTCCATCGCCAGGATCTCGGAGATCTGCGCGGGCAGCTTGCGCAGGCCCTCGATGATCCGCTTGCCGTCGGCCACCGACAGGTCGCGGATGCGGCCCAGGTGCAGCGCGAGCAGCGCGAAGGCGACCACGGTGTTGGTGAAGCACTTGGTGGAGACGACGCAGACCTCGGGGCCGGCGTGCACGTAGGTGCCGCCGTCGGCCTCGCGGGCGATCGCCGAACCGACGACGTTCACCACGCCGAGGACGCGGGCGCCCTTGCGCTTGAGCTCCTGGACGGCGGCGAGCACGTCGTAGGTCTCACCGGACTGCGAGACCGCGATGTACAGCGTGTCGGGGTCCACGACCGGGTTGCGGTAGCGGAACTCGGAGGCCGGCTCGGCGTCCGCGGGGATGCGGGCCAGCTCCTCGATGAGGCCGGCGCCGATCATGCCGGCGTGGTACGAGGTGCCGCAGCCGAGGATCTTGATCCGGCGCACGCCGCGGGCCTCGCGGGCGTCCAGGTTGAGGCCGCCGAGGTGGACGGTGGAGAACCGGTCGTCGATGCGGCCGCGCAGCACGCGGTCCACGGCGTCGGCCTGCTCCGACATCTCCTTGTGCATGTACGTGTCGTGGCCGCCCATGTCGTACGAGGCGGCCTCCCACTCGACGGTCTCGGGGGTCGCGGTGGTGCGGGTGCCCGAGGTCGTGTACGTACGGAAGTCGTCGGCCTTCAGGGTGGCCATCTCGCCGTCGTTGAGGGTGACGACCTGGCGGGTGTGGGCGATCAGCGCGGCGACGTCGGAGGCGACCAGCATCTCCTTCTCGCCGATGCCGAGGATGACCGGGGAGCCGTTGCGGGCGACGACGATGCGGTCGGCGAAGTCGGCGTGCATCACGGCGATGCCGTAGGTGCCCTCGATGACCTTGAGCGCCTCGCGGACCTTCTCCTCCAGGGTGTCGGCCTGGGCGCGGGCGATGAGGTGGGTGATGACCTCGGTGTCGGTCTCGGACGCGAAGACGACGCCGTCGGCCTCCAGCTTGACGCGCAGCTCGGCGGCGTTGTCGACGATGCCGTTGTGGACGACGGCGACCTTGTTCTCGGGGTCGAGGTGCGGGTGCGAGTTCACGTCGCTGGGGGCGCCGTGGGTGGCCCAGCGGGTGTGCGCGATGCCGGTGGTGCCGGTGAAGCGCTTGGGGACGCGGGCCTCCAGGTCACGGACGCGACCCTTGGCCTTGACCATCTTCAGCGCGCCCGACTTGGGGCTGTTGATGACGACGCCCGCGGAGTCGTAACCCCGGTACTCCAGCCGCTGCAGACCTTCGAGCAGCAGCGGAGCCACATCACGCTTACCGATATAACCGACGATTCCGCACATAGAGTCTCTACCCCTCCATCGACGTACAGTTCCAAAAGCTCAGGTGTGCTCGGCCGCGGACGACTCAGCCGTAGACGATGCGGCGCAGCTGCCGGAGCGAGAGCTCCGGTGGCGCCACGGCGCGGTGCGGCAGCTCGGCCGCGATCCGCTCGAAGATCTCCGCGTTCACCAGACCACCGGACTGCAGCTCACGGTGGCGGCGGCGGACGAATTCCTCGTACGTCTCGTCGAAGTACGCCAGCACATCGAGCACCACCCGGGCCGCCTCACCGCGCTGGAGCGCGGTGCTGCGCACCAGATGGTCGATGAGGTCGTCGTGGGACGACGGGCTGCGGCGTTCGAGCACCCGTCGATATTGCGGTGTATCGAGCGGGCACGCAAGAATCCTGCCCGATATCGGGCAGGATTCTCATGATCATACGCAGCCTGGTCTGTACCAAGGATTGAATCTACGGGGGGGCGGGGGGAGGGCGCCTCAGAGCCGCTTCAGCACGGCCTGCTTGGCGAAGGTGAACTCCTCCTCCGTGAGAATCCCGGATTCCCGCAGCTCACCGAGCTCCCGCAGCCGCCGCAGCAGGGCGTCGTGGTCGTCCGCGGCGGCGGGCGCGGGGAGGGCGCCGGGCGCGGGCGCGGTGGGCGCGGCCTCCAGGGCCTTCGGCCCCGGCTCCGGCGCGTGCGGATGCGGCATCCGCACCACCACGGCCGAGGCGAGCAGCGCCATCAGCGGGTCCTTCTTGAACCCGTTGAGCTCCACGGCGTGCGGATCGCGGCCGGCGGGCAGCCGGGGCGCGTTGGGCGAGCTGATGAACCGCACATGCCCGTCCACCAGGCCGCGCGCGGGCTGCCACTCCACCGCGTGCAGATCCTCCAGGGCGAGGGTGGTCGGGCCGCTGGCCGTCTTCACCTCGTCGGTGTGCCAGGTCCACTCCAGGCGGACCGTGCGCCCGTCGAAGCTGGCCGTGCCGTCGCCCGCGCCCACGGTCATCGGCAGCGAGGGCCCCGGCAGGAGATAGCGGTCGACCGGCCCGGTGGGTACGGAGTCGAGCAGCAGGCTGTTGCGGACCTCGTCCACGAAGTACTCGGCGATCGCCGCCGTCTTCGTCTCCACGGTCAGGGTGTACGGGTCGGAGGCGTCGTCCAGCTTGCCGCCGGTGACCTGGAGCAGCGGGTCGGCCCCGTCCCGCAGCTTCAGCCGCAGCCGCCCGGTTTTGCGCCCCGGCTCGTACGCCACCCCGGCGAGCGCGTCGAGCGGCACGGTTATCTCGCCGAGCGTGCGGCGCAGCAGGCTGACGCCCTTGTCGCTGCCGGGCACGATGCGTACGCCGTCGCCGTCGAAGGTCCAGGTCCCGTCGTTCTGGATGATTTCCGCCATGAGGTGATTCTTTCATCGGGCGGGTAGGGACGGGCCGTTGGGCATCGGTCCGCACCTTGACCGCCGGTGGGGCGGGCGGTTGTGATGGTTCCCGTTCCGTTGCTCGCGTCCCCGTCGATCCGCTCGCGTCCCCGTTGAAGGGAACCGCTTGTGAGACACCTTGTGAGACAGCACAGAACGATGGCCGGTCTGCTGGGCGCCCTGCTGCTCCTGGCGGCGGGCCTCTCCTCGACCGGAGCCACCACGGCCGCGGCCGCTTCGCGGGCCCCGCGCCCGCTGGGCCGGATCGTCCCGGCTCCGGCGTCGGTCGCGCCCGGCGGCTCCCCGTACACGATCACGTCCACCACCGCGATACGGGTCGACGCCGCTACCGGGGCCGAGGGCCGCCGGATCGCCGGGTATCTGGCGGACGTCCTGCGCCCCTCGACGGGGTACGCGCTGCCGGTCCGGGCGGACGGCTCCGGCGGCATCCGGCTGCGGCTCTCCGGCGACGCGCGGCTCGGCGAGGAGGGCTACCGGCTGGAGAGCGGCCGGAGCGCGATCACGGTCACGGCGCACCGTCCGGCCGGACTCTTCCACGCCGTCCAGACGCTGCGGCAGCTGCTGCCGGCGTCGGTGGAGAGGAGGACCAGGCAACCAGGTCCCTGGCAGGTGGCGGGCGGCACGATCACCGACACCCCGCGTTACGCGTACCGGGGCGCGATGCTCGACGTCTCGCGCCACTTCTTCACGCCTGCGCAGGTCGAGCGCTACATCGACCAGCTCGCCCTCTACAAGGTCAACAGACTCCACCTGCACCTCAGCGACGACCAGGGCTGGCGGATCGCGATCGACTCATGGCCGAGGCTGGCGACGTACGGGGGCCGGACGCAGGTCGGCGGCGGCAAGGGCGGCTACTACACGAAGGCGGACTACCGTCGGATCGTCCGCTACGCGGCGAGCCGCTACCTGGAGGTGGTCCCGGAGATCGACACCCCGGGCCACACGAACGCGGCCCTCGCCTCGTACGCGTCCCTGAACTGCGACGGCGTCGCGCCCCCGCTGTACACGGGCACGGACGTCGGCTTCAGCTCGCTGTGCGTGCCGAAGGAGGTGACGTACGCGTTCCTGGACGACGTGGTGCGGGAACTGTCGGCGCTGACGCCGGGCAGGTATATCCACATCGGCGGCGACGAGGCGCACTCGACTCCGCACACGGATTACGTCGCGTTCATGGACAAGGCCCAGGCGGTCGTCGCCAAGTACGGCAAGACGGTGATGGGCTGGCACCAGCTCACCGGCGCGCGCCCGGTCGCCGGGGCGGTGGCCCAGTACTGGGGTACGGCCGGGGACGAGGCGGAGGTCGTCGCGGCGGCGAAGGCGGGCACGCGGCTGGTGATGTCACCGGCGAACCGGGCGTATCTGGACATGAAGTACGACGCGACGACGAAGCTGGGGCTGGACTGGGCGGGGCTGGTCGACGTCGACAGGTCCTACGCCTGGGACCCGTCGACATTCATCAAGGGGTTGCCGTCGGGGTCGGTCCTGGGGGTCGAGGCGCCGCTGTGGTCGGAGACGCTGACGACGAGCGCGGACGTCGAATACATGGCGTTCCCGCGCCTGCCCGGAATCGCGGAGATCGGCTGGTCCCCGGCGTCGACACATTCCTGGCCGGACTACCGCTCCCGCTTGGCCGAGCAGGGGCCGAGGCTGGCGGCGCTGGGGGTGAACTTCTACCGGTCACCGGTGGTGCCGTGGGAGTGATTCCCCCCGCCCCACTCCCGTCCAGGGCTCCGCCCCGGCACCCCGCTTGGACTGTGTCCCGGCCCCTCCTGAAGACAACCTGGATCACGACATACGTGACGCCCGACGCCGCGTGGCGCTGAACCTGCAAGTCAGCGCCACGCGGCGGCCTCGGCAGTTCACCTCGGGACGGCTTCTGCCGCCCCGTCCGCTCCTGCCTCGCTCACGTAAGACTCGCAGGAGAACTCACTGAACTGAGGCGAGGGGTAGAGGGACGATCTGCCCGCGACGTTGTCTGTTCGGGCGACGACAGCACCATGATCAGTCACGAAGCCTGGTTCTGACCCGTTCAACGAGGGCTACCAACACGGGTGTCAACGCTTTGACAGCAGGAAGCCGATGGCTCCGGGCTACAGATAGAACCAGGATGACGACGGTCCCGCAGACGATCGCCACCGGCGCGACCACCACTGCGGTGAGAAGCCACTGCCCTCCTGCGGCCATGTGCACGTAGACCTGATCTGCTGCCATCCGGCTGGTTGCGCCCACGACGGTCTCCTTACGCACCCGTTCTTCAGTCGACAGGCCTAGGATGATTTGTCAGTCTGAGGGGAGCTGAGATGACAAACCTCCGCACTGATGTCGAGAAGGCGCTGGGCTGGCGGGTGCCCGACGCCATGTGGGAGGACCTCGACGGAGACTTCATAAGCCAACACCCGGACCGCGCGTCGGCCCGCCAGCTTGTCGAGGCAATCAGGAAGCGAATGGCCATATACGGGCGCGATCCTGTCCATCGGGTGGACGGTCCGACGCCGCCGATGCGGCCAGCCAAGGCTTCTTCCTCAGCGAGGATCGATGCACTCTCTGCCATCTATGCGGCCTGGGCGAACAGTGACCTCAAAGTGAATTGGTTTCGCCGTTCCAATTTGGTTCCCCAGAACACGCCCGAGTACGAAGCGTGGATGGCAGGGCAAGGTGACTGTCCAGACTTTCAACTCCTCACGCCGGAAGATGTGAATCAGTGGATTATGGATCATTTCAATGGCGATTCCCCTGGTGGTAACGGAAACCAGCACATTGAGGACCTCCTTGCTGCGCGCCGACCGGGCGCAAGCCCTGTAGTCGACCTCTGGTACATTGCGAGCCACCGCGAGCGGGCCCTGACGGTTGACTCCCGTTGGACCCTGGGGCAGCTCGCCAAGTTGGCCGAGGACATCGCAGATACGTACCGGTGGCGCCAGTCGGAGGCAGCTACCTTCGTGCTTACAGGACGACAACCCGAGGTTTTCGTTTACTCGGGATCTGCATCTATTCGTCATGGCGCGACAGCCGCTTGCAGCCGCGTCACGATGACCCTTGATCCGTTTCTCACACCGGATCAAGTGGCAGGCATCTATAGTCGACTCAAGGCCCGATTCCATGCAGGCCCCATAAAGTCGCTGTCAGAGAAGCACTATCGACTCGCTCAATCTATCGGGCCGCATGTTGTCTCCCGTGTCGATCAACCAGGGCGTACCGCCAGGAAGGGCCGCCCACTGCAGGCAGGCCCGACTGGACTGGTCCACATTATCGAGCCAACAGGTGTGGCCAGTTGGCAGTCTCTGCGCCGAGATTGGAACGATCGATACGGGCATCGTGAGGGCAGAGGCGGCAAAGGGTGGTGCTACGGCAGCGACAATCATCCTAATTTCATCCGCGACGCAAAGAAGGCATATGTGCGACTGCTCTTTCCGCCCTGGAGGGGGCCGGACGAGCCAGCGCAATCACAATGACGCCAGGGAAGCCTTCAGTAGGCAAACCTGCAGCTCATTCAGGGTGGAAGTCAGAGCCCCTGTCGGGTTCGAACCGACGACCCCCTACTTGCGAGCGCCGGAGGGGCGGGTCTGGCGGGGAGGCTATCCCTTGAGCACGGCCACTTCGGCGATGCGCGGCGAAAGTGCCCGTACGGAGCGGGTGTGCTGGAACGGCTTAAGCCGGAGCCGCATGGTCTCGAAATGCTCGTCGCCTCGGGCGGATGAGATGTGTTCGTAGTCTTCCAGGAATCGTGCCCATGAATCACACGCCGCGTCGAGGTGCCCGTGTTGCAACTGACGTTGCGCCAGTACCGCGTTGAAGTGGACCCGTCCTTGCCGCTCATTGGCCGGTTGCGCCTTGAGCGCCTGCTGTAGGGCGCTGATGGAACCCGGCAGATCCTTCCCTTCGTACAAGACGTGGGAGACATGGAAGGCGTAGGCGGACTGGTCGTATCCGCCGATCGACTCACGGCGGTTGTCGGCCTTCATCAGCGCGGTTTCCGTGGCGGTCAACAATTTCCGCGCACGCCGATGGTCACCCACCATGGATGAGGCGTGTGCCTGCTGTCCTGTCAGGAACGCCTGAAGCCGTGGACCTGCCTTCGGTGCGGCTTCGGCCGCCGAGTCCGCGAGTTGCACGGCCAGGGGGCCGTATCCGAGATTGGATGCCTGAAGGCTCATCCCCCGTAATGTCCGGCAGTACGTCACGTGGTCGTCCGCCCGGCCGGCGAGCTTGAGAGCCTTCAGATAGTACTTTTGTGCGGTGCCGTGATCCCGCTCGTACATCGCCATCCACCCGGTCAGATAGACGAGGTCCGACGCTGCCGCCCACATGTCTTTCCGTACCGTGTCCTTGGCTTCGGCGTGGAGCCAAGGAACGACGGTGTTCACCAAGAAGGCCGCAGCCATCGGCCTTGCGTGTGCTCCGCCGAACTCATCGAGAATGTCGGCGATCTTGTCAGTCATTTTGCGGACCGACTCGACTTGACCCGCGCCGATTCGCACCGTCATCTTGCCCGGACTCACCGGAACGGCATCTGCGGCGTGCGCGGAGTCGGCGAACATCGGAACGGTCAAGGCTGCGGAGAACAGGCTGGCTGCAGCGATCACGCCACGGCGTGATGGATCCATATCCGCCCTTCCCAGATCGACGATTTCCTCTACGGCGTCGACGCCGGGCGGGGCTTGGTCGGACGTGGCGAGCGGCAGTCCGGCCTCGGCGTGCGTGACCGTGCGGTGCAGCTTGCGCGAGAACGCCTCGACGATCACGCGCCTGACCGGGGCGTTCGGCACTGTGCCACTGACCCAGTGCGACACGGCCGACTGGTCGTAGTGGAGATCCAATCCAGCTTCGGCGCCCAAGCGGTTGACGATGCTCGCGAACTGCGAGCGAGACCATTTCGCCTGCTTGAGCAGGGTTTCCAAGCTCAAGTTCGGTGTACGTGAGCGGTTCGCCATGCCCTCAACTCCCGACGGACTGCGTGGCGTTCATGGCTTTCATGCCTCGGCCTCGCTCCCACGGTACCGCTGAGAGTGGTCGTGCGGTTGCGTAGAGGCAGGAGAGATCGCCGAGGCGGGACTCACACCCGCAAGAGAACGGATGCCCCATGGCGCACGCTGACATCGACCAGGCCGACCCGCCACGCCGACGCATCAGGGCCGTGGTCCTGGTTCGCAACAGATACGGCGACATTCTCATGGTGAAGCCCAGGCGCAGGCACGCCGATCGGAAGCAGGGGTGGCAGCTTCCGGGCGGTGGAACACATGCGGGCGAGCCCATCGCCGTCGCTGCGGCCCGCGAGCTGCTCGAAAAGACCGGGCTCAAGCGCAAGCTCTCGTACCTGCTCATGGTGGACCAGGTACCTGCGAGCGCGGACGAAGCGAGCGCCGAGGGCATCAACTTCGTACTCGACGGCGGAACGCTCGACAACGATGAGGCCGCCGCGGTATCGCTGCCCGAGAGCGCGCAAGGCGAACTGTCCGCGGTCGAGTGGGTTCCCGCGGGGCAGCTGGACGAACTCACCTTGCCCTACCAGGCTGCCCGGATTCGCGCGGCGGCACGTGCGTTCGAGTACGGCATGAGGCAGCCGATGTTCCTGCTCGGCGAGCTCGTCGGCTCGTAGTCCAGGCCCCTGGCAGGGGTGGGCGTTGAACCGCCATACACCCATCAAGGAGACAGAAATGACTGCTCTCGCGGACACCGCCGCAGTTCTCAAGCCCAGTGCTCGTCACCTGGTCCCGGACGCCAGCTTCGTGACCGCCGTGCACATCGTCCAGCGCTGCAATGCAGGCCTTCACGACGATATGGCGAGCCGTATCGTCGACGAGGCGCTGAAGTTCCTGGCCGCCGCAGCGACCAACCGGACGCCGGGCTTCGCCCTCCGCCCTTCGCGTATCGCGGATGAGGGATGGCACGCCCTCCTGTGGGACACGAAAACGTACGAGTCGCTGTGTGCTTTCCTCGGGCGGTTCATTCACCACGTGCCCGAGAGCCCGGCAACCAAGAAGCACGACACCGCCACGGTGGACCGGACCCTCGCGGCCATCCGGAGCGCCGGATACCTGCCGGACGACTACCTGTGGGCCAAGGAGACGCAGAACTCGGTGCTCGTAGCGGCCGACTGCATGCACAGCGAGTGCACTGACGGTGGTTCCAACTGTGCGGCTCCGGAGGCGAATTGAGGTGTGTGAACGTCCGCGCGGCGCACTGTCCGCCTCCTAGACTCGACTGAGGTCGGCAAGAGGGGAACCGCAATGGGCAAAGAGGACGACAGGCAGCGCCCCGGTGCATGGAGCGATCCCAGGTACGGCGAGGTACTGGACTACTGGTACGGCCTGCGAACCGCTCGGCGTGCCAACGGGCGCCCCTGCCGAGTCTGCCGGCACGGTCGCGGTGTGACGCTCACTATCCACCCCGCCACTCACAAGCCTCTCAACACCGAGTGCACGGACTGCAACTCGGCAGGGCACTAGACACACAGGGCGTCCGCCGCCCCGTACGGCGGGTGGGGGCTAGACCGTCACAGGTGGGCTGCCCCCCGGGACCTCAGCCTCTCGCGATAGGGTTGCTCAGGTTCCCCACCAGTTGTAGCGCCCCCGCCGGATCCGTCAGGTCCACCATCTGGCGGTTGTTGCGGAGCTGCAGGCGGTTCAGGCAGGACAGGGCGAACTCCGGCGCGAACATGTCGTACTGCTTGAACTTGTCGGCCAGTTCCGGGACGGAAGCCTGGTACGACGTGACGCACGACGCCACCGCGTCCCAGAAGTCGGACTCCGTCAGCACCCCCTCACTCACCAGTGTCGCGTTCAGGAAACGGAAGAAGCAGTCGAAGACGTCCGTGAAGACGGACAGCAGCTTCGTGTCGTCCGGCACGTCCATCCGGATCCGTTCGACCTCCGGCGGCAGCACCGCGTCCGGGTCCATGACCACGATCTCCTCGGCGATGTCCTTGAAGATCGCCCGCGAGACCGTGCCGTCCGGCGCGAGCACCAGGATCACGTTCTCGCCGTGCGGCATGTACGCCAGGTCGTACGCGTAGAACGAGTGCAGGATCGGGAGCAGGTACGCCTCCAAGTAGCGCCGCAGCCACTCCTTCGCCCCCACCCCCGACTCCGCGATCAGCGCGCCCGCGAACGACGAGCCCGCGCCGTCCACATGCAGCAGCGACGCCATCGTGGCCAGCCGCTCGCCCGGTGCCAGCGACGGCACCGGGCTCTCGCGCCACAGCGCGGCCAGCATCTTGCGGTACGGCGAGGAGCGGTCGGTGGCCCGCTCGTACTGGCGGTGGTGGTAGCCGATCGCCGCCCGCTCGCGGATGATCGAGAAGCGGACCGACCGCAGGACGGAGTCCCGCTCCACCAGCCCCGCCAGCCAGTCGTTGATCGCGGGCGTCGCCTCCATGTACGCCGCCGAAAGCCCGCGCATGAAGCCCATGTTGAGGACGGAGAGGGCGGTTTTCACGTAGTGCTTTGACGCATCCGTCGTGTTGTAGAACGTGCGGATCGACTGTTGCGCCAAGTACTCGTCGTCGCCCACTCCCAGCGGCACCAGCCTGTTCTGCGCCACCTCCGCCGCGAACGTCACCGACAGCTTGTTCCACCACTGCCAGGGGTGGACCGGCAGCAGCTGGTAGTCCGCGAGGTCCAGACCCCGCTCGGCCAGCGTCGCGGCGAAGCGCTCCAGCGTCGCCTCGCCCAGCTCCGCCCGCATCAGCGTCTCGTAGTCGAGCCCCGCGCCCGAGGTGAACGTCGCCCGGTCGCGGCGCGCGGCCAGCCAGATCAGCCGGACGGGAGCGGCGGCCTCGGGCGCGTACGCGGCGTACTCGTGCGCGCCGAACCCGAGCCGCCCGTTGTTGGCGACGAAGCAGGGGTGGCCTTCGGTCATCCCCGTCTCGATCGCCTGGAAACCGGACTTCGCCAGCTCGGCCGAGGAGATCTGATCCTTGGTCAGTTTGTACGCCGTGCCGGAGAGCGTGGACGAGATCTCCTCCAGATACACCGGCAGGATCTCGTCGCTCAGGCCGAGCGTCGCGCGCAGCTCGATGAAGAAGTCCAGGGCGTCGAGCGGGAGTTCGCCGCCGTCCAGGGAGTGGCGCGAGATCGAGTCCGGGTACACCTGCCAGTGGTCCAGCGCGAACCGGCCCGCCGTGAAGCGGTACTCCGCCGTGCCGTCGTCACTGCGTACGCTGTACCGGTCCTCGCCCAAGGGCTGCGGCGTCAGCAGCCGCTCGTGCGCGAACTCGGCCAGCGCCTTGCGCACGAGCAGCCGGTTCGCCCGCGCCCACAGCTCGGGGGTGAGGTGCGGTACCGCGACCTCGGTCATCGTCTTCGTCATCGCGCGCTCTCCTCGGTCGCGGCCTCGAACGCCTCCCGCGTGCACACGCTGAGCAGCGCCGTCTTCTCCGGCTTGGCGATCTCGCCGACGACCTCGAAGCCGACGGCCGCGTTGAGCGCGTGCACCGCCTTGTTGCCCACGTCGGGCTCCACCACGACCCGCCGGGTCGCCGGGTCCGCGAACAGGTGCGCCATCACGGCGGTGATCACCGCGCGGGTGAAGCCGTGGATCGGTGTGCCGGTCGGCGCGACCAGGAAGTGCATACCGACGTCGCCGGGCTCGGGCTCGTACAGGCCGACCAGTTCGCGGTGGGCCGGGTCGTACTTCTCCATCAGGAAGGCGGGGGTGCCGTCGTGCAGCCCGAGCAGGGCGTCGTGGTGCTCGTCGGCGGCGATCTCCATGTACGCCCGCTCGACGTCCTCCAGTTTCGCGTCCTGCATCATCCAGAACGCTGCCTTGGGGTGGGTGACCCAGCCGTGCAGCAGCTCGGCGTCCTTGAAGGGGTCGAGCGGGCGGACGGTGAAGGTGCCTATGCCGGCAGTGGTGCTCGTGGTGCTCGTGGTGCTCGTGGTGCTCGTGGTGCTCATACGGCGAACTCCTGGAAGGCGATGGACTTCTCGACCGGGTAGTACTCGCGGCCGAGGAGCTCGCCGATGATGTACGCGTTGCGGTAGGCGCCCATGCCCAGGTCGGGCGAGGTGATCGAGTGGGTGTGCACGGCGGCGTTCTGGAGGAAGATCTCGCGGCCGGAGGTGTCGACGGCGTAGTTGCGGGCCACGTCGAAGCGGCCGCGGCCGTCCCGCTTGAGCCGGTCGGAGACGGGCTTCAGGAACTCGGGCTCGGCGTACTTGTAGCCGGTGGCCAGTACCAGGCCCTCGGTGGTGAGGGTGAAGTCCTTGCCCTGCTCCTCCTGGCGCAGACCCAGTTCGTACGAGCCGGTCGTGGCGTCGTAACGCGCGCTGTTCAGCGAGGAGTTGGTGAGCAGGCGGGTCGGGACCGGGCCCTTGAGGTTCTTCTGGTAGAGCAGGTCGAAGATCGCGTCGACGAGCTCCGAGTCGATGCCCTTGAAGAGCCCCTTCTGCTCGGACTCCAGACGGTAGCGGGTGTCCTCGGGCAGCGCGTGGAAGTAGTCCGCGTACTCCGGCGAGGTCATCTCCAGTGTCAGCTTGGTGTATTCGAGCGGGAAGAAGCGGGGCGAGCGGGTGACCCAGTTCAGCCGGTAGCCGTGGACGTCGATCTCGCTCAGCAGGTCGTAGTAGATCTCCGCGGCGGACTGCCCGCTGCCGACCAGAGTGATCGACTTCTTCGCCTGGAGCGCTTCCTTGTGGTCCAGATAGCGGGAGTTGTGCAGGTAGTCGCCGCCCAGGTCACGGCACGCCTCGGGGACGAACGGCGGGGTGCCGGTGCCCAGGACCAGCCGCCGGGCGCGGAACTCGGAGCCGTCCTCGGTGCGGACGACGTACACCTCGTTCTCGTACGTCACCGTCCGCACCGTCTGGTTGAAGCGGATCGAGGAGAGTTTCCCGGCCGCCCAGCGGCAGTAGTCGTTGTACTCGGTGCGCAGCGGATAGAAGTTCTCGCGTATGTAGAACGAGTAGAGGCGGCCGGACTCCTTCAGGTAGTTGAGGAAGGAGTACGGTGAGGTCGGGTCGGCGAGGGTGACCAGGTCCGATATGAACGGGGTCTGGAGGTGGGCGCCCTCAAGGAACATGCCCGAGTGCCACTCGAAGTCCGGCTTGGTCTCCAGGAAGAGGCCGCTGAGCTCGTCGATCGGCTCGGTCAGACAGGCCAGGCCCAGGTTGAAGGGGCCGAGGCCGATCCCGATGAAGTCGTACGGCTCACGAGGCTGCGTGGACAAGGTTCTCTCCCAGGTACTGCTCGGCGTGGCCGGCGATCAGATCGAGGACGGCGGCGATGTCGTGGACCGTCGTCTCGGGGTTGAGCAGGGTGAATTTCAGGTACTGGCGGCCGCCGGTCTTGGTACCGGCGACGACCGCCTCGCCGGACGCGAACAGCGCCTTGCGGGCGTAGAGGTTGGCGCGGTCGATCTCGGCGGGGGAGACGACCGTGTCGGGGATGTAGCGGAAGACGAGCGTGGACAGGCTGGGCTCGACGACCACGTCGTAGCGCGGATCGGCGGCGAGCAGCCGCCAGCCCTCACCGGCCAGGTCGCACACCTCGTCGAAGAGGCGGCCGACGCCGTCGGCGCCCATCGTGCGCAGGGTCATCCACAGCTTCAGGGCGTCGAAGCGGCGGGTGGTCTGGAGGGACTTGTCGACCTGGTTGGGGATGCGCTCCTCGGCGGCGCGGCGCGGGTTGAGGTAGTCCGCGTGGTACGTGGCGTGCCGCAGCGTGGTGGCGTCCTTGACCACGATCGCGCTCGAACTCACCGGCTGGAAGAAGGACTTGTGGTAGTCCACGGTGACCGAGTCGGCGAGCTCGATGCCGTCCAGGAGGTGGCGGCGGGTCGGCGAGACCAGCAGCCCGCAGCCGTACGCGGCGTCGGCGTGGAACCAGGCGCCGTACTGCGCGCACAGCTCGGCTATCTCCGGCAGCGGGTCGATGGAGCCGAAGTCGGTGGTGCCCGCGGTGGCGACGACGGCCATCGGCACATTGCCCTCGGCCACGCACTTCTCCAGGGCCCGGGCGAGCGCCACGGTCTGCATCCGCTTGTCGTGGTCGCAGGGAATCGACACGACGGCGGCTCGGCCGAGGCCCAGGAGCTGGGCGGACTTCTGCACGCTGAAGTGGCTGCACTCGGAGGAGAAGATCCGCAGTCTGCCGAGGTCGTCGGTCTTGGCCTCCTCGCGGGCGAGCAGCAGCGCCTGGAGGTTGGACTGGCTGCCGCCGCTGGTGAACACCCCGTCGGCGCCCGGGCCGTAGCCGACGCGACCGGCGGTCCAGTCGATCAGCCGGCGCTCGATGAGGGTGCCGCCGGCGCTCTGGTCCCAGGTGTCCAGCGAGGAGTTGACGGCCGAGAGGACCGCCTCGCCGAGCACGGCCGGGATGACGACCGGGCAGTTGAGGTGGCCGAGGTAGCGGGGGTGGTGGAAGTAGACGGCGTCGCGCAGATACACGCCCTCCAGCTCGTCGAGGACGGCGGAGGTGTCGCCGAGCGGCCGGTCGAGGTCGATGCCGTCGACGAGCGGGGCGATGTCCTCGACGCCGGCCCCCGTGAACGGGCGCCGGGTCGCGGCGAGTTTCGACGCCACCCGCTCGACTCCTTCGGTCACGGAGCGCCGGTAGCTCTCCGCCGTCGTGTCATTGAGCAGGTGCGAACGCATGGGAAGTGTCCTCCGGACGGGGAAGGAAAGAAGGGGGGCGAGGCCGTGATCTCCAAGTTAGGTTAGCCTAACCTAACTTGGAGATCAACAGGGCCTCGCCCCCCGGGGGTGCGGTGCGTTCGTCTGGTGCGGTGCGTTTGTCTGCGGGTTGTGTGTGGCTGGTCGCGCAGTTCCCCGCGCCCCTAAGTGGGCCCTCCGGGCCCATCTGAGGGCCGGTGGGAGGTCCGCAGCCGCGCAAGCGACCTAGGCGGTCTCTTCCGCGCGCAACTGGTCCTCGCTACGACCCCGTCGCCAGTAGCCGACGAACGTGACGTTCCTGCGGTCGACCTGACGCTCATTCACGAAGTGACGCCGCAACTCCCGCATGGAGGACGACTCACCGGCGATCCACACATACGGGTTGACCCCCGGAAGGGAGGTCTCAGCCCGGACCGCGTCCACAGGGGAGGCCGCGCCTTCCTCCTCCACCAGCCATGTGATGGCCACATCGGCAGCACTGGGAAGCGGCATCCGATCCGCGCGGAACGGCACGGTGATCCACGCCCGCACCGGCGTGCCGGACGGCAGCCACTCCAGGATCGAGGACAGCGCGGGCAGCGCCGTCTCGTCGCCCCACAACACGACCCCGTCCGTACCGACAGGCGGCCGGAACCGGACGGCCGTGTTGTCGGCGATCGCCGGACCGAGGACCGCCACACGGTCCCCGGGCGCGGCGCGGTCGGCCCAGCGGCACGCCGGACCGCCGTCCTGGTGGAGCGCGAAGTCGATGTCGACCTCGTCGGGCTCACGGCGCTGCGCGCGCACGGTGTACGAGCGCATCACGGCCCGTACGTCGTCGGGCAGCGCCCGGTACTCCGCGAACCACGTCTCCGGGTTGACGGCCGGCGGCAGCACGGGTGCCCGCTGGCCGGGGTGGGGCAGGAAGAGCGACAGGCTCTGGTCGCGGCCGCCCGCCTCGAAGTACGCCAACTCCTCGCCGCCGAAGGTGATCCGGATCAGCGACGGGCCGAGCCGCCGGGTCCGTACCACGTGGAGGTCGAAGAGACGGAAGGGGACGGTGGCGGTCTCGGCTGTCAGCGTCATGGTCAGGCAACCTTCTTCGCTGTTTCGATCGCCTTCGCGAGCGATTCGAGGATCGGGGCGCACTTGTCGTACGAGTAGATCGGCTCGGTGGTGCGCGGGGTGACCTGTCCGGCCTTGACGGCGGGCAGGCCCGCCCAGGTCGGCTTGGACTTCAGGGCGTCGGGCTGCAGGGCCGTGGAGCGGTTGTCCATCATGATCACGTCGGCCTTGTACTTGCCGACGTTCTCCCAGCTCAGCTCCTCGAAGAAGCCCTGCGCGTTCACCTTCGGCTCGACGAACCTCACGCCGAGCTCCTGGAAGTACGCGGTGTCCGCCGACATCTTGGGGGCGGAGACGTAGAACAGGTCGGCGCTGGCGGATCCGATCATCACCGTCACGTTGGGGTTGGCCTTGGTGGCGGCCTTCAGCCGGGCCGCGGCCTGCTCGAAACGGGCCTTGGCCGCGGTGACCTTGGCGGCCTTGAGGTCGGCGCCGAGCGAGGCGGCGAGGTCGGCGCGGCGCTGGAGCGCGGCGGGCATGCTGATCTGGGCGGCCCAGAGCGCCACGCTCGGCGCCAGCTTGAGGATCTTGTCCTTGCTGTTGTCCGGCACGTACCAGAGGGCGTCCTTCTCCCACATGTCCGTGACGAGCAGGTCCGGGCCGAGCGCCGCGTACTTCTCGACGTTGAACTCGCCCCAGACGTTGCCGAGGATCTCGACCTTGCTGATGTCGAGGTCGCCCGCCTGGACGTCCGGCTTGCCGTCCTTGGTCCTGGTCGGACCGAAGACGGCCTTGACCTCGACGCCGTAGTCGTGGAGGGCGGCGGCGGTGCCGGTGAAGGCCACGATGGTCTTCGGGGTGGACTTCGCCTCGACCGTCTTGGCGCGGTCGTCCTTGAACGACCAGGGCCCGGACTTCCCGCCGGCCTTGTCCGTACCGCCCGATTTCTTGCCGTCGCCGTCCCCGCAGGCGGCCAGCGCGGCCCCGAGGCCGATGGCGCCGCCGACGGCCAGCAGACCGCGACGGGAGAGGTGGGACGCTCGGGACATGGGCATGACGGTCCGCTTTCGTACGTGCCGGGGTCGGCCACTTGGCAGTTCCTGGGTAGGTTAGCCTAACCTCACAAGGATCTGTAAAGGGGTGACCACGTCACGTACGCGGTACCGGGTGCGTCAACGCCGAAGCGGCGCATACGTGAACCGCACCTTGTGCGACGCGGTGGGCTCGTACACCAGACGGCACGAGACGCAGTGCCAATGCCAACGATCAGCCGCGCCCGGCGTAGTCGTGGAGGTGTCCTTCCACAGCGTCGGACGCCCGGGGCAGGTGGGACAAGTGGGTGGGATCACCCCACCGAGCGTGGTGTGCCCACAGCGCACACGCCCGGCTTACGGGGTGCGCGCCACACCTTCGGGCGACACGAGCGGAGTGTCGCACCACGACGGACGACAGGCGGACGGCAGGCGGCCGAGGCGCGGCCACCTGCCACCCGCGGCGGGGTACGGGTCAGGCCGGCAGCCCCAACTCCCGTGCGATCAGCATCCGCTGCACCTCGCTCGTCCCCTCCCCGATCTCCAGGATCTTCGAGTCGCGCCACATCCGGGCCACCGGGTACTCGTTCATGAAGCCGTACCCGCCGTGGATCTGCGTCGCCTCGCGCGCGTTGTCGACCGCGACCGTCGACGAGTACAGCTTCGCCAGCGCCGCCTCCTTCTTGAACGGCTCGCCGCTCACCAGCCGCGAGGCGGCGTCGCGCCAGCCGACCCGGGCCATGTGCGCCCGCATCTCCATGTCGGCGATCTTGAACTGGATCGCCTGGTTCTCGCCGATCGGGCGGCCGAAGGCGTGCCGCTCGTGCGCGTACTTCACGGACTCGTCGACGCAGCCCTGCGCGAGACCCGTGGCGAGCGCCGAGATGGCGATGCGGCCCTCGTCCAGGATCCGCAGGAACTGGGCGTAGCCGCGGCCCTCCTCGCCCAGCAGGTTCGCGACCGGGACGCGGACGTCCTGGAAGGACAGTTCGCGGGTGTCCGACGCGTTCCACCCCACCTTCGAGTACGGCGCGGCCACCGTGAATCCCGGGGTTCCGGAGGGGACGATGATGGACGAGATCAGCGGGCGGCCGGAGCCAGCGGAATCAGACACAGTGCGGCCGGTCACCGCCGTCACCGTCACCAGGCCCGTGATGTCCGTACCGGAGTTGGTGATGAAGCACTTGGTGCCGTTGATGACCCACTCGTCGCCGTCGCGCACGGCGGTGGTCCGCGTGCCCCCGGCGTCCGAGCCGCAGTCCGGCTCCGTCAGACCGAACGCGCCCAGCATCTCGCCGGAGCACAGCCGCGGCAGCCACTCCTGCTTCTGCTCCTCGGTGCCGAACCGGAACACCGGCATCGCGCCGAGCGAGACCCCCGCCTCCAGGGTGATGGCCACCGACGAGTCGACCCGCGCCAGCTCCTCCAGGGCGATGCCCAGGGCGAGGTAGTCGCCGCCCATCCCGCCGTACTCCTCGGGGAAGGGCAGCCCGAACAGGCCCATGCGGCCCATCTCGCGGACGATCTCGTACGGGAACTCATGGCGTTCGTAGTAGTCGCCGATCTTCGGGGCGACGACGTCGTGCGCGAACTCCTCGACCGTACGGCGGAGTTCTTCGTGTTCGGCGGAGAGCCGGTGGTCAAGGGACATGGGGGGTCACTCCTTGTGGGAGTCGTGCGCGAGGGCGCGGACGGTACGGGAGGGGCTGGGGCGCCCCAGCTGCTCGGCCAGCCAGAGGCTGGTGGCGGTGAGCCGGCCGAGGTCGACCCCGGTGTCGATACCGAGGCCCTGGAGCATCCACACGAGGTCTTCGGTGGCGAGGTTTCCGGTGGCGGACTTGGCGTACGGGCAGCCGCCGAGGCCGCCCGCCGAGGCGTCCACGGTGGCTACGCCGTGCTGGAGCGCGGCGAAGGTGTTGGCGAGCGCCTGGCCGTAGGTGTCGTGGAAGTGCACGCCGATCGCGGAGGTCGGCACGCCCTCCTCGTTCAGCTCGGCCAGCAGCGTCTGGACGTGCGCCGGGGTCGCGACGCCGATCGTGTCGCCCAGGCTCAGCTCGTCGCAGCCCATCTCCATCAGGGACTTGGCGACCTTGACGACCTGGTGGACCGGGACCGGGCCCTCCCACGGGTCGCCGAAGCACATCGACAGATAGCCCCGGACATGGACCTTCTGCTCCTTGGCGCGGGCCACGACCGGCGCGAAGACCGCCAGCGACTCGTCCACCGTACGGTTCAGATTGGCCTTGGCGAACGACTCCGTGGCGCTGGCGAACACCGCGATCCGGCGGGCGCCGAGCGCGAGCGCCCGGTCCAGACCCCGCTGGTTGGGTACGAGGACGGGCAGGGCCACGCCCTCCATGTCGTCCAGCATGGGGAACAGCTGCTCGGCGTCGGCCAGTTGGGGCACCCACTCGGGGCGCACGAAGCTGGTCGCCTCGATGGTGGTCAGACCCGCCTGGGCCAGGCGGTGGATGAACTCCGCCTTGATCTCGGTCGGGATGACGCCCTTCTCGTTCTGCAGGCCGTCGCGGGCCCCGACCTCGTGAATGCGCACCGAGGCGGGCAGGTCCTGCGCCGGTACGACCATGGGCAGCGTCACCGCTCTCCCTCCTTCGGCTCCTTGGGGTCCTTGGGTTCCCTGGGCTCCGAGTCCTTGGACTCCGGGCTCTCCTCGGGGGTCACCACGGCCAGGACCTGGTCCATGGCGACGGTCGAGCCGGGCGAGACGTCCAGCTCGGTGACGGTGCCGGCGTGCGGGGCGGAGATGACGTGCTCCATCTTCATCGCCTCGACCACCAGCAGGCTCTGACCAGCCGCCACCTGGTCGCCGACAGCCACCTTGACGACGGTGACGGTGCCGGGCATCGGCGCGGCCAGCGTGTCGGCGCCACCGCGCGCGGTGCCGCTGAGCGCGGCCTCCACCGGGTCATGGTCCAGGACGTGCCAGCTGTCGCCGTCTCGGCCGAGCCAGTCGCCCGCGCGGTGGAAGGTGTGGGTGACGCCGTCGAGCTCCACGGTGACGCGCTCTTCGGTGACCCGGCCTGTTCCCGTCGCCCGGACCGGCTCCTGGCCCGGCACCCGCAACCAGTGCGCCAGCGGCGCCGGTTCACCGCCGAGGCGCCAGCCGCTCGGCACCGAGAAGGGGTCGGTCCATCCCCCGGCCACGGGCGCGAGAGCGGCTCCGCGCACGGCGGCGGCCGCCGCGTACACCTCGTCCGGCACCCCCTCGGGCACCAGGCCGTCGGCCTCGCGCTCCACCAGGCCCGTGTCCAGCTCGCCCGCGACCACGGCCGGGTGGGCCAGCAGCCTGCGCAGGAACCCGGCGTTGGTGGGCACGCCGAGCGTGACCGTGTCGGCGAGCGCCGCCCGGAGCCTGCGCAGCGCGGTGGCGCGGTCCGGCCCGTACGCGATGACCTTGGACAGCATCGGGTCGTACAGGCTGCCGACCTCGGTGCCTTCACTCAGCCCCGAGTCGGTACGAACGCCCCCAAGTTCTCGGCTCCGCTCGAACAGGGGGGACCCCCAGTCGCCCTGCGGCTCCCGCAGCGCCAGGACCGTGCCGCCCGAGGGCAGGAAGCCGCGCGAGGGGTCCTCGGCGCAGATACGGGCCTCCACGGCGTGGCCGGTGAGGGTGATGTCGTCCTGTCCGTACGGCAGTCGCTCGCCCGCCGCGATCCGCACCTGCCACTCCACCAGGTCCAGGCCCGTGATGAGCTCGGTGACCGGGTGCTCCACCTGGAGGCGGGTGTTCATCTCCATGAAGTAGTACGAGGAGGGGTCGTTGCCCGGGACGATGAACTCGACCGTGCCCGCGCCCGCGTAGCCGCAGGAGCGGGCCGCCTGGACCGCCGCCTCGCCCATCGCGGCCCGGGTCTTTTCGTCGAGCAGGACCGAGGGGGCCTCCTCGATGATCTTCTGGTGGCGGCGCTGGAGGGAGCACTCGCGCTCGCCGAGGTGCACCACATGGCCGTGACCGTCGGCCAGGACCTGGATCTCGATGTGGCGCGGGCGGTCGATCCAGCGCTCCACCAGGAGCGTGTCGTCGCCGAAGGAGGCGCGGGCCTCGCGCCGGGCGGCGGCGATCTCGTCGCCGAGCACCGCCTCGTCCCGGACCAGCCGCATGCCCTTGCCGCCGCCGCCCGCACTCGGCTTCAGGAGCACCGGCATGCCGATCTCCCGTGCGGCGTCGCCCAGTTGGGCGTCGGTGAGGCCGCTGCCCGAGGAGCCGGGGACCACCGGGACACCGGCCGCCTGCACGGTCTCCTTGGCCCGGATCTTGTCGCCCATCAGGGAGATCGCGTCGGCCGGGGGCCCGATGAAGACCAGGCCCGCCTCGGTGCACGCGCGCGCGAACGTCGCGTTCTCGGCGAGGAAGCCGTAGCCCGGGTGGACCGCCTGGGCGCCCGACTTGGCTGCCGCCTCCAGGAGCCGGTCGACGCGCAGATAGCTCTCGGACGCGGCCGCCGGGCCGATCCGGACGGCGGTGTCCGCCTCCCGTACGTGCTTGGCGTCCGCGTCGGCGTCGCTGAACACCGCGACCGAGCGGATCCCGAGGGCGCGCAGGGTGCGGATCACGCGGACCGCGATCTCGCCGCGGTTGGCGACGAGGACTGTGTCGAACATCGTCATGGTCCGCCTCACATCCGGAAGACGCCGAAGCCGGGCGCCGAGAGGTCCCGCTGGGGGAGGGGGGCGTTGGCACAGGCGGTCAGGGCGAGCCCGAGGACCTGGCGGGTCTCCATCGGGTCGATCACCCCGTCGTCCCACAGCCGGGCCGTCGCGTAGTAGGCGTTGCCCTGCTGCTCGTACTGGGCGCGGATGGGGTCCTTGAAGGACTCCTCGGCGTCGAGCGGCCACTGTTCGCCGCGCGCCTCCAGCTGGTCGCGCTTGACGGTGGCAAGGACGGAGGCGGCCTGCTCGCCGCCCATCACCGAGATCTTGGCGTTGGGCCACATCCACAGGAAGCGCGGCGAATAGGCGCGGCCGCACATCGAGTAGTTGCCCGCCCCGTACGACCCGCCGACGATCACCGTCAGCTTGGGGACGCGTGTGCTCGCCACCGCCGTCACCATCTTGGCGCCGTGCTTGGCGATGCCACCCGCCTCGTAGTCCCGGCCCACCATGAAGCCCGAGATGTTCTGGAGGAACACCAGCGGGATGCCGCGCTGGTCGCACAGCTCGATGAAGTGCGCGCCCTTCTGGGCGGATTCGGAGAACAGGATGCCGTTGTTGGCGACGATGCCGACCGGGTGGCCGTGGATCCGGGCGAAGCCGGTGACCAGGGTCTGCCCGAACTCGGCCTTGAACTCCTGGAAGCGGGAGCCGTCGACCACGCGCGCGATGACCTCGCGCACGTCGTACGGAGTGCGCGAGTCGACCGGGACCGCGCCGTAGAGCCCGAACGGGTCGACCTTCGGCTCCTCGGCGGGCTCGACGCTCCACGGGAGCTCACCGCGCGCGGGGAGGGTGGCCACGATGTTGCGCACGATGCGCAGCGCGTGCGCGTCGTCCTCGGCGAGGTGGTCGGTGACGCCCGAGACGCGCGAGTGCACCTCGCCGCCGCCGAGCTCCTCGGCGGTGACGACCTCGCCGGTGGCGGCCTTCACCAGCGGGGGGCCGCCCAGGAAGATCGTGCCCTGGTTGCGGACGATCACGGCCTCGTCGCTCATCGCGGGCACATAGGCGCCGCCCGCCGTGCAGGAGCCGAGGACGGCGGCGATCTGCGGGATGCCCGCGCCCGACATCCGGGCCTGGTTGTAGAAGATCCGCCCGAAGTGGTCGCGGTCGGGGAAGACCTCGTCCTGCATCGGCAGGAACGCGCCGCCCGAGTCGACCAGATACAGGCAGGGCAGCCGGTTCTCCAGGGCGACTTCCTGGGCGCGCAGATGCTTCTTGACCGTCATCGGGTAGTACGTGCCGCCCTTGACCGTGGCGTCGTTGGCCACGATCACGCACTCGCGGCCACTGACCCGCCCGATCCCGGCGATGACGCCGGCGGCGGGCGCCTGGCCCTCGTACATCCCCTCGGCGGCCAGCGGGGCCAGCTCCAGGAAGGGCGAGCCGGGGTCGAGCAGCGTGTCCACCCGGTCGCGGGGCAGCAGCTTGCCGCGCGCGACATGGCGCTCGCGGGCCCGCTCGCCGCCGCCGAGCCGGGCCGCGGCGAGTCTTTCGCGCAGCCCGTCGCCCAGCGCGCGGTGCGCCTCCTCGTTGGCGCGCCACGCCTCGGACGCGGGATCGGCCGCGCTCCCAAGGACCGGTGCCTGCTGCATCGTGTCGAGCCCCCTTGCCCGTACCGCCGTGGTTCGCACGGCCGACGTCCGTACAGCGATCTATCCGTACAGGGATGTGGATGTTAATGAGCGTTAACTCGTTTCCTTCAGGTTAACGAGCGCTAACCGCGTTGTCTAGAATGAATTTCCATGAGCACCCGCACCGATGCCCCCACCCGACGCGAGCAGATCCTGCGCGAGGCCGCGCGCCTCTTCGCCGAGCGCGGCTTCCACGGCGTGGGCGTCGACGAGATAGGCGCGGCCGTCGGCATCAGCGGCCCCGGCCTCTACCGGCACTTCGCGGGCAAGGACGCGATGCTGGCCGAACTGCTGGTGGGGATCAGCGGGCGGCTCTACGACGGCGGGCGCAAGCGGGTCGCGCAGGCCGACGGCGGCCCGGAGGCGGTCCTCGGCTCGCTCATCGACGGCCACATCGACTTCGCGCTCGACGACCGGGCGCTGATCACCCTCCACGACCGCGAGCTGGACCGGCTGCGCGAGAGCGACCGCAAGCTGGTGCGCCAGTTGCAGCGGCAGTACGTGGAGCTGTGGGTCTCGGTGGTGCGCGAGCTCTACCCGGAAGGGTCCGAGGCGGAGGCCCGCGCGGCCGTCCACGCGGTCTTCGGCCTGCTCAACTCGACGCCGCACCTGGGTTCGTACGGTCTCGGCCTGCCGGGCCGGGCGGCCACGGAGGAGCTGCTGCGCCGGCTCGCGCACGGGGCGTTCGCCGCGCTCGCCGACCAGCCGGTGAACTGAGGGCGCGCGGTACCGGTGAACCGAGGGCTCACGCGCGCGTAGGGGTGTCCAGTGCGCGGGACTGCGGGGCCCCGGGCCGGGCACCGGGGCAGAATGGGCGCATGCCGATACCCAGCCGTGCCGCTCTCGTCGACCACCTCGTCCGCACCCGTATCGCCGGAGACGTCGCCACCCCCCGCGACAACAACCTCTCCCACTACCGCAAGCTCGCCAACGGCGACCGCCACTACTGGCTGGGTCTGGAGCTGGGCGAGCGCTGGAACGACGAGCAGGACGTGCTCGCGGTGATGGCCGAGCGCTGCGGCGTGGTGGACGACCCCGAGTACCGCACCGGCCAGGACACCATCGACCCCGAGCTCACCGTCGACGCGCTCGACCGGATGGCGGCGCGGCTGCGCAAGGCGGCGGCGGGGCGGGAGCGGGTGCTCTTCGCGACCGGGCACCCGGGGTCGCTCATCGACGTCCACAGCCGGACGGCGTCCGCGCTGCGGGCGGCGGGGTGCGAGATCGTGCGCATCCCGGACGGGGTGCGGGCCGATGAGGGCTGCGTGGTGCAGTTCGCGGACGTCTCGCTCTTCGAGCGCGGCGCGTCGCTGTGGCACACGCACTCGCCGGAGCCGATGGCCGCGATTTTGGACGCCCTGGCGCGGGAGGGGCGGCCGTTGCCGGAGCTGGTCGTCGCGGATCACGGGTGGGCGGGGTGTGCGGCGCAGCGCGGGATCGATGCGGTGGGGTATGCGGACTGCAACGATCCCGCGTTGTTCCTTGCGGAGGCGGAGGGGACGCTGCAGGTTGCCGTCCCCATGGATGACCATGTTGCGGATCCGCGCTATTACGAGCCGATGACCGAGTATTTGCTGGGTGCGGCGGAGTTGGTTTGAGAGCGTCGCGCTCCGCGGGGGGTGCGGTTTCGTCTGCGGGCCGCGTGTGGCTGGTCGCTCCCCCAAGTTCTCGGCTCCGCTCGAACAGGGGGGACCCCCATCGCGGCGGAGCCGTACATGTCACAGCCCCGCGCCCCTTGTAGGGCACCCCGGATCGCGGGGGAGCTCCACAAGCCCCTTTAGGGGCTAACGGGGTACCCGGACCACGCCCTCCTGGATCACTGTTACCGCCAGGTGGCCGGCCTGGGTGTAGATCCTTGCCTGGCCCAGGCCCCGGCCCGCCGAGGCCGAGGGGGACTCCTGGTCGTAGAGGAGCCATTCGTCGGCGCGGAACGGGCGGTGGAACCACATCGCGTGGTCCAGGGACGCGCCCACCACGTCGCCGACCGCCCAGCCGCCCCGGCCGTGGGCCAGCAGGACCGAGTCCAGGAGCGTCATGTCGGAGACGTACGTGGCGAGCACGATGTGCAGCAGCGGGTCGTCGTCCAGCTTGCCGTTGGTGCGGAACCAGACCTGGGAGCGCGGCTCGCGCGGGGTGCCGATGGAGGCGTACGGCGGGTCGTCCACGTAGCGCAGGTCGACGGCCGCGCGGGCCGCGAGCATCCGCTCGGCCACCGACGGGTCGACGAACACGTCGGTGTAGCGCGGCAGTGTCTCGGCCGCCGTGGGCAGCGAGTCGGGGTCCGGCGCGGGCGGCATCGGCGCCTGGTGCTCAAGGCCCTCCTCGTACGCCTGGAACGACGCGGAGAGGTGGAAGATCGGCTGGCCGTGCTGGACGGCGGTGACCGTGCGCGTGGTGAAGGAGCGGCCGTCGCGGATCGGGTCCGCGGTGTAGACGATCGGCGCCTTGGGGTCGCCCATGCGCAGGAAGTACGCGTGCAGGGAGTGCGGCGGCCGGTCGGCGGGGACCGTGCGGCCCGCCGCCATCAGGGCCTGCGCCGCGACCTGCCCGCCGAACACCCGGGGGATGATCGCCGAGCGTGAGTGGCCGCGGAAGATGCCCTGCTCGATCCGCTCAAGGTCGAGCAGATCGAGCAGGTCGTCGAGGGCCTGGGTCACAGACCCATGTCCTTGGCGATGATCGACTTCATGATCTCGCTGGTGCCGCCGTAGATCCGGTTGACGCGGTTGTCGGCGTACAGACGCGCGATCGGGTACTCGTTCATGAAGCCGTAGCCGCCGTGCAGCTGGAGGCAGCGGTCGATCACGCGGTGCGCGACCTCGGTGCAGAACAGCTTCGCGGACGCGGCCTCGGCCGGGGTCAGCTCGCCCGCGTCCAGGGCCTCCAGGGCGCGGTCGGCGACGGCCTCGGCGGCGTCCACCTCGGCCTGGCAGGCGGCCAGTTCGAACTTCGTGTTCTGGAACGCGGCGACCGGCTTGCCGAAGACGGTGCGCTCCTGGACGTACTCCTTGGCGAACCGGACGGCCGCCTTGGCCTGCGCGTACGCGCCGAACGCGATGCCCCAGCGCTCGGAGGCGAGGTTGTGGCCGAGGTAGTAGAAGCCCTTGTTCTCCTCGCCGAGCAGGTCCTCGACCGGCACCTTGACGTCGACGAAGGCCAGCTCGGCCGTGTCGGACGTCTTCAGGCCGAGCTTGTCCAGCTTGCGGCCGATGGAGTAGCCCTCGGACTTGGTGTCGACGGCGAACAGCGAGATGCCGTGGCGGCGGTCCTCGGCGGTCGGCGCGGCGGTGCGGGCGCAGACGATGACGCGGTCGGCGTGCACGCCGCCGGTGATGAACGTCTTGGCGCCGTTGAGGACGTAGTGCGTGCCGTCCTCGGAGAGCTTGGCGGTGGTCTTCATGCCCGCGAGGTCGGAGCCGGTGCCCGGCTCGGTCATCGCCAGGGCCCACATCTCCTCGCCGGAGACGAACTTGGGCAGGAAGCGCTTCTTCTGCTCGTCGGTGGCGAGCATCTTGATGTACGGCAGGCCGAGCAGCACGTGCACGCCGGAGCCGCCGAACTGGACGCCCGCGCGGGCCGTCTCCTCGTACATCACGGCTTCGAACTTGTACGACTCGATGCCCGCGCCGCCGAACTCCTCGGGCACGCGGATGCCGAAGACGCCCAGGTCACCGAGCTTGTGGTAGAAGTCCCGGGGCGCCTGGCCCGCCGCGTACCACTCGTCGTAGACGGGCACGACCTCGGCCTCGATGAAGGCCCGGATGGTCTCCCGGAACGCCTCGTGGTCCTCGTTGAATACCGTACGGCGCACGGGACGCCCTCCTCACACTGGTCACACTGGGCTGTGGCTAAGCGCTTGCTCAGATTGAATAATGAAGTTACCCGGCGGTCACTCGCACTGTCCAGAGTGAGACTCAGCACTCCCGCCCGCACCCCGGAGCGCCAGCCACAGCTCGGTGCGGACGTCCATGTCGTCCAGATCCGCGTTCAGCAGGGCCGCGCAGCGGGCCACGCGCTGGCGCACGGTGTTGCGGTGCACGCCGAGCGCCACGGCGGTCCGGTCCCAGCTGCCGTGCAGCGAGAGCCAGCAGCGCAGGGTGGTGAGCAGCGGCTCGGCGAGCGGTGCCAGCAGCCGGCGGGCGTACGCGGCGGCCTCCTCGGGATCCACCAACGAGGCGTATCCGCCGGTGCGATGGCGCACCAGGGCGCTCCGGGCCGCCTCCGCGCGGCGCAGGGCCCGGGCGGCCTGGGCGTCGGCGGCGGCCAGGCCGTCGGCCGGGACGGGCGCGCTGACGCCGAGCGTCCAGCCGGGGTGCGGGGCGACGGTATGGCCGCCGGGGACGAGCACGCGCGCGTGGCCGTCGTCCGCGTCCACCAGGGGGCTGCCGAGATCGGGCGGGGCGCCCGCACCGCGCGCGTGGACGACGGTCCAGGGCGCGTCCCCGAGCAGCGGCGCGACCTCGGCCGGGGCCGCGCCGAGCAGGAGCCGCACCAGCGCCGCCGACCGGGCGGCCTGGTCGGCGCCCGGCCGCTCGGCGGTGAGCAGGGACAGCAGCACGGAGGCGACCCCGGCGATGGTGTGGTCCCCGGGCTCGCGCCCCGGGGTCGCGACGCCGAGGGTGAGCCCCCGGGCCCCGGCCAGGGCGTACGCGGCGAGGTGCGCGCCCCCCGAGGTGTCGCTCGCGGAGGTGGGCGCGGTGGGCCCGGGCGGGCTCGGCTTCGCGGGTTCGGCACCTGCCGGGGAGACGGCCGGTTTCGCGGGTGCGGCCCCCGCCGGGGAGGCGGCTCCCGGGGGGATCCCGGCACCCCCCGGCGAGACCACCGACGCCAGGCGGCGCACCGCCGCCCGCACCTCGGCGGACGGCTCGCGCCCGGCCGCGTGCACCACCGTCCCCGACGCGTCCAGCAGCCCGGCCCAGCCGCCGAGCCGGGTCGCCAGCTGGTGCAGGACCGCCGGGACCGGGTCGGGCCGCGCGGCCGCCGTGGCCAGACCCTGCTGGGCCTGCGAGACCCGGCGCAGCTCATGGTGGCGGGCCTGCGTCATCAGGCCCCACACCGCGCGGGCGATCGCGGTGAACGTGGTGGGCGGCGGCACTTCGAGCAGCGGCAGCCCGTGCCGCTCGCAGGCCTCGACCAGCGCGGCCGGGACGGTGTCGTACACCGGTGTGACACCGAAGCCGAGCGCCGCCGCGCCCGCCTCGGCGACCCGCGCCGCGTACCGCTCCGGGTCGCTGAGCTGCACGCCCGCCGTCAGCAGCAGCTCCCCGCCGAGGAGGTACGGATACGGGTCGGCCATCTCCGAGGTGTGCACCCAGTGCACATCGGCCTCGGGCGGCCCGGCGATCCGCCGCAGGCCCAGATCGGCGCGGGCCAGCAGGGCGGAGAGCGGGACGGGAGTGGTGGGCGGGGCCGCCGTGGGCTCGGCAGGCATGGGCACTCCGTACATCAGGGGGGCCGTAAGTGGAGGAAACGTACACTTCAGTATGGCGGTACCGGCACCTAGGGTGGCCAGCGCGGGCCGCACCGGCCCGGAGGAACCACGGGCCGTCCAGTCCGTACGCAGGCCATCACGAAGGGCACTCCGACATGAGCAGCAACGAAACGCCGCGCGGTCCGATCGACTCGTCCCGCGTCCCGCGGTACGCCGGGCCCGCGACCTTCGCCCGGCTGCCGCGTCTGGACGAGGTCGGCACCGCCGATGTCGCCGTCGTCGGCGTGCCCTTCGACAGCGGCGTCTCCTACCGCCCGGGCGCCCGCTTCGGCGGCAACGCCATCCGCGAGGCCTCCCGGCTGCTGCGCCCGTACAACCCGGCGCAGGACGCCTCGCCCTTCGCGCTGGCCCAGGTCGCGGACGGCGGCGACATCGCGGTGAACCCGTTCAACATCAACGAGGCCGTGGACACCATCGAGGCCGCCGCCGACGACCTGCTCGGCACCGGCGCCCGCCTGATGACGCTCGGCGGCGACCACACCATCGCGCTGCCGCTGCTGCGCTCGGTCGCCAAGAAGCACGGCCCGGTCGCGCTGCTCCACTTCGACGCGCACCTGGACACCTGGGACACCTACTTCGGCGCCGAGTACACCCACGGCACCCCGTTCCGCCGCGCCGTCGAGGAGGGCATCCTCGACACCGAGGCGCTCTCCCACGTCGGCACCCGCGGCCCGCTCTACGGCAAGCAGGACCTGACCGACGACGAGAAGATGGGCTTCGGCATCGTCACCTCGGCCGACGTCTACCGCCGTGGCGCCGACGAGATCGCCGACCAGCTGCGCCAGCGCATCGGCGACCGCCCGCTCTACATCTCGATCGACATCGACTGCCTCGACCCGGCGCACGCCCCCGGCACCGGCACCCCCGAGGCCGGCGGCATGACCTCCCGCGAGCTCCTGGAGATCCTGCGCGGCCTCGCCTCCTGCAACCTGGTCTCGGCCGACGTCGTCGAGGTCGCCCCGGCGTACGACCACGCCGAGATCACCTCGGTGGCCGCGTCCCACACCGCGTACGAGCTCACGACGATCATGTCCCGGCAGATCGCGGCGGCCAAGGCGTCCAAGTGACCCACGACCACGACGTGGTGCTGCGCCCCACCGGGGCGCAGACCGCGGCGGCCCTGAACCCGCCGCCCGGCCGCACCGGTGGCGATCTCGTCGTCGAGACCCTTCAGGGGCTCGGCGCCACCACCGTCTTCGGGCTGCCCGGGCAGCACGCGCTCGCGATGTTCGACGCGCTGCGCCGTTCCGATCTGAGCTACGTCGGGCTGCGGATGGAGAACAACGCGGGGTTCGCGGCCGACGCGTACGGCCGGGTCACCGGTGAGGCGGCCCCGCTGCTGCTCTCCACCGGGCCCGGCGCGCTGACCTCGCTCGCCGCCCTCCAGGAGGCGGCCGCGGCCAGCGCGCCCGTCGTGGCGATCTGCAGCCAGGTCCCCACGGCGGGTCTGGGCGGCGGCCGCCGCGGCCATCTGCATGAACTCCGCGACCAGCAGGCCTCGTTCCGGGACGTGGTGAAGTCGGTCCACCCGGTCCGCGGCCAGTCCCAGATCCCGTCCGCGATCGCGGCGGCGTGGGAGTCGGCGCTGACCGCCCCGCACGGGCCGGTCTGGGTGGAGATCCCGCAGGACGTGCTGTCCGCCGAGACGGCCCTGCCGGTCGTCACGGCCGTCGACGCGACCCCGCACGACCTGCTCCCGCGCCCCGAACTGACGGCCGTGGCGGCCGAGTTGCTGTCGAGCGCGGCCCGCCCGGTGATCATCGCGGGCGGCGGTGTCGTACGCGCCGACGCCGCCGGCAAGCTCCGCGCGCTCGCCGAGAAGCTGGCCGCGCCGGTGGTCACCACCTTCGGCGGCAAGGGCGCCTTCCCCTGGGAGCACCCGCTCTCGCTCCGGTCGTGGCTGGAGGACCGGCACACCACCGACTTCCTGGAGGACGCCGACGTCCTGCTGGTCGTGGGCTCGGGCCTCGGCGAACTCTCCTCGAACTACCACACGTTCGCGCCGCGCGGCCGGGTGATCCAGATCGAGGCGGACCTCGGCAAGCTGGAGTCCAACCACCCGGCGCTCGGCATCCACGCGGACGCGCGCGTGGCGCTCGCCGCGCTCCTGGAGACGGTCCGCGAGCGCACCGACCCGGCCGCCGCCGAGTCCGTACGCACGGTCCTCGCGAAGGTGGGGGAGCGGATCGCCGGGCAGGGCCTGGAGACCGAGCAGCGGATCCTCGCCGATGTGCGCGCGGCCCTGCCCGTCGACGCGCCCAGCTTCTGGGACATGACGATCCTGGCGTACTGGGCCTGGTCCGCCTGGCCGGGCGCGCTGCACTCGGCCCAGGGCGCGGGCGGCCTCGGCTACGCGTTCCCGGCGGCGATCGGAGCCGCCGCCGCCGACCGCACGCGACCGGTGCTCGCGGTCTCCGGCGACGGCGGCGCGATGTACTCGATCGCCGAGCTCGCCACGGCCCGGCAGTACGACCTGCCGGTGACCTGGCTGATCGTCGACGACGGCGGCTACGGCATCCTGCGCGAGTACATGACGGACGCCTTCGGCGCGGCGACCGGCACGGAGCTGGTGACGCCGGACTTCGTCGCGCTCGCCGAGTCGTTCGGCGTGCCCGCGGTGCGTACGAGCGTGGAGTCGCTGCGGGCGGACCTGGCGAAGGCGCTGGCGGAGCCCGGGCCCTCGGTGGTCGTGCTGCCCGCCGTGCTGAGGATGTTCGCGCCGACGCATCGGTGACCGGGTGCGGCCGGGCGCGGCAAGGTGCGGCTCCGTGGCGCGAAACGTGTGGCCCAATTGTGACCTCGTTCAACATCTTCTTCGTACAACCTTGCGCCTCCCGGTGAGTCATCTGAGGCGAGCACGTCAGGGCGACGTGCTCGTCTCGGTACGCACAGGGGGCCAGAAGCTTTGTTCAGACGATCCGGCACTGCCAGACGGATACGCGGCGGCGCGCTCGGCGCCGCCGTCGCCGCGAGCGTGGTCGCGCAGCTGGCGGCGGGCGCCGCGCCGGCCGCCGCCGCGTCCTCGGTGACCTGCACCTCCGGCGACAGCGCCTTCGCGGCCAAGCTGTCCAAGGACATCACCTCGGCGCTGCGCGGCCGTGACTCGCTGACCGCCGTCGCGCTCTACGACCGCTCCACCGGCACCCGCTGCGAGCTGCGGGCGACCGACACGTTCGACTCCGCGAGCGTCGTGAAGGCCACCGTGCTCGCGACCCTGCTGTGGGACGCGACCCGGCAGGACCGCTCGCTCACCCAGCGCGAGCGCGGCCTGGCCACCAAGATGATCACAGAGTCGGACAACGCCTCGACCACCGAACTGTGGAAGCAGCTCGGCGCGGCCAAGGTGCAGTCGTTCCTGAGCGCCGCCGGGATGACGCAGACGACCCCGGGCGCCGACGGCTACTGGGGTCTGACCCGGATCACCGCCCGCGACCAGGCCAGACTGCTCGCGCTGCTCACCTCGCGCAACGCGCTCCTGAGCGACGCCGCGCGTGCCTACCAGCTGGGTCTGATGAACCGGGTCGTGGCCGGTCAGCGCTGGGGCACGCCCGCGGGCGCCCCCGGCGGGGCGATTGTGCAGCTCAAGAACGGGTGGCTGCAGCGGTCCACGCACGGGTGGCGGGTGCACAGCATCGGGGCGTTCACGGGGAACGGCCACGATTACGCGATGGCCGTGCTGACCGAGGACAACGCGACGATGAACCAGGGCGTCGACACGATCGAGGCCGTGGCCCGGGCCGTGCACGGCGATCTCGGCACGCCGGGTGTCGTCGCGCGGCCGTGGCATCCGCCGAAGTGGCAGCGGCCCTCGCCGGTGCGTGTGCTGCCGCAGGAGGCCGTGCCGCCGGTGCCGGAGGCTCCCGCCGGGCGCACCTTGATCACGGCTGTGCCCGGCCGCTAGGCGCTCCGCGCGGGGGGCGGGTTATTCGGGTGCGGACCGTATGTGGCTGGTCGCGCAGTTCCCCGCGCCCCTGGTAGGGCACCCGGAACCGCATTGGTCGGGCAACCCGCCTTCGGTCCTACGACCGTAGGCGGGTTTCTGCCCCCCGATTGTTGCGGCGGGATGAAATCCGCCGGTCGTGGCGTTGGGGCCTTGCGGTGGTTCGGACTACGGGAGGCAACCAGTGGCGGCGGCAGATCAAGGGTGGGCGCGGCGGCTGACCGGGTACGCCTGGCGGTACCGGCGCGATGTCGTGCTGGCGCTCGGTTCGTCCCTGGCCGGTATGGCGGTGATGGCCCTGGTCCCGCTGGTCACCAAGGTGATCATCGACGACGTGATCGGCTCCCACACCCGCTCGCTCGCGGTCTGGACCGGACTGCTCATAGCCGCGGCGGTCGTCGTGTACGTACTGACGTACATACGCCGCTACTACGGCGGCCGCCTCGCCCTCGACGTCCAGCACGACCTGCGGACCGAGATGTACGCGACGATCACCCGGCTCGACGGGCGGCGTCAGGACGAGCTGTCCACCGGGCAGGTCGTCGGCCGCGCCACCAGTGACCTCCAGCTCATCCAGGGTCTGCTCTTCATGTTGCCGATGACCATCGGCAACATCCTGCTGTTCCTCATCTCTCTCGCGATCATGGCGTGGCTGTCGCCGGTGCTGACCCTGGTCGCGCTGGCCGTGGCGCCCGCGCTCTGGTTCATCGCCAAGCTCAGCCGCACCCGTCTCTTCCCGGCCACCTGGTACGCCCAGGGCCAGGCGGCGGCCGTCGCGGGCGTCGTCGACGGCGCCGTCTCCGGCGTACGCGTCGTCAAGGGCTTCGGCCAGGAGGAGCAGGAGACCGGCAAGCTCCGCGAGGTCGGGCGCCGGCTCTTCGCCGGGCGGCTGCGGACGATCAAGCTCAACTCCCGCTACACCCCGGCCCTCCAGGCCGTCCCCGCGCTCGGCCAGGTCGCCATGCTGGCGCTCGGCGGCTGGCTGGCCACCCGCGGCGAGATCACCCTCGGCACGTTCGTGGCCTTCTCCGCGTATCTCGCCCAGCTCGTCGGACCGGTCCGGATGCTCGCCATGGTGCTGACCGTCGGCCAGCAGGCGCGGGCCGGTGTCGAGCGGGTCCTGGAGCTGATCGACACCGAGCCGTCCATCGAGGACGGCACCAGGGAACTGCCCGCCGACGCCCCCGCCACCGTCGAGTTCGACGACGTGCGGTTCGGTTACGAGGACGGGCGCCCGGTCCTGGACGGGTTCTCGCTGGAGATCCGGCCCGGCGAGACCGTCGCCGTCGTCGGCTCCTCCGGCTCCGGCAAGTCCACCGTCTCCCTGCTGCTGCCGCGCTTCTACGACGTCACGCACGGCGCCGTCCTGGTCGGCGGCCACGATGTGCGCGAGCTGACCATGGCCTCGCTGCGCTCGGCCATCGGCCTGGTGCCCGAGGACAGCTTCCTGTTCTCGGACACCGTGCGCGCCAACATCGCGTACGGAAAGCCGGACGCCACCCAGGAGGAGATCGAGAAGGCCGCGCGCGCGGCGCAGGCGGACCGCTTCATCGCCGAGCTGCCCGACGGGTACGACACCACCGTCGGCGAGCACGGTCTGACCCTCTCCGGCGGACAGCGCCAGCGCGTCGCCCTGGCCCGCGCCATCCTCACCGACCCGCGTCTGCTGGTCCTGGACGACGCCACCTCGGCCGTGGACGCGCGCGTGGAGCACGAGATCCACGAGGCGCTCAAGTCCGTGATGGCCGGGCGCACCACGCTGCTCATCGCGCACCGCCGCTCCACCCTCAACCTCGCCGACCGCATCGCCGTCCTCGACGGCGGCCGCCTGGCGGCCATCGGCACCCACGACGAGCTCCAGCGCGACTCGGCGCTCTACCGCCGTCTGCTGACCGACCCGGACGAGCTGGGCGCGGTCTCGCCCGGCCGCCTGGTCCCGGCCGAGGTCGTGGAGGACCACACCGTACGGGACGAGCTGGACGCCGAGTTCGACGCCGAGCGGGGCATCACGCCCCCGCTGTGGATACGCCAGGACAAGCCCGAGTCGGCGGCCCCCGGCGGTATGCCCGCCACCCCCGAACTCCTCGCCCAGGTCGAGGCGCTGCCCCCGGCCACCGACACCCCCGGCGTCGACGAGGCCAGGGCCGTGCAGCCCGAGCGGTCCTACGGGCTGCGCCGGCTGCTGCGCGGCTTCGGCAAGCCGCTCGCCGTCAGCCTCACCCTGGTCGCGATCGACGCGGGCATGTCCCTGCTGCTGCCGGTCCTGATCCGGCACGGCATCGACAAGGGCGTCAACCGGCTCGCGCTCGGCGCGGTGTGGGCGGCCGCGGGACTCGCCCTGCTGACCGTGGTCATCCAGTGGGCCGCCCAGATCGGCGAGACCCGGATGACCGGCCGGACCGGTGAGCGCGTCCTCTACAGCCTGCGCCTGAAGATCTTCGCCCAGCTCCAGCGGCTCGGACTCGACTACTACGAGCGCGAGTTGACCGGCCGGATCATGACCCGGATGACGACGGACGTCGACGCGCTGGCGACGTTCCTGCAGACCGGCCTGGTCACCGCGTTCGTCTCGGTCGTCACCTTCTTCGGCATCATGCTCGCGCTGCTCGTCATCGACCTCCAGCTCGCCCTCGTCGTCTTCGCGACCCTGCCGCTGCTGATCGTCGGCACGTACTTCTTCCGCAAGCAGAGCGTGAAGGCGTACGAACTGGCCCGCGAGCGGGTCGCGGTGGTCAACGCCGACCTCCAGGAGTCGGTGAGCGGGCTGCGGATCGTGCAGGCCTTCGGGCGCGAGCGCGACGGCGGCGAGCGGTTCGCGGCCCGCAGCGCCGACTACCGCACGGCCCGTATCCGGGGCCAGTGGCTCATCTCGGTCTACTTCCCGTTCGTGCAGCTCCTGTCGTCGGTCGCGTCGGCCTCGGTGCTGATCGTGGGCGCGCACCGGGTCGACGCGGGCAGTCTGACGACGGGCGCGCTCGTCGCGTACCTCCTCTACATCGACCTGTTCTTCGCGCCCGTACAGCAGCTCTCGCAGGTCTTCGACGGCTACCAGCAGGCGGCCGTCTCGCTCAAGCGCATCCAGGAGCTCCTGCGGGAGCCGACCTCCACGGCGTCGGCGGCCAAGCCCCGGGAGGTCTCCTCGCTGCGCGGCGAGATCGCCTTCGAGGACGTGGACTTCGCGTACGGGGACGACGAGGAGGCGCTGTCGGGGGTGGCGCTGCGGATACCGGCCGGGCAGACCGTCGCCTTCGTCGGCGAGACCGGTGCGGGCAAGTCGACGCTGGTCAAGCTGGTCGCCCGGTTCTACGACCCGACCGGTGGCCGGGTCACGGCGGACGGCACCGATCTGCGCGACCTGGACATCACCGCCTACCGGCACCGCCTGGGCGTCGTTCCGCAGGAGGCGTATCTGTTCGCGGGCACGGTCCGGGACGCCATCGCCTACGGGCGGCCCGAAGCCACTGACGCCGAGGTCGAGGCGGCGGCGCGGGCCGTCGGCGCGCACGACATGATCGCCACGCTCGACGGCGGCTATCTGCACGAGGTCGCCGAGCGCGGCCGCAATCTGTCGGCGGGCCAGCGCCAGCTGATCGCGCTGGCGCGCGCGGAGCTCGTCGACCCCGACATCCTGCTCCTCGACGAGGCCACGGCCGCCCTCGACCTCGCCACCGAGGCACAGGTCAACCAGGCCACCGACCGCCTCACCGGCCGCCGCACCACGCTGGTCGTCGCCCACCGCCTCACCACGGCGGCCCGGGCGGACCGGGTGGTCGTGATGGACCACGGCAAGGTCGTCGAGGACGGCACCCACGACGAGCTCCTGGCCCAGGACGGCCGCTACGCGAGCCTGTGGCGCACCTTCATCGGCGAGGACGAGCCGGCGGCGGTCTGAAGCGTCCGCGCCCGCGAGGACGGGTGCCGGGGACTGTCCGCATGGCGAGATTCAGCGCAACCGCCGCATGGGCCCCCGCGTCCGTACTCACATACGTTCATGTGACGGAAGGAGGCAAGCGTGTTCGGTGGGGGGTTTCACAGGCGGGCGGGCTGGGGGCTTGCCGTGCTGGTGGCGGCGGGCACTGTGACCGTGCTCGGGCCGGGGGCGGGGAGTGCCGACGCGGCGGCCGGGTGCGTGGGGCGGCAGGTCAAGACGGTGTCGTTCGCCACCGGTGAGCTGCGGGTCTACAAGACGCGCGGCTACGCCTGCGCGATCACGGTGGCCAAGTCGCCCGGCGCCAGACGGCAGATGGCGGTCACGATCCAGGCGCGCGGCGGCGGCCCGGTCTCCGACAGCGGGCAGTTCACCCAGCAGGCGGGCCCGGTCACGGTGCACGCGATCAACCGCTGTGTACGGGCGTCGGGTTCGGTCGCCGGATCCGGGGGATCCACCGGATGGATCCTGTGCTGACGCGCTGTTGACAGCGGCGATGACAACGATGCCGGGGCCGGTGTGACAACTGGGTCTGGTGGTGCGGGTGTTGCTCCCATTAGGTTCGCGATGATCGCGTCACATCGTGACCACAGGGGAGAACGCATGCGCAAGACGCTCAGATGGCTCCTTTCGCTCGTCGTGCTGATAGGCACGGTGAGCGTGGCGGGGGCCACCGCCGGGGCGGCCACCGCCGCCGAGCCGGACATCAAGGACCGCATCCTGGCGATACCCGGGGTGAGCCTCCTGGAGGAGAAGCCGTACGCCGGCTACCGCTACTTCGTCCTCGACTTCACCCAGCCGGTCGACCACCGGCACCCCTCGCAGGGCACCTTCCAGCAGCGCGTCACCCTGCTGCACAAGGACACCGGCCGCCCCACCGTCATGTACACCAGCGGCTACAACGTGTCGACCAACCCGGGCCGCAGCGAGCCGACCCAGATCGTGGACGGCAACCAGGTCTCGGTGGAGTACCGCTACTTCACCCCGTCCCGGCCGCAGCCGGCCGACTGGAAGAAGCTGGACATCTGGCAGGCGGCCAGTGACCAGCACGCCATCTACCAGGCCCTCAAGCCGATCTACCGCAAGAACTGGCTGACCACCGGCGGCTCCAAGGGCGGCATGACGGCCACGTACTACAAGCGGTACTACCCCAGGGACATGGACGGCGTCGTCGCGTACGTCGCCCCCAACGACGTGGTCAACGACGAGGACTCGGCCTACGACCGCTTCTTCCAGACCGTCGGCACCAAGGAGTGCCGCGACAAGCTCCAGGCCGTGCAGCGCGAGGCGCTGGTGCGCCGCGAGCCGCTGGAGAAGAAGTACGCGCAGTACGCGACCGACAACAAGTACACGTTCACCACGGTCGGCACGCTGGACAAGGCGTACGAGGCGGTCGTGCTCGACTACGTCTGGACGTTCTGGCAGTACAGCCTGGTCTCCGACTGCGGCACCATCCCGGCGGACCCGACGCACGCCACCGACCAGGTGATCTGGGACTCGGTCAACAAGATCGTCGGCTTCGACTCCTATGTCGACCAGGGCCTGGAGAAGTACACCCCGTACTACTACCAGGCGGCCACCCAGCTCGGCTCGCCCACCATCAAGCAGCCCTGGCTGGGCGGTCTGAGCCGGTACGGCTACCAGCCGCCGCGCAACTTCGTCCCGCGCAGCATCCCGACGCGGTTCCAGCCGTGGGTGATGCCGGAGGTGGACCGCTGGGTGCGGCACCACGCCGACCACATGCTGTACGTGTACGGGCAGAACGACCCGTGGGGCGCGGAGCGCTTCCGGCTCGGCGCCGGGTCGCGTGACTCGTATGTCTACACGGTGGCGGGCGGCAACCACGGCTCCAAGGTGGCCGGTCTCGCGGCCGCCGAGAAGGCGACGGCGACCTCGGCGATCCTGCGCTGGGCGGGGCTGCCCGCGACGGCCGCGAAGCCGCTGGCGTCCTTCGACGCGCGCCTGGACCGCCCGCAGGCGGAGCGCGAGCCGACGCTGCGTCCGTGAGGAAGGGGGCCCGGGGGCGCTGTCCCCCGGGCCCCGCGCACCCTTCACAACCGCCGGGCGCAGCCCACCCGTTGGGAGCCGCCGGTCAGCTCCACGTACATCGCCGTCGAGGCCGGGCAGTCGGCGCGGCGGGTCACCGCCTTCGTCACCTTGAACCCCGGCGGCTCGGACCCCGAGCCGTCGCACGCGGTCTCCTTCACCTGTCCCTCGCCCGACTGGTACACACAGTCGCCGACGACCGTGAAGGGGCCGCCGCCCATCCCCGGATCCCCGGGATGCGGCGCCTCCAGATTGCGCATGCACGCGTACCCCGAGGCGCCCCGGCCCCCGATGTACAGCACGAAGTCCGTGTTCAGCGGGCATCCGGCGGCCGTCCGCGCGGTGCCCGGGCGCCGCACCGAGACCCGCGCCACCGCGCGCTCGCTCGTGCACGGCACCTCCGTGAACGCCTGCCCGTGCGCGGCGCAGGCCCCGGCTTCCAGGAACATCGCGTCCGGCGCGGCCGACGAGGCGGGCGGTACGCGCCCGGCCGGGCCGGACGCCGCCCGCTGACAGCCCACGGTGAGCAACAGGGCGGCGGACACCGCCAGAACAGGGCGAACCGCCCTCAACGACCCGTACGCGCACATGACCGACCCCCGCACCAGCGTGACCCGGTGCCCGGGCGCCCCGCCAGAGGAGGCGAGGGGTATCTCTAGTACGACAGCCCGTAGCCGATCGGGTACAGAACCTGGGTCGGATCGTCCCCGCGCGGCACGGCCACCGGCAGCCGCCCGACCGGCGCGGCCCTGCCCGCCAGCACCCGGGCCGCCGCGCGGAGTTCGACGTCGGTCCACGAGTAGGTGGCGAGCGATGCCGTATGCCCGCTGAGATGCGCGATGTCGTACGGGTTGCGGATCGCGAGGTGGATCACGGGCACATGGGTCGCGCCGAGCGCCGCCACCAGCCTGGACTGGGCGCCGCCCGGCCCCGCGTTGTAGGTGGCGACGACCACCGCGTCCTTGCCCCGCGCGGCCGCCGTCGCCGCGTCGATCTGCGCCTGGGTGGGCAGCGACCCGGTGGGCAACGCGGTCGCGGTGAAGCCCAGTTCGGTCAGCGCCCTGGCCAGGACCGCCGTCGGCGGACCGGTCGTCCCGGACGGTGACGCGGGGTCGGCGCCCACCACCAGGATGTCGTGCCGGCGCCGCCGCGACAGGGGCAGCAGCCCGCCCTCGTTGACCAGCAGGGTCGTGGTCCGCTCGGCCACCGCGTCGGCGGCGGCGAGATGCGGCCGGGTGCCGACCACCCGGTCGACCTCGTGCTGCGAGACGTACGGATGGCTGAACAGGCCGCGCCGCTCCTTGAGTTCGAGAATGCGCAGGATCGATTCGTCCAGCCGGGCCTCGGTGATCTCGCCGCTGTGGACCGCCGAGAGCACCCCGTTCCAGGCCACGTCCAGCTTCGGCGGGTCGAGCAGCTGATCGGCGCCCGCCTTCAGCGCCAGCACCGGCACCCGGTCGTCGCCGTACTTGTCCCGGACGCCCTGCATGCCCAGCGCGTCCGTCACGATCACCCCGCCGAAGCCCAGCTCCCCGCGCAGGATGCCGGTGAGGATGGGGTGCGAGAGCGTCGCCGGGTCGTTGGTCGGATCGAGCGCCGGGAACTGGATGTGCGCCGTCATCACCGAGTCGATCCCGGCGGCGATCGCGGCCCGGAACGGCGGCGCGTCCAGCTTCTCCCACTGCTCGCGGGTGTGGGTGATGACGGGGATGCCGGTGTGGCTGTCGACGCTGGTGTCGCCGTGACCGGGGAAGTGCTTGGCGGTCGCCGCGATCCCGGCGCCCTGGTAGCCCCGCACCTCGGCGGCCACCATCCGGGCCACGGCCGCCGGATCGGCCCCGAAGGACCGTACGCCGATGACCGGGTTGGCGGGGTTGACGTTGACGTCCGAGACGGGCGAGTAGTTCTGCCGGATCCCGATCGCGCGCAGCTCGGCACCGCCGATCCGCCCGACGGTGGTGGCGTCGCGCGCGGAGCGGCCCGCGCCGAGAGCCATCGCGCCGGGGAAGAGGGTCGCCGGGTGGCCGACGCGGCAGACGATGCCGTGCTCCTGGTCGGTGGCGATGATCAGCGGTACGGGCGTTGGCTGGGCGAGCCCGGCGCGCTGGATGCCGTTGGAGAGGTCGGCGATCTGGTGCGGGTCGCGGGTGTTGTGCGCCCAGGTGAAGTAGATGATGCCGCCGACGTGGTACTTCGCGATGAGCTCGGCGGCGGTGTGCACACCGATCTCGCTCATGTTGGCGTCGATGTCCACCTGGTCGGGTGCGGTCGCGGAGTGGCCGTAGACCCGCATCACGAAGAGCTGGCCGACCTTCTCCTCGATCGACATCCGGGCGATGATCCGCCGCAGCCGGTCGTGGCCGGGCCGTTCACCGGCGTACGCGGGAAGGGCGGCCCCGACGGCGGCCGCCGCGCCCGCGGCGGCGGTCGCGGTGAGGAGGGTGCGTCTGGAGGTGCGGTGCGACACGTGCGCTCCATCCGTAGGCGTGGAAGAAACTTCCAACGCCGAACGGATAACCGGAAAGTTATTACCGGTCAAGGGGGCGCGCATCGCGGGACGCGCACTCGGCCCGGAAAGGGGTCCGCCACCGGCGCAGTCGGAGGGGGGCGCACCGGTGGCGGTGTGCTGCCGGCCGCAGGCGGTTGGAGAGGGGAGTCGGCCGTTCGCCGCCAGCAGCGATCGCCGACACCGCTCTGCGGAGACTCACCGGCAGTACGGAGGTTGGACGATCGCCGTCCCCGGTGGGTTCCCGGCCGGGGCCTCATTCGGACAAAATGGTACGGAAGTGCCCGATGTGATCAGGGTTGTGCGGGAGGCGGCACGGCGGCCGGCCACTGCGACCGGAGCGCCGCCACCGCCGCCGTGATGGCCGGGCGGCGAGCGGCCCCCGTGCGCCACAGGGCGTACAACCGGCGCACCGGAGCGGGGTCGAGTCGGACCGCCACCACACCGTCGGGCAGCGGACCCCGGCCCAGCCGGGGAACCAGGGCGACGCCCAACCCATGGGCCACCAGGGCGAGTTGGGTGTGGTACTCGGCGGCCTGGTGGCGCAGATCCGGCTCGTGTCCGTCGGCCCGCAGCGTCCGCACCAGCCAGTCGTGGCAGACCGACCCGGGCGGCTGGCAGATCCAGCGCTCCCGGGCGAGCTCGGCGCGGCGCACCGGTTCCCGCCCGGCGAGCCGGTGGTCCTCGGGCACCAGCAGGTCGCACAGGTCGTCGCCGATCACCGCGTGCTCCACGCCCTCGGGGGCGGGCAGCGGGGTGATGTCCCAGTCGTGCGTCACCGCCAGGTCGATCACGCCCTTCGCCACCAGGTCGACGGACAGATGAGGGTCGATCTCCGAGAGGCGGGCGTCCAGGTCCGGGTGCTCGCGCGCCAGCTGGGCGAGGACGCCCGGGAGCAGTCCGCGCGCCGCCGAGGCGAACGCGGCGACCGTCAGCCGCCCGGTGGGCAGCCCCCGGCGCTCCTCCAGGGTGGTCTCGGCGTGTTCGACGAGTGCCAGCAACTCCTGTGCGGTGGCGGCGAGATGCAGCGCCTCCTCGGTGAGCGCGACCCCGCGCCCGCGCCGCTCCAGGAGCGTGGTGCGGGTCTCCCGCTCCAGCTTGGTGATCTGCTGGGAGACCGCGGAGGGGGTGTAGCCGAGTGCGGTGGCGGCGGCCGCCACGGACCCGTGGACGGAGACGGCGTGCAGCGCGCGCAGCCGGGCGAGATCGAGCACGGTGGCCTCACGTTCGTACGGACTTCGTAGGGTCTTGGCGGAGCGATTCGTCACTGGCTCGCCAGAGCGATTCATTACGTCTGCTCAATCCAACCATGAAGAAATCCGCGCTGGTGCTACATGGTCGGCCTCGGTGATCCTCGACGCATGCGTCCCGTACACATCGTGCTCGCCGTGCTGGTCACCGCCGTCTGGGGCGTGAACTTCACGGTCGTCGAGGTCGGGCTCGGCCACTTCCCGCCGCTGCTCTTCTCCGCCCTGCGCTTCCTGGTCGCGGCGCTGCCCGCGGTGTTCTTCGTGGGGAAGCCGAAGGTCGGCTGGAAGTGGCTGGTGGCGGTCGGACTCGTCCTCGGGGTCGCCAAGTTCGGGCTGCTCTTCATCGGTATGAACGAGGGCATGCCGGCCGGGCTCTCCTCCCTGGTGCTCCAGATCCAGGCGGTGTTCACGGCGGTCGTGGCGATGGTGGCCCTCGGTGAACGCCCGGGCCGCACCCGCCTGTTGGGCATGCTGGTCGCGCTGGCGGGGATCGCCGTCGCCGCCGTGGACGAGGGCGCGAGCGGCCCGCTGCTCGGCTTCGCCCTCACCGTGGCGGCCGCCGCCTGCTGGGGCGTCTCGAACGTCGTCACCCGCAAGGCCGCCCCGCCCGACGCGCTCAACTTCATGGTGTGGGTCTCCACCGTCCCGATCCTGCCCCTGATCGGCCTCTCGCTGCTCTTCGAGGGCCCGGGGCGGGACGCGGCGGCGCTCCGGTCGTTCGACTGGAGCGGCGCGGGCGCGCTCGTCTATGTCGCCTGGGGCAGCACGGTCTTCGGGTTCGGCGCCTGGGGGTATCTGCTGCGCCACCACCCGGCGTCGTCGGTGGCCCCGTTCAGCCTGCTGGTGCCGGTCTTCGGGATGTCGTCGGCCGCTCTCTTCCTGGGCGAGCCGGTCAGTCCGCTGCGGTGGTGCGCGGCGGTGCTGCTGGTGGGCGGGGTGGCCCTGACGTCGCTGCCCCGGGTGCCCCTGCCCCGGATTCCGGTGTTCCGCGATTCCCCGGCCCCGACCGCCCGAGCAGCGCGTCCAGATGCTCCCGCCCGGCCGTCAGCAGCCCCGGCAGCTCCGCCGCGTCCGGATACCACCGCTTCTCGTACTCCCAGCACAGCCAGCCGTCCGACCTGAGCGGCGCCAGGCACGCGGCGAGCGGCAGCACCCCGGCCCCGAGCGGCAGCGGGGTGGTGTCCTCGGCCGACGCGATGTCCTTGACCTGTACGTATCCCAGGTGCGGGGCGAGTGCGGTGTGGGTGGCGGCCGGGCTCTCGCCGCCGAGCCAGGTGTGCATCACGTCCCACAGGGCGCCGACCTCCGGCGCGCCGACCCGGTCCAGGATGCGGGCGACGGCCGCGCCCGTGCGGTGCGAGTCATGCGTTTCGAGCAGTACGCGTACGCCGCGCTCGGCGGCCAGGGCGGCGACCTCGCGCAGCCGCCGCACCGCGAGGCCGTCGTCGTTCGGGGAGCCGTCGCCGCCGGGGAAGACACGTACGTACCGGGCACCCAGGTCGTGCGCGAGGAGCACCAGCTCGTCCACGCGCGCGTCGCCGGGACCGGCCACGCGCGCGTACCCGGCGACGGCGAGGATGTCGACGCCCTGAGCAGCGAACTCGCTGACAGCGGCGGCCCGTTCGCGCATGCCGACGCCGATGTGCACCGGCTCTTCCGGATGGGCGCGCAGCTCGACGCCCTGGTAGCCGTGCTCGGCGGCCAGCCGGACGACCTCGGGGATCGGCAGGCCGGGCACCCCGAGCGTGGAGAACGCGTAGCGCACGGGGCTCACCGTCCCTTCGGGGCGAGCCGCCGGAACCGCTCGACCGTCTCGCGCAGGACCTCCACCCCGTCCCGCCGCCACAGCGCCTCGTTGAAGAGCTCCACCTCGACCGGGCCCGCGTACCCGGCCGCGTCCACCCGCCGCCACCAGTCCCGCAGATCGATCGAGCCGTCCCCGAGCTGGCCGCGCCCGGTCAGTACGCCCTCGGGCAACGGCGTCACCCAGTCGGCGAGTTGGAAGGCGTGGATGCGTCCGGCGGCCCCCGCGCGCGTGACGGCCGCCGGGGCCAGGTCGTCCCACCACACGTGGTAGGTGTCGACGACGACCCCCACCTCCTCGGCCGGGAAGCGTTCGGCCAGGTCCAGGGCCTGGCCGAGGGTCGACACGACACAGCGGTCGGACGCGTACATGGGATGCAGCGGTTCGATGGCGAGGCGTACGCCCCGCACGCGCGCGTACGGGCCGAGTTCGGCGAGCGCGTCGGCGACCCGCTCCCGCGCCCCCGCCAGGTCCCGGCTTCCCTCGGGCAGTCCGCCGCAGACCAGCACCAGGGTGTCCGTGCCGAGCGTCGCCGCCTCGTCGATCGCGGCCCGGTTGTCGCCGAGCGCCTTTACGCGCGCGTGCGGCTCGGCGGTGGTGAAGAAGCCGCCCCGGCAGAGCGAGGTGACGCTCAGCCCCGCGTTCCGGACGAGCTTCGCGGCCGCCTCGACGCCGTACGCCCGCACGGGCTCGCGCCACAGTCCGACGCCCGGCACGCCCGACTCGGCGCAGACGGCGACCAGTTGGGGCAGCGGCAGCTGCTTCACGGTCATCTGATTGAGGCTGAGACGGGAAAGGCTCACCGGTCGACTCCGTACACGTTCAGCAGGTTCTTCATCCGTGCCTCGGCGCGTGCGGGATCGCCGAACAAGCCCAGCCCGTCGGCCAGTTGGTACGCCCGGGCCAGATGGGGCAGTGGGCGGGCCGACTGGAGGCCGCCCAGCATCGTGAAGTGGTCCTGGTGTCCCGCGAGCCAGGCGAGCAGGACCACGCCCGTCTTGTAGAAGCGGGTAGGGGCCTCGAAGAGGTGGCGGGAGAGCTCCACGGTGGGATCGAGCAGCCGCCGGAAGCCCGCCGTGTCGTCCGCGTCCAGCGCCCGCACCGCCTGCGCCGCCAGCGGACCGAGCGGGTCGAAGATCCCCAACAGGGCGTGGCTGAAGCCCTGTTCGTCGCCCGCGATGAGCTCCGGGTAGTGGAAGTCGTCGCCGGTGTAGCAGGCCACCCCCGGCGGCAGCTGTCGCCTCAGCGCGACCTCCCGCGCCGCGTCGAGCAGCGACACCTTGATCCCGTCGACCTTGCCGGGGTGGTCGGCGATGATCTTCGTGAAGGTCTCGGTGGCGAGATCGAGGTCGGGCGAGCCCCAATACCCCGTGAGGGCCGGGTCGAACATCGGGCCGAGCCAGTGCAGGATCACCGGCCGTGCGGCCTGCTCCAACAGCCGCCCGTACACGGCCGAAAAGTCCTCCGGCCCGCGCGCCACGGCCGCCAGCGCGCGCGACGCCATCAGGACGGCCCGCGCGCCGACGCCCTCGACGAGCGCGAGCTGTTCCTCGTACGCGGCCGTCACCTCGGCGAGCGAGGCCGGGCCGGTCAGCTGGTCGGTGCCCACCCCGCAGGCGATCCGGCCTCCGGCCGCCTTCGCCTCGGCGGCCGAGCGCCGGATCAGCTCGGCGGCCGAGGGCCACTCCAGGCCCATGCCGCGCTGGGCGGTGTCCATGGCCTCTGCCACCCCGAGCCCGTGCGACCAGAGGTGGTGACGGAAGGCGAGCGTGGCGTCCCAGTCGACGGCCGAGGTCGTGGCGGCGTACGGATCCGCGTACGGGTCGGCGACCACGTGCGCGGCCGCGAAGACCGTACGGGAGAGAGGCGGGGCGCCCGGGGCGCACGCGATCGGGTCGGGGCGGGGCTCGTACCGTACGAGCGAGCCGTCGGCGCGGGGCAGCAGGACCGTCACAGCGAGATCTCCGGAACCTCGACGCGGCGGCCCTCGGCCGACGACCGCAGCCCCAGCTCGGCCAGCTGCACCCCGCGCGCGCCCGCCAACAGGTCCTGGCGGTACGGGGTGTCGAGGTAGACGTGCCGCAGGAACAGCTCCCACTGCGCCTTGAAGCCGTTGGCGAAGTCCTCGTTGTCCGGGACCGTCTGCCACTGCTCGCGGAACGCCTCCGTCGCCGGGAGGTCCGGGTTCCACACCGGTCTGGGGGTCGCGCAGCGGTGCTGGAAGCGGCACTCGCGCAGCCCCGCCACCGCCGAGCCCTCGGTGCCGTCGACCTGGAACTCGACGAGTTCGTCGCGGTGGACGCGGACGGCCCAGGACGAGTTGATCTGCGCGACGGCGCCGCCCGCCAGCTGGAAGACGCCGTACGCGGCGTCGTCGGCGGTCGCGTCGTAGGGCTTGCCCCGCTCGTCCCAGCGCTGCGGGATGTGCGTGGTGGCCAGCGCCTGGACGGAGGTGACGCGCCCGAACAGCTCGTGCAGCACGTACTCCCAGTGCGGGAACATGTCGACGACGATGCCACCGCCGTCCTCGGCGCGGTAGTTCCACGACGGGCGCTGCGCGCTCTGCCAGTCGCCCTCGAAGACCCAGTAGCCGAACTCGCCCCGCACGGACAGGATCCGCCCGAAGAAGCCGCTGTCCACCAGCCGTTTGAGCTTCAGCAGGCCCGGCAGGAAGAGCTTGTCCTGGACGACGCCGTGCTTGATCCCGGCGGCGGTGGCGAGCCGGGCCAGCTCCAGGGCGGCGGGGAGCCCGGTCGCGGTCGGCTTCTCGGTGTAGACGTGCTTGCCGGCGGCGACGGCCTTGCGGATCGACTCCTCGCGGGCGGCGGTGACCTGGGCGTCGAAGTAGATCTCCACGCCGTCGTCGGCGAGGACGGCGTCCAGGTCCGTGGACCAGTGGGCGAGGCCGTGCCGGTCGGCGATCGCCCGCAGCGCGGACTCCCGGCGGCCCACCAGGACGGGCTCCGGCCACAGGACGGTGCCGTCACCGAGGTCGAGACCGCCCTCGTCGCGCAGCGCGAGCAGGGAGCGCACGAGGTGCTGGCGGTAGCCCATGCGGCCGGTGACGCCGTTCATGGCGATCCGCACGGTCCTGCGGGGCGGGATCCTGTCTGTCACGTGATGTCCCTTCCGGGCTCGTGGCACGTTCCTGCGCGGCGCGCGGCGCGGCCGGTGACAACGCGCCTTTGCCTTTTGAAGACACGGTAGTAAGCGCTTTCTGCCAGGAGGGACGCTAGCCTGCGCACAGCGCCACGGACAAGAGGCGCGCGGCGGTGCACGAGAGGTGCGGCGGAGGCAGAGATGACAACGACCCTGGCGGATGTGGCGGCGCGCGCCCGGGTGTCCCCGGCGACCGTCTCGCGGGTGCTCAACGGCAACTATCCGGTGGCCGCGGCGACCCGTGAACGCGTCCTGCGTGCCGTCGACGAGCTCGACTACGTCCTGAACGGGCCCGCCAGTTCACTCGCCGCGGCCACCTCCGACCTGGTCGGCATACTCGTGAACGACATCGCCGACCCGTTCTTCGGGATCATGGCGGGCGCGGCCCAGTCCGAGATCGGGGGCGAGCGCGGCGCCCGCGAGAAACTGGCGGTCGTCTGCAACACGGGTGGCTCGCCCGAGCGTGAACTCACCTATCTGACCCTGCTCCAGCGCCAGCGCGCGGCCGCCGTGATCCTCACCGGGGGAGCGCTGGAGGACCCCGGCCACGCGGCGGCGGTCGCGGCGAAGCTGAGGCGGCTCGCGGAGGCGGGGACGCGGGTGGTGCTGTGCGGCCGGCCGCCGGTTTCGTGGCCGGGGGAGGGGACGGCTGCGGGGGCTGGTTCCGGTGGGACGGGGGCGGGCGCGGGAGCCGGCCCGGGCGGTCCCGTCGCGAGCGCGGGGGCAGGAGTCGGCTCCGGCGGTCCCGTCGCGGGTGCGGGGGCCGCTTCCGGCGGACCCGTTGCCGCGACGCTGACCTTCGACAACCGTGGCGGCAGCCAGCGCCTGACCGAGCACCTGCTCGCCCTCGGCCACCGCCGCGTCGGCTACATCGCGGGCCCCGAGGAGCGCACCACGACCCGGCACCGCCTGGAGGGCCACCGGGCCGCGCTGGCGGCGGTGGGTGCGGCGCCCGGGCCCGTGGTGCACGGCTCGTACGACCGCCGTTCCGGGTATGACGCGACCCTCGAACTCCTGCGCCGCGACCCGGAGTTGACGGCGGTGGTCGCCGCCAACGACACGGTCGCGCTCGGCGCCTGCGCGGCCCTGCGCGACCGGGGTCTGGCCATCCCCGGCGACGTCTCGGTCGCGGGCTTCGACGACCTCCCGTTCAGCATGGACGCGGTGCCCGCGCTGACGACCGTACGGCTGCCGCTGTGCGAGGCCGGGGCGCGGGCGGGGCGCCTGGCGATGGGCAAGGAGCCGGTGCCGCCGGGCGGGATCGCCACGGTGCACGGTGAGTTGATGGTGCGGGGGTCGACGGGACGGGCGCGCGCGTAGCGCGTGTCGCCCGACCGTCCCCGGGGGGAAACTCGGTGCCGGATTCCCGCCAGCGATGGGCGCCGCGGCGGAACAGGATCGTGTTCACGGCCTCCGGCTCGCCCGTACGGGGCGAGCGCCGTCGCACGTTGGAGACACCCCATGGACCTGCACCTTTCCGGCCGTACGGCCGTGGTCACCGGCGCTTCGAAGGGCATCGGGCTCGCGGTCGTCCGCAGGCTGCTCGACGAGGGCGCGCGCGTGGTCGCGGTCTCGCGGGGCTCCAGCCCCGAGCTGGAGAAGCTGGCCCGGCCCGAGCTCGTGCACGTACCGGCCGACCTCATGGACGCCGACGCCCCCGCGCGCGTGGTGGCCCGTGCCGTCGAGGAGTTCGGCGGGCTCGACATCCTGGTCAACAACGCGGGCGGGCCGCCGCCGGGGGTGAGCCTGCCGCGCGCGTCGTTCCTGGACGCGCCCGACGCGGACTGGCCGGCGGTGTTCGAGTTCAACGTCTTCTCGGCGGTACGCGCCTTCCGCGCGGCCCTGCCGCATCTGCTCGCCCGGGGCGGTGCCGTCGTCAACGTCTCGTCGGTGCTGGCCCGTCAGCCCGCTGTGGGCAACGCGGAGTACGGTGCGGCGAAGGCGGCTCTGTCCAACTTCACGAAGGTCCTGTCGGAGGAGTTCGCCCCGCAGGGCGTCCGGGTCAACACGGTGTCGCCGGGGGTGGTGCGGACGGCGTGGTGGACGGATGAGGGGGGTGCGGCGGACGTCATCGCGGCGATGGCGGGCGCGGACCGGGACACGGTCCTCGACACGCTGGCGCCCGGGATGAACGCCTCCACGGGCCGCTTCATCGCCCCCGAGGAGATCGCCGACGTGGTGGCGCTGCTGGTGTCGCCGAGGTCGGGGAGTACGACGGGGGCGGAGTTCGTGGTGGACGGGGGTTTCTCGAAGGCGGTGTGATCCCCCACCCCGCCCCTTCCCCAAAGCCCTGCGGGCGGCTGGGTGGGGGTGGAGCCGGTCTCCCGGGGGCTGCGCCCCCGGACCCGCTTGCGGGGCCTGCGGCCCTTGCACCCCGCTTCGTTCGGCTGCGGACCGTGCTGGGTTGCTCGCGCAGTTCCCCGCGCCCCTAAGAGGGCCCTCTGGGCCCATCAAGGGGCGCGGGGAACTGCGCGACCAGCCCAAGACGGCCCGCAGACGAAATGACCGCCGCCTTTAGGGGGGCGGGGAACTGCGCGACCAGCCCCCGCCACCCCGCCCCCTACTTCCCCTTCGCCGCTCGCTTGCTCAGGACCGTCAGGGCCACCGGGATCAGGAGTTCCAGTGCCCGCGTGACCGTGGGTTCCGGGAGGCCCGTCTTCTTGGCGACCGTCTTCGCCAGCGGCTTCGTCGCCTTGGCCAGGACCGTGGCCACCATGCCGCCGCCCGCCATGCCGAGGCCGCCGAGCGTGGCGACGCCCTGGAGCGGGGGCTCCTCGGGGGCGGGGGGGACCGGCGGGAGTTCGCCCGCCAGTTCCGACGCCGCCGAGCCCACGACCGCCCGCGCCCCGGCCGGGTCCGTGCCGATTTCCTGGGCGAGCCGGGCCAGCCCGTCGTCCCCCAGCTCGTTCAGTACGTCCTGCTCGAAGGTGGAATCGTCGCTCATGGGCGAAACGCTACGGCCGCACCCCTCCATCGGCATGTCGGGATTCCGGAAAAATTACTTTCCGCAGTCGTGCAACCCTTCAGGCGTGACGGGTGTCGTACTTGTCATCGGCGCTCCAGGGGAGGGATCCGGGGGGATCGGGGAGCGTCGTGTGGGGAGGGATGGGGAGGGGAATCGAGGGGCCCGGTCACACGGACCGGGCCCCCTTGAGTTCCCGGACCGGTTCCGCACCCCCGACTCCCGCCGCCAACTCCCGTCGCGCGAAAGTTATCCACAGGCACCCCACGGTGTCCGAGCCCGCCGGTAGCGTCGGATCATGTCCAATCTCGCGGTGCTCGAAGGGGTCCTGGAGCGGATCACCTATGCCAATGAGGAGAACGGCTACACGGTCGCCCGGGTCGACACCGGGCGGGGCGCGGGCGATCTCCTCACGGTGGTCGGCTCGCTGCTCGGCGCGCAGCCGGGCGAGTCGCTGCGGATGGAGGGCCGCTGGGGCTCGCATCCGCAGTACGGCAAGCAGTTCACCGTGGAGAACTACACGACGGTCCTGCCCGCCACCATCCAGGGCATCCGCCGCTATCTCGGCTCCGGCCTGATCAAGGGAATCGGCCCCCGCATCGCCGACCGCATCGTGGAGCACTTCGGCACGGACACGCTGGACATCATCGAGCAGGAGCCCAAGCGGCTGGTCGAGGTGCCGGGCCTGGGGCCCAAGCGCACCAAGCTCATCGGCGCCGCCTGGGAGGAGCAGAAGGCCATCAAGGAGGTGATGGTCTTCCTCCAGGGCGTCGGCGTCTCCACCTCCATCGCCGTGCGGATCTACAAGAAGTACGAGGACGCCTCGATCTCGGTCGTGAAGAACCAGCCCTACCGGCTGGCCGCCGACGTCTGGGGCATCGGCTTCCTCACCGCCGACCGCATCGCCCAGGCGGTCGGCATCCCGCACGACAGCCCGGAGCGCGTGAAGGCGGGGCTGCAGTACGCGCTGTCCCAGTCCACCGACCAGGGCCACTGCTTCCTGCCCGAGGAGCAGCTGATCGCCGACTCGGTGAAGCTCCTCCAGGTCGACACGGGTCTGGTGATCGACTGCCTGGGCGAGCTCGTCGCCGAGGAGGGGGTGGTGCGCGAGCTTGTCCCGGGGCCGCAGGGCGGGGCCGAGCGGGTCAACGCTGTCTACCTCGTCCCCTTCCACCGCGCCGAGCTCTCCCTCGCCGCCCAGGTGCTGCGGCTGCTGCGCACCGGCGAGGACCGGATGCCGGGGTTCCAGGACGTGGACTGGGACCGGGCGCTGTCCTGGCTCGCCGGGCGCACCGGCGCCGAGCTCGCCCCCGAGCAGCAGCAGGCGGTCCGGCTCGCCCTCACCAGCAAGGTCGCCGTGCTCACCGGCGGCCCGGGCTGCGGCAAGTCGTTCACCGTGCGCTCGGTCGTGGAGCTGGCCCGGGCCAAGAAGGCCAAGGTGGTGCTCGCCGCGCCCACCGGCCGCGCCGCCAAGCGCCTCGCCGAGCTCACCGGCGCCGAGGCGTCGACGGTCCACCGCCTCCTGGAGCTGAAGCCGGGCGGCGACGCGGCGTACGACAAGGACCGGCCGCTGGACGCCGATCTGGTCGTGGTCGACGAGGCGTCGATGCTCGATCTGCTGCTCGCCAACAAACTGGTGAAGGCGGTGGCGCCGGGCGCGCACCTGCTGATGGTCGGGGACGTGGACCAGCTGCCCTCGGTCGGCGCCGGGGAGGTGCTGCGGGATCTGCTCGCCGAAGGCGGGCCGGTGCCCCGGGTGCGGCTCACCAGGATCTTCCGCCAGGCCCAGCAGTCCGGTGTGGTCACCAACGCCCACCGCATCAACTCCGGTGTCCCTCCCCTCACCCAGGGTCTCAGCGACTTCTTCCACTTCGTGGAGGAGGAGACCGAGGACGCGGGCCGGCTCGCCGTCGACGTGGCCGCGCGCCGCATCCCCGCGAAGTTCGGCCTCGACCCCCGGCGCGACGTCCAGGTGCTCGCGCCGATGCACCGAGGCCCGGCCGGCGCGGGGAACCTCAACGGACTGCTCCAGCAGGCCATCACCCCGGCCCGCCCGGACCTGCCGGAGAAGCGGTTCGGCGGCCGGGTGTTCCGGGTGGGCGACAAGGTCACCCAGATCCGGAACAATTACGAGAAGGGAAAGAACGGCGTCTTCAACGGCACGGTCGGCGTGGTCACCTCCCTCGACCCGGACGAGCAGCGGCTGACGGTGCGTACCGACGAGGACGAGGAGGTGCCGTACGACTTCGACGAACTGGACGAGCTGGCCCATGCGTACGCGGTGACGATCCACCGCTCGCAGGGCAGTGAGTACCCGGCGGTGGTGATCCCCGTCACCACCGGCGCCTGGATGATGCTTCAACGGAACCTGCTCTACACGGCGGTCACCCGCGCCAGAAAACTCGTCGTACTGGTGGGGTCCCGCAAGGCGATCGGGCAGGCAGTGCGTACGGTTTCCGCAGGCAGACGCTTTACCGCACTCGCTCATCGGCTGTCAGGGGGCGCCTTGGTGTGAAACATCACCTGGGGCTTCCAGAACCGGGGCGAAGGGGGCAGGATGAGCAGGTTGACGGCACTGAGTGCCGCTAATAAGCCCAATGGGCGACCCCGAGTGCACTCTGCTGAGCCAAATGGGGGATGGTAGAGACAGTCAGGGCACCTCGAAGAAGAGGCACTACGTCGGTGAGGGATGACGTGAGCGACAACTCTGTAGTACTGCGGTTCGGCGATGGCGAGTACACCTACCCGGTGATCGACAGCACCGTCGGCGACAAGGGCTTCGACATCGGGAAGCTCCGGGCCCAGACCGGCCTCGTGACTCTGGACAGCGGGTACGGCAACACCGCTGCCTATAAATCCGCCATCACCTACCTCGACGGCGAGCAGGGCATCCTGCGCTACCGCGGCTACCCGATCGAGCAGCTCGCGGAGCGCTCGACCTTCCTGGAGGTCGCGTACCTGCTCATCAACGGTGAGCTGCCGACCGTCGACCAGCAGTCGACGTTCAAGAGCGAGATCACCCAGCACACGCTGCTGCACGAGGACGTCAAGCGCTTCTTCGACGGCTTCCCGCGTGACGCCCACCCGATGGCCATGCTGTCCTCGGTCGTCTCCGCGCTGTCCACGTTCTACCAGGACAGCCACAACCCGTTCGACGAGAAGCAGCGTCACCTCTCGACGATCCGGCTGCTCGCCAAGCTTCCGACGATCGCGGCGTACGCCTACAAGAAGTCGATCGGCCACCCGTTCGTCTACCCGCGCAACGACCTCGGCTACGTCGAGAACTTCCTGCGGATGACGTTCTCGGTCCCGGCGCAGGAGTACGAGCTGGACCCGGTCGTCGTCTCGGCGCTCGACAAGCTGCTCATCCTGCACGCGGACCACGAGCAGAACTGTTCGACCTCCACCGTGCGTCTGGTCGGCTCCTCGCAGGCGAACATGTTCGCCTCGATCTCCGCCGGCATCAGCGCCCTGTGGGGTCCGCTGCACGGTGGCGCCAACCAGTCGGTCCTGGAGATGCTGGAAGGCATCCAGGCCAACGGCGGCGACGTCGACTCCTTCATCCGCAAGGTGAAGAACAAGGAGGACGGCGTCCGTCTGATGGGCTTCGGCCACCGGGTCTACAAGAGCTTCGACCCGCGCGCCAAGATCATCAAGGCCGCCGCGCACGACGTCCTCTCCGCGCTCGGCAAGTCCGACGAGCTGCTGGACATCGCGCTGAAGCTGGAAGAGCACGCGCTCTCCGACGACTACTTCGTCTCGCGCAACCTGTACCCGAACGTGGACTTCTACACGGGTCTCATCTACCGCGCCATGGGCTTCCCGACCGAGATGTTCACGGTCCTGTTCGCCCTCGGCCGCCTGCCGGGCTGGATCGCCCAGTGGCACGAGATGATCAAGGAGCCGGGTTCCCGCATCGGTCGCCCGCGCCAGATCTACACGGGCGAGGTCCTGCGCGACTTCGTCCCCGTCGAGGCCCGCTAGACGCTCCGCGAGGTACCGGTTTTTCGGCTGCGGACCGTGCGTGGCTGGTCGCTCCCCCAAGTTCTCGGCTCCGCTCGAACAGGGGGGACCCCCATCGCGGCGGAGCCGCACATCAACACGGTCCCGCGCCCCTAGGGGTTGGGATGACCCCAACCCCGGCGAGTGAGCCGAAGGGGCGCGCCTGTGTCGAGAGGGCATGGGGGTACCTCCCTGCTCGAGCGCAGTCGAGAGCTTGGGGGAGCGCGGAGGCCCGACGAAGGAGGGTCGAGCACGATCGGGCTCTCGACACAGGCTTTTGCGCCCCGGAGGCGAACCGAGCCCTGAAAAGTACAGAAGCGCCCCGCCCACCAATCCCCCCACGGGTTGGCGGGCGGGGCGCTTCCCTTTACCCGGTGCGGATTCCCCCCACGGGATCCGGCCGGGGGTCTGGCGGTCTGCCGGGGTACGTACGTAACGGGTGGGCCGCTCAAAGCTCCCCGTTGTACGTGCCCCGGCCAACGCGCTGCCTGGAACGTCCCCCAAGACATTCCATGGACGTCCCCCAAGACGTCCTCGGCATCGCCCACTTAGACTCCCGAACCGGCCCGATGGTTACCTCATAATCTCTGTGATCTAGCTCTCTTTGTGGAGATCAGGTGAAGGAGCGCAACCGTAGGCTGTTGGTTACCACGAACACCGACGAGAACGCCATAGCCGCACCGGCGATCATGGGGTTCAGCAGCCCCGCCGCGGCCAGCGGAACGGCCGCCACGTTGTAGCCGAAGGCCCAGAACAGGTTGCCCCGGATCGTGGCCAGGGTCCGCCGGGAGAGCCGTATCGCGTCGGCCGCGACCCTCAAGTCCCCCCGTACGAGGGTGAGGTCGCCCGCCTCGATCGCGGCGTCCGTGCCGGTGCCCATCGCGAGACCCAGATCGGCGGTGGCGAGCGCGGCCGCGTCGTTGACGCCGTCGCCGACCATCGCCACCGAACGGCCCTCGCCCTGAAGGCGTTTGACGAGCTCGACCTTCTCCTCGGGCAGCACCTCGGCGTACACGTCCTCGGCGGCGATCCCGACCCGGGCCGCCACCGACTGGGCCACCGCCCGGTTGTCGCCGGTCAGCAGGACGGGCCGCAGCCCGAGCCCGCGCAGCCGTACGACGGCTTCGGCGCTGGTCTCCTTCACCGCGTCGGCGACGGTCAGCACGCCCCGGGGCACCCCGTCCCAGCTCACCGTGACCGCCGTGCGCCCCTCGGCCTCGGCGGCCTCCTTGGCGGCCGCGAGTGCGGCGGGCAGCTCGACGCCCCGGCCCACGAAGACCGCGCGGCCCTCCACCACACCCTCCACACCGCGTCCGGGCAGCGCGCGGAAGGACTCCGGTGCGGGCAGCTCGCCGGTGCGTTCGGCGGCCGCGTCGGCGACGGCGCGGGCGATGGGGTGCTCGGAGGCGTGCTCCAGGGCCCCCGCGAGCCGCAGCACCTCCTTCTCGTCGGTGCCGTCGGCCGCGTACACGTCGTACAGCGTCATGCGGCCGGTGGTGACGGTGCCGGTCTTGTCGAGGACGATGGTGTCGACGCGGCGGGTGGTCTCCAGGACCTCCGGGCCCTTGATGAGGATGCCGAGCTGGGCTCCTCGTCCCGTGCCGACCATGAGGGCGGTGGGGGTGGCGAGGCCCAGGGCGCAGGGGCAGGCGATGATCAGGACCGCGACGGCCGCCGTGAAGGACGCGGTGATGTCGTCGGTGGCCAGCAGCCAGCCGACCAGCGTGCCGAGCGCGATGAGCAGGATGACGGGGACGAAGATCTCCGATATCCGGTCGGCCAGCCGCTGGACCTGGGCCTTGCCGTTCTGGGCGTCCTCGACGAGGCGGGCCATGGTGGCGAGCCGGGTGTCGGCGCCGACGCGGGTCGCCTCGACGACCAGGCGGCCGCCCGCGTTGACCGTGGCGCCGGTGACCGGGTCGCCCACGGCCACGTCGACCGGGACGGACTCGCCCGTCAGCATCGACGCGTCCACCGCGCCGAAGCCCTCGACGACCGTGCCGTCGGTCGCGACGGTCTCGCCGGGCCGCACGACGAAGCGGTCGCCGACGCGCAGCTCGCCCACCGGGACGCGCACTTCGGCGCCCGCGCGCAGGACGGCCACGTCCTTGGCGCCCAGTTCGAGCAGCGCCCGCAGGGCCGCTCCCGCCTTGCGCTTGGAGCGGGCCTCCAGATAGCGCCCGAGCAGGATGAAGGAGACGACCCCGGCGGCCACTTCGAGGTAGATGGTGGAGGCACCGCTCGTCCCGCTCGCGGTGAGCTCGAAGCCGTGGCGCATGCCGGGCATCCCGGCGTCCCCGAAGAACAGCGCCCACAGCGACCAGACGAAGGCGGCGAGGGTGCCGACGGAGACCAGGGTGTCCATCGAGGCCGCGCCGTGCCGGAGGTTGACGGCGGCGGCGCGGTGGAACGGCAGCCCGCCCCAGACCACGACCGGCGCGGCCAGCGTCAGGCTCAGCCACTGCCAGTTGTCGAACTGGAGGGATGGGACCATCGCGAGCAGGACCACGGGCGCGGCGAGCAGGGCCGAGACGATCAGGCGCCCGCGCAGCGCCGCGAGCTCGGGGTCGAGCCGCTCGGCCGGGCCGTCGGCGGCGGCGTCCGCGACCGGTTCGGGCTCCGGCGGCGGTGGCTCCTCGGCGGTGTAGCCGGTCTTCACGACGGTGGCGATGAGGTCCGCGACCTCGATCCCGGTCGCGTACGCGACCTTCGCCTTCTCGGTCGCGTAGTTGACCGTCGCCTCGACGCCCTCCATGCGGTTGAGCTTCTTCTCGATGCGGGCCGCGCACGAGGCGCAGGTCATCCCGCCGATGGTCAGCTCGACCAGCCGGGGCGCGGCGCTCGGGGGGCGGTCCACGGTGTTCACGTTGTCCACGTGAGGCTCCAGAAAAAGAGGCCGGGCCGTACGGAGCCGAATGCGTCGCTCGTACGGCCCGGACGGGGAAACCGTGACTCAGGCGAGGCCGACCAGCTCGTAGCCGGCCTCGTCGACCGCGGCCCGGACGGCCTCCTCGTCCAGCGGCGCGGCGGAGACGACGGTGACCTGGCCGGTCGCGGCGACGGCCGTGACCGAGCCGACGCCGGCGATCTCGGAGATCTCGCTCGACACCGCGCCCTCGCAGTGCCCGCAGGTCATGCCGGAGACCTGGTAGACGGTGGTGACGGAGCCGAGCTGGACGTCGGCCGGGCCGTCGCTGTGGCAGGAACCGGCGGGCGAGCAGCAGGAGCCGGTCGTGGCGACGGCGGCTTCGGTCTCGGCGGTCATGGGCTTCTCCTCTTCGGGGCGGTACGGGTCCATGGTGCACCAGAGGGCCACGGGGAAGCCGGGACGCCCTGACGATGAACCACGTTATACCCCTAGGGGGTATTAATCCAGTCCCCTCGGCGTATCCGTCCCACGGTCAGTCGTCCTTGCGGGTGCTCCGGTTCCCGGGGCGGCGCGCGACCCAGGTGCGGATGGTGTCCGCGTACCAGAAGGGTTTGCCGTTCTCGACCAGGTCGGGCGGGGGGAGCAGCCCGTGTTTGCGGTACGAGCGGACCGTGTCCGGCTGGACCCGGATGTGTGCGGCGATTTCCTTGTACGACCAGAGTCGTCGGTCGGTCATGGTGGGCACCTCCCTGCGTGCGCCGCAGCGGCGGTCCGGTGGCCGTCGGGGGAGCCGGGCGCGGGAACTTGACGATCACTCAGCCTGTGCCCGTTGAACGACAGAGAGTGAAGGCAGGGGTGTGGCTGTCGACTGTCTGTGACGCAAGACCCGCGTAATCGAGACATGTGTGACGTCGGGTGCACGGTTGTGACAGGGGTGGCATACGGGGTGAATGGGGGCGGGCGGGCGGAGCCGCCCGCGCCCTCACGGGGCGCGGGCGATCGGTGCGGCGTCGACGCCCGGCGTCGGGCCCCGCAGGAGTCGGCGGGTCAGGCCCCGCAGGAGCGCAGGAACGCGCGGGTGCGCTCGGCGATGGGCAGCGGGCGGTCCGGATCGCACGGGTACATGTCCTGCTCCACGATCGCGAAGAGGTCGACGTCGAGCGCTTCGGCCGCCGCGAGGACGGGTTCGAGCGCGGGCACCCCGTGCGGCGGCTCGCACATCACGCCCCGGGCCACGGCGGGCCCGAACGGCAGCCGCTCGGCGTGCACCTGGGCCAGGATCTCCGGGTCCACCTGCTTGAGGTGGAGATAGCCGATCCGCTCCCCGTACGTCTCGATCAGCTTGACGCTGTCCCCGCCGCAGTAGGCGTAGTGGCCGGTGTCCAGGCAGAGGCCGACGAGGTCCGGGTCGGTGGCGTCGAGCAGGCGCGCCACGTTCTCCTCGCTGTCGATGTGGGTGTCGGCGTGCGGGTGCACCACGATCCGCAGCCCGTAGCGCTCGCGCACCTCGCGGGCCAGGCGCTCGGTCTGGGTGGCGAGATCGCGCCACTGCGCGGCGGTGAGCGTGGAGCTCTCCAGGACCTCGCCGGTCTTGTCGTCGCGCCAGAACGCCGGGATGACGACGAGGTGTCCGGCGCCGGTGGCCCGGGTCAGCTCGGCCACGTCCGCGACGTGCTCCCAGGTCGTGTCCCACACCGAGGGGCCGTGGTGCAGCCCCGTGAAGACGGTCCCGGCCGAGACGCGCAGGCCCCGCCGCGCGGTCTCGTCGGCGAGGCGCGCCGGATCGGTGGGGAGATAGCCGTACGGTCCGAGCTCGATCCACGCGTACCCCGCGTGCGCGACCTCGTCGAGGAACCGGGACCAGGGGACCTGGCGCGGGTCGTCGGGAAACCAGACGCCCCAGGAGTCGGGGGCGGAGCCGATCCGGATGCGAGTCCTGTCCGTCGTCATGGCAGTCAGCCTTCCCGGGGCGCGAGAACGGTGTCAAGACTACGTCCGAATGTCAGGACAAAAGATTGACAGGGCCCGGCCGGGGCGGCTAGACCTGGGACCGGCCGGGGTCACCGATGAAGGGGGCGTGCATGGAGTCGGTTTCGTACGAGGGTCCGTACGACGTGATCACCATGGGCCGGATCGGGGTGGACCTCTATCCGCTCCAGACCGGTGTGCCGCTCTCGCGGGTCACGTCCTTCGGCAAGTTCGTCGGCGGCTCGCCCACCAACGTGGCGGTCGCGGCGGCCCGGCTCGGGCGGCGCACGGCCGTCATCACCCGCACCGGCGAGGACCCGTTCGGTGAGTATCTGCGGGCGGAACTGGGCGAGTTCGGGGTCGACGCCCGCTGGGTCACCCCCGTCCCGGGCCTGCCCACGCCCGTCACCTTCTGCGAGATCTTCCCGCCGGACGACTTCCCGCTCTACTTCTACCGGGAGCCGAAAGCGCCCGATCTGGAGCTGTACGAGGGGGAGTTGGACCTGGCCGCGATCCGTGCGGCGCGGATCTTCTGGGTGACCGGGACGGGGCTGAGCGTCGAGCCCAGCCGGTCCACCACCCTGGCGGCGCTCGCGGCCCGGGCGCGCGCGGGCACCACTGTCCTCGATCTCGACTGGCGGCCCACGTTTTGGAAAGACGCAGCCTGGAAAGACGCGGCCTTGAAGGAGACCGGCGGGGCCACCCGCTGGTACCGCGAGGCCCTGCGGCACGCCACCGTCGCCGTCGGGAACCTCGACGAGTGCGAAGTGGCCACCGGTGAGCGCGAGCCGTACGCCGCCGCGCGGGCGCTGCTCGCCGCCGGGGTGGAGCTCGCGGTGGTCAAGCAGGGGCCCAAGGGGGTCCTGGCGATGGGCCGGGACGGCCGGGCCGTCGAAGTGCCGCCCGTCGAGGTGGAGGTGGTCAACGGGCTCGGCGCCGGGGACGCGTTCGGCGGGGCGCTCTGCCACGGGCTGCTCGCCGGATGGGACACCGAACGGATCGCGCGGTACGCCAACGCCGCCGGCGCGATCGTCGCCTCCCGCCTCGCCTGCTCCTCCGCGATGCCGTTCCCGGCCGAGGTCGAGCGCGTACTGGCGGGGGGAGCGGCGTGAGCATTCGCGTCAGCCCCGGCGAACTCGCCCGGGTCCGCACCCGGCATCCGCAGGCCATCGCCGAGGCGGCCGAGCGGCGCGTGCGGCGCCCGCTGGTCCGGGGCGGCGGGCGGCTGCTGATCATCGCCGCCGACCACCCCGCCCGGGGCGCGCTCGGCGTCGGCGAGGACGCCTTCGCCATGGCGGATCGCCGTGTCCTGCTCGAACGGCTCTGCCTCGCGCTGTCCCGGCCCGGCGTCGACGGAGTGCTGGCCAGCGCCGACATCTTGGAGGACCTGCTGCTGCTCGGCGCCCTCGACGACAAGGTCGTCATCGGGTCCATGAACCGGGGCGGGCTCGCCGGGGCCGCGTTCGAACTGGACGACCGGTTCACCGGCCACCGCGCCCAGGACCTCGCCCGCCTCGGGTTCGACGCGGGCAAGCTGCTGCTGCGCGTCGACTACGACGACCCCGGCTCGCTCCGCACCCTGCACTCGGCCGCCCGCGCCATCGACGAGATGGCGGAGCGTCGGCTGCCGGTCTTCGTGGAGCCGTTCATCTGTCACCGGCGCGACGGGCGGGTGCACAACGATCTCAGTGCCGAGGCCGTCACGCGCTCGCTCGCCATCGCCTCGGGGCTGGCCGGGACCTCGGCGTACACCTGGCTGAAGGTCCCCGTCACCGAGGACCCGGACGACATGGCCAGGGTGATGGCGACCACGACACTCCCAGCCGTGCTGCTCGGCGGCGACGTCGGCGGGACGCCCGCCGAGCAGGAGGCGGCGTACGAGAAGTGGCGATCGGCGCTGCAACTGCCCACCGTGCAGGGGCTGGTGGCCGGGCGCACGCTGCTCTATCCGGCCGACGGGGACGTGGCGGGCGCGGTCGATACCGCGGCCGGGCTGCTGTAGGGGGTAGGGAGGACGCATGGACGAGCGCATGGACGAGCTGTTCGTACGGGCGGGCTCCACCGCCCGGGGGGCCTACGCCCTCGACATCGGGCCCGAGCGGGCCGGCTGGGACCACTCGGCGCTGCGCGTGCTGGAGCTGGCGCCCGGCGGCACGCACACGTTGACCACCGGCGACAGCGAGTGGATCGTGCTGCCGCTGAGCGGTGGATGTACGGTACAGACAGAAGGTCGGACCCTGGAACTGCTGGGCCGGGAGAGCGTGTTCGGCGGGGTCAGCGACTTCGCCTATCTCCCGCGTGACGCCCGAGCACAGATCGCCTCCGGCGCGGGAGGCCGCTTCGCCCTGGCAGGAGCGAGATGCGAGCGCCGACTCCCCGCTCGTCACGGCCCCGCGCCGGAGGTGCCCGTCGAACGGCGGGGTGCGGGCGTCAGCGCCCGCGAGGTGCGCAACTTCGCCGCCGCCGACGCCTTCGCGTGCGACCGGCTGATCGCCGTGGAGGTGATCACGCCCGGCGGCAACTGGTCCTCGTACCCGCCCCACAAGCACGACGAGCACATCCCGGGGCGGGAGTCGGTCCTTGAGGAGATCTACTACTTCGCGTTCGAGGACCCCAAGGGCTTCGGCTTCCAGCGGGTCTCGCCGTCGCGTCCCGGCGGCGCGGACGTGCTCGCCGAGGTGCGCGACGGCGACGCGGTGCTCGTCCCCGACGGCTGGCACGGCCCGTCGATCGCCGCGCCCGGCCGCCCCATGTACTACCTGAACGTCATGGCGGGCCCCGGCGCGGAGCGCGCGTGGCGGATCAGCTTCCACCCCGACCACGCGGAGGGTTACCGATGAGCGCGACGACCAGGCGGCTCACCACCGCGCAGGCGCTGCTCGCCTTCCTCTCCCGGCAGTACACCGCCCGGGACGGCGTCGAGCAGCGTCTGATCACCGCGACCTGGGGCATCTTCGGCCACGGCAACGTCGCCGGGATCGGCCAGGCGCTCCTGGAGCCCGGCAGCGACATGCCGTACCACCAGGGCCGCAACGAACAGGCCATGGTGCACGCGGCGGTGGGCTACGCCCGCCAGTCCGGGCGGCTCTCCGCGCACGCGGTGACCACCTCGATCGGCCCGGGCGCCACCAACCTGGTCACCGGCGCGGCGCTGGCCACCGTCAACCATCTGCCGGTCCTGCTGCTGCCCGGTGACGTCTTCGCCTCGCGGCCCGCCGACCCGGTCCTCCAGCAGCTCGAAGTCCCGTACGCGGGCGATGTGTCGGTGAACGACTGCCTGCGCCCCGTCTCGCGCTACTTCGACCGGATCACCCGGCCCGAGGCGCTGATCCCGGCCGCGCTCGCCGCGATGAGCGTGCTCGCCGACCCGGCCAGGACCGGCGCGGTGACCCTGGCGCTGCCGCAGGACGTGCAGGCCGAGGCGTGCGACTGGCCCGAGGAGTTCTTCCGGCGGCGGGTGTGGCGGGTGCGGGCGACGCCGCCGGACTCGGACGAGCTGAACGAGGCGGTCCACCTGCTGCGCGGCGCCCGGCGCCCGCTGATCGTGGCGGGCGGCGGCGTCCACCACAGCGGGGCCGAGGAGGCCCTGCGGCACTTCGCCGAGCGGACCGGCATCCCGGTCGCCTCCACCCAGGCGGGCAAGGGCTCGCTCCCCTTCGACCACCCCTGTGACGTGGGCGGCATCGGCCACACCGGCACGGCCACCGCCGACGAACTGGCCCGCACCGCCGACGTGGTGCTCGGCGTCGGCACCCGCTGGACCGACTTCACCACCGCGTCCTCGACCCTCTTCCAGAACCCGGACGTCCGCTTCGCGAGCCTGAACGTCAACGGCGCCGACGCGCACAAGATGGGCGGGCTGCAAGTCGTCGGCGACGCCCGGGCGGGGCTCCAGGCGCTGGCCGGGGCGCTGCGCGAACACCGCGTCGAGCCGTCGTACGAGAGCGGGTACGCGGAGCTGAAGGCCGCGTGGGAGCGGCGGGTGACGGTCGCGTACACCCCCGACAGCGAGGACGCCCGGCCCACCCAGGCCCAAGTCCTGGGCCTGCTCGACACGTTGGTCACCGGGGACGACATCCTGATCAACGCGGCGGGCTCGCTCCCCGGCGATCTGCACAAGCTGTGGCGGACCCGCTCGCGCGACCAGTACCACGTCGAGTACGGCTACTCCTGTATGGGATACGAGATCCCGGCGGCGATCGGGGTCGCCCTGGCCGCGCCCGGGCGGCCGGTGTGGGCGCTGGTCGGCGACGGCACGTATCTGATGAATCCGACCGAGATCGTCACGGCGGTGCAGGAGAACATCCCGCTCAAGGTGGTGATCCTGCAGAACCACGGGTATGCCTCGATCGGCGGGCTCTCCGAGGCGGTGGGCGGCGAGCGGTACGGCACGGCGTACCGCTTCCGGGCGCCGGACGGCAGCTGTACGGGGGAGCCGCTGCCGGTGGACCTGGCGGCGAACGCGGCCTCGCTCGGGATGGCCGTGCTGCGCCCCAAGACCATCCGTGACCTGCGCGAAGCCCTCGCTCTCGCGCGTGCGGCGGACCGTCCCACATGTGTCTACGTGGAGACCGAAACGGCAGACACTGTGTCGGGCCCGCCCCCGGCGCAGGCGTGGTGGGATGTTCCTGTGGCCGAGACCGCGACGCGTCCGTCGGCGGTCGAGGCGCGTGAGGAGTACGACCGGCAGGTCGCAGCCCGACGCCGCCATCTGTGAAGCATCGCCGAAGGAGTTTTCCGTCATGACGAAGACCGTCAACCACTGGATCGGTGGCAAGGCCGTCGAGGGCGCGTCCGGTACGTACGGTCCGGTGACGGACCCCGCGACCGGCGCCGTCACGACGCAGGTCGCCTTCGCGAGCGTCGACGAGGTGGACGCGGCGGTCGCGGCCGCCCGGGAGGCGTACGCGACCTGGGGCCAGTCCTCGCTCGCCCAGCGCACCACCGTGCTGTTCGCGTTCCGCGCGCTGCTCGACGCCAACCGGGACGCCATCGCCGAGCTGATCACCGCCGAGCACGGCAAGGTCCACTCGGACGCGCTCGGCGAGGTCGCGCGCGGCCTGGAGATCGTGGACCTGGCCTGCGGGATCACCACCCAGCTCAAGGGCGAGCTCTCCACCCAGGTGTCACAGCGCGTGGACGTCTCCTCGATCCGCCAGCCGCTCGGCGTGGTCGCGGGCATCACACCCTTCAACTTCCCGGCCATGGTGCCGATGTGGATGTTCCCGATCGCCATCGCCTGCGGCAACACCTTCGTACTGAAGCCGTCGGAGAAGGACCCGTCGGCCTCGATGAAGATCGCGGAGCTGCTGAGCGAGGCGGGGCTGCCCGACGGCGTCTTCAACGTCGTCCACGGCGACAAGGTCGCGGTCGACGCGCTGCTCGCCCACCCGGACGTGGCCGCCGTCTCCTTCGTCGGCTCCACGCCGATCGCCCGCTACATCCACGCCACGGCCTCCGCGAACGGCAAGCGCGTCCAGGCCCTGGGCGGCGCCAAGAACCACATGCTGGTCCTGCCGGACGCGGACCTGGACGCGGCCGCCGACGCCGCCGTCTCCGCCGCGTACGGCTCGGCGGGCGAGCGCTGCATGGCGATCTCGGCCGTGGTGGCCGTGGGCGCCATCGGCGACGAGCTGGTCGCCAAGATCAAGGAGCGGGCCGAGAAGATCAAGATCGGCCCGGGCGACGACCCCACGTCCGAGATGGGCCCGCTGATCACCGCCGCCCACCGCGACAAGGTCGCCTCCTATGTGACGGGCGCGGCCGCCCAGGGCAGCGAGGTCGTCCTGGACGGCACCGGCCACACCGTCGAGGGCTTCGAGAACGGCCACTGGATCGGCCTCTCGCTGCTCGACAAGGTGCCGACCTCGGCGGACGCCTACCGGGACGAGATCTTCGGGCCGGTGCTGTGCGTGCTGCGCGTGGCGTCGTACGACGAGGGCCTGGCCCTCATCAACGCCTCCCCGTTCGGCAACGGCACCGCGATCTTCACCCGGGACGGCGGCGCCGCCCGCCGCTTCCAGCTGGAGGTCGAGGCCGGCATGGTCGGCGTCAACGTGCCGATCCCGGTGCCGGTGGGCTACCACTCCTTCGGTGGCTGGAAGGACTCGCTCTTCGGCGACCACCACATCTACGGCAACGACGGCACGCACTTCTACACCCGCGGCAAGGTCGTCACCACCCGCTGGCCGGACCCGGCCGACGCCCCGGCCGGCGTCGACCTGGGCTTCCCCCGCAACCACTGACCCGGCATCCCCCGCCGGCACCGACCACGGCTCGGCCGCCCCCCCCGGCTCAGCCCTTCGAAGCGGCCCGTACGGTCTCCCCCGCCGTGCGGGCCGCCGCCGTCGCCACGGCCGCCGCCGCGAGTCCCCGGACGATCGGGTGCGGGCGCGTGCCGTCGCCGGACAGCTCCGGCTGGAAGAGCGTGGCCAGGAAGAACGGGTGGCCGGGCAGCTCGGCGACGCGGACCTCGCCCGCGGAGTCGGTGCCGGTGAAGCGCAGACCGTGGGCGCGCAGGGTGTCCAGGTGGCGCGGGTTGGGGCCGAACATGCAGTGGTAGCGCTCCACCGACCGCTCGGCGCCGAGCAGTTGCTCGGCCAGTGAGCCCGGGCTGAGCTCGACCGTGCCCTCGTGGCCGACCAGCGAGCAGGCCAGCGGCACGATCAGCGCGTCCTCGACGGGGGCGTCGGGGTCGTTCTCGGCGTGCGCGATGTCGTCGAGCCCGCACACGTCCCGGGCGAACTCCAGCAGCGCGTGCTGGAAGCCGCCGCAGGTGCCGAGGAACGGGATGCCCTGCTCGCGGGCGGTGCGCACGGCTGCCAGCACACCCGCCTCGCTGCGGTACGGGCTGCCCGGCAGCACCCAGATCGCGTCGAACCCCTCGACGCCGTCCTCGGCCTGATCGGTGGGGATCCAGTACGCGTCGAGGTCGAGCCCGTCGCGCTCGCGCAGGGCGTCGAGCAGCAGCGGAATGCGGGTGTGCGAGCGGACGTTGGGGGAGCGGTCGCCGACCAGGGCGATCCGTGCGGTGTGGTTCGTCATGGATCCATCGTGGGCGGCGGCCCCGCATCGCGTCCAACGATGATCAATGCATCGAGGATCAGTGATGCTGATGCACGTGGGTTTTACTGATGCCCATGGATCCCCATCTCCTGCGCACCTTCGTGGCCGTCGTCGAGCACCGCTCCTTCTCCGTCGCCGCGCAGCGCCTCGGCTATACGCAGTCGGCCGTCTCGCAGCACATCGCGGCGCTGGAGGCCGACCTCGGCGCCCGGCTGGTGGAGCGCAGGCCGGTCGGGCCGACCGAGGCGGGCGAGCGGCTGATGGAGCACGCCCGGCCACTGCTGCTGCGCCTGGACGCGGCCCGCGCGGACATCGCCCGGCTGCGCGGGGTGCGTGCCGAGCGCCTGGCGCTCGTCTGCACCCCGGCCGCCCTCACGCCCGCGCTCGCCGCCGCCCTGGCCGGGGTGCGCCGGGACGCCCCGGGGCTCGCGGCCGAGGTGCGGGTGCTCGGCCGGGACGCGGCGGTACGGGCCGTGGTGACCGGGGAGGCCGATCTGGGCCTGGTGGACGGGGCCGCGGCCCCCAACGACCCGCTGCCGCTGCCGGACGCGGGCCCGATGGTCACGGTGGCCGTGGCTCAGACCCCGCTCGCGGTGCTGTTCCCGGCCGGGCACCCGCTGGCGCGCCGCGCCTCGCTGCGCCTCGCGGACCTGGCCGACGCGCACTGGGTCGACGCGCCGGACGCGGCGGTCTCCCTGGCCCAGCTGCGCGCCGCCGCGCACGCCGACGGCTTCCGGCCCCGACTGGCGTACGGGGGAGGCGACTTGAGGGGGCTTGCCGAACTGGTCGCGGCCGGACACGGGCTCGCCGCGACGGGGCTCGCGGCGGCCGAGGGCCTGGCGGGCACGGCCGCGGTCCGCGTCGCGGTGCCCCGCCTGGTGCACCGCACGGAGGCCCTGCACCCGCGCACCCCGTCGGCGCCGGTACGGGCGCTGGTCGCGGCGCTGGGGGTGGGCGGGTGACGGGAGGCGGGTGGCGGGTGGCGGTGGCCGGGGGCGCACCGGCCGGGGGCCGGGCCGGGCGCCCATCCGGGAGCGGGCTCGGGCGCCCGTCCGTGACCCCGGGTAACCGCAAGTGCCGTCTCGGTCGTCGGCGTCGTTCCGGCATGCGGAACAGGGCGAAAAATTTCCGCGCGCGGGCTGCGGTTCCCGTACTGCCCGACAGGGCGTTTTTATTGCGCTCTTAATGCCGGATCAGTTCCGCAAGGGCTGTGGAGCGACGGATTCCGTAGGTGAACAGCTATTGACCTGCGGATCGCGTGGAGATTGAAATGTCGCCCCAAGGGAGCGACACACCACTCACCACCGGGGCCGGACGGGCCCCGGAGCACCACCCGGAGGTCGATAGCGCTCCCCGCTCACACCCCGCACCTTGCCGATCGGATGCGCATCGATGACCGAAACGCTCAGCCCGCCCCACGTCCTCTCCCCGGCGACGGGCGAAGCCCCCAAGAAGCTCAAGCGTTCCATCGGCGTCGTGGGCGGCACCCTGCTCACGCTGTCCTGCGTGACGCCCGCCTCCACCCTCTTCGTGGTCGTCCCCGATCTTTTCGCGGGCCTGGGCACCTACACCGCGCTCACCATCGCCATCGGCTCGCTGCTCTGTATCGGCGTCGCGTTCTGCTACTCGGAGCTGGGCACGCTCATCCCCAGCGCGGGCGGCGAGTACGCGATGGTCTCGACGCTCGCGGGTCGCCTCGCGGGCTGGCTGGTGTTCGTCCTGTCGCTGCTCGTGGTGATGATCGTCCCTCCGGTCATCGCGATGGGCACGGCCGACTATCTGGCCCCCCTCGTCCACATCCCGGCCCCGGTCGCGGGCGGCGGCGTGATGCTGCTCGCCACCCTCGCCGGACTGCTCGACCTGCGGGCCAACGCCTGGATCACCGGCATCTTCCTGGTGCTCGAAGTCGTCGCCGCGGCCGTGGTCGCCGTCCTCGGCTTCTCGCACAGCCACCGGGGCGCCTCCTCGCTGGTGCACGGCACGGTGGCCGCTGACGGCGGTACGCACTCCCCGGTCACCGCGATGATGGTCGTCTCGGGCCTGGCCATCGCCCTCTTCGTCACCCAGGGCTTCTCGACGGCCGTCTACCTCTCCGAGGAGCTGGAGCACCCGCGCCGCAACGTCGCGCGGACCGTGCTCGCCACCCTCGCCATCTCCACCGCCGTCATCCTCGTCCCGGTCATCGCCATCACCGTCGGCGCCCCCGACCTCGCCGCCCTCACCTCCGGCGACATCGGCGCGATGGTCACCGCCTGGTCCAACTCGGCCGTGGGCACCTTCGTCAGCCTCTGCGTCGCCCTCGCCATCGTCAACGCGGGCATCGTGATGGTCATCCAGAACTCCCGCGTCCTGTTCGCCTCGGCCCGCGACAAGGCCTGGCCCGAGCCGGTCAACCGCGCGCTCTCGCGGCTCGGCCGGTTCGGCTCCCCGTGGGTCGCCACCCTCCTTGTCGGCGTCCCGGGCGCGGCCCTGTGCTTCGTCAACCTCGACACCCTGTACGGCGTCACGGGCGTCTCGGTCACCGGGATGTACTTGCTGGTCGCGGTCGCGGCACTGCTCAGCCGCCGGGGCGCGCACCGCGAGGTCCCGGCCTGGCGGATGCCGCTGTGGCCCGCGGTGCCGGTGCTGCTGATCGCCGTCCTCGCGTACATCCTCACCCAGCAGGAGACGACGTATCTGCTGTGGACCGGCGGCATCACGGCCGTCGCCACCCTCTACTGGGCCTTCTATCTGCGGCCGCGCCGCGAGACGCGCTGGCTGGTGAGCGTCCCGGAGGACGAGCAGGTCTGAGGCGGGTTCGCGGCCAAGGCCGCCGGGACCGGGCACTCTGTCCGGTTCCGGCCGCTCGATCGAGGGACGTAATGGGCGGACCGCACCTAGGGTTTGAGGCATGACTGCCGCGGATTCCCCTCTGGGCCACGACTTCTACTGTTCCGAAATCCTCCGCCAGACAGACGAGCTGAGGTCCCACCTCACGGGTGCGGACCTCTCCGTCACCGTACCGACCTGCCCCGACTGGACGTTGCGCGAGCTCGCCGTCCATGTGAGCGGGGCGCACCGCTGGGTCGCCGAGATCGTACGGTCCAAGGCCACCAGCGCCCCCGAGCGGCTCGCGCTCGACTCCAAGGGCCCCGACGGCGACGAACCGGACGCGCTGGACGCCTGGTTGGCGCAGGGCGCCGAGCTCTGCGCCGACGCGCTGCGGGACGCCGGTCCCGACCAGGCCGCGTGGACCTGGGCGGGCGAGGCGACCGCCGGGTTCTGGGCGCGCCGGATGACCCATGAGACGGTGGTCCACCGCGCGGATGCCGCGTTCACCGTCGGCGCCGAGTACCGGCTCGCGCCCGAGGTGGCGGTCGACACCATCGACGAGTGGCTGGAGATCGTCAGCTTCATCCAGGCCGCCGAGCTCGCCCCGCAGGCCGCCGAGCTGCGCGGCCCCGGCCGCAGCATCCACCTTCACGCCACCGACGTGCCCGACGCGGAGTGGCTGATCGAGCTCGGCGAAAAGGGGCTGAGCTGGCGCCGGGGCCACGAGAAGGCGACGGTCGCGCTGCGCGGCCCGCTGACCGACGTCATGAACGTCTTCTACCGCCGGCTGCCCGCCGACAGCCCCAAGGTCGAGGTGCTGGGCGACGCCGGGCTGCTCGACTTCTGGCTCCAGCGGGCGTCGTTCGGCTGAGCCGCGGCCCGCGCGCCCGTACGGCCGCCTACTCCCGCTGCGGTACGGGAGAGCGCGGCCGTACGCCGTGAGTACCGCCGCCACCTCCACCTGGCGGCAGGCTCGGTTGTCGGAGGCGGCACTTACGGTGGAGGCATGGAATTGCGCAGACCTCGTCTTCGCCGACCTCGTGGACGGGCGGCGGCCGCCGCGGCCGCCGCTCTGGCCGTGCTGGCCGGGGCCGGAATCTGGACGGCCACCGGCGCGAGCGGCACGCCGGCGGTGCACCAGGAGGACCGGGTCCTCCAGATGCCCGGCGCGAAGATCGACACGTCCTTCTTCACGGCGGGCGGCGCGGGCAAGAAGCGCCCCGCCGTGCTGCTCGGACACGGCTTCGGCGGCAACAAGGACGACGTGCGCCCACAGGCGCAGAAGCTCGCGCGCGAGGGCTTCGCGGTGCTGACCTGGTCCGCGCGCGGCTTCGGCGACTCCACGGGCGACATCGGCCTCAACGACCCGGCGTACGAGGTCAAGGACGTCTCGCGGCTGATCGACTGGCTGGCCCAGCGGCGCGAGGTGGAGCTGGACGCGCCGGGCGACCCGCGCGTGGGCGTCACCGGTGCCTCCTACGGCGGCGCGATCTCGCTGCTGGCGGCGGGCTACGACAAGCGGGTCGACGCGATCGCCCCCCAGATCACCTACTGGAACCTGGCCGACGCGCTCTTCCCGGACGGCGTCTTCAAGAAGCTGTGGGCCGGGATCTTCTTCTCCACCGGCGGCGGCTGCAAGACCTTCGAGAAACAGCTCTGCGAGATGTACGAGAGGGTCGCGGTCAGCGGCACGCCGGACGCGCAGGCGCGCGACCTGCTCGCGGCCCGCTCCCCGTCCGCCGTCGGCGACCGCATCAAGGTGCCGACGCTGCTGGTGCAGGGCCAGACCGACTCGCTCTTCCCGCTCGGCCAGGCGGACGCGGCGGCCCGGAGGATCCGCGCCAACGGGGCGCCGGTCGCGGTCGACTGGATCGCGGGCGGACACGACGGCGGCGACCGCGAGTCGGGCCGCGTCGACGCCCGTATCGCCTCCTGGTTCGACCGCTATCTCAAGGGCGACAAGGGCGCCGACACCGGCCCCGCCTTCCGGGTCACCAGGACCGGCGGCATCAGCTCCACCGACGGCGCCGCCCAGCTGCGCGGCGCGACCAGCGGCAGCTACCCGGGCCTGGCGAGCGGCACCCGCGCGGTGGCGCTCAGCGGCCGCGAGCAGACCTTCGAGAACCCGGCGGGCGCGGCCCCGCCCGCCATCTCCGCCGTGCCCGGCGTCGGCGGCGGCCTCGCGGGCCTGTCCTCGCTGGGCGTCGGCGGCCTGAACATCGACTTCCCCGGGCAGTACGCGGCCTTCGACTCGCCGAAGCTGAAGCCCGGCATCCGTATCACCGGCTCGCCCACGGTCAAGCTGAAGGTCAAGTCGAGCGGCGACGACGCGGTGCTCTTCGGCAAGGTGTACGACGTGGGGCCGGACGGCAAGCGGCAGGTGCTGCCCGCCCAGCTGGTCGCGCCCGTCCGGGTGGACGGCGCCAAGGAGGGCCGGACGGTCGAGCTGACCCTGCCCGCCGTCGACCACAACGTGGAGGCGGGCCACCGGCTGCGCCTGGTGGTCGCCGCGACCGACCTCGGCTACGCCTCGCCGACGGCGCCGGGGACGTACACCGTCTCGCTCGCCGACTCCACCCTGACCGTGCCGACCGCGCCCGGTGTGAAGACCGACCCGGCCGGGGTGCCCTGGTGGTCCTGGGGGCTTCCGCTGGCGGGCGCGGTGATCGCGCTCGGCCTGCTGGTCACCCGGCGCACCACGGCTGGGGCCCCCGATCCGGAGCTGGCCGAAGTCCCGCTCCAGATCACCGGCCTGACCAAGAAGTACAGCAGGTCGAGCGACCGTTACGCGGTCCGCGACCTCTCCTTCCGGGTCGAGCAGGGCCAGGTCCTGGGCCTGCTCGGGCCGAACGGCGCGGGCAAGACCACCACCTTGCGGATGCTGATGGGACTGATCCGCCCCGACGGCGGCGAGATCCGGGTCTTCGGCCACGCGATCCGCCCGGGCGCCCCGGTGCTTTCCCGGGTCGGGGCCTTCGTGGAGGGCGCGGGCTTCCTGCCGCATCTGTCGGGCCGCGCCAACCTGGAGCTGTACTGGCAGGCCACCGGCCGCCCCGCCGAGGACTCGCGCATGGACGAGGCCCTGGAGATCGCGGGCCTGGGCGACGCGCTCCAGCGGGCGGTGCGCACGTACTCGCAGGGCATGCGCCAGCGCCTGGCCATCGCCCAGGCCATGCTCGGCATGCCGGACCTGCTGATACTGGACGAGCCGACCAACGGCCTGGACCCGCCGCAGATCCGCGAGATGCGGGACGTGATGATCCGTTACGCGCGGGGCGGCCGCACGGTCATCGTCTCCAGCCACCTCCTGTCGGAGGTCGAGCAGTCCTGCACGCATCTGGTCGTCATGGACCGCGGCCGCCTCGTCCAGGCGGGCCCGGTCGCCGAGATCACCGGCGAGAGCGACACGCTGCTCGTGACGGTGGCCGGCCCGGTGGCGGACGTGCTGGCCGACAAGGTGGCCGCGCTGCCCGGCATCGGCGCGGCGACCCGCACCGACGAGGGCATGCTGGTCCGCCTGGCGGGCGCGACCCCGACCGAACTGATCACCGAACTGATCCGCCTGGACGTGCCGTTGACGGGCGTGGGCCCGCACCGCCGCCTGGAGGACGCGTTCCTGACCCTGATCGGAGGATCGGGATGACGACGCCGACGCACACGGGGACACCGTCCGGGGCGGACCTGCGGGCGACGGCGCCCGGCTACCGGCCCGGCCGCACCCTGCCGCTGCGGGTGGAGGCGGCGCGCCAGCTCAGGCGCCGGCGCACCATGGTGATGGGCGGCCTCCTCGCCGCCCTGCCCTTCATCCTGGTCACCGCCTTCGCGATCGGCGGCACCCCGTCCGGCCGCGACGGCCGGATCACCCTGATCGACACGGCGACGGCGTCCGGCGCGAACTTCGCGGCGACCGCCCTGTTCGTCTCGGCGGGCTTCCTGCTGGTGGTGCCCGTCGCCCTGTTCTGCGGCGACACGGTCGCCTCGGAGGCCAGCTGGTCCTCGCTGCGCTATCTGCTGGCCGCGCCCGTGCCCCGGGCCCGGCTGCTGTGGAGCAAGCTGGCGGTGGCGCTCGGCCTGAGCGCGGCGGCGATCGTGCTGCTGCCGCTGGTGGCGCTCGCGGTCGGCACGGCGGCGTACGGCTGGGGCCCGCTGGAGATCCCCACCGGCGGCTCCCTCGGGGCGGGGCAGGCGATACCGCGCCTGGCCATCGCGGTGGCGTTCGTCTTCGTCTCCCAACTGGTCACCGCCGGTCTCGCGTTCTGGCTGTCGACCAGGACGGACGCGCCGCTGGGCGCGGTGGGCGGTGCGGTGGGCCTGACGATCGTGGGCAATGTGCTGGACGCGATCACCGCGCTGGGCAGCTGGCGCAAGGCCCTGCCCGCGCACTGGCAGTTCGCCTGGGCGGACGCGCTCCAGCCGCATCTGGAGTGGAGCGGCATGGCCCAGGGCGCGGGGGTGTCGGTGGGGTACGCGCTGGTGCTCGTCGCCCTGGCGTTCCGGGGCTTCGAGAAGAAGGACATCGTCTCGTAGCGAGTTCGCCGTATGTCAAATGACATACGGCGAACATCATCTGACGGTCCCTTATCACGTTTGGCCGGAAGTCGACTCGTCAAGGCTCGATGATAGAGTCCGATCTTGTTCGACTTTGGAAAGCGTGTGCGGGGGTGGTGTGAGAACCCGTACGCCGGGGGGCCAGAGGAAGACTGTCCCCCGATAATGCGTGGGGGATTCTCTAGGTGTTCGGCGGATCGCAGTCTGCAGGCCATCCTTTGTCGACGGCGCAGGAGCGCGTCTGGTTCGCCCAGAAGCTGGCTCCGGACAGCCTTCTCTACAACCTCAACGGTTACGTGGAAATTCACGGGACGTTCGTCCCGGAATTGTTCGAGAGCGCGCTGCGCCGGGCGATCGACGAGGCCGAGGCGCTGCGGGCCACCTTCACCGAAGTGGACGGCGTACCACGGCAGTCGGTGCGCGACTGGCGCGACTGGCCGCTGCCCCACGTGGACCTGACAGGCGAGAGCGACCCGCGTGCGGCGGCCTTCGCGGCCATGCAGGAAGACCTCGACCGGCCCTTTGACCTGCAAAACGGCCCGCTCTTCGTGCAGATGCTGTTCAAGGTCGCCCCGGACCGCTTCTTCTGGTACATGAGGACGCATCACATCGTCTGTGACGCGTATGCGTTCAACCTCCTCGTGCAGCGTGTCGCCGACTGCTACAGCGCGCTCGTTGCGGAAGAAGAGATTCCCCTCACTTCGTTCTCGCCGCTCGCCGAGTTCGTCGCCGAGCACGAGAAGTACACCGAGAGCGAACGCAGTACCCGGGACCACGACTACTGGCTCGAACGGTTCGGCGACGACCCGGAGATCCTGAATCTCCCCGACCGCGCCACCGGCCTGTGGGCCGAGTCCAAGCGGTACGAGGCATGGCTGGAACCGGAGTACTTCGCCGAGATCAAGCGCCTCGCCCGCGAGGCGCGCTCGACCTGGCAGGTCACCCTCACCGCCGCCGCGGCCGCGTATCTGCGCCACTTCACCCGCGCGGCCGACGTCGTCCTCGGCTTCCCCGTCACCGGCCGCCTGACCTCTGTCACCCAGGCGACCCCCGGCATGGCCTCCAACGTCCTGCCGCTGCGCCTGGCCGTACGCCCCGAGATGTCCTTCCTCGATCTGCACCGGCACGTCGGCCAGGAGATGCGGGGCCTGCTGCGCCACCAGCGCTACCGGGGCGAGGACCTGCGCAAGGACCTCGGGCTCGGCGGCCACTCGCGCCGTATGTTCGGCCCGTCCATCAACTTCCTGCCGCTGGACGAGGGGCTGCGGTTCGGCCCGTGCACGGCGGCCGCGCACGGCATGCCCAGCGGTCCCGTCGACGACCTGGTGATCGTCTTCGAGGGCGGCTCCGGCGACGACGGCATCGGCGTGCGCATCGCGGGCAACACCGCCGCGTACGGCGCCGAGGACATCGACGGCCACGGCCGCCGCTTCGTCGCCTATCTGCGCGCCCTGACCGCCGACCCCGCGCGGGCGATCGGCTCGGTCGACGTCATGGCCGAGGACGAGCGCCACCGCGTCCTGACCGAGTGGAACCCCACGGCCACCGATCTCGACGCGGGCACCATCCCGTCCTGGTTCGAGGCGCAGGCCCGCCGCACCCCGGACGCGGTCGCGGTGGTGTACGAGGGCACGACCCTGACGTACGGCGAGCTCAACGCCTGGGCCAACCGGCTCGCCCACCACCTGATCGCCCGGGGAGCCGGGCCCGAGCGGCTGGTCGGCTTGGTCCTGCCGCGCTCCGCCGAGCTCGTGGTCGCGGTCCTCGCCGTACTCAAGTCCGGCGCCGGATATCTGCCCGTCGACCCGGACGCGCCCGCCGCGCGCCGCGCCGCCGTGCTGGAGGAGGCCGGTCCCGTACTCGTCCTGGACGGCGTCGAGTCCGTGGCCGCCGCCCGGCACGAGGGCACGTCCGCCGACCCCACCGACGCCGACCGCACCACGCCGCTGCGGGCCGACCACCCCGCGTATGTGATCTTCACGTCCGGCTCCACGGGCCGCCCGAAGGGTGTGGTGATCCCGCACTCCAACGTCACCCGCCTCTTCTCCGCCACCGCCGACCGGTTCGGCTTCGGCGAGCAGGACGTGTGGACGCTGTTCCACTCGTACGCCTTCGACTTCTCGGTGTGGGAGCTGTGGGGCGCGCTGCTGTACGGCGGCCGCCTGGTCGTCGTGCCGCACACCGTCTCGCGCTCGCCCGAGGCGTTCCGCGCGCTCCTCGCCGAGCAGCGCGCCACGGTCCTCAACCAGACCCCGTCGGCGTTCTACCAGCTCATCCAGGCCGATCAGCGCCACCCCGACAGTGAACTCGCCCTGCGTTACGTGATCTTCGGCGGCGAGGCGCTGGCCCCGGGGCGGCTCGGCGAGTGGTACGACCGGCACCCCGACGACCGGCCGACGCTGGTCAACATGTACGGCATCACCGAGACGACCGTGCACGTCACCCAGCAGGCGTTCACCCGCGAGAGCGCGGCGAGCGACAACGGCAGCACCGTCGGCCCCGCCCTCGCCGACCTGCGCGCCTACGTCCTGGACGCCGCCCTGCGCCCGGTCCCGCCCGGCGCGACCGGCGAGTTGTACGTGGCCGGTGACGGTCTGGCCCGGGGCTATCTGAACCGGCCGGGCCTGACCGCCGACCGCTTCGTGGCCAACCCGTACGGCCCGGCGGGCAGCCGGATGTACCGCACCGGCGACCTGGCCCGCTGGACGGCCGACGGACTGCTCGCCTACGAGGGCCGCGCCGACCAGCAGGTGAAGATCCGCGGCTTCCGCATCGAGCTCGGCGAGATCGAGTCCGTGCTCGCGCGCCACCCGAAGGTCGCCCAGGTCGCGGTCGTCGTCCGCGAGGACCGGCCCGGCGACAAGCGCCTCGTCGCCTACGCCGTGTTGCGCGAGGACGCGCTGGACCCGGCGGAGCTGCGCGCGTACGCGGGCGAGTCGCTGCCCTCGTACATGGTGCCCGCCGCCGTGGTGGCCCTGGACGCGCTGCCGCTCACCCCCAACGGCAAGCTGGACCAACGCGCCCTGCCCGCCCCGACGTTCGAGGGCGACGACGCGGGCCGCGCGCCGCGCGACGCGCGGGAGGAAATCCTGTGCGGGCTCTTCGCCGAGGTCCTGGGCGTGGAGCGGGTCGGCATCGACGACAGCTTCTTCGACCTCGGCGGCCACTCGCTGCTCGCCACCCGCCTCGCCGTGCGCGTACGCGCCGAACTCGGCACCGAGGTCCAGCTGGGCACGCTCTTCGAGTCGCCGACCGTCGCGGGGCTCGCCTCCCAGCTCGCCGAGGCCCCGTCCGTACGGCCCGCGCTCGTACCGATGCGGCGGCCGGACGCCGTTCCGCTCTCCTTCGCCCAGCAGCGGCTGTGGTTCCTCGACCAGGTGGAGGGCGGCGGCTCGACGTACAACATGCCGCTGGCCCTGCGGCTCACCGGTGCACTCGACCGGGGCGCCCTGGAGTCGGCGCTCGCCGATGTGGTCGGGCGCCATGAGTCGCTGCGCACGGTGTTCCCGGACGTGGACGGCGAGGCGCGCCAGGTCGTGCTCGGCTCCCGCGAGGTGCCGGTCCCGGTCGTGGACACCGACGAGGAGGCGCTGCCCGCGCTGCTCGACGCGGCGGCGGCCACGGTCTTCGACCTGGCCCGCGAGATCCCGGTGCGCGCCACCCTCTTCTCGCTCGGCGCGCGCGAGCACGTGCTCGCCCTGGTGCTGCACCACATAGCCGGTGACGAATGGTCCATGGCGCCGCTGGCGCAGGACCTGGCCGCCGCGTACACGGCCCGCGTCGACGGCCGGGCTCCCGAGTGGGAGCCGCTGCCGGTGCAGTACGCGGACTACGCGCTGTGGCAGCGTGAACTCCTCGGCGACGAGAGCGACCCGGCGAGCCTCGCGCACGAGCAACTGACGTACTGGAAGAGCGCGTTGGCGGCGCTGCCGCAGGAGCTCGACCTGCCCGCCGACCGGCCTCGCCCGGCCGTCGCCAGCCACCGGGGCGCGGCCCTGCCCGTCCGCCTCGACGCGGAGCTCCACCGGGCTCTGCTGAACCTCGCCTCGGAGCGCCGCGCCACCCTCTACATGGTGCTCCAGGCCGGTCTCGCCGCCCTGCTCACCCGGCTCGGGGCGGGCGACGACATCCCCGTCGGCAGCCCCATCGCCGGACGCACCGACGAAGCCCTGGACGATCTGGTCGGCTTCTTCGTCAACACCCTGGTGCTGCGCACCGACACCTCCGGCAACCCCGGCTTCGCCGAGCTCGTCGACCGGGTGCGCGCCGCCGACCTGGCCGCCTACGCCCACCAGGACCTGCCGTTCGAGCGCCTGGTCGAGGTGCTGAACCCGCTGCGCTCCGCCAATCGGCAGCCCCTGGTGCAGATCCTGCTCGCCCTCCAGAACACCCCGGGCTCCACGATGGAGCTGCCGGGCCTGGAGCTCGACCGGTACGGGGTCCACCCCGGTGGCTCCAAGTTCGACCTGTCGCTCAGCCTCACCGAGACGCGCGGCGCCGACGGCTCCCCGGCGGGCCTGGAAGGCTTCGTCGAGTACAGCACCGACCTGTTCGACCGGGACACCGTCGAGCTGCTGACGGCCCGCCTGACGCGCCTGCTCCTGGCCGCGGCCGCCACGCCCGAACTGCCCATCGGCGACCTGGAGTTGCTGACGGACGCCGAGCACGCCCAGCTGACCACCGGGTGGAACGACACCCGCAAGGACCTCCCGGCGCTCACCATCCCCGAGCTGTTCGAGGCGCGGGCAGCCGCCGCCCCGGACGCGCCCGCCGTCGTCTTCGGGGAGAGCATCCTTTCGTACGAGGAGCTGAACAGCCGCGCCAACCGGCTGGCCCGGCTGCTGATCCGGCGGGGCATCGGCCCCGAGGACACGGTGGCGCTGATGCTGCCGCGCTCGGCCGAACTGCCCGTCGCGGTGCTCGCCGCGCTCAAGGCCGGCGCCGCCTATCTTCCGGTCGACCCCGCCTATCCGGCCGAGCGCATCGCGTATCTGCTCACCGACGGGCGGCCCACCCTCACCCTGGTCGCCCAGGGCGCGACGGCCGGGCTGCCGGGCGGTATCGCGTACCTGGAGCTGGACCAGGAAGCCGCGTCCGGCCTCCCGTCGCACGACGTCACCGACGCCGAACGCCGCAGTCCGCTCCTGGCCGCCCACGCGGCCTACATCATCTACACCTCGGGCTCCAGCGGCCGCCCCAAGGGTGTGGTGTGCACCCACACCGGTGTCGCCGGACTCCTGGACGCCGACGGGCTCCTGGAGGTGGGACCCGGTGACCGGGTGCTCCAGTTCGCCTCGCTGAGCTTCGACGCGGCGTTCTGGGAGTTCGCCATGGCGCTGCTCTCCGGCGCCACCCTGGTCCTCGCCTCACCGGATCAACTGCGGCCCGGCGCCCCGCTGGTGGAGCTGGCCGCGCGGCACCAGGTCAGCCATCTGCTGCTGCCGCCGTCCGTGCTCGACGTGCTGGCGCCCTCCGACCTGCCCACGGTCCGCACCCTGCTCGTCGGCGGCGAGGCCTCCTCCGGAGAGCTGGTGGCCCGCTGGTCCCCCGGCCGCCGGATGATCAACGCGTACGGCCCGACCGAGATCACCGTGTGCGTCACCATGAGCGGCGCGCTCTGCGGTGACCAGCGGCCGCCGATCGGCACGCCGGTCACCAACATGAGCGCGTACGTCCTGGACGAGCGGCTGCGGCCCGTTCCGGTGGGTGTCGCGGGAGAGCTCTATCTCGCGGGCGACGGTGTGGCGCGCGGCTATCTGGGCCGCGCGGGTCTGACGGCCGAGCGCTTCGTGGCGTGCCCGTTCGGCGCGCCGGGTGAGCGGATGTACCGCTCCGGCGACCTGGCCAGGCGCCGGGCCGACGGCACCCTGGAGTACCTGGGCCGGGCCGACGAGCAGGTCAAGATCCGTGGCCACCGGGTGGAGCTCGGCGAGATCGAGTCCGTGCTGGCCGCGCGGCCGGGCGTCGCCCAGGCCGCCGTGGTGACCCGGGCGGACCGCCCCGGCCAGCTGGTGGCGTACGTCGTGCCGACGGACTCCGCACACGGTGTGGACGCGGCCGAGCTGCGGGCGCAGGTGGCCCGGGTGCTGCCGGAGTACATGGTTCCGGCGGCCGTGGTGAGCCTCGACGCGCTGCCGCTGACGCCCAACGGCAAGCTGGACCGCAAGGGTCTGCCCGCGCCGGACTTCGACATGGCGGTGTCGGGCCGTGCGCCGCGCACCCCGCGCGAGGAGGTCCTGTGCGGCCTGTTCGCCGAAGTGCTCGGTGTCGACCGGGTCGGCATCGACGACAGCTTCTTCGAGCTGGGCGGCCACTCGCTGCTCGCGACGCGCCTGGTGAGCCGCATCCGTTCGGTGCTCGGCGTGGAGCTGGCGCTTTCGGCGCTGTTCGAGACGCCGACGGTCGCGGGTCTGGCCGGGACGGCCGACGAGGCGGAGTCCGCGCGCCCCGCGCTGGTCTCGCGCGAGCGGCCCGAGTCGGTGCCGCTGTCCTTCGCCCAGCGGCGGCTGTGGTTCCTCAACCGCCTGGAGAGCGTGGACGCGCTCTACAACATGCCGCTGGTGCTGCGTCTGCGCGGCACGGTGGACGCCGACGCCCTGCGGGCCGCCCTCGGCGATGTGGTCGGCCGCCACGAGTCGCTGCGGACGGTGTTCCCGGACGTGGACGGCGAGGCGCGCCAGGTCGTCCTCGGCTCCTGCGAGGTGCCGCTGGCGGTCACGGCGACCGACAAGCGGGGACTACCCGCGCTCCTCGACGCGGCCGCCAAGCAGCCGTTCGACCTCTCCCGCGACCTGCCGGTGCGAGCCGGTCTCTTCTCGCTCGGCGAGAGCGAACACGTACTCCTGATGGTGCTGCACCACATCGCGGGCGACGGCTGGTCGATGGCGCCGCTGGCGCGCGACCTCGGCACGGCGTACGCGGCCCGCCTCGACGGCCGGGCTCCCGAGTGGGAGCCGCTGCCCGTGCAGTACGCGGACTACGCGCTGTGGCAGCGCGACCTGCTCGGCGACGAGAGCGAGCAGGGCAGCCTGGCGCTGCGCCAACTCGACTTCTGGCAGCAGGCGTTGGCCGAGCTCCCGGAGGAGCTGAACCTGCCGACCGACCGCCCCCGCCCGGCCGTGGCCAGCCACGCCGGCGGCCGCGTGGCGGTGGACTGGGACGCCGAACTGCACCGGGGGATCGCGGAGTTCGCCCGCGAGTCGTCGTCCTCGGTGTTCATGGTGGTCCAGGCCGCTCTGGCCGCGCTGCTCAACCGGCTCGGCGCGGGCGAGGACATCGCGATCGGCAGCCCGATCGCGGGGCGGACCGATGAAGCCCTCGATGACCTGATCGGCTTCTTCACGAACACGCTCGTACTGCGTACGGATGTGTCCGGGCAGCCCACCTTCCGTGAGCTGGTCTCGCGGGTGCGGACGGCTGATCTGGCGGCGTACGCGCATCAGGACGTTCCGTTCGAGCGGCTGGTCGAGCTGGTCAATCCGGCTCGTTCCCGGGCCCGGCATCCGCTTTTCCAGGTGCTTCTCGCCTTCCAGAACACGCCCGAGGTCTCCCTCGAACTGCCCGGACTCACCATCGGTCTCGAACCGGTCGACACGGGCGTCGCCAAGTTCGACCTGTCGTTCAACGTCCAGGAGCAGCACGGCGACCAGGGCCCGGCCGGTATCGGCGGCACCCTCGAATTCAACGGCGACCTCTTCGACCGCGAGAGCGCCACGGCGATCGCCGCGCGGCTTGAGCACATGCTGCGCGCGCTGCTCTCCGACCCGGACCGGCCGGTCAGCCGTGTCGACCTCCTCGGCGCGGACGAGCGGCAGCGCGTCCTGAAGGGGTGGAACGCCACAGCGAGTGCGGTGGCCCACGCCACGTTGCCGGAGCTCTTCGAGGGGCAGGCCGCCCGGACCCCGGACGCGCCCGCCGCCCGGCAGGGGGACGAAACCCTCACCTACGCCGAGCTGAACGCGCTGGCCAACGGTGTGGCGCGGGAGCTGACCGCGCAGGGCGTCGGCCCCGAGGACCTGGTCGCGGTGGCCATGCGGCCCTCGCCGCGTCTGCTGGCCGCGCTGCTCGGCGTCCTCAAGTCCGGTGCCGCCTACCTCCCGGTCGACCACGACTACCCGGCCGACCGCATCGCGTACATGCTGCGCGACGCCGCGCCCGTCCGGCTGCTGACGACGCGGGACGCGGTCGAGGGCCGCGCCGAGTTCGACGGGGTCGCGCGCGTCCTCGCCGACGCCGTCGCCCCCGTCGCCGAGAACCCGACCGACGCGGACCGCGTCCGTCCGCTGCGGCCGCACCACCCGGCGTACGTCATCTACACCTCGGGCTCCACCGGCACGCCCAAGGGTGTGGTGGTGGAACAGCGCAACCTCGTCGACTACCTGGAGTGGGCCGGCCGGAGCTACCCGAGCGCGGGCGGGTCCGCACTGCTGCACTCGTCCGTGTCCTTCGACATGACGGTCACCGCGCTCCTGACGCCGCTCACCGTCGGCGGCTGCGTCGTCGTGGGCCGCCTCGACGAGAGCGAGCTCCCGGCCACCGCGCCGACCCTGCTCAAGGCGACCCCCAGCCATCTGCCGATCCTCCAGGCCCTGCCCCGGCACGCCTCGCCCACGGGCGACCTGCTGCTCGCGGGCGAGCCGCTGACCGCCGAGGCGCTGCGCGACTGGCGCGCCGCCCACCCGGACGTGACCGTACGCAATGTCTACGGTCCGACCGAGACCACGGTCAGCTGCACCGAACATCGCGTCGAGCCGGGCACGACCCCGGCCTCCGGCCCGCTGCCGGTCGGTCGCCCGCTCGCCAACACCCGGCTGTACGTGCTGGGTTCGGGCCTCCAGCCGGTTCCGGCCGGGGTGCCCGGCGAGCTGTACGTGGCGGGCGGCGGCGTGGCACGCGGCTACCTGGGCCGCCCGGGCCTGACGTCCGAGCGCTTCGTGGCGTGCCCGTTCGGGGCGCCTGGTGAGCGGATGTACCGCACGGGCGACCTGGTGCGCTGGAACGCGGAGGGCGAGCTGGAGTATCTGGGCCGCGCCGACGACCAGGTGAAGGTGCGGGGCTTCCGCATCGAGCCGGGCGAGATCGCGGCGGTCCTGGGCCGTCACCCGTCGGTGGCGCAGGCCGCCGTGGTGGTACGGGAGGACCGGCCGGGGGACAAGCGCCTGGTGGCGTACGTCGTACCGGCGGACTCCGTACGCGGTGTGGAGGCGGCCGAGCTGCGGGCGCATGTCGCGGGCGCGCTGCCCGAGTACATGGTCCCGGCCGCCGTGGTGGCCCTCGACGCGCTGCCGCTGACGCCCAACGGCAAGCTCGACCGCAAGGCGCTGCCCGCGCCGGACTTCGACGCCGTGGTGTCGGGCCGTGCGCCGCGCACCCCGCGCGAGGAGGTCCTGTGCGGCCTGTTCGCCGAAGTGCTCGGCGTGGAGCGGGTCGGCATCGACGACAGCTTCTTCGACCTCGGCGGTCATTCGCTGCTGGCCACGCGTCTGGTGAGCCGCATCCGTTCGGTGCTCGGCATCGAGCTGGCGCTTTCGGCGCTGTTCGAGACGCCGACCGTGGCGGGCCTCGCGGCCATCTCGGCGGACGCGGACGCGGCACGCCCCGCGCTGGTCCCGATGGACCGGCCCGACGCGGTGCCGCTCTCCTTCGCCCAGCGTCGGCTCTGGTTCCTCAACCGTCTGGAGAGCGTGGACGCGCTCTACAACATGCCGATGGTGCTCCGGCTCACGGGTGAACTCGACCGTGGCGCCCTGGAGTCGGCCCTGGCCGATGTCGTCCATCGCCACGAGTCCCTGCGTACGGTGTTCCCGGACGTGGACGGCGAGGCGCGTCAGGTCGTGCTCGGCTCCTGCGAGGTGCCGCTGCCGGTCACGGACACCGATGAGCAGGCGCTCCCCGCGCTCCTCGACGCGGCCGTCAAGACGGGCTTCGACCTGTCCACCGACATCCCCCTGAAGGCGTTCCTGTTCGCGCTGGGCGAGGCCGAGCACGTACTGCTCGTATCGCTGCACCACATCGCGGGCGACGGCTGGTCGATGGCGCCGCTGGCCCGCGACCTGGGTACGGCGTACGCGGCCCGGTGCGACGGCCGCACCCCGGACTGGCGGCCGCTGCCCGTGCAGTACGCGGACTACGCGCTGTGGCAGCGCGACCTGCTCGGCGACGAGAGCGATCCCGACAGCCTCGCGCACGACCAACTCGCCTTCTGGCAGGGCGCGTTGGCGGCCCTGCCCGAAGAGCTCGACCTGCCGACCGACCGCACCCGCCCCGCCGTCGCCAGCCACCGGGGCGGCATGGTCCCGTTCGCGTTCGACGCCGAGCTGCACCGCGAGCTGGTGGAGTTCGCCCGGGAGTCGTCGTCCTCGGTGTTCATGGTCGTCCAGGCCGCTCTGGCCGCGCTCCTGAACCGGCTCGGGGCGGGCGAGGACATCCCGATCGGCACCCCGATCGCGGGGCGTACGGACGAAGCGCTCGACGACCTCGTCGGGTTCTTCACGAACACGCTGGTGCTGCGCACCGATGTGTCCGGGCAGCCGACGTTCCGTGAGCTGGTTTCGCGGGTGCGGACGGCTGATCTGGCGGCGTACGCGCATCAGGACGTGCCGTTCGAGCGGCTGGTCGAGCTGGTCAACCCGGCCCGTTCCCGGGCCCGGCACCCGCTCTTCCAGGTCATGCTGGTCTTCCAGAACACGCCCGAGGTCCACCTCGAACTGCCCGGCCTCACCATCGGGGCCGAGCCGGTCGGCACGGACGTCGCCAAGTTCGACCTGGTCTTCAGCCTGCGCGAGCAGGCCGACGAGGCCGGGGTCGCGACCGGTATGAACGGCGTCCTCGAATTCAGCGGCGACCTGTTCGACACGGACACCGCCACCGGCCTGGCACGGCGGCTGCACAGCCTGCTGCACGCGGTCGTCGGCGACCCGGACCGCCCGGTCAGCCGCGTCGACGTGCTCGACGCGGACGAGCGGCAGCGCGTCCTCACCGACTGGAACACCAACGGCGCGTCCATAGCCCCGGCGACGCTGCCCGAGCTGTTCGAGGCGCAGGTCGCCCGCACCCCCGAGGCGACGGCCGTGCTGCACGACGGCGAGGCGCTGAGCTACGCCGAGCTGAACGCCCGTGCCAACCGGCTCGCCCGGCGCCTGGTCGCCCAGGGCGTACGGCCGGACACCGTGGTCGCCCTTGCCCTGCCCCGGTCGGCCGAGCTGGTGCTCGCCGCCCTCGCCGTGGTCAAGGCGGGCGCGGCCTATCTGAACATCGACCCGGACTACCCGGCCGAGCGCGCCGCCTACATGTGCGCGGACGCCGCGCCCCTGGGCCTGCTCACCGTCGGCGACGCGGGCCACCGGGTGCCCGACAGCGTGCCGCGCTGGCGCCTGGACGACCCGGAGTTCACCGCGACGGCGTCGGACGCGGACCTCACCGACGCGGACCGGATCTCCCCGCTGCGCACCGGCCACCCCGCGTACGTCGTCTACACCTCCGGCTCCACCGGCAAGCCGAAGGGCGTCCTGGTCACCCACCGTGGTCTGGCCAGCCTCGCTGTCTCCCATCAGGAGGCGCTGGGCGTGGACGGCGAGTCGAAGGTGCTGCAGTTCGCCTCGCTCAGCTTCGACGCCTCGGCCGGTGAGCTGGTCATGACCCTGCTGGCCGGTGCCACCCTGGTGGTGCCGCGCCCGGAGCAGGTCATCGGCGACGCGGTCGTACGGCTGATGGCGCAGACCGGCGTCACGCACGCCATGCTGCCGCCCGCGTTCGTGGCGACCCTGGACCCGGAGAGCGTGCCCACCCTGCGCGGGCTGATCACCGGTGGCGAGGCGTGCCCGCCCGAGGTGACCGCGCGCTGGTCGCAGGGCCGGACCATGCTCAACGCCTACGGCCCGACCGAGTCGACCGTCTGCGCCACCCTCAGCGCCCCGCTGACCGGCGCCATATCCGCGCCGATCGGCCGCCCCATCCCCAACACCCGTGCGTATGTCCTGGGTTCGGGCCTTGAGCCGGTCCCGGCCGGTGTCATGGGAGAGCTCTACCTGGCGGGCGACGGCGTGGCGCTCGGCTATCTGAACCGTCCGGACCTCACCGCCGACCGCTTCGTGGCGTGCCCGTTCGGGGCCCCTGGTGAGCGGATGTACCGCACGGGCGACCTGGTGCGCTGGAACGCGGAGGGCGAGCTGGAGTATCTGGGCCGTGCGGACGACCAGGTGAAGGTGCGGGGCTTCCGTATCGAGCCGGGTGAGATCGCCGCCGTACTCGACCGCCACGCGTCGGTGGCTCACTCCGCCGTCGTCGTACGGGAGGACCGGCCCGGCGACAAGCGTCTCGTGGCGTACGTCGTACCGGCGGACTCCGTACGAGGCGTCGACGCGGCCGAGCTGCGGGCGCATGTCGCGGGCGCGCTGCCCGAGTACATGGTCCCGGCCGCCGTCGTCGCGATGACCGCCATCCCGCTCTCGCCGACCGGCAAGGTGCACCGCGAGGCGCTGCCCGCGCCGGACTTCGACACGGCGGTGTCGGGCCGTGCGCCGCGCACCCCGCGCGAGGAGGTCCTGTGCGGCCTGTTCGCCGAGGTCCTCGGTCTGACCCGGGTCGGCATCGACGACAGCTTCTTCGAGCTGGGCGGCCACTCGCTGCTCGCGACGCGGCTGGTGAGCCGGATCCGTTCGGTGCTCGGTGTCGAACTCCCGCTGGCGACCCTGTTCGAGACCCCGACCGTGCTCGGCCTCGCCGTGGCCTGCGCCGACGCGGAGTCGGCCCGCCCGGCGGTGGAGCCGAAGGACCGGCCCGACCCGCTGCCGCTCTCCTTCGCCCAGCACCGCCTGTGGATGCTGAGCCAACTCCATGACGCGGACGCGCTCTACAACATGCCCGTCGTGCTGCGGCTGACCGGCACCGTGGACGGCGACGCCCTCCAGGCGGCGCTGGCCGATGTCGTCACCCGGCACGAGTCGCTGCGTACCGTGTTCGTCGAATCCGACGGGCGCGCCGAGCAGCGCATCCTGGCCCCGGCCGAGGCGGCCTTCTCGCTGACCTTCGTACGCGCCGACGAGCAGGCGCTGCCCGGCCTCCTGAAGTCGGCCGCGAGCGCGGGCTTCGACCTGTCCCGCGAGATACCCGTACGGGCCTCGCTGTTCACTGTCGACGAGAGCGACCACGTCCTCGCCATCTCGCTGCACCACATCGCGGGCGACGGCTGGTCGATGGCGCCGCTGGCGCGCGACCTGGGCACGGCGTACGCGGCCCGTCTGGAGGGTCGGGCCCCGGACTGGCGGCCGCTGCCCGTGCAGTACGCGGACTACGCGCTGTGGCAGCGCGACCTGCTCGGCGACGAGAGCGAGCCCGACAGTCTCGCGCACGGTCAACTCGCCTTCTGGCGAGACGCGTTGGCCGGTCTTCCCGATGAGCTGGAGCTCCCCACGGACCGGCCGCGCCCGGCCGAGTCGAGCCATGTCGGCGGCCGGGTGGCTGTCGACTGGGACGCGGAACTGCACCGCGAGCTGGTGGAGTTCGCCCGTGAGTCGTCCACGTCCGTGTTCATGGTGGTCCAGGCGGCCCTCGCGGCCCTACTCAACCGCTTGGGCGCCGGTGAGGACATCCCGATCGGCAGCCCGATCGCCGGACGCACCGATGAAGCCCTCGATGACCTGATCGGGTTCTTCACGAACACGCTGGTGTTGCGTACGGATGTGTCGGGTCAGCCGACGTTCCGTGAGCTGGTCTCGCGGGTGCGGACGGCGGATCTGGCGGCGTACGCGCATCAGGACGTGCCGTTCGAGCGGTTGGTCGAGCTGGTCAACCCGGCTCGTTCCCGGGCCCGGCATCCGCTCTTCCAGGTGCTGCTCGCCTTCCAGAACACGCCCGAGGTCTCCCTCGAACTGCCCGGACTCACCATCGGGGCCGAGCCGGTCGACATCGGCGTCGCCAAGTTCGACCTCTCCCTGAGCCTTCAGGAGGGCGCGGACGCGGACGGCATCCGGGGCATGCTCGAATACAGCACCGACCTGTTCGACCACGCGAGCGCGGAGCTCATCGCGGCCCGGCTCGGGCGGCTGCTGCACGCGGCCGTCACCGACCCGGACCGGCCGCTCGCCCTCGTCGACATCCTCGGCGCCGACGAGCGCCACCAGGTGCTCACCGCGTGGAACGCCACCGAAGCGGCGGTCGCGGGGCTCGACTCGACCGTGCACGCCACCTTCGAGGAGCTGGCGCGGCTGCGCCCCGACGCGGTCGCCGTCACCTCCGGCCCGCTGCATCTGACCTACGGCGAGCTCGACCGCCGGGCCAACGGGCTCGCGCACCGCCTGGTCGGCCTCGGGGTGCGCCCCGAGGACCGCGTGGCCGTCCTGCTGGAACGTTCCGCCGATCTGGTGGTCGCGCTGCTCGGCATCCTCAAGGCGGGCGCCGCCTACGCCCCGCTGCACGAGAGCTACCCGGACGAGCGCATGCGGGAGGTGCTGACCGGGTCCGGCGCTCGCGTCCTGGTCACGGACCGCGCCTGGCGCGAGCGCGGGCTGCCCGACAACGCCGAGCACGTGGTCCTCGCCGAGGAGGCCGAGCCGACCGCCACCGCCCCGGACGTGTCGCCCGTGCGGCCGGACGCGCTCGCGTACGTGATGCACACCTCCGGCTCGACCGGTAAGCCCAAGGGCATCGCGATCAGCCACCGCGCGCTGCTCGAACTCGCCCTGGACCCGTCCTGGGCCGAGGGGGAGCGCCATCAGCAGGTGCTGATGCACGCCCCGTACGCCTTCGACATCTCCAACTACGAGCTGTGGGTGCCGCTGCTCGCGGGCGGCCGAGTCGTGCTGGCGCCGCCCGGTGAGCTGGACATCGCCGAGCTCAAGCGGCTGATCGTCGACGAGTCCATCACCGGCGTGCACTTCACCGCCGGTCTCTTCCGGGTCGTCGCCGACGACCTGGGCGACGCCCTCGGCGGCGTCAAGGAGATCCTCACCGGCGGTGACGTGGTGTCGGTGGCGGCCGTGGAGAGCGTGCTGCGCGCCGCGCCGCACGTCGTCGTACGGCATCTGTACGGGCCCACCGAGATCACCCTGTGCGCCACCAACCACCTGGTGGGCGCGGCCGACGAGCTGGGCGACCGGCTGCCGATCGGCCGCCCGATGGCCAACACCCGCACCTATGTGCTGGACGCGGCGCTCGCGCCGGTGCCGGTCGGTGCGGTCGGCGAGCTGTACATCGCGGGCGCGGGCCTGGCCCGCGGCTATCTCGACCGGGCCGCACTGACCGGTGAGCGGTTCGTGGCCGATCCGTACGGGGTCGCGGGCTCGCGGATGTACCGCACCGGCGACCTGGCGCGCTGGCGCCACGACGGCTCCCTGGAGTTCATCGGCCGCGCCGACGACCAGGTCAAGGTGCGCGGCTTCCGTATCGAGCCCGGCGAGGTCGAGGCGGTGCTCACCCGGCACGCCACGGTCGCGCAGAGCGCGGTCGTCGTCCGCGAGGACCGGCCGGGCGACAAGCGGCTCGTCGCCTATGTCGTACCGGCGGACGCCGCCGGTGGCGTGGACGCGGCCGAACTGCGCGCGCACGCGGCCGGTGTCCTGCCCGAGTACATGGTCCCGGCGGCGGTCGTGGCGCTCGACGAGCTGCCGCTGACCCCCAACGGCAAGCTCGACCGGGCCAAGCTGCCCGCGCCCGTCTTCAAGTCCGAGTCCGGGACCGGCGGCGCCCCGCGCACCGGGCAGGAGGAGGTGCTGTGCCGTCTGGTGGCCGAGGTGCTGGGCCTTGAGACGGTGGGCGTCCAGGACAACTTCTTCGAGCTCGGCGGCGACAGCATCGGCTCCATCCAACTGGCCAGCCGGGCCCGCGCGGCCGGTCTCGAACTCGCCCCGAAGGACGTCTTCCGCACCCGCACACTGGCCGAGCTCGCGGCGGTGGCCGGTGAGGTCACCGCGCCCGAGTCGGCCCCGGCCGACGACGGCGAAGGCGAGGTGCCGCTCACGCCGGTCGTGCACGATCTGCGGGCGCGCGGCGGCGACCTCGACGGGCTGCTCCAGTCGGTGCTCCTCCAGGTCCCGGCCGCGCTCACCGAGACGGGGCTCGCGGCGACCCTCCAGGCCGCCGTCGACCACCACGACGTCCTGCGCCTCGAAGTCATGGACGGCGACTGGCGGTTGAGGGTCCGGCCCGTCGGGGAGGTGTCCGCCGCCGACTGTCTGCGCCGGGTCGACCTGACCGGCATGGACGAGGCCTCGGCCCGCGCCCTGATGGCCAAGGAGGCCGTCGCCGCGGGCGAGCGGCTCGCGCCGGCGGACGGTGTGATCTTCCAGGCGGTCTGGTTCGACGCGGGCGACGGGACGTCCGGGCGGCTGCTGCTCACCGTGCACCACCTCGCGGTGGACGGGGTGTCGTGGCGGGTGCTGCTGCACGACCTGAGCACCGCGTGGAGCGCGGTGGCCGCGGGCGCCGAACCCCGCCTCGATCGGGTCGGCACCTCCTTCAGGCGGTGGGCGAACCTGCTCGCCGAGGAGGCCGCCAAGCCGTCCCGTACGGCCGAACTCGCCTTCTGGACCGGGCTCCACGACCGGCCCGAGCAGCCGCTCGGCAGCCGGGAGCTCGACCCGGAGCGGGACACCACCGCGAGCGCCCGCTCGCTCACCGTCTCGCTGCCCGCGAGCGTGACCGAGGCGGTCCTCACCCGGGTGCCCGCCGCCTTCAACGCGGGCGTCAACGACGTGCTGCTGACCGCGCTGGCCCTGGCGTCGCTGTCCGGCCGCGACCGGCCGCAGGGCGAGCCGGTGCTCGTCGAGGTCGAGGGCCACGGCCGGCACGAGGAGCTGGTGGACGGGGTCGACCTGTCCCGCACGCTCGGCTGGTTCACCAGCGTCCACCCGGTACGGATCGAACCGGGCGCGGTGGACTGGGACGACCTGTGGCAGGCGGGCCCGGCCGTCGGCGATGTGCTCAAGCGGGCCAAGGAGCAGCTGCGGGCGGTGCCGGACCAGGGGCTCGGCCACGGTCTGCTGCGCTATCTCAACCCGCAGACGGCACCGGCGATGGCGGCCCTGCCGCTGCCGCAGATCGGCTTCAACTACCTGGGCAGGTTCGACGGTTCGGGCCGCTCCGCCGACTGGGGCCTGGCCCCGGAGGCGGTCCAGGACGGCGGCGCGGACACCCTGCCGGTGACCGCGATGCCGCTGCGCAACCCGCTCACGGTCAACGCGATGACCCGGCCCACGGCCGACGGCGCCGAGCTGCGCGCCGTATGGACGTGGCCGGACGGCGTGTTGACCGAGGCCGAGGTGTCCGCTGTCGCGGACGCCTGGGTGCGCGCCCTCACCGCGATGGCCCGGCATGCCGAACGGGCCGACGCGGGCGGCGCGACCGCGTCCGACTTCGAACTGGTCCGACTGGACCAGGACGAGATCGACGCGTTCGAGGACGAGTTCGGTGATTTCGACGATTTCGGCGATGACTTCATATTCGAGGACGGGGACCAGGAATGACGCGCGCCAAGGCACGCATCGAAGACGTGCTGCCGCTGACGGCCCTGCAGGAGGGTTTCCTGTTCCACTCGCTCTACGACGAGCGGGGCGCCGACGTCTACCACCTCCAGTTCGTGTTCGACCTGCGCGGCGCCCTGGACGCGGGCGCCCTGCGCCGGGCGGCCGACGGGCTGCTGCGCCGGCACGGCAATCTGCGCGGCGCCTTCCGCCAGCGCAAGAACGGCGAGTCCGTCCAGGTGGTGCCGGACCGGGTGCCGGTGCCCTGGCAGGAGATCGACCTGTCCGCGCTGGCCCCGGCCGAACGCGAGGCGCGGCTGGCCGAGGTGCTTGCGGACGACCGTGCCACCCGCTTCGACCTGCGCAAGCCGCCGCTGATCCGCTGCCGCCTGGTCCGGCTCGGCGCGGACGAGCACCGCTTCGTCCTGACGAGCCATCACATCCTGCTCGACGGCTGGTCGGTGCCGCTGCTGCTGCACGAGCTGTTCACCATGTACGCGCACGACGGCGCCGACCACACGCTGCCGCCGGTCCAGCCCTACCGCGACTATCTGCGCTGGCTCTCGGGCCGCGACCGCGCGGACGCCGAGTCGGCGTGGCGGGGCCACCTCGCGGGCCTGGAGGAGCCGACGCTGCTCGGACCGGTCGGCGCGGGCCGCGAGACGGTGGTGCCCGAGGAGACCGAGGCCGGGCTGGACGCGGAACTCACCGCGCGCCTCGCCGAGTTGGCCCGTACCCGTGGGCTCACCCTGAACACCGTGGTGCAGGGCGCCTGGGCGCAGGTGCTCGGCGCGCTCACCGGCCGCGACGACGTCGTCTTCGGCGCCACCGTCTCGGGCCGCCCGCCCGAGCTCGCCGGTGTCGAGTCGATGATCGGCCTGTTCGCCAACACGGTCCCGGTGCGCGTGCGGATGGACCCCGCCGAGTCCGCGATCGCGCTGATGACCCGCCTCCAGGACGAGCGCTCGGCCCTGGCCGCGTACGAATACATGGGCCTCGGCGAGATCCAGCAGCTCGCCGGGACGGGCGGCGAACTCTTCGACACGCTGTACGTGTTCGAGAACTACCCGGCCCCGACCGGCGACGGCAAGCCCGCCTACCAGGGCCTGGAGATCGCGGGCACCGAAGGCAGCGGCGCCGCCCACTACCCGCTGACCCTCACCGTGCTGCCGGGCGCCACGCTCCGGCTGCGCCTGACCTACCGGCCCGACCTGTTCACCGGTGAGACGGTGCTCGGCTGGGCCGACCGGCTGCGTACCGTCCTGCGGTCCCTGGTGGAGGCGCCGGACCGGCCGGCCGCGCACACGGACGTACTCGACGCGGCCGAGCGGCGGCGGATTCTTGAGGAGTGGAACGACACCGCCGCCGAACCCTCGGCGCGGTGCTGGCCCGCCCTCTTCGAGGAGCGGGCGCAGGCCGCCCCGCAGGCCGCGGCCCTCTGGCAGGACGGGTCCGTGATCACGTACGCGGAGCTGAACGCCGAGGCCAACCGGCTGGCGCGGTTCCTGGTGGCCCGGGGCGCCGGTCCCGAGACGGTCGTCGCGCTCGCCCTGCCGCGCTCGCCGCGCCTGGTCGTCGCCATGCTGGCCGTCCTGAAGACGGGCGCCGCCTATCTGCCGGTCGACCTCGGCCACCCGAAGGACCGCGTCGAGGCCATCCTGTCCGGCGCCCGCCCGGCGGCCGTACTGACCACGCTCGACGGCTTGGCCCGGCTGCCCGAAGGCCCGGCCGTCCACTGTCTCGATGATCCTGAACTCGCCGCGGAGATACGGGAGTCGGATGGACGGGATCTGAGTGACGGGGAGCGCAAGGGTCCGCTGCGGCCCGAGCACCCGGCGTACGTGATCTACACCTCGGGCTCCACCGGCGCGCCCAAGGGCGTCGTCGTCGAGCACCGCTCCCTGCTCAACTTCCTCACCGCGATGGGCGAGCGGTTCCCGCTCACCGCCGCCGACCGGATGCTCGCGGTGACCACCGTCGCCTTCGACATCCACGCCCTGGAGCTGCATCTGCCGCTGCTCGCCGGGGCGAGCGTGGTGGTCGCCGACCGGGACACCGTCCTGGACCCCGCGGCGCTCGCCGAGCTGATCGCCGCGAGCGGCGCCACGATCATGCAGGCCACGCCCACGCTGTGGCACTCGCTGCTCTCCGAGCGGGCGTCGGCCGCCGAGGGGCTGCGGATGCTGGTCGGCGGCGAGGCGCTGCCGACCGCGCTCGCCGAGCGCATGGCGCGGACCGGTGCGCAGGCCACCAACCTGTACGGCCCCACCGAGACCACCGTGTGGTCGACCGCCGTGACCCTGGACGCCGGGGCCGAGGGCGGGCCCACCATCGGCCGCCCCATCCGCAACACCCGCGCCTATGTGCTCGACAGCGCGCTGCGCCCGGTGCTCCCCGGGGTGCCCGGTGAGCTGTATCTGGCCGGTGAGGGGCTGGCCCGGGGCTATCTGGATCAGCCGGGCCTCACCGCGAACCGCTTCGTGGCGGACCCGCACGGCCCGGCCGGGACGCGGATGTACCGCACCGGCGACCTGGTGCGGTGGCGCGCGGACGGCGAGCTGGAGTACCTGAGCCGCACCGACCACCAGGTCAAGGTCCGGGGCCACCGCATCGAACTCGGCGAGATCGAGACGGCGTTGACCGCGCACGAGGCGGTCGCCCAGGCGGCGGTCGTGGTCCGCGAGGACCGGCCCGGCGACAAGCGCATCGTCGCCTACGTCGTGCCGGGGCGGGCGGAATCCGCCCTCGACCCCGAGGCGTTGCGGGCCCACACGCGCGGACGGCTGCCGGAGTACATGGTGCCCGCGATCGTCATGGAGCTGCCCGCGCTGCCGCTCACCCCGAACGGCAAGCTGGACCGCAAGGCGCTGCCCGCCCCGGACGCCACGGCGGGCCGCACCACCGGCGGCCGGGCCCCGCGCACCGCCCGCGAGGAGGCGCTGTGCGGCCTGTTCGCCGAGGTGCTCGGCGTGGACTCGGTCGGCATCGACGACGACTTCTTCGAGCTGGGCGGCCACTCGCTGCTCGCCACCCGCCTGGTCAACCGGGTCCGCGCCGAGCTGGGCACCGCCACCTCGATCCGCAGCGTCTTCGAGGCCCCGACGGTCGCGGGCCTGGCCCGGCGGCTGCAGGAGGACGGCGGGGACGGCGGGGACGACGACCCGTTCGAGACGATGCTGCGGCTGCGCGCCGGGCGCGGCGGCACCCCGTACTTCCTGATCCACCCGGTCGTCGGGATCGGCTGGTGCTACACCGGCTTCATCACCCGCCTGGGGCCCGACGCCGGGGTGTACGCCCTCCAGGCGCGCGGCCTGAACCCCGACGACGCCTGCGCCGCCGATCTGCCCGCGATGGCCGCGGACTACGCCGCCCGCATCCGGGAGGTGCGGCCGGAGGGCCCGTACCGCCTGATCGGCTGGTCGTTCGGCGGTCTGGTGGCGCACGAGATCGCCGCCCGGCTGCAGAGCGAGGGCGCCGAGGTCGAACTGCTCGCGCTGCTCGACTCCTATCCCGCGCAGGCGGAGGGGCCCGAGGGCGCGCCGGAGGGCGATCTGCGGCAGGAGATCCTGTCCGTGCTCGCCGACGCGCTCGGCCCGGCGGCCCGCGACGGCCGCACCGGTCCGCTGACGGCGGCCGAGGTCGCCGCCCTGCTGCGCGAGCACGACAGTCCGCTGGCCGACCTGGGCGAGCAGGGCATCGAGGCGCTGCACCGGGTCGCCGCCAACAACCGCAGGATCGCCGGGGAGTTCGTGCCCGGCGTCTTCGACGGTGACGTGCTGGCGTTCCGCTCCGCGCGGGGCGACGGCCCGTACGCCGTCAAGGCCTGGGACGCCCATGTGACGGGCGAGATCCATGAGTTCGACGTGGACTGCACCCATCTGGGGATGACCGCGTCGGCCGCCCTCGACGTCATCACCCGGGTGATCGAGGACCGTACGACAGCCCGCTGAACCACCACCTCACCACCCATAACAAGGAGACACACCATGGCGACCAACCCCTTCGAGGACGAGAACGGCACCTATCTGGTCCTGGTCAACGCGGAGGGCCAGCACTCGCTCTGGCCGTCCTTCGTCGAGGTGCCGGCCGGCTGGGAGCGCGCCTTCGGCGAGGACACCCGGCAGGCGTGCCTGGACCACATCGAGCGGAACTGGACGGACATGCGCCCCAAGAGCCTCGTCGATGCCATGGGCGCGGAACGCGCCTAACGGCGCAGTCGAAGAATTGGTGAAAGCGTGTATATGACGGAGAAGGCGTCGGTCGGGGGATCCGCCGAACACCACGAGGACGAGCTGTCCGGTGTCGGCGGGACGGCCCTCGGCCGCGGCACACGGCTGGACCGGGTACGGGCGTTGCGGCAGGCGGTCGAGGCCGTGACCGCCTGGTCGCACCGGGCGCTGGGGGACGGTCCGGAGGTCTTCGGCCGCTTTCCGTACCGGGAGGTCGTGGACTACTACCAGAAGGTCGGCAAGGCGGAGGTCTCCCACGAGCTGGTCGCGCTGCTGCGCGGGGCCCGGCTCGGGATCGAGTGTTCGGGCCGGGCGCGGCCCTGGTCGTCGCCGGACGCCTGGCTGTTCGACGCCTGGCTGCCGCTGACCTTCACCGACCGCCCCATGAACTACGTCTCGTACGCGGGCAACGACGTGCTGTCGATCGCCCACTGGGACACGGACGGCACCCCGGGCGCCGCCGAGCGGGCCGACGACGTGCTCACCGCGGTGCTGATCGCCGACCTCGTCGAGCGGGAGACCACCGCTTGGGAGCAGGCCGGGGCGCACGCGGCGCAGCGCACCAGGACCACCGCCGTGTGGCAGGCGCTCGCCCGGCTCGCGGACTACGCGCCGCTGGCCCTGGCGGACACCGCGCCGCTCGACGCGGTGCGCGCCGCGCTCGGCGAGAGCGAGGCCGCCGCGGTGCCCGACGCGGCACGGGCGGCGGTCGCCGCCCTGCGCGAGCAGGCGGCGCCCGCGCTCCTGCGGGCGGTCGAGGTCAGCCTGCTGCCGGTCACGACGCTGCACGACGAGCAGATGTTCATCCGGTCCATCCAGCTCTTCGAGCGGCTCTTCGCCCGTGTGGCCAGGTCGCTGACCTCGGCGGTCGAGGCGGTCCGCGCGGACCGGCCGGCCGAGGCGGCGGCCGTCCTGGAGACGGCGGCGGCCTGGCTGTCGGGTGCCACGGGACCGCTGTACCGGGTGCTGACCACCATGCCGCCGGAGTCCTTCGCGGTGATCCGGGACCACACGCACGGCGCCAGCGCCATCCAGTCGAGGCCGTATCAGCTGGTGGAGACGGTGAGCGCCAAGCGTGAGGGCGAGGCGCACCGGCCGGAGAAGGGCCCGCTGTTCGCGCTCGACACCACGCTCCAGGAGGCGTTCCTGGCGCGCGTGGGCGGCTGGCCGAGCGAGGACGCACGTCGTCTGGAGGACGCGATGCGCGGCCTCGACGCCAACTGGCGGGGCATGAAGCGCACCCACTGGGGCGTCACGATGAAGATCATCGGCAAGGTGCCCGGCACCGGCGGCACCGCCGGGGCCGACTACCTGAAGGCGGCGGCGAACGTCGGGTTGTTCCCGCAGCTCACCGCCGCCTGAGCGGCGCGTACGTGTCGGTGTACGCGGATGCGCACACCGACACGTCCTCAGACGTGTACGACGTCGAGGTCCCGGGCGGCCGCGAGGTCGGGGCAGCCGGACAGCAGGAGCGCTTCCCGCAGTTCGGTGTGGAGCAGGTCCAGGACCTGCCGCGCCCCGGCCTCGCCGGCCACCGCGAGCCCCCACAGCACCGGACGGCCGCACAGCGCCCCGTCGGCGCCGAGGGCGAGCGCCCGCAGGATGTCCGTACCGCTGCGGATGCCGCTGTCCAGGAGCACCGCGCACCGCCCGCCGACCGCGTCGAGCACGCGGGACAGCGCGGTGACACTCGCCGGCGCGGCCGCGAACTGACGGCCCCCGTGGTTGGAGACGATCACCCCGTCGGCGCCGAGCTCCACCGCGCGCACGGCGTCGCGCGGATCCAGGATGCCCTTGACCAGCACCGGAAGCTCGGTGTGCGCCCGCAGCCAGGCCAGCTCTTCCCAGCCGATCGCCGGGTCGAAGGCGAGCGCGGTGTGGGTGGCCACCGCCGAGGTGCCCGACTCCCGGGTGTGCGCGGCCGAGACCGGGGCCGGGGCGAGGTTCGCCGCCGTCACGTCCGCCGGGAGCGTGAACCCGTTGCGCACATCGCGCAGCCTGCGTCCCATGTGCGGCACGTCGACGGTCAGGACCAGCGCCTCGCAGCCCGCCCGCTCGGCCCGCCGGACCAGGTCGAGCACCACACCGCGGTCGTGCAGCCAGTACAGCTGGAACCAGACGCTCCCGCCGACCTCGGCGATCTCCTCGATCGAGTAGCTGCTCAACGTGCTGATGATGTACGGCACTTCGGCGTCCCGCGCGGCCCGCGCCGCCGCGAGCTCGCCGTCCGGGTGCATCAGCCGCTGGTACGCCATCGGCGCCACCGCCAGCGGCATTCCGGCCGCACTGCGCAGCAGCTTGCCCGAGGTGTCGGTCTCGCCCCGGGTGCCCAGGACCCGAGGCACCAGCCGGACCGCGTCGAGCGCGGTCCGGTTGGCGGCCTGGGTGGTCTCGTCCCCGGCGCCGCCGTCGACGAAGTCGAGGACGTCACGGGGCAGCCGGTCCGCGGCGAGCCGGGCCATGTCGGCGACGCAGGCGGCCGTGCGGTGCGCCGGGGGCTGCGGAGGGACGGTCACCTGGCCGCGTCCTCGCGTGCCCGCTCCATCTCCAGCTCGACCGCGGAGTACAGCGCCTTGATGTTGCCGCTGCCGAAGGTCCGCGCGCCCAGCCGTTCGATGAGCTCGAAGAACAGGGTGCCGCGCGGGTGGACCGACTTGGTGAAGATCTGCAGCAGCTGGCCGTCCTGGTCCTCGTCGACCAGGATGTTGAGCGCCCGCAGCTGGTCCACCGAGTGGCGCAGCAGGTCGAGGCGGTCCGGCACCTGGTCGTAGTACGCCGCCGGCGTCTTCAGGAAGGCCAGGCCCTCTGCGCCGAGCAGGTCCACGTCCCGCACGATGTCGTCGGTGGCGAAGGCGATGTGCTGCACACCGGCGCCGCCGTGCTCCTTGATGAACTTGTCTATCTGGCCCGGCTCGCGGGAGGTGTCCGGCTCGATCAGGGTGAGCGTCACCGCGCCCGACCGGCTCTGCACCACCTTGGAGTCCATGGCCTGGCCGCCGACGACGATGCGCTCGGTGAAGACCATGGCGAAGTCGAGGACGCGCTCGTAGAACTCGACGGTGGGCACCAGCTGGCCCGGCTCCAGGCACACCGCGAAGTGGTCGACGGTGTGCAGACCGGCGGCAGCCGCGCCCGCCGCCTCGGCCTCGCGGTCCTGGCTGACCGGCGAAAGCCCGGGCAGGACAGCCGGGTTCATGCCGTCGGGGCGCTGCACGAAGGTGTGCGTGACGTCGCCGAACGCGGTGATGGAGGCGGTGACGACCCCGTCGCGCTCCTGCGGTTCGGCCACCGGCCGGGCCCCGCGCCGTACGGCCTCGGCGAAGGCGGCCGCGGCGTCCGGGACGCTCAGCGCGATGTCCGACACACCGTCACCATGGCGCTCCACATAGGCGGAGGCGGGGTGGTCGGTGCCGCGCGAGTCGGTCAGGACGAAGCGGATGTCCCGCCGTCCGAGGGCGTGGGCGCGAACCGAACCGTCCGCTTCCACCGGGGACGTCGACTGCGCGTAGACGCCGAGCCCGTAGTTGTTCACAAAGAATTCGGTCGCCTCGGCGAGGTCGCCGACCGAGAAGCCGACGTGGTCGAGGCGGAGTCCGTCAAAGGGGCTGCTCATGACATTCCGTTTCAGTGGTTTTTCAGACGTCGCTTTGTTCGCGAATGAATGCCGCGAGCCGGTCGATTCCCAGCGTGATCTCGTCCGCGGAGAGATAACTGAACGACAGGCGCAGCTGGTTGCGCGGCTGCCCGTCGCCGTAGAAGTGGTGCATGGGGGTCCACAGGACCCGGTGGGCGCGGGCGGAATGCTCAAGGAGTTCGTCGTCGACCGGGAAGGGCACGGTGACGACGACGAAGAATCCGCCGGCCGGGGTGTTCCAGGTGACCTGCGGCCGTGTTCCGGCGGGGAATTGCCGGGCCAGCTCGCCCAGGATGTGCCGCAGATTCGCCTGGTACAGCTCGGTTTCCCGGACATTCGCCGCGCGCAGGCTGTGGCCGTGCTCCAGGAGCTTGCCGCCGATGACGGCCTGGGCCACCGGAGAGGTGTTCACCGTGAGCATGCTCTTGATCTTCGCCAGCTGATCGGCGAACAGTTCCGTCCGTCCGTCGGCGGCCATCGTGCGCTGGTCGGCGACGACGTAGCCGATCCGGGCGCCGGGCAGGCCGGTCTTGGCGAACGAGCCGAGATACACCACCCGCCGGTGTTCACCGTCGAGCGACTTGAGCGTCGGCAGTGGCTCGATCGCGCTGTCCTGAAACAGACCGTACGGATTGTCCTCCAGGACGAGGAAATCCTGCTCCCCGGCAATACGGAGCAGACGCTTCCGGGCGTCGAGGTCCAGGCCGGCGCCCGAAGGGTTGGCGAAGTCGGCCACCACATAGAACGCCCTCGGCCGCAGTCCGGCCGCCCGCGCCTGTTCGGCGACCCGCGCCAGATCGTCCAGATCGACGCCGTCGGCGCTCTCCTTGACCGGCAGGATCCGCATGCCGACCAGCTCGGCGGCACCGCTCGCCCCCACGTAGCAGGGTGTCGGGGCGAGCAGGACGTCGTTGTCGTCGCGGCGCAGGGCGCGCAGGGTGAGGAACAGCGCCTCCTGGCAGCCGACGGTCACGACCACCGACTCCGGGTCGATGTCGATGCCCTCGTCGACGGAGAGGTTCTTCGCGATCAGTTCGTGAATGATGCCCTTGGTGCGGCCGTACTGGAGAAGCGTTCTGCGTACCTTGGCCTCGTCCCCGTCGAATTTCTCCCGCAGATGGGCTTCGAAGGTACGGAAGTGGCGGTGCACGTCCGCCGTGTCGAAGAACCCCTCGTACGGACGCCCGGCGGCGAGGGAAAGCGCCTCGGGAAATCGCTGGGAAATCTCGTTGAGGAAGTTCATCGATTCGATGACAGGAGAGTCGAGCGACCCGTGCAGGCTGAGCATGTCGATTTCTGCTGGCATGTGGTGACGGCCGTACTGGCGGCCTGAGTTCCCCTCCGAAACACAACGGAGGCACCAATAAGAAGGCTCGCCGCAAAGGAACCTGGCCCCCGTTTGCAGGTTCCTCATGAAAGGGCATGCGTTTATCGAAGCATGCCGAGCATATCTTGATCGATTCAATCACGGTGTCTGATGGTCGGTCAACCTGGGGCAGATGTACGGCGCTTGGCGGAAGGCGTGCCGGGCCTTACGTGTACGGGGGATACCGGGCAGTCGGGCTGAGCCCGGGCCAACTCCCCGCGACCGGGCAGCCATTGCCGTCAGGCCCGCCCGGGACCCGGCTGCCGGGCGCTGCGGAGCGGGGGCTAGGGTGAGGCCGGGGGCGGTCCGTCCCCGGCCCGCAGGCTGAATCCTTCAAAGGGGTTGAGAAGTGAATCTGGCCGCCGCCAATGAGAACTTGGCGCACATCAGTAATGTGCTGATCTATTCGTCAATGGCTGTCTACACCCTGGCCTTCCTCGCGCATATCGCCGAATGGGTTTTCGGCAGTCGTAGCAAGGTCGGCCGCACCGCGGCCGCCCTGGTGGCCGAGGGTGAGGGGGAGAGCCGCGCGGCGAAGGGCTCGGCTCAGGTGCGCAGGGCCCAGGCGGGTGGTACGGCCGTGCTGGAGCGGCCGGTGGTCGTCGGACGCGCGACCGAGGGCAGCCGCGACGTCGTGGACGGCCCCGGCGCCGACGGCGGCGACGAGAAGGGCGGCCTCTACGGCCGAATCGCCATCTCCCTCACGGTCCTCGCGTTCTTCATCGCGGCGGCCGCGGTGGTCACCCGCTCGCTGTCGGTGCAGCGGGCGCCGTGGGGCAACATGTACGAGTTCTCCACGACCTTCTCGACGGTGGCCGTCGGCGTGTACCTCGCGCTGCTGCTCGCCAAGAAGAAGGTGCGCTGGCTCGGCCTGCCGCTGGTCACCTCCGTCCTGCTCGACCTCGGCGTGGCGACGACCTGGCTCTACACCGACAGCGACCAGCTGGTCCCGGCCCTGCACTCGTACTGGCTGTGGATCCACGTCTCCACCGCCATCTTCTGCGGCGCGGTCCTCTACATGGGCGCGCTCTCGTCGCTGGTCTACCTGCTGCGTGACCGGTACGAGGTACGGCTCGCGGCCGGCCGGGTCGGCGAGGCGGAGCGGGTGCTGGCGGGCGGCCGCGCCCCGGCCGGCTCGGCCCGGATCGTCCTGTGGGCCCGGGTGATGGGCAACGACATCATGGCCCGGCTGCCCGCGGCCTCCAGCCTGGACCGCTTCTCGTACCGGGTGAACGCGGCGGTCTTCCCGCTGTGGACCTTCACGATCGTGGCGGGCTCGATCTGGGCGGGCGACGCCTGGGGCCGCTACTGGGGCTGGGACCCGAAGGAGGTCTGGTCCTTCGTGACCTGGGTCGCGTACGCGTGCTACCTCCACGCGCGCGCGACGGCCGGCTGGAAGGGCCGCAAGGCGGCGTACATCGCGCTGGCGGCGTTCGGCGCGTACCTGTTCAACTACTACGGCGTGAACTTCCTGTTCGGCGGGAAGCACTCGTACTCGGGCGTGTGATCGCCCCGGCTGATCCGTACAGCTGATCCGCCCGGCTGATCCGCCCGGCCCCGAAGGACTTGCGGCGCGCGGCAGTTAGGGGGGCGGACGGGACCCGGTGGCGGCGGCTAAAATCCCCGGTCATGTCGAACCCTGACCCCGACGAGCTGCTCGTCGACGTTGCCGCGATGGTCGAGTCCGAGCAGAGCAATCAGATGTCCCTGACGGTGGTGGCCGGTGGCTCCGTGATCACCGGCCGACTGGCCCCCGAGGCTGTCTGGAGACAGCGTGTCGCCGAAGTCCTGACGGACTCGGACAGCCTCGGCGCGTTCTCCGCCATCTTCACGACGGCCCCGGCGCCGCGGAGCGCCCGCAAGGACGCCCCGCCCACCCATCTGCACTTCCACGTGGCGAGGATCCTGCAGGGCACCACGGGGATCCCCGAGACGGGCGGGATGTACCGGGTGGCGATCGCGGACGTCAGCGCGTGGACGGCGGGCGACTTCAGCTACTCGGACCGCTGACGGGGCGGGCGCCGCGGTTGCGCCGCGTGCGGAGCCCGAGGTGCGGGGAGCCCGACCCCGCCTCGGCCCCGCCCGCCCGAAGACGCCCGCGCCGGGCGTTTTACGCCCCCGCTACGCCCCACTGGCTATGTTCCCCCTGACCGGCAAGAAGGCCCTCCCGAAGGGAGGGCCTGACACCGCACGGGCGGAAGCGCCCCCGGCAGGACTCGAACCTGCGGCCAAGCGCTTAGAAGGCGCCTGCTCTATCCACTGAGCTACGGGGGCCGGTTGGCGGCCGCGGTGGCCTGGAGCCCCCGGGCGGGCAGGGCTGCGGTCCGGAGCGGGCTCCGGGGCCGGTGACCTTGCCGGGGACAAGGATAGGGCTCCTCTCACCTCGTCCCGGTTGCTTCACCTGCGTGGCACGATGTGGAGGTTCGGTGAAGCGAACCGATAATCGCAGGCGAGCGCGGAACACGCAGCGCTTTTGACGCTTGCGGCGCCGGGTGTTGTGCACTCGTTATGCCTGCGTCCCACTCATCCCGTCTGTCCCGCTGTGTCCGATCGGCGCGCGAAAGCCTCCATACGCTTCAAAAAGGCGCCAAAATTGGGCATTCTTCGCATGTGGTGACCTTGGACGTACGGCCTCAGCTGATCGACGCACTCTCCGCCCTGCGCGACCGGGTCGCCGCCGTGCGTCTTCCGCTGCCCCTGCCGGGGGCGGCGCGGGCGCGGCAGACCCGGGTCGAGCTGCTCGCGCAGCTCGACGACTATTTGCTGCCCCGGCTCAAAGATCCCGAAGCGCCGCTGCTCGCCGTCGTCGGCGGGTCCACCGGCGCCGGCAAGTCCACCCTCGTCAACTCCCTTGTGGGACGGCGGGTCAGCGAGGCCGGGGTGCTGCGCCCCACGACCCGCACCCCCGTACTCGTCTGCCACCCCGACGACCACCACTGGTTCACCGGAATCCGCGTACTGCCGCAGCTCGCCCGCGTATGGCTGCCGCAGCAGAGCGAGGACGCGGAGGGGGAGGAGGGCATCGGCGGGAACGACGCGGAGAACTCCGTACGGGTCGAGACCTCGCGGAACCTGCCGCCCGGCCTCGCCCTGCTCGACGCGCCCGACATCGACTCACTCGTCGTCAGCAATCGGATCCTCGCCGCGCAGTTGATCTGCGCCGCCGACATCTGGGTCATGGTGACGACGGCCTCGCGGTACGCCGACGCCGTGCCCTGGCATCTGCTGCGGACCGCCAAGGAGTACGACGCCACGCTGGTCATCGTCCTGGACCGGGTGCCGCACCAGGTCATCGCCGAGGTGTCGCGGCAGTACGCGGCGCTGCTCACCAGGGCCGGGCTCGGCCAGGTGCCCCGCTTCACCATCCCCGAGCTGCCCGAATCGGCGGGCGGCGGAAGCGGATTGCTTCCCTCCACCGCGGTCGCCCCGCTCGGCCAGTGGCTCACCCACCGCGCCCAGGACGCGGCCGCCCGCCAGCAGGCGGTCGTCCGCACCGCCGTCGGCGTCATCGACTCGCTCAACGCCCGGATGCCCGAGCTCGCCTCCGCCGTCGCCGCGCAGCACGCCGCGGCCGTACGGATGACAGCCGCCGTCGAGGAGGCGTACGAGCGGGAAGGCGCACGCGTGCGGCGCAGGCTGCAGGCGGGGGGCGTGCTCGCCGGGGACGCGCTCACCCGCTGGCGCGCCTACCCACGGGACGCGACCTCGTCCGAACTGCTCGACGCGCTCGTCGAGAGCCTCGCCGAACTGCTCGGCTGCGCCGCCGACGCCGCCGACGACCGGGTCCGCGAGGCCTGGAGCCGCGAGCCCGCGGCGGCGGAGCTGGCCGAGGGCGTACGGGACCGGGAGACCGGCGACCGCATCGAGGTCGCGGTACGGCGCTGGCGGCGGGTCCTGGAGGAGCTGGCCGAGGAGGAGGTGGGCGGGATGGAACGGTCGGTCGCGCCCGCCCCGGAGGCCGTCGCGGCGCTGCTGGCGGCCGCCCTCCTCGGCGGCCGCCGGGCCCGCCGGGCGGGGGAGCGGCTGGCTGAACGCGTCGGCGCCCAGCGCGCGCTCCGGCTCCGCGACCAGGGCGGCGAGCTGGTCGCCACGTACATCGACGAAGTCCTGAACGCCGAACGCGACCGCCGACTCGCCCCACTGGACGCGCTCCAGGTGACCCCCGAGCCCCAGGCCGAGCTGATCGCCGCGCTGTCCCTACTGCAGAAGGAGAGGTGAGCGGGGTGACCGCTCTGACGGATCGGCCCGGGGCCGACCAGCCGGACTCCGAATCCGATCGGTCGGGGGCCGACCAGCCCGAGGCCGGTCGGGCGGGGGCGGACCGGCCCGAGTCCGAGTCCGGGTCCGATCGGTCCGGGGCCGCGTCCGGCCCGGTCGAGGCCACACCATCGGATGACGAGTCGCGTGACGAGCGGGAGGCCGCGTCGACGGGGACCGGCTTGCGTGCCTCCGGGCGGCCCGGGATCGGCCGTCTGGAGACCGTCGGCCCGACCTCGGGGTGGCTCGGCTTCGACCGCCCCTGGGCCGAGCGCCCGCGTACCCGGCGCGCCGAGCCGGCCGGTGGTACGGAAGCTGCCCCCGGTCCCGAGCCGACCGACTCCGCGCCCCGGCCCGACCGCCCCGAGCCCGAGCCTTCGCGCGCCCCGGCCAAAACGGAACCGGCCGACGACGCGCGCGATGCGACGCCTCCCGCACCCGACCGGGCACCCCGCAACGGCACATCCCGCGATGCCGCACCCCGCAACAGCGCACCTCGCGACGCCGCCCCGCGTACCGCCACCGCGGGCCCGGCCCCGCACGCACGTCCCCGCACCCGCGACGCCGTCGGTTCCGCAGCGCGCGCGGCGATCCGCGACGCCGCCACCCCGGCGTCCGACCCCGACACGCGCTCCGGCACCGCCTGGGACGACGGGCTGATCGCTCGACGGGTCAACGAGGAGCAGGCGGTGGAGGTTCCCGAGGAGGAGCCCGAGCCGGTCGAGGCGTACGTACCCATCGGCGGGCCCTACGGAGGCGAGCTGCGGGGGCGGCTCGACGCGTTGCGGGAACTCGTCGGGCTGTCGCGGACGCGGCTGGACGGGAAGACGCTGGCCGAGGCCGGACGGGTGCTCGACGAGGCGGCGGCCCGCCAGCGGCTCTCCGCCCGGCACACCGTCGTCGCCATCGCGGGAGCCACCGGCAGCGGCAAGTCCACGCTGTTCAACGCCCTCGCGGGGACGAACATCTCGGAGACCGGGCTGCGCCGCCCCACCACCGGCGCGCCCATCGCGTGCAGCTGGACGGACGGCGCCGCGGGGCTGCTCGACCGGCTCGGGATCCCGGGGCGGCTGCGGCGCAGACCCCTGCCGAGCGACCCCCACGCCGAGGCGCTGCAAGGGCTCGTCCTCGTCGATCTGCCCGACCTCGACTCGGCCGTGGTCGACCACCGCCGCCAGGCCGACCGCGTCCTCGCGCTGGTGGACGCCGTCGTCTGGGTCGTGGACCCGGAGAAGTACGCGGACGCCGTGCTGCACGAGCGCTATCTGCGGCCGCTCGCCGGGCACGCCGAGGTGAGTTTCGTCGTCCTCAACCAGGTGGACCGGCTGCCCTCGGACGCCGCCGACCAGGTGCTCGACGATCTGCGACGGCTCCTGGACGACGACGGCATGGCGCTCGGCGAGCACGGCGAACCGGGCGCCACCGTGCTGTCGATCTCCGCCCTCACCGGCCAGGGAGTCGTCGAACTGCGCGAACTGCTCAGCCGCTTCGTACAGGAGCGCGGCGCGCCCGAGCGCCGCGTGGCGGCCGATCTGGACGCGGCAGCGGCCGGACTACGTCCGGTGTACGTCGCGGACGGGCGCTCGGGTCTTGACGAACGGGCCCGGGAGGAGTTCACCGACCGGCTCGCGGCCGCGGTCGGCGCGGCCGCGGCGGGCGAGGCGGCCGAGCGCGAGTGGCGGCGCAACGCGAGCCGCGCGTGCGGCACCCCGTGGCTGCGGCTCTGGCGCTGGTACGAGCGGATCCGCGTCCCGGGCCTTGAGTCGCCGCAGCCCAGCGCGCCGCCCGAGGAGGAGGTGACCGCCCGGCAACGCGTCGAGCAGGCCGTGCGCCTGGTCGCGGACGAGGCGGCCGGCGGGCTGCCCGCGCCCTGGGCCACGGCGGTCCGGGAGGCGGCGGTACGGGGCGCCGAGGGGCTGCCGCAGGCCCTGGACGAGCTGGCCGTACGGGCCGAGCAGGAGCGGGGCACCTCGCCGCGGCCCGCGTGGTGGCCCGCGGCGGTCCTGGTGCAGGCGGCCATGACGCTGGTTCAGATCGTCGGCGGGGGCTGGCTGCTCGGCCAGATCGTGGGGGTGCTGCGGCCCGGGCTGCTGGTGCCCGCGCTGGTGATGCTGGCCGGGATCATCGGGGGGCCGCTGGTGGAGTGGGCCTGCGGGGTCGCGGCGCGCGGACCCGGGCGGCGGTACGGGCAGGAGGCCGAGCGCCGCCTGCGGGAGGCCGCGGCGGGCTGCGGCCGCGCGAGGGTCCTCGACCCGATCGCGGCGGAACTGATGCGGTACCGGGAGGTGCGCGAGCAGTACGTGGCGGTGCGGGGGGGTACGGGGGTGCGGGGCGGGTCCGGGGTGCGGGCGGGGGTGTCGTGACGGTGCGTCGGATCGGTGCGTCGGATCGGTGCGCGTCCTGGTCCCGCCGGGTGGATCGGTACGTACGGGGGTGGGCGCGCCACGTTCGGGTGACGGGGTTTTCCACAACTGGCCAGTAGTCCACAGGCCCCGGCACGAGTCCTCCGTCCGGTCCAGCATGGAGATCGACAGCGCAAGGGTTCGATCGGCCGCCTGGGCCGGACGGAGCCGCGACACGTACGACGTGACACGCATGACGGGGGAGTGGTGGGGATGAACGACACGCTGGTGACGCTGGTGGGGAACGCGGCGACCCGGGTCGAGTACCGGGAGTCGGCGACGGGCGGGGTGGCGCGGTTCCGGCTGGCGGTGACCCCGCGCCGGTACGACCGGCAGACCGCCGCCTGGGTCGACGGGCACTCAAGCTTCTACACCGTGTGGGCCTGGCGCACGCTCGGGCTGAATCTGGCGAGCTCGGTCGCGGTGGGCGAACCGCTGGTGGTGCACGGCCGGTTGCGGGTACGCGACCAGGACCAGGACGGGCAGCGCAGATTCTCGGCGGACGTCGAGGCGATCGCGGTGGGCCACGATCTGACGCGCGGGACGTCGGCGTTCCGGCGGGTGGTGAAGGCGGACCCGGCCCTGACGGCTCCGCCCAAGGACCCGGCGGCACAGGCCGGTTCGGCGGCGTCCGACGCGCCGGATCCCGGTTCGGCGGAGCCGCCGCCGCCCGCGGATGCGTCCGCGGATCCGCCCGTGAATCCGCCCGCCGTGGCGGTCAGTGTGCCCTGAACGTCCCGTTCCGTTCTGGAGATTTGTCGATAACCCCAGGTGGGAGTGGGTACCGGCGATAACGATTCCGATTCGGAATGGTTATCTGACCGTATGACCGGGGATCAGGGGGCGCGGCCTCCATAGGATTCGCCGTACTCACGGGGCACTTGAGTCAGCAGGCGAGGCACTTCCCCCACGCGCATGTACGCGAAAGCTCCTCGCCCGAAGGGGAATTCTGTGTTTTCAGTCGTTCACGGGTTTTCTGTACCCAAGTCTGTACGCAAGCGCGGCGCCGCACGCCTCGCGGCCGCTGCGGCCGTCACGGGTCTGGTCGCCGGCGGTGCGATAGCCGGCGCCGGTGCGGCGGTCGCCGACACGCCCGGCCAGCAGCACCAGGGCGGCGCGGTCGCCACCATCAAGGGTCTGGACCCGGACGCCTCGGACCGGGCCGTCATCCACGAGCAGGGCGGTGACCGTCCGGTCGCGGCCGGCCTGTTCCAGATGGTGGTCGACGGCGGCGGCACGCTGCGTACGTACTGCATCGACATCCACAACCCGACCCAGCAGGCCGCGAAGTACCAGGAGACCCCCTGGAGCGGCACCTCGCTGAGCGGCAACCCGGACGCGGGCAAGATCCGTTGGATCCTGGAGCACTCGTACCCGCAGGTGAACGACCTGACGGCGCTCGCCAAGTCGGCCGGCCTCAAGGGTCAGCTGACCAACGGCACGGCCGCCGCCGCCACCCAGGTCGCCATCTGGCGCTTCTCGGACCACGTCCAGGTCGACGCCGTGGACGGCCAGGCCAAGGCGCTGGCGGACTGGCTGAGCAAGTCCGCGCAGAACGTGGCGGAGCCCAAGGCGTCGCTGACCCTCGACAACCCGGCGGTCTCCGGCAAGGCGGGCACCAAGCTCGGCCCGGTCACCGTGCGCACCAACGCCGACAAGGTCACGGTCACCCCGTCCGAGGAGCTCAAGGCGGCCGGGATCAAGGTCGTCGACAAGGCGGGCAAGACCGTCACGGGTGCCAAGAACGGCTCGCAGCTGTTCTTCGACGTCCCCGCGGGCGCCCAGCCGGGCTCGGGCTCGCTGACCGTCCAGGCCACCACGCAGGTGCCGGTCGGCCGCGCGTTCGCCAGTGAGTCCAAGAGCCAGACGCAGATCCTCGCCGGGTCCAGCGACTCCACCGTGAGCGCCGTCGCCAAGGCGACGTGGGCCAAGAAGGGCGCCATTCCGGCCCTGACGGCGGCGAAGAACTGCGCCAAGGGCGGCGTGGACATCACGGCCACCAACAAGGGCGACGAGGCGTTCAGCTTCAAGCTGGCCGGGTTCTCGTACACGATCGGCGCCGGTCAGTCGAAGACCGTCACCGTGCCGGTCGCCGAGGACCAGGCGTACGACTTCGTGATCACCGGGCCGAACGGCTTCAAGCAGGAGTTCAAGGGCGTCCTGGACTGCAAGACGGCCGGCCCCGGCACCACCACGCCGTCGTCGCACCCCAGCCCCGCCTCGGCGGGCGGCACCTCGTCCGGCTCGACCGGTGGCGACCTCGCCGAGACCGGTAGCTCCAGCTCCACCCCGATGATCGCGGGCATCGCGGTCGCGCTGGTCGCGATAGGCGGCGGCGCGGTGTTCTTCCTGCGCCGCAAGAAGGCCGGGACCGCTGGGCACTGACCATGCGACGGTGACGCAGAGCACTCCGTACGCAGAGTGAGCACCCTGTGACAGTGGCCCCGGTGAGCGCAGGCGCACCGGGGCCACTGGCGTTCCGTTCGACCTACCCGTCGAAGCACCCGTTTCCGCCGAGGGGTGGCGGTACGGCAAGATGGGGTGTATCTGCCCACAGCCCGATTCACACTGCCGGACGGTTTCTCTTGGCTGAGTACATCTACACCATGCGCAAGACGCGCAAGGCGCACGGCGACAAGGTGATCCTTGACGACGTCACGCTGAGCTTCCTGCCCGGCGCGAAGATCGGTGTGGTCGGTCCGAACGGTGCCGGTAAGTCCACCGTTCTGAAGATCATGGCGGGCCTTGAGCAGCCCTCCAACGGTGACGCGTTCCTGACGCCGGGCTTCAGTGTCGGCATCCTCATGCAGGAGCCGCAGCTCGACGAGACCAAGACGGTCCTGGAGAACGTGCAGGACGGCGCCGCCGAGATCATGGGCAAGCTGAAGCGCTTCAACGAGGTCGCCGAGCTCATGGCGACGGACTACTCGGACGCGCTCCTTGAGGAGATGGGCAAGCTCCAGGAGGACCTCGACCACGCCAACGCCTGGGACCTCGACGCCCAGCTGGAGCAGGCCATGGACGCGCTGGGCTGCCCGCCCGCCGACTGGCCCGTGGTCAACCTCTCCGGTGGCGAGAAGCGCCGCGTGGCGCTCTGCAAGCTGCTGATCGAGGCGCCCGACCTGCTGCTGCTCGACGAGCCCACCAACCACCTCGACGCCGAGTCGGTGAACTGGCTGGAGCAGCACCTCTCGAAGTACGCGGGCGCCGTCGTCGCGGTCACCCACGACCGGTACTTCCTGAACAACGTCGCCGAGTGGATCCTTGAGCTCGACCGCGGCCGCGCCATCCCGTACGAGGGCAACTACTCCACGTACCTGGACAAGAAGGCGTCCCGCCTCAAGGTCGAGGGCCGCAAGGACGAGAAGCGCGCCAAGCGGCTCAAGGAAGAGCTGGAGTGGGTCCGCTCCAACGCCAAGGGCCGGCAGACCAAGTCCAAGGCGCGCCTCGCCCGTTACGAGGAGATGGCGGCCGAGGCGGACAAGATGCGGAAGCTGGACTTCGAGGAGATCCAGATCCCGCCGGGCCCGCGTCTGGGTTCGATCGTCGTCGAGGTCCAGAACCTCTCCAAGGCCTTCGGCGACAAGGTGCTCATCGACGACCTGTCGTTCACGCTGCCGCGCAACGGCATCGTCGGCGTCATCGGTCCGAACGGCGCGGGCAAGACCACGCTGTTCAAGATGATCCAGGGCCTGGAGACCCCCGACTCGGGCTCCATCCGGGTCGGCGAGACCGTCAAGATCTCGTACGTCGACCAGAGCCGCGCCAACATCGACCCGAAGAAGACCCTTTGGGCCGTGGTGTCGGACGAGCTGGACTACATCAACGTCGGCCAGGTCGAGATGCCCTCGCGCGCGTACGTCTCCGCGTTCGGCTTCAAGGGCCCGGACCAGCAGAAGCCGGCCGGTGTGCTCTCCGGTGGTGAGCGCAACCGCCTCAACCTGGCGCTGACGCTCAAGGAGGGCGGCAACCTGCTGCTCCTCGACGAGCCCACCAACGACCTCGACGTCGAGACGCTCTCCTCGCTGGAGAACGCGCTCCTGGAGTTCCCCGGTGCCGCTGTCGTGATCTCCCACGACCGCTGGTTCCTGGACCGGGTCGCGACGCACATCCTCGCGTACGAGGGCGACTCGAAGTGGTACTGGTTCGAGGGCAACTTCGAGTCGTACGAGAAGAACAAGATCGAGCGGCTCGGAGCCGACGCGGCGCGTCCGCACCGCGCCACCTACAAGAAGCTGACCCGGGGCTGATCCTCTTGGCTCGCCACATCTACAGCTGCCCGCTCCGCTGGTCGGACATGGACGCCTTCGGGCACGTCAACAACGTGGTCTTCCTCCGCTATCTGGAGGAGGCACGTATCGACTTCATGTTCCGGCTGGCGCCGGGGGACGGCTCGCCGTCGTTCTCCGGCGGGTCCGTGGTGGCCCGGCACGAGATCGACTACGTACGGCCGCTGGTGCACCGGCACGCACCGGTGACCGTCGAGTCGTGGGTCACGAAGATCGGCGCGGCGTCGCTGACGATCGCGTACGAGATCAAGGACCCCGAGCAGGTGTATGTGCGGGCGTCGACGGTCGTCGTGCCGTTCGACCTGGCGGCGGGGCGGCCCCGACGGATATCGGCGGAGGAGAAGGCGTTCCTCCAGGAGTACGTCGAGGGTGCGGCGGGCGCGGGGGCTGGCGCCGGGAAGCCGGCGCGCGCGGGCTCGGGTGCGGGCTCTGACTCGTCCGCCTCGTCCGCGGGCTCGGATGCGGACTCCGGTTCGGAGCGGGCCGCGGCATGACCGTGAAGCTGGGCTTCGACGACGCCGGGGAGGTGGCGGATCTCGCCGCCTTCCTGGCGCGGCTGATCCACTACGACCGGTCGGCGGCCGTGCGGCTGCAGGCCGGTGGCGGTGCGGTGGCGGTGTTCGGCCGTCCGCCGTCGTTCGAGGTGCTGGCGATTCGTACGGCCCGGCTGGACGCGGTGGTGGAGCTCGATGTCACCGTGTCGGCGGGTGAGCTCCTTGAGGCGCTGGACGAGCCGGCGTCCGCTGTGGTGGTCCCGCCGTCGGTGACCGGGCCGCCGTGGGCGGGTGTGCTGCCGCCGCGCGGTGGCTGGCAGCAGTTGCCCGGGCTGCCCTCGGCGGCGGAGATCGGCGCGGTGGTCTCGGCGGCGGTCGCGGAGTTCCGGGCGCGGGACGAGGCGTTGCCGGTGGCCGGGCGGACGCGGGCCGAGCGGGACCGGATCGGGCGCGAGATCTGGTCGCGGACGCTGGGATCCACGGGGTTGCCGTTGCGGGCGGTGCACGCGGCGCAGTCGCTGGGGTTCCTGCGGGTCGGTGTGCCTGTGGCGCTGCTTGGTGCGGGGCCGTGGCTGCGGCTGCGGACGCCGTACGGGTCTGTGGCGGTTCGGGTGGGTGGTGCGGCGGGCGTCGCGGGCCTGAAGTTTTCCCCACCCCGCCCGTTCCCTTAACTCTCCGAGGGTGGGTGGGGGTTGAGGCGGGTCTCCCGGGGGCTCCGCCCCGGACCCCCAAGCGGGGCTGCGCCCCTGCACCCCTGCGGGGCTCCGCCCCCGGACCCCCAAGGGGGCTGCGCCCCTGCACCCCCGCGGGGCTCCGCCCCGGACCCCTTTGTCGGGGCTGCGCCCCCTGCACTCCGCTTCGGGGCTCCGGCTGGGTACCTGAGCTCTGCCCCTGCGGGTGGGTGGGTAGCGGGGCTGCGCCCCTGCACCCCGCTTCGTTCGGCTGCGGATCGTGCTGGGTTGCTCGCGCAGTTCCCCGCGCCCCTTGATGGGCCCTTCGGGCCCTCCTTTAGGGGCGCGGGGAACTGCGCGGTCAGCCCCCGCCGGGCCGCAGCTGAACAACGGGGGTCCGGGGGCGGAGCCCCCCGGGGAAACCGGCCCTCGCTCACCACCCGGCCGCCCGCCCAGGGCTTTCGGGAAGGGGTGGGGTGGGGGATCAACCCCCGTCCGGCCACACCTGGATGTGGTCGGACTCCAGTTCCAGCAGGACCCGGCGTTCCATCCGCAGCGCTTCCGTGTACTCCATGGGGAGTTGGAGACGGCCCGCCCGGTCGAGCATGGCGTACTCGCGGGCCACCACCGACTCCTCGCCCGTCGTCTCGTCGACATGCGTGCGGCGCAGCACCTCCGTGGAGGTGCGGCCGTCGCGGATGGCCACCGTGCGGCGCACTTCGCTCGCCACCGTCTGGTCATGGGTGACGATGACGATCGTCGTCCCCAGCTCCTCGTTCGCCGTGCGGAACGCGGCGAAGATCTGCTCGGCCGTGGTCGAGTCGAGTTCGCCGGTCGGCTCGTCGGCCAGGAGTACGGACGGGTTGTTGGCCAGCGCCACCGCGATCGCCACGCGCTGCTGTTCGCCGCCGGACATCTGGTGCGGGCGCCGGTCCCGGCAGTGCGCGACCTCCAGCATGGTGAGGAGGGAGTCCGCCCGGGCCCCACGGGCCGCCCGGCGGGACCCCCCGGCCCGGCCCCTCAGCTGCATCGGCAGCGCCACGTTCTGCGCCGCCGTCAGATACGGCAGCAGGTTCCTCGCCGTCTGCTGCCAGACGAAGCCGACCACCTCGCGGCGGTAGCCGAGCCGCGCCTTCGCGTCCATGGCCAGCAGATCGCGGCCCGCGACCTTCGCCGAGCCCGCGGTCGGCACGTCCAGGCCCGCCAGGATGTTCATCAGCGTCGACTTGCCGCTGCCGGACGCGCCGACCAGGGCCATCAACTCGCCCTCGGTGACCAGGAGATCGAGGCCTTGGAGGGCCTGGACCTCGACGCCGTCCGTGGTGAAGATGCGGACCAGGCGGTCGCAGGCGATCAGGGCGTCGTGGCCGTACGCCGGACGGTCGCGGTGCGCCGTCGCCCGCGCCTCCAGCTCCGCCAGCGACCGCCCGCCGCCCGCATCGGCCTTCATCCCGGTCCCGGTCTCAGTCCCGGTCCCGGTCTCAGTCCCGGTCCCGGTCTCAGTCCCGGTCCCGGTCTCAGTCCCGGTCCCGGTCCCGGTCCCCGCTCCCGTCATCGTCCGACCCCCGTCCCCATGCCCGTTCCCGTCATCGTCCAGCCCCCGTCCCCATGCCCGTTCCCGTCATCGTCCGACCCCCAACCCATCCCCAACCCCATCCCCGTCATCGTCCGGCCCCCGTCCTCATCCCCGTACACCTCATCTCGTGTCGCCCGCCCTCAACTCCGTGATCGAGCCGCGTCGGCTCGTCCACCATGCCTGGGTCGCCGCGACCCCCGCCGCCAGGGCCACCACGCAGGCCGCCGGGAGCGCCAGGGACAGCGGGTCCGCCCGGAGTTCGGCGGTGACCGCGGCCGTCGCGGGGGAGGCCGCCAGGGCCAGGCCCGCCAAGTCGACGCCGGGGGCGAGGAGTTCGGTCGCCGCCCAGCCCGTCAGGGCGCCGCCGACCGCCGCGAGGACCGCCTGCGGCAGTGCCTCCAGGATCAGCAGCCGTCGGCCCTGGCCACGGGTCAGGCCCATGGTCCGCAGCCGCGCCAGCAGTGCCGCCCGCTCCGGCGCGCCCCGCAGCAGCGACAGCAGCAGGGCCAGTGCGGCGAAGCCCGCTCCGGCCGCCACCGCCGCCGTGTAGAGGTCTTCCGCGCCCGTCTGGAGCGGGGAGTCCGTGAGCTGCCGCCTGGTGTCCTTGCGCAGCTGCACCGACGGGGGGTCGTGGGGGTGCGGGCCCGCTGCCGTCCGCACCAGCTCGCGCAGGGCTCTGCCGTCCACCGACGGCCCCGTGATCAGCACCGTCGTCGGGTACTTGGTGCCCAGAGCGGACCCGTCCAGGACGAGGAAGTCGCTCTGCGGGACGGCCGGGGTGCGGGTGCGCACCGCCACGACCTCGACCATCACGTCGTAGCCCGCCACCCGTACCTTGCGGGGGCCCTTGCCCAGGCCCGCCGCCACCTTCGGCGAGGCGATCGCCGGGAGCACACCCCGTGGCGCCCCGGAGGTCGCGGGACCCGAACCCGCCGCTGCCCGCAGCGCGTCCGCCCGGATCGAACCGAGCCCCGTACGAGCCGTCAGCCGTGCGTACGAGTCCGGGTCCGCGCCGATCACCGCCACCCGGTCGCCGTACGGCATCTCCACCCCGTACTCGACGTGCGCGGGCGTCGCGGACGAGACGCCCGGGGCCTTGGCGACCCGGCCGGGCAGGGCGGGCGGCAGCGGGCCCACGCTGTCGATACGCGCGTCCGCGCCCGTCGTGTACAGCGCCGCCCGGTCCCGCGCGTCCGCCACCCCGGCCAGGACCGAGCCGCCGAACGCCGCCGTGGTCAGCGCCGTGAGCAGGGCGAGCAGCGGCAGGACCCCGCCGCCGGGGGCGCGGCCCGCGCGGGCCAGCGAGAGGAAGCCGACCGTGCTGCGCAGCCGGGCCGCCGGGCGGGCCGCCCAGCGCAGGGGCAGCGGATACAGCCGTACGAGCACGAGTGCCGCGATGACGCCCACGAGCACCGGCGCCGAGCTCACCAGCGCGTCGGAGCCCGCCGCGGTGGAGCGGCGGCGCAGGGCCACCACCGCGCCCACCGCCAGGACCAGCAGCGTCAGTTCGGCCACGGTCCGGCGCCGGGACGGCGTGACGCGGACGAGGTCGTCGCGCTCGGCTGAGCGGACCGTGCGATGGGCGAGGACCGCCCGTACCGGCAGGGCCAGGCAGGACACCGCCGTCACCGCGGCCACGGCGAGCAGCGACGTACCGATCCGGCCCGTCGGGACCGCGCGCACCGCGAGGGCCAGGCCGAGCGCGGCCGCCGGGACGGCCACCACCGCCGTCTCGGCGGTCAGGCGGCCGGCGATGCCGCGCAGGGAGCCGCCCCGGGCGCGCAGCAGGGCGAGTTCGCTGGTGCGGCGGGCCGCCGCGAGGCCGCCCGCCATCAGCAGGACCACGCCCGCGACCGTCGCCGTCCCGAAGGTGGCCACCGCGACCACCGGGGTGATCGAGTCGCGTACCGAGGTGAACAGGGTGAGGACCGCGTCGAGTTGGGTCATCAACTGGGTTCCGCCGTCGGTGGCCGCGCGGATGTCGGCGAGGGCCGGGCCGCCCTTCAGGGAGGCGAGCGCGCTCTTGAGGCCGCCCAGCTGCCGGGCGTTCATCGCCCGCGGGTCGGGGGCGATGTCGGTGTACACCTCGGGCTTGCCCGCGGCCCCGGCCAGCGCCGGGGCGGCGTCGGGGCCGAGCAGCAGGCCCGCGTACCAGTAGTGCGGCGAGTCGCGGTCGTTCAGGTCGGACAGGACGAACTCCGGCTCGCGCAGCACCGGTTCGGCGGCCCAGTACGTGGCCGAGGGGCGCAGCGGTTCGACGATGCCGGTGATCCGGAGCGCCAGCGGGTCGGCCATGAGGCGCTTCACATGGATGACCGAACCGGGCGTGATGTGCAGGGCGTCGGCCGTCGCCTTCGTCACCGCCGCCTCCGCCGTCGGTGAGGAGGCGGCGGCCTTGGCGGCGGGGAGGCGGCCGGAGACCAGCCGGGTGTGGTCGCCCGGGGCGGACCGCGCGTCGACGAAGAAGCGCGGTGGCAGCCCCTCGGGCCGGGCCAGCCAGGTGTCCCGTGCGTCGCTCAGGATCTTCTCCGTGGTGCGCACCCCGTACGCCGACTGGCCGCGGTCCGGGCGCAGCGGCGCCGGGATCGTCCGCAGCAGCTCCGCGTAGCCCTGCGCCATCTTGTCGGAGGTGAGGTCCGAACCCGGGACGGGTGTCGCCGCGACCGGGCCGGAGACCCGGATCACGGTGTTGTCCGGGGCGGCCGAGGTCACCGCGTGGCGCAGCCCCCGGTCCTCGTACCGGTCGATGCCGCGCGGCAGCGCCGCGGCCAGGAACGCGGTCAGCAGCACCAGCAGGGCGAGGGCGCCCGCCGCGCCCGGCGCGGTCCGCAGCCGGGTGCGCACCCAGGGGGCGACAGCCTTGGCACTCATCTCAGTCCTCCCCCTGATGACGCAGCGAGACCGCCGGGTCGGTCCGCCGCAGCGCCAGCGCCGCCACGATCAGCAGCGGTACGGCGGCGACCGCGGCGAGCAGCACGGCCAGCTGTCCGGCGGGCAGTTGCACCAGCACCTTCGGCACCGGCCGGGTGGCCTGTTCGGTCAGCACGATCAGCGGCACCACGGCCCTGGTCAGCACTTCCCCGAGGGCGAGACCGACCAGCAGCGCCAGCGCGATCAGCACCCCCTGCTCGGCGGCGATCAGCCGGGCCAGCTGGCGGCGCGGGGCGCCAAGGGCCCGCAGCACCGCGAACTCGGCGCCCCGCTCGCGCAGCGAGCCCGCCGCGCTCACCGCGAAGCCGACCGCCGCCAGCGCCGCCGCGACCAGGGAGGCGGCGGCGAGCGCGGCCTGCGGGCCCGCGCCCAGCGGGTCGTCACGCAGCTGCTCGGCCACCTCGGCGCGGACCACGACCTGCTGCGGGTCGATGTCGGGCCGGGCCCGCAGCGCCGCCGCCGTGCGGGCCGCCTCGCCCGGGGCGGTGGTGAGCCACCACTCGGTCGGCGCGAGGGCGGTGGAGCCGTCGGTGGCGAGCTGGTCGTTGACCGCGCGCAGGTCGAGCAGGAGCGCGCCGCCGTCGTGCTCGGCGGAGCCGCCCGCGCCCGGGCCGGTCGTGGGCACGTCGCGCACCCGGTCGACGACCTTCGCGCGCAGGGTCTGGCCGGCGAGGACGACCGTCACGCTCTGCCCGACCTTGGTCCCGCTGGCGGCGAGGAACCGGTCACCGGCCACGGCCGTCAGCTCCGGCGGCTTCGGCCGGGCGGCGGTGATCCGCACCGTACTGCTCGGCAGCGTGCCCCAGGTGTTGGCGAGCGACATGGTGGCGCCCGTCGAGTACGGCAGGGTGAGCGCCTGGCCTTGGGTAGTGGGGGCCAGTCGGCTCTTCGTCTCCGGCCCGCCGAACTCCACCGAGTCGGCCGTCCAGTGATCGGCGGTGGGCAGGGCGACCGGGGTGGTGCGGCCGTCGCGGCTCACGCCGCGCAGCGCGTCGACGGTGAAGCGGTGCCGCTCGCCCTGTCCCAGCGGGATGGTGAAGTCCAGGTCGATGCCGGTGAGCGCGAGCGGGGCGGCCGGGCGGCCCACCGGCGCGCCCGCCACGGCGTCCAGGGAGACCCGGCGCTCGGCCGGGCGCCCGTCGGCGGCCAGGGTGCCGACCGGGACGGTGTACCGCACGCCGAAGCGGTCCTCGACGACGGCCGTCACATCGACCGGGGTGCGGCCCGTCGTCGGCTTGCCGGACGCGTCCTCGGCGCCCAGGCGCAGCGCGAGGACGAGCTCGGCGGTGTCCGCGGGGAGCAGCGCCCCGGCGCGGGGGGCGCGGGGCGGGGCGAGCTCGCGCGGCAGCGCGGATGCGGAGCCCAGGTCGCCGCGGAGCAGCAGGCCGTCCGCGTGGGCGGTGTCCAGGGCGAGCACGGTGCCGGAGCGGTTGTCGGAGAGCTCCACCGACGAGCGCGCGGCCGGGGCCACGGCCCGTACGCCCGGCAGCTTGTCGTACGAACCGGCCTGGCCCATGGCGGGGGTGCTCGACCCGAAGACCCGTACCGAGGTGCCCGCCCGGAAGTCCGCCTGGTCGTCCTGCGAGCGGTTCCAGGACGCGGACTGGCCGATCGCCAGCATGCCCATGGCGACCGCGAGGACGAGCAGCAGCACCGGGCTCGCGCCGCGCAGCGGGCGGCGGCTGAGCTGCCAGCCCGCCAGCGCCGCCGGAAGGCCGCGGCCCCCGGCCGCCCGGCGTTCGGCCAGGCGCGCGGCGGGCGGGAGCAGCCGCAGGGTCAGTACGGTCCCGGCGAGCAGGGCGAGCGCGGGCGCGGCCACCAGCAGCGGGTCGATGCCGAGGCCGCCGCCCCGGTCGCCGCTCAGCGCCCCGGTCCCGGAGGTCTGCCGGTCCAGCTGCCAGTAGGCGACCCCGGCGATCACCAGGAGCCCGATGTCGGCCCCGGCGCGCACGGACGCGGGCAGGGTGCCCGCCCGGCCGGGCCGCGTGGTGCGCCCGGCGGACAGGGCCGGGGCCACCACGGCCGCCGCGCACCCCAGCGCGACCAGGACCGCCACCAGCCACACCGTGCCGGTGGTGCCGGTGTCCAGGCGCAGGCCGATCCGGGCCAGCGGGCCGTGCCCGGCGAGCAGCCGGGTCAGCGGGCCGGACAGCAGCGGGGCGCAGAGCGCGGCAGGTGCGGCGAGCAGCAGCGCCTCGATGGCCGACAGGGCGAGCAGGCGGCCGCGCGAGCCGCCGCGCGCCCGCAGCAGGGTGCTCTCGCCGGTGCGCTCGCTGCTCAGCAGCCGGGCCACGAGCAGCAGCGCGTACCCGGCGAGCAGCATCAGTTGCAGGGCCACGATCAGCAGCGTCGAGCGCGAGACGAGCAGGGAGCGCTCGGCCCGGTCGAGTATGTCGGGCAGTGCGGTGGAGGCGGCCGCGTCGCCCGCGAACACCCCGCCGTTCACCAGGGACTTGGGGCCCGCCGTGGCCGCCGCGCGCAGGGCGTGGATGCGGCCGGTGGTCAGGGTGGCGAAGTCGGCGGAGGCGAGCCAGGAGGTCTGGCCCGCGCTGACCCGGCCGCCGGTGAGCGCGGCGGGATCGGTGAGCAGCGGCCCGTACGTGGTGAAGTTGACCTTGCGCATGCCCCGGCCGCCGAGGTCGTCCAGCTGCCAGTACGCCTCGGTGGCGTCGACGGGCCGGTAGACGCCGGTGATCACGGCCTTGACCGCCGGGCCGCCGAGCCGGTCGGCGAGCGTCAGGGAGACGGGCCAGGTGCGCAGGCCCAGTTGGGCGGCGGCGGTCTCGGGCAGAGCCGCCTGGACCTCCCCGCGCGCGGTGGGCGCGGCCGGCCAGCTGCCGCCGGTGAGCCTGACCCGGGTGCGGTCGACGGCGGCGAAGAGCGTGAGATCGGGGTCGCCCTTGCGCTCTCCCGGCGGCTGGAGCGAGCGCGGCAGGGCGTAGGGCCCGGACTGGGTCAACTCGCGGGTGGTGACCGGCAGTCCGTCGAAGGTGCGGGCCGCTCCCTCGCGTACGGCGGTGTCGGCGGCCTGCCGGTTGCGCTCCTGGACGTTCGCCTTGACGGTGAGGGCGGCGGGCACGGCCGAGCGGGTCTGCAGGGTGTGGCGCAGGGCGGCGTCGCCGATGGAGCCGGAGAACGCGGTCAGGGCGGCGAGCACCGAGGTGGTGAGCAGGACCGCGAGCAGTGCGGCGGCGAGCAGCAGCCGGTGCGCGCGCACCCGCAGAAACACGAATCCCGCCACCTACGGCCCCCCAGACCCCTCGTTCCCCCGAACGTCTGTCCAGTTGTGCTGACAGGCGACGATGCTTTCAGAGGGCACGGGTCGGTGGAAACCGCTTGCGGACCGGACAGGGGCGACCTTCATCCGATCGTGACCGGAATGCGATCGTGGATTGCCGCATTCCGGTGGCGGACCGGATGGAACGTCAACTTCCGTTTAGCTCGGCGGTGTTGACCGTCGCTCTTCGGTCGCTATTCGGCCGTGTTGACCATCGAGGCGGCCGCGTACGTCAGATAGTTCCAGAGCGTCGTCCGGTGCTCATCGGAGAGCCCCAGCTCGTCGACGGCCTCGCGCATATGGGTCAGCCAGGCGTCGTGCGCGGCCCGGTCGACGGTGAACGGCGCGTGCCGCATCCGCAGCCGGGGGTGACCGCGGTGGTCGCTGTAGGTGCGCGGGCCGCCCCAGTACTGGATGAGGAACAGCACAAGGCGCTCCTCGGCCGGGCCCAGATCGCCCTCCGGGTACATCGGCCGCAGCAGCGGGTCCTCGGCGACGCCCTGGTAGAAGCGGTGGACCAGGCGCCGGAAGGTCTCCTCGCCGCCGACCTGCTCGTAGAAGGTCTGCTCCTGAAGCGTGCCGCGCGGAATCTCGGTCACGTGTATATGCCTCGCAATGTCATTCAGGCGTGCCCCCGGGCTCGGCCGGGGGTCCGGGGGTTGTCCCCCGGGAGGTGCAGCACCACACCATCGTCTCAGATGGCCCGGCCGAGGACCGGGGACGTAGGACTTACGGGGACCACTCGCCTCCCGGCCCCGCACGCAGCACAGTGGACATATGGGCGCACACCGGGATCCGGCCGTCGCGCGGGCGGCTCTGGTCAGGGAGATCGTGGCCGGGGGCGCGCTCGCCGACCCGGCCTGGCGGGCCGCCTTCGAGGAGGTGCCCCGCGATCTGTTCGTGCCCTACTACTTCGTCGGCGGCCCCGGCGGCTACGAGCGGCTGTGGGGCGCCGACCCCGACCCGGCCCGGCGTGAGCGCTGGCTGGCCGGGGTCTACACGGACATGCCGCTGGCCACCCGGGTGCGCGACGGGGAACTGCTCTCCTCCAGCAGCCAGCCGTCGCTGATGGCGCGGATGCTGGAGGTGCTGGCGATACGGGACGGGGACGCGGTGCTGGAGATCGGCGCCGGGACCGGCTACAACGCGGCGCTGCTCTGCCACCGCCTCGGTGAGGGCCTGGTCACCACGGTCGACCTGGAACCGGAGATCACCGAGTCGGCCCGTACGCATCTGGCCGCCGCGGGCTTCCATCCGGCGGTGGTGACCGGCGACGGGGCGCGCGGCTGCCCGTCCCGAGCCCCCTTCGACAAGATCATCGCGACCTGCACCCTGCCGTGGGTGCCGTCCGCGTGGCTGCGGCAGTGCGCCCGGGGCGCGCTGATCGAGGCCCCGCTGGCCACCGGTCTGATCCTGCTGAAGGTGCGCGACGCCGGGTACGCGCAGGGCCGCTTCCTGCACACCCCCGCGTACTTCGTGCCGCTGCGCGGGGTGGCCCCCGGCCCGGAGCGCGACCTCCCGTACGCGGGCGGGCTGCCGCACCCGGGCCTGGAGAGCGATCTGTTCCGCTTCCTGCTCGCGCTGACCGAGGACAGCCTCGACCCGTACGAGGCGTACGAGCTGTGGCGGCGCGAGGGGCGCCCGCGCCGGGAGCGGTTCGGCGTGACGGTCAGCGGCGGGCGGCAGTGGGCCTGGCTGGACGACCCGCAGGGGCCCTACACCTGGCCCCTGCGGGATGCCGCGTGAGGCTCGGAGCCCAAGCGGTCTGTGGGAAGTACCGGTGCGGTGCCGCGTGCCCCAAAGGGGCGCGGGGAACTGCGCGACCAGCCACAGCCGGCCCGCAGTCGAATATCCGCACCTCCGGCGGAGCGCTCAGCCCCGGCGTACGGTCAGCGTCGTCCAGGCGCCGACGTGCACCCGGTCGCCGTCCTGGAGCGGCACCGGGATGTACGGCTGGATCGGCTCCTCGGCGCCGTTGATCGTGGTGCCGTTCGTCGAGTTCTGGTCGACCACCGCCCAGCCGCCGTCCGGCTGCTGGATCAGGACCGCGTGCTGGTGCGAGACGCCCGGGTCCTCCGGCGGCACGGCCAGGTCGATGTCCGGGGCCTCGCCGGTGGAGTGGCGGCGGCGGCCGATGGTGAGCTGGTTGCCGGTGAGCGGACGCTGCTGCTCCGGCGAGTACGCGGGCAGGTTGAGGCCCGCCGCCTCGGGGCCGCTGCGCTGCATCATCGCCATGAAGTAGTCGCGGTCCGGGCCGACCGTCACCGTCCAGTTCGCCTGGGCGGGCGGGGCCTGGAACTGCTGCTGAGGCGGCTGGGGCTGCTGCGGGGGCTGCGGCGCCTGGGTGTGCTGCGGCGCCGGTACCGGTGCGGGCGGCGGGATCAGCCAGTCGTCGGCCTCGGCCTGCTGCTGCGGCGGCTGCTGGAACGCCGGGGGCGCGGGCGGACCGGCCTGCTGGAAGACCGGCGGAGGCGGCGGACCCTGCTGGAAGGCGGGCGGCTGCTGCTGCGCGGTGTCCACGTTCGGCGGCGGGGGCGGCCCCGGCCGGAACGACGGCGGGCCCTGCTGGCGCGAGGGGTCGCCGCCGATCGGCTCGGCGGGCCGGTTGACCTGCGAGGGCCGCGAGCTCTGGTACTCGTACGGGTCGCGCTGCTGCTGGGGCGGCGGCGACTGGAAGCCCGGCGGCAGGTTCAGGGCCGGGCCCTGGGACGGGGCCGGATTCGGCGCCAGGGGCGTGTACGAGGTCGCCGTCTGGGTGAGGAAGTTCCAGCGGCACTCCTCGCAGAAGGGCGTGTTGCCCTCCCGGGGCGTGCGGCACTGCGGGCAGAGCTCCGCCGGGGCGGTGGGCGCCTCGGGGCCGGGGTAGCCGTAGCCGCCGCCGGGCGGGGGCGGCGGGCCCTGCCGGAACGCGGGCGGCGGGGGCGGGGGAGGCGGCGGCACGGCGCCCATGCGATGGCCGCAGACCTCGCACCAGTCGTCGGAACCCGACTGGTGTCCGTTCGGGCAGGTCGGCATGGAGTCGCTTCCCCCTCTCCTCGTCCGGCCCTCGGGCCGACACACTCAAGTGGTATCGCTGCTGCTCGTACCGCTTGACGCGGTCCTATTTCTTGACGCGAACGGTCTTGGTGGAACGGGTTTCGAGAGTCATCTCGTCCGCCTCCGCGACCTTCGCCTTGAGTCGCACAGTACCCGTCGCCTCGTCGACGACGTCCACCACCTTCGCAAGCAGCTTCGCCGTATCCGCGTTCCCCGAGGCCGCGGCGAGCTGCACGGCCCGGCCGAGCTTGGCGGTCGCGCCGTCGATATCGCCCGACTTGCGGGCATCGAGACCCTGTTGGATGACTTGCGCCAGTTCCGCCTGACCCGTGTAGTGGGCGACCTGGGGGTTGATGGCGGTGGACGCCGCCATGTCCTCGGTCCACACCGCCCGCACCAGACCCTGCGAGAGCGTCTGCGGCGTACCGCCCGCCGGGTCGGGAAGGATCAGCGAGACGCGCGCGGCCAGCATCTCCTGGCCGATTCCGGCCTCCGGGACCTGGACGCACACGTGGTAGTCGCGGGACTCGTCGCCCCACGAGCCGGTCGGGTAGTCCCCGGCGCGCGGGCCCGCCTCGGCGCGCCGCGAGGTCAAGTCCTCGACGGTGGGCGCCACTTGCTTCACGAACTTGATCTCGACGCCGACCGGGTTCCACAGCCGCAGCGCCACGTCCGCGACCTCCTTGCCCATCGCGGTCTCCATCATCCGCGTGAAGTCGGCGGCCAGGCCCGAGGGATCGGCGACGATGTCGGCGGTGCCGAGCAGCGCCGAGGCGATCTGGGTGACCTCCTTGACCTCCCAGTCGGTCCCCACCCCGCGCGCGTCGCAGGTGAACCGTCCGGCGCAGGCGTCCAGCGCCGCCTGGAGGTCCTTGGGCGACTCGTGTTCGTTGCGGCCGTCGGTGAGCAGGATGCCGTGCCGGATCGGCACGTCGGCGTCGTTGAGCAGCCGGTCGGCCAGTTTCAGCCAGGTGCCGATGGCGGTGCCGCCGCCCGCGCTCAGCCTGCGCAGCGCCTCCTTGGCCTGCGCGCGGGTGGCCGAATCGGCGGTGGCGAGACGGCCGTTGCCCGGGTAGACCTCCTTGGCCTGGTGGGTCCCGGCCACCACGGCGAAGGCCACGCCGTCGCGCAGGGTGTCGATGGCGGCCGCCGTCGCGTCGCGCGCGTTGCGCATCTTCGTCGGCGGGTAGTCCATCGAGCCCGAGCAGTCGACCATGATCACCACGGCGGCGCTGGGCGCCTGGCCCGGTATGTACGAGGGCGACAGCGCGGCCCCGGCCAGCGGGGCGCCGCCGACCGTGCCCCCGCCGGTGGACGTCACCGTGACGATCGCGTTGACCTCGCGGCCGCCCTCCGGCAGATACGCGTTCTGGTAGACCTCGACGGAGAACCGGGGCGCGGTGGACTTGGAGAAGTTGGCCATCTGAAAGGCTCCTTGAGGCTTCTGGGCCTGAAGAGAGGAAAGTGACGGAAACCGGTGCGAAGGCCTAGTTGTAGGCGGATCCTGCCCCCGACGACGGGACCGTGAACGGCAGGACGGCCACTGTTACGTTGTCGTGGCCCCCGCCGTCCAGGGCGTGGCCGACCAGCACCTGGGCGCTGTGCAGCGGCCGTTCGGCGGCGTCCGCGGGCACCGCGCCGGCCATCTCCTGGGCGCCCTCCGCGTAGTTCCACAGCCCGTCGGTGCAGACCACGACCACACCGGAGCGGTCCGGCTTGAACGAGGCGGTGTGCGGGTCCAGTTCGTACGCGTCGGCGCCGAGCCAGCCCGTGATCGCGTGCGCCCGCTCGTCCGCGTACGCGTCGGCCTCGCTCATCAGGCCCGCCGCGACCATCTGCGCGGCCCAGGAGTCGTCCTCGGTGAGCCGGGCGGGCGGGGTCGTACGGTCGTCGGGCACCCAGTACGCCCGGCTGTCGCCGACCCAGCCGACCACGAGCAGCCCGCCCGCCGCGACCGCGCCGACCAGGGTGCAGGCGGGCGCGTTCTCCTGGCGGTGCGGGTCGTGCTCCATGGCCCGGCCGGGCTCGGTGGCGAGGGAGTTGACCGCCTCGGCGGCGGCCACGATCGCCTCGTGCATCGCCTGCTGCGGGTGCGTGCCCTGCGGCAGCGCGTGCAGCAGCGTGTCGTTGGCGCGGGCCGCGGCGGCGGCCGAGGCGTCGTCGGGGCGGGTCGCCGAGGACACGCCGTCGCAGACGATCGCGACGACGGCGGGGGAGCCGTCCGGCAGCGAGGTCGTGGACAGGGCGAAGGAGTCCTCGTTGCGGTGGTGGCGAAGCCCGCGGTCGCTGACCGCCGCCACCGCGCTCAGCTCCAGCTCCATGTGGTCGCGCTCGCGCGGCTGGGCGTGCCCGCAGTTCTCGCAGTAGCCGTCCGCGTCGACCCGCCCGGCCCGGCAGGCCACACAGACCTTGACCGGAGTCGTGACATGGGTGGCCGGCTCGGGGTCGGCGGCGCGCGGGTCGGGTGCGGGCAGGGGGTACTCCTCGGGCTCGGCCGGGCCGTCGAGCCGTACGCCCGAGGGCGCGGCGGCGGGCGCGCCGGTGGGCGAGCCCTCGCTCTCACGGTCGGCGGGCCAGGCCTCGCCCGCCACGGGACTGCCGAGGACCACGGTCGGGCTGTCCACCGCCGGGCCCTGAACAGGACCGGCCGACAGGTCGTACCCGCAGCGCCCGCAGAACAGGTCGCCCGACTCCTGCGGCTCCCCGCAGTCGGGGCACGTCGACCCGGCCGCCGGCCGATGCATCTGCGCCATCAATCACACCCACGTCCGGGGGCGGAAACGGTTTGCCCGCTCCACCAGTTCGATCCGCTCGTCGCCGCCGGCGGCGAGCCGGGCGAGCACCCGGTACGAGCGCTCAAGGCCGAACCGCAGGCCCCGCTCGTCCAGCTCGCTGCCCAGCAGTATGGCCCCGGCGGACGGGCCGCCCGGGTTCTGGGCGCCCCGGCTCCCGGAGAGTACCCAGTCGAGCGCCGTGCCCAGGACCTCGGTGGCCAGGCGCTCGCGGCGCACCGCGTCCAGGCCCAGCTTCTGCAGCGCGTCCACCTGGGCCGCCGCCGCCCGCAGGTCGTCGAGCAGCGGCTCGCCCGGGGAGCGCCGCCGCAGTCGCGCCCGTACGGCCGCGACCCGCGCCGCCGTGTAGTGGATCGACGCCTCCGGCACCGACTCCAGGGTGCGCACGGCCGCGGTGCGGTCGCCCGCCGCCAACTGCACCCGGGCCAGGCCGAACGCGGCGCTGACATAGCTCGGGTCGGTGGTCCACACCAGCCGGTAGTACTCGGCCGCGTTGTCCAGCTGGCCGAGCACCTCCGCGCACACGCCGAGCGCCAGCTTGGGCGCGGGCTCGCCGGGGAAGGCGTCGTAGACGGCGTCGAAGGAGAGCGCGGCGTTCTCGTGGTCGCCGGTGACCAGCGAGGCGACACCCCGGTACCACACCACCCGCCAGTCGTCCGGATGGTCGTGCTCCAGGGACTCCAGGCCCTTGCCGGCGGAGACCAGTTCGCCCATGTCGAGCCGGGCCCGCAGCTCGCGCAGCCGCTTCTCCACGGAGTTGGCGGGCGCGGCCCGCAGCGCGGCGATCAGCTCGGCGGGCGCCGCCGCCATCAGCCCCGCGAGGAAGCCCGCGTTGGGGTCGCCCGGGTCCACGTGCGGCACCGGAAGCGCCAGCGAGGTGGCGCCCGCGTCGAGCGCCCTGAGCTCGGCGTCACCGGTGGCGTACGGGCCGGGGCCGCCCCCGACGCGGGGCGCGGGGACGACGGCGGTGGCGGTGCGGGCCGTGGGGGCGGCCTGAGACGTCGAAGGGGGCGGCGTGGTGGCGGGGGCGGCCGTGACGGCGGCCGCCGAACCGGGCGCGCCCGCCGGGCCGTTCGCGGCCGCGCGCCTGCGGGCCAGGCGGCCCGTGGGCAGCGCGCGGGCGCCCAGCACCGACACGTCCCCGGTGAGCTCGGCGAACAACTGCGTGTCGGGGACGCGCAGTTCGGTCCCGAACAGGGTCGACAGAGCCGGGCGCGGGCGGCCGGTCTGGAGCGCCACGACCTCCCGCAGCACGCCCGTCAGCTGCTCGGCCATCTCCTGCGCGGAGGCGAACCGGCGCGCCGGGTCGGGGTCGGTGGCCCGTACGAGCAGCCGGTAGAACGACTCGTACGTACGGAAGACCTCGATGTTCTCGGGGTCGGGCAGGCTGTCCGCGAAGACGTTGGTGTAGCCCTGGAAGTCGAAGGTGAGGACGGCGAGCGTACGGGCCACCGTGTACAGGTCGGAGGCGACCGACGGGCCGGACTCGGCGACCTCGGGGGCCTGGTAGCCCACCGTGCCGTAGATGGCCGACTCCTCGTCGTCCATCCGGCGCACCGCGCCCATGTCGATCAGCTTCAGCTGGTCCTCGGTCTGGATCGCGTTGTCGACCTTGAAGTCGCAGTAGAGCAGATTGCGGCTGTGCAGATGGCCCAGCGCCTCCAGGGCCTCGATCCCGTACGCGCACGCCTGCTCGACCGGGAGCGGGTCGCGCCTGCCGTCGGTGCCGCGCCGGTCGTTGGCGATCTCCTTGAGCGACTTGCCGCCCACGTACTCCATGACGATGTAGCCGTCCAGGGAGCCGGTGCGCTGGTCGAGGTGTTCCACGAAGTTGTAGATGCGGACGATGTTGGAGTGCTCGATCTCGGCGAGGAAGCGGCGCTCGGAGATCGCCGCCGCCATCGCGTCCTGGTCGCCGGTGTCGAGCAGGCCCTTGAGGACCACCCAGCGGTCGGAGACCGCGCGGTCGACGGCGAGGTAGACCCAGCCGAGGCCGCCGTGCGCCAGACAGCCCACCACCTCGTACTGGCCGTGCACGATGTCGCCCTTGTGCAGCTTGGGCACGAACGAGTACGGGTGGCCGCACTTGGTGCAGAACCCCTCGGTGCGCCCGGCCCGCTCACCGCGCGAGCGGCCGACCGGCGCACCGCAGTCCGACTTCGAGCAGAATCGCTTCCGCTCGGGGACCTCCGGGTTCTCCATCACCGCGGTCGCCGGGTCGGGGCGGGGCACCGTGGGCACGGCGCAGAGCCCGGCGCCGAGTCTGCTGCGCGCCGAACCGCCGGTCCCCGAGCCCGAGCTGCGCACCGAGACCGAACGCGAGCTGCCGGACCCGCCGGTCAGCGAGCGCGACAGGCGGCCGGAGACCGAGCGCCGGGACGTCGAGGACCGCGAGGAGCGGGTGGCCTGCGACGAGCGCGAGGAGCCCGCCGAGCCGGCCGACACGGAGAGAGGCGAGGAGCCGGTGCCCTTGTGGCCGCCGCCGGTGATGCCGGTCGCGGGCGAGCTGAGGCTCCCGTTCACCGAGACGACTGGCGCCAGGCCGCAGGTGTCGCAGTACAGCTCACCGCCGCCCATGTCCTCGTACGCGCCCTCGCAACCGGGGCGCTGGCACTTCTTCCGCTCGCTCATGATTCCCCCCTGTGGTCAACGGGTCCGCTCTGCCTCGGGACCAGGACGTCGGCCGCCGCCTGCTGGTAGCGCAGCACCGCCTGCTCGGCGACGCGCAGATCGCAGGGGGCGGACCACAGCATCCGGCGCGCCGCGTCGTACCGCTCGATGAGCAGCGGGTCCTCGGCCATGCCGTGCCGGGCGACCTTCGCCTTGTACGCGTCCAGCCGACCGCGCAGCTCCGCGCGGACCGCCAGCGGCGCGGTGACGGCCGTCAACGACTCGCGGGCGCGCAGCAGTTCGTCCTCGGCCTCCCGCTCCAGCGATTCGAGCAGCGGGGAGAGCCGGTGCCACTGGGCGTGTCTGCGGTACTCGGCGGCGGCCACCAGGCGCTCCTGGAGCGCGGTCGGCGGACCGCTCACCGCGGGCACCTCCGACGCGGCGATCTTCGCCAGCACCTCGCCCCGCGCGGCCCGCGCCTCGGTGAGCGTGCGGTCCGCGCGCGAGAGCACGTCCCGCAGCCGCAGCAGCCGCATCTCGGCGTCCTGACGGACCGTCAGGACCGCCTCGATCTCGCGGCGCACCTCGTCGAGGGCGCGGGCGGCCCGGTCGTAGCGCTCGGTGTCCGGACGCCCGCCCCCCGGCGCCGAACTGCCGGGCGCGGGCAGCCAGAACGCCAGCGGGTCGGAGACCACCTGGCCGCGCAGCGCCGTCAGCTCCTGGGTGATCGACTCCAGGTCGTCCCCCGACGGATGCTCCCCGGGGCGCACGCCCACCGAGTGCGCCAGGCCCCGGGTGCGGTGCAGTTCGGCCGCGAGCAGGTCTATCCGGGCGGGCAGCGCCGACCACACCGCGTCGGCCGCGACCACCAGGTCGAGCGAGCTCGCGTACAGCTCGTTCATCCGGCCGACCAGCTTCTCCAGCGTGAACCGCTCGGTGAGCCGGGCCGGGCCGGTGATCGAGCCCGCGGCCTGCGCCGATCCGGCGACCGTCACGGACTCTCCGAGCAGCCGCTCGGTGAGCTCCAGCAGATCCTCGCGGGACGGCCACCGGCGCCGCTCGCGCAGCTCACGCGCCGCGTCCAGGGCCGCCTTGTACGCGTCGAAGTACGTCCACAGCAAGGAGATCGACTGCTCGGCCGCCGCCCAGCGCTCCCGGGTGACCCCGGTCAGCTCCGCGCCTTCGAGCAGCCGTCTGCCCGCGTGGTCCTGGAGCGCGAGCAGCGAGGTCTCGATCGCCTCGTGCTCGGCGTCGAGCCGGGACAGCGCCCGGTCCACCTCGTCCCGGTCGAGCACCGGCCGGGCGGGCCTCCCCGAGGAGGAGCCGGGGAAGGATCCCGCGCCCATCGATCACCTCTCTGCTCCGCGTTCCACCGCACTGGTACGACACCGGTGCCGATCCGGTTACTGCGAACGGTACTTGGGCTCCGGCGGGCCGGATATGCCGGGCAGGTCGACGGCGAGCCATTCGCGGTAGGCCTTCATCCACGGGCTGTCGGCGCCGCCGCTGCGGTAGTCCACCAGGACCTGGTTGATCCGGCGGACCAGGTCCGTGTTCGCCAGGTTGGTGGCCACTCCGTAGTACTCCGGGGTCAGCGGAACGCCCTTGAGCTGGACCGCCGGATCCTGCGCGGCCTGGCTCGCGGCGAGCGCGCTGTCGGTGAGCACCGCGTCGGCCAGGCCGAGCTGGAGACGCACCAGGCAGTCCAGCTGGTTGGGCACCGTGAGGTCCTTGTAGACGGCGCCGTACGACTGAGTCTCCAGCGCGTCGTACGCGGTCGAACCGGCCGCCACACAGACCTTCTTGCCGTTCAGCGTGGAGTTGTATCCCGTGATCGTCGACTCCTTGGGCGCGAGCACCTGCTGCCCGACCGTGAAGTACGCGGAGGAGAAGGCGACCTGGCCGATCCGCTTGCAGTTGATGGTCATCGTCCGCACCACGACGTCGACCTGGTGGTTCTGGAGCGCCGGGACGCGTTGACTGGTGGGGATGGCGCGGTAGATGACCGCGTCCGGGTCGCCCAGGATGTTCTTGGCGATCGCCCGCACCAGATCGATGTCGAAGCCTTCGAGCCGCCCGGTCGCCGGATTGCGGTAGCCCCACCGGAAGCTGTTCTGGTCGACGCCCGCGACCAGCTTTCCGGCCTTCTTGATCTTCGCGATGCTCGGCCCGTCGTCGCTCGACGGCGGCAGGCTGGCCTCGGGGTCCTTGCAGGTGTCGGCCTTCGCCTGGACGCCCTGCGCCACGCCGGATCCGCCGACCTGCCCGCCGTCCCCGCCCGCAGCGTGCCGCGACAGCGGTACGAGCAGGGAAGCTGCGGCGGCACAGGCCAGGGCCATCCCGCCGACACCGCCCCACCCACGGAGCCTGCCGTTCCTGTTCATCGCGCCCCCTTCCAGGACCGCTGCGCGCCTCGGGCCAGTGGTGCCCTGTACCCCACGGTGCTCACCTGTACTCCGCCAGCCTGCGGCTGACGCCGACACCGGCCGCCGCCGCGCCGAGCACCGCGAGCACCGCGGCGCCCAGCGGAAGGCCGGTCAGTGCGCCCTTGCCGTCCGAGGCGGCCCGGGTGAACTCGCTCTGCTCATGGCCGATCGCCTTCTCCAGGGCCGCGTCGACCCGGTCGAAGGACTGGCCGGTGGAGCCGGACTCGCCGATGACCTGCTTGAGGGCGCCGTCGTAGTCGCCGCTGGTATCGGTGTCGTGCGCCTTGCCGTGCCGCTGCTGCCACTCGGTGACGCTGGTGCGCGCGTCCTCGACCGGGGTGCGCCCCGAGCTGTCGTCGGCGAGCTTCCCGGCCGAGCCGAGCTGGGCCACGAGGTCCGTCATCTCCGCCTTGTACATCGCGTCGTACTTGTCGTCCTTGCCGTCCGCCGTCAGGACGGCCCCGCGCGCCACCAGCGTCAGGTTCTCGTTGGCGCGGGCCTGCAGCGAGTTGATCCGGGCGTCGTTGAGCACCTTCAGCGACTCCTGGCCGTGCGAGCGCGAGGTCGACAGGTCGTCGGCGGCCACCGCGTGCGCGGCGACCAGCCACAGCAGGACGACCGCCGAGGCGGCGCTGGCCGCGAGCAGCCCGTGGTTGAAGACCCGGTTCGTCCGCAGATAGGTGCGCCGCTGGGCCCAGAAGAGCCCGCCGAGCGCGATCACACCGACCGCGAGCGCCGCGTACGGCCAGGTCTCGGCCTGGTCGTAGTCCTCGTAGAGCCGCCCGGTCTCCGCCGCGTACAGCGTGTGGGCGGCGGGCAGCAGGTCCGAGGTCATCTTCTCGTTGGCGTAGCGCAGATAGGCGCCGCCGACCGGGAAGCCCTGCCGGTTGTTGGCGCGGGCCTGCTCTATCAGCCCGTTGTAGACCGGCAGTTGCTCGTTGAGCTGGGCGATGGACTGGGCGGAGCCGGACGAACCCGTGGTGTTGGCGGCGGCCTTGACGAGCAGGCGGGAGGCGGTGGCGATGTCCGTCTCGTACCGCAGGCGCACGTCGTGCGGCTCCTGCGCGCCCGCGAGGAAGCCGCTGGCGGCGGCGGTGTCCGCGTCGGCCAGCGAGCGGTAGATGGAGGCCGCGTCCGCGCTCAGCGGCTGGCTGCGGCTCACCACGTCGTCGGCGGCGGCCGCCCGGTCGGAGACCTCCCAGGCGGTGACCGCGCCGAACGCCACGACGAGCAGCGCCACGACCGTCCCGACGATCCACAGCCTGCCGGGTTCGGTGGTCGCGGCCGCCCGCAGCCGCTCGCGGGCCTCGGCCCAGCCGCCCCGGCGCGGGGCGGGGGGCTGGGCGGGGTACGCCGGTGCCGATGTCCGTGCCGTCGCCGACGCCTCTTCAGGTGCGCGCGTGTTCGGCGGGTGTGCCACTAGACCTCCCCCTCGGTCACCCAGTGCCTGGTCAGCAGTATGGACGCTGGGACCGGCCACGACACAAGGGTTGACCTGATCTTGTTACCCGCCCGCTGCGCCCCTGTCGCTTCGCGCCGCCCCGTTCCCCACTGTCTACTTCCCCCTCATGTATACGCCGAAGGCACCCATTCGGTTCCCTTCGGTGTGTACGGATGTGACCGAGGGCGCTCGTACGCCTACACGTACTGCCGGCACAGCCGTTCGAGCACCTCCTCCTCGGCGCCCACCACGTCGAGTCCCAGCAGCCCCGCCCCGAGCACCGGTGACGCCGAGACCACCAGCGGGACCGCCTTCGGGGCCCGGGACGCCAGCAGGTTCCGTACGCCGTCGTCCAGTTGGGGATGGCGCGCGGCGAGGACGCTGCCGCCGAGCAGGACCGGCGTCTGTTCGTCAAGGAGGCCCAGGCGGTCCAGGGCCACCACCGCGAGCGCGACGATCTCCTCGACCTGGCGGTCCACCAGCGCCCGGGCGATCGCGTCCCCGGCCGCCGCGACCTCGAACAGGACCGGCGCGAGCTCATGTCTGCGGGCGGCCGGGACGCGCTCCAGGTGCAGCGCCTCGATCAGGGCGTACATGGACGGCAGTCCGAAGTGCGCGGGCAGCGCCCGGGCCAGCGCGGTGGGCTCGCCCCGGCCGTCCTCCGCGCGCGCGGCGAACCACAGGGCCTCCTCCGCCAGGCCCCCGCCGCCGCCCCAGTCGCCGGAGAGCCTGCCGATCGCCGGGAAGCGGGCGGTGCGGCCGTCCGGTGTCATCCCGACGCAGTTGATGCCCGCCCCGCACACCACCGCGACCCCGCGCGGCTCGGCCCCGCGCGGCAGCCCGGCCCGCAGGATCGCGAAGGTGTCGTTGTACACCCGCACGGTCCCGCCCCAGCCCCGGGCGGTCAGCGCCTCGGCCAACTCCCGCTCTTCGACCGGGAGATCGGCGTTGGCCAGGCACGCCGACACATGGTCGACGCCGACCGGTCCGCTGTGCCCGGCGTCCGCCCAGGCCGCCTCGACCGCCTGCGCGAGGCCGTCCACCGCCGCCGTCACGCCCACGGCCGGGGGACGGAAGCCGCCGCCCCGGGCGCTGCCCAGGACCGTGCCGTCCGGGCCGATCACGGCGACGTCGGTCTTGCTGTTGCCGGCGTCGACCGCCAGCACGCTCATGCCCACGAAAGGTGCTCCCGGTTGTGCGCGAGGAGCCGGTCGGTCAGACCCTCGGCGTGGTCGTACTGGCCCACCAGCGGATGCGCGAGCAGCGCCCGGAAGACCCGGTCGCGCCCGCCGCGCAGCGCGGCTTCGAGCGCCAGGTCCTCGTACGCGCTGACGTTCGCGATCAGCCCCGCGTACAGCGGGTCGAGCGCGGGCACGGGCAGCGGCACCGGGCCGCTCTTGTCCATCCGCGCCTGCACCTCGATCACCGCGTCGTCGGCGAGGAACGGCAGGGTGCCGTTGTTGTAGGTGTTGACGACCTGCACCGGACTGCCGCCGTCGCCAAGGAGCGAGGCCGCGAGGTCGACGGCCGCCTCCGAGTAGAAGGCGCCGCCGCGCTCGGCGAGCAGCGCCGGCTTCTCGTCGAGCGCCGGGTCCCCGTACATGGCGAGCAGCCGCCGCTCCATCGCGGCCACTTCCGCCGCCCGCGACGGCTTGGTCGCGAGCTCGCGCACCACGGCGTCGTGGCCGTAGAAGTAGCGCAGATAGTACGAGGGGACCACGCCGAGGCGGTCCAGGAGGCGGCGGGGCAGCCGCAGGTCGTCCGCGACCGCGTCGCCGTGCTCGGCGAGCAGCCTCGGCAGCACGTTCTCGCCCTCGGGCCCGCCGAGGCGTACGCCGAGCTCCCAGGTGAGGTGGTTGAGGCCCACATGGTCCAGATGCACCGCGCCGGGCGCCACGTCCAGCAGCGCCGCGAACTTGCGCTGGAAGCCGATGGCGACGTTGCAGAGCCCGACCGCCTTGTGCCCGGCCTGGAGCAGCGCGCGCGTGACGATCCCCACCGGGTTGGTGAAGTCGATGATCCAGGCGTCCGGGTTGGCGCGCCGCACCCGCTCGGCGATGTCCAGGACCACCGGGACGGTCCGCAGCGCCTTGGCGAGACCGCCCGCGCCCGTCGTCTCCTGGCCGACGCAGCCGCACTCCAGCGGCCAGGTCTCGTCCCGCTCGCGGGCCGCCTGGCCGCCGACGCGCAGCTGGAGCAGCACCGCGTCGGCGCCCTCCACGCCCGCGTCCAGGTCGGAGGTGGTGGTGATCCTCCCGGGGTGCCCCTGGCGGGCGAAGATCCGCCGGGCCAGGCCGCCGACCAGCTCCAGGCGGTCGGCCGCCGGGTCCACCAGGACCAGCTCACTGATCGCCAGCGTGTCCCGCAACCGCGCGAAGCCGTCGACGAGTTCGGGGGTGTAGGTGGATCCGCCCCCTACAACTGCGAGCTTCATAACAGACGTCAGCCCTTCACTCCGGTCAGTGTGACACCCTCGACGAACGCCTTCTGGGCGAAGAAGAAGACGAGGATGACAGGGGCCATGACCAGAACGGTCGCGGCCATGGTCAGGTTCCAGTCGGTGTGGTGCGCGCCCTTGAAGGACTCCAGGCCGTACGACAGGGTCCAGGCGCCCGGGTTCTCCGAGGCGTAGATCTGAGGTCCGAAGTAGTCGTTCCAGGCGTAGAAGAACTGGAAGAGCGCGACAGCGGCGATGCCGGGCTTCGCCATCGGCACCACCACCCGCAGCAGCGTCCGCAGCTCCCCGCAGCCGTCGACCTTCGCCGCGTCCAGGTACTCGTTCGGGATGGTCAGCAGGAACTGGCGCAGCAGGAAGATGGAGAACGCGTCGCCGAACGCCATCGGGACGATCAGCGGCCAGAGCGTGCCCGACAGGTCCAGCTGCTTCGCCCAGAACAGATACATCGGGATGATGATCACCTGTGGCGGCAGCATCATCATCGAGATGACCAGCATCATCGACAGATTGCGGCCCCGGAAGCGGAACTTGGCGAGCGCGTACGCCACCGGCAGGGACGACACCACGGTGAGGAGGGTGCCGAGCCCCGCGTAGACCAGGGTGTTGCGCCACCAGGTCAGAAAACCCGGGGTGTCGAACACCTTCTTGTAGTTGGACCACTCCCAGTGGTGCGGGATCAGATCGCGCGTCAGCGTCTGCTGGTCGTCCATCAGCGAGGTGAGCACCAGGAAGACGAACGGCAGCACGAAGAACAGGGCCGCGGCCACCGCCAGCGCGTGCACCGCGATCCAGTGGAGCAGCGCCTTGCGGCGGGCCGTCCGGGCCGCCGGGGTGGCCGCGGCCGTCGTCGGCGGGTAGGCCGGATCGGTCGTCGCCATGTCAGTCACCTGCCTGGATCAGTCCGCCGCGGCGCCGCATCAGCAGGGCGGTGAAGGCCATGGAGAGGGCGAAGAGCACCAGCGCGACCACGCACGCGGAGCCGTACTCGAAGCGCTGGAAGCCCAGGTTGTACACGAGTTGGGGCAGGGTCAGCGTCGACTTGTCCGGGTAGCCCGGCTCGAACTGCTGCCCGGAGTTGCCGATGATCCCGGAGGCGACCTTCCCGGCCACCAGCGGCTGGGTGTAGTACTGCATGGTCTGGATGATCCCGGTCACCACCGCGAACATCACGATGGGCGAGATGTTCGGGAGCGTCACGAACCGGAACCGCTGCCAGGCCGAGGCCCCGTCCAGCTCGGCGGCCTCGTACTGCTCCTTCGGCACGTCGAGCAGCGCGGCCATGAAGATGACCATCAGGTCGCCCACCCCCCACACCGCCAGCATGGTGAGCGCGGGCTTGGACCAGGAGGCGTCGGTGAACCAGTCGGGCGCGGGGACGCCGAGGTCGGTCAGGACCGAGTTGACCGGGCCCGTACCGGGGTTGAGCAGGAAGACGAAGCCGAGCGTGGCGGCCACCGGCGGCGCCAGGTACGGGAGGTAGAACAGCGTCCGGAAGACCCCGACGCCTGTCTTGATCTTGGTGACCAGCATCCCGACGCCCAGGCCGAAGACGACCCGGCAGGTGACCATCACGATCACCAGCCACAGCGTGTTGCGCAGCGCGGGCCAGAACAGCGGGTAGTCGTCGAAGACGTACGACCAGTTCTTCAGGCCCGTGAAGGAGGGAGCCGCGAAGCCGTCGTAGTCGGTGAAGGAGAAGTAGACCGTGGAGAAGAGCGGGTAGGCGAAGAAGACGCCGAAGCCGATCAGCCACGGTGACATGAAGGCCAGGGTCCGCAGCGCGGCCCGGCGGCGCTTGGCGCGCAGCGTGTACGTGCTCATGAGGGGACCGGACCGGCTTACTTGGCCTGGGCGATCGCGGCGTCGATCTCCCGGGCGGTCGCGTCCAGACCGGCCTTGACGTCCGTCTGCTTGCCCTTCTCGACGTCGTAGCCGAGGTTCTGCAGGGAGAGCAGGTACTGGCCGCCGTTGACCGAGGCGGGGGTGGTCGTCGAGTTCGGGTTCTGCGCGATGTCCAGGAACGTCTTGAAGCGCGGGTCGTACTTCAGGTTCGGCGACTTCAGCGCGTCCAGGGTGGACGGCACGTTGTGGATGGCGTTGGCGAAGTTCACCACCGCGTCCGTGTCGGTGGCCAGGAACCTGACCAGCTCCCAGGCGGCGTTCTGCTTGGCGGAGGTGGCGGGGATGCCGACGATGGTGCCGGTGACGTAGCCCTTGCCGGCGGTGGCGACCTGGTCGTCCGGCACCGGCAGCGGGGCGACCCCTATCTCGAACTTCGGCTTGGCCTCCTCGGCCATCGCCAGGCGCCACTCGCCGTCCATCTGCATGGCGACCTGGCCCAGGTGGAAGGGGTGCTTGGCGCCGAACTCGTCGCCGAAACCGGTCCGGAACTTCTCCAGCTTCTGGAACCCGCCCAGGTCGTCCACCAGCTGCTTCTGGAAGGCGAGGGCCTTGGCGAAGGCCGGGTCCTTGGCGATGTTCGACTTGCCGCTGGAGTCGAAGTACGTGGGCGACCACTGCGCGAGGTAGTGCTCGGTGGTGGACTCGTAGCCGTGGTAGGTCGGCATGAAGCCCAGCTGCTCGTACGAGTCGCCCTTGGTCTTCGTCAGCTTCTTGGCGTCCTCGGCGAACTCGGTCCAGGTCTTGGGGGGTTCGGCGATCCCGGCCGCCTTGAAGGCGTCCTTGTTGTAGTAGAGCGCGTACGCGTCACCGAGCAGCGGGAGCGTGCAGCGCCTGCCCTGGAACCGGGTGTACTCGTTCATCGCCTTGGGGAACGTCTTGGCGGGGTCGATCCCGTCCTTCTTCAGGAAGGCGTCGAGGTCGACGAAGGCGTGCGACGAGCAGAACTTGCCGACGTTGTTGGTGGTGAACGAGGAGACCACGTCCGGCGCGCTCGAACCGCCCGCGCGCAGCGCCTGGTTGATCTTGTCGTCGTTGATGTTGCCGACGACCTTCACATGGATGTTGGGATGCGCCTTCTCGAAGGCGTCCACATCGGCCTGGATCGCCTTGACCTCGTCGGGCGCGCTCCACCCGTGCCAGAAGGTGATCGTCGTCTCCTTGGACGGGTCGTCCTTGGCGGAGGAGGTGCTCTGGCCCGTACAGGCGGACGCGAACAGGGCGATGGAGGCGGACGCGGCGAGCGCGGCGGCCGCCTTCCGGTTCCGGCGGATTGCGGACATGGCGAAGTCTCCCGGGGCAGGGTCGGGGATGCGGGCAGGACGGGGTACGGCGGGGTGCGTCTCGACGAGACGCGCCTCAAGGCCCAGGGCCCACGGGCAGGCGTCTCGACGGGAGGCGTCTCAGCGCGAGGTGTCGAAGACTTCGTCCCGGGTGGTGGCCAGGGCGCTCTCCAACGCGCCCCGCAGCACCGGGTGACGGGTCACCTCGCCGATGACGAGCCGGGGCCGCGAGGCGGCCAGCTCGCCCAGCTCGGTCTGGACGAGCTCGCGCAGCGGCTCGCCCCCGGCGGCGATCAGCGCGCCGGAGAGGACGACGAGTTCGGGATCGAGTACGGCGACAAGCGAGGCGAGACCGGTGGCCAGGCCGGTGGCGAACGTCTCCAGGAGCTGCCGGTACGGCCCGTCGTCGGCCTCGGCCGCCCGGGCGACCAGCGCGACGGCGACCTCGATGGGGGTGCCGCCGGGGATGTCCGGCACTGCGAACTCCCGGGCCAGCCGGGGCACCACCTGCCCGCCGGCCAGCTCCTGGAAGCCGCCGCTGTTGGCCTTGGTCACATGGCGTACCAGGGGGGCGCCCGGCACCGGCAGGAAGCCGACCTCGCCCGCGCCGCCGGTGAAGCCGCGGTGCAGCCGCCCGCCCATGACGAGGGCGGCGCCGAGCCCGCCCTCGTTCCAGAGGAGCACGAAGTCGTCGTGGCCCCGGGCCGCGCCCAGGCGCTGCTCGGCGACGGCGGCGAGGTTGACGTCGTTCTCGTACTCGACCGGCATGGGCAGCGCGGCGGCGAGCTCGTCGAGCAGCGCGGGGGAGTGCCAGCCGGGCAGGTGGGAGGCGTAGCGCAGCCGGCCGGTGCCGGGGTCGAAGGCGCCGGGGGTGCCGATGACGACGCGGTGCAGATCGGCGCGGACCAGAGCGGCGGCCTTGACGGCCCCGTCGAGGGCGTCGGTCACCTGGCGCACCACGGACTCGGCGCCGCGCCGCCCGGGCGTGCGCACCTCGCACTCGCCGACCACCTTCCCGGTCACGTCCGCGACGGCGGCGCGGATGCGCTGGGGTGTGACGTCGAGCCCGGCGACGTGCGCGGCGCGCGCGTTCACCGTGTACAGCTGGGCGTTGGGGCCCGGGCGGCCTTCGGTGGTCCCGGTCGCGACGACAAGCCCGGCGGCTTCGAGCCGCGCGAGCAGCTGGGAGGCGGTGGGCTTGGAGAGCCCGGTGAGCTTCCCGATCCGGGTGCGGGACAGCGGCCCGTGCTCCAGCAGGAGATCGAGGGCGGCACGGTCGTTCATGGCGCGCAGTACGCGCGGAGTTCCCGGGGTGGTACCCGCCACGACGGTTGCACCTGCCTTCGGCTGAGGCCCGCCACGCCGCTGCTGCGGCGTGGCGGGCGACACTGTTAGGAAAGTTTCCTATTTGGTTGGGAGGACGGTAGGCCGCACGTCAGGGCCCCGTCAATGGGCCGACCCCGACGACGACCATTCCGTTACTACTTCGACAGGCTCGGTCCCGGCGGTATCGGGGCGGTGGCCAGGGACTGCGGGGACGTCGGGTTGCCCAGGGCCGAGGGGGCGGACATGGACGCCGTCGGGTCGGGGGCGGAGGCGGGCGTGTCCGTCAGCGGCGGGCCGCCCACGATGCGGATGCCCGCCGCGTCGAACGCCTCCTTGATGCGCCAGCGCATCTCGCGCTCGACGCCCAGCGCCTTGCCCGGCATGGTCTTCGCCGAGATACGGATGACCATCGACTCCAGCAGGACCTCGTTGAGGCCCAGGATCTCCACCGGGCCCCACAGCCGCTCGTTCCACGGCTCGTCCTTGGTCATGGAATCGGTGGCCTCGGCGATCACCGCGCGGACCCGGGCCAGGTCCTCGGTCGGGCGGACCCGGACGTCGACACCGGCCGTGGCCCAGCCCTGGCTGAGGTTGCCGATGCGCTTGATCTCTCCGTTGCGCACGTACCAGATCTCGCCGTTGTCGCCGCGCAGCTTCGTCACCCGCAGGCCGACCTCGACGACCTCGCCGGACGCCACGCCCGCGTCGATCGAGTCGCCGACTCCGTACTGGTCCTCCAGAATCATGAAGACGCCGGACAGGAAGTCCGTGACGAGGTTGCGCGCGCCGAAGCCGATCGCCACACCCGCGACACCCGCCGAGGCGAGCAGCGGCGCCAGGTCGATGTTGAGGACGCCCAGGACCATCAGGGCCGCCGTGCCCAGGATCAGGAAGGACGCGACCGAGCGCAGGACCGAACCGATCGCCTCCGAGCGCTGGCGGCGGCGCTCGACGTTGACCAGCAGACCGCCGAGCGCGGTGCCCTCCACGGCCTGGGCGCTGCGGTTCATCCGGTCTATGAGCTTGGTCAGTGCCCGGCGTATCAGCACCCGCAGCACCGAGGCGATGATCAGGATCAGCAGGATGCGCAGGCCGATCGCGAGCCACGTCGACCAGTTCTGCTCGACCCAGCCGGCGGCCTCGGTGGCCGACTTCTGGGCGTCGTCGAGAGTGACCGGGGTGGTCGTCGGGCCGGTGGGATCGGGGGACGGGGATCCGGCGGCCAATACGGCGGGCCAGTGCACGGCGGGAACCTCCAGGACTTGCGCTGCCGACAGTGCGACGGCAGGCCAACCACACTAACGGGGCAACCCATGTGCTTCGGTGCCGTGTTCGAGGGAGAGACGGACCCGGACGGGGGATGGTGGGGAGTGTGGTCGAAAACACTTCCAGCCCGTTACCCGGACGTGGTGGCGTTTCGACCAGGCATGAGGAGAGACTGAAGGCAGATCGTCCCGGCGCGAGCCACGCGCCGCCGGCGTACAAGGAGGCATCCACCGTGCCGCACGTCCTGGTCCTCAACGCGTCGTACGAGCCCCTCGGCGTCGTACCGCTCCGCCGCGCGCTCGTCCTCGTGCTCGAAAACAAGGCAGTCTGCCTGGAGGAATCCGGCGCCTTCATGCATAGCGCGACCCGTGCCGTCCCCGCGCCCAGCGTGGTCCGGCTGAAGAGATTCGTACGGGTCCCCTACCGGGGGCCCGTTCCGCTGACCCGCCGTGCGCTCTTCGCACGGGACGGCGGGCGCTGTATGTACTGCGGTGGCGTCGCAACCAGCGTCGACCACGTCATCCCGCGCAGCCGTGGTGGTCTGCACGTCTGGGACAACGTGGTGGCCGCGTGCCGTCGCTGCAACCACGTCAAGGCCGACCGGCATCTGCTGGAGCTCGGCTGGCGCCTGCGCCATCAGCCCGCGCCGCCCAGTGGGCTCGCCTGGCGCATCATCGGTACGGGGCATCGGGATCCGCGATGGCTCCCGTACCTCCAACCGTTCGGGGCGGATGATGCTCTGGCCCGGATCGATGGCATTTCTGCCTGATTCCGGGCCAGATTTGTCTGCGCGGGCATTACTGCGCTACCGCGTACGCCTCCACCGACCACAGTGAGTAGCCGTAGGGGGTCGCTCGTGTGACGCCCTGGACGCGGAGGAAGCGGGCGTCGCGGGCGTCCATGCGGACCGCCTCCCGGCCGCCCTTGCCGTCGCGGACCGTGGCCGCCGTGCGCCAGGTGCGGCCGTCGGGGGAGACCTGGATCGTGTACGCGCTCGCGTAGGCGTCCTGCCAGTTCAGGACCACCAGGCCGACGCGGCTGCGGGCCGGCAGTTCGGCCTGCCACCAGGCGTTGTCGACGGCCGGGGAGGACCAGCGGGTCGACGGGTCGCCGTCGGCCGCCGCGCGGGCCGGGAACGCGGGGGTCTCGTCGCCGGAGGACGACGCGGCCGCGCCCGCGATCAGATCGGGGCCGACCGTGCGCGGATACGCCCGTACGGTCAGGATCCGCTCCTGTCCGGCGAAGGAGACCGGCACGCGGTACTCGCCCGCCGGGGTGCCCGGTGCTACTGAGACCTCCACCGGAACCGTCGCCGTGGCGCCGCGCGGCACCGTGGCCGCGTCCGGGAGCGTGACCGCGATGCCCCGGGGAGCGCGCGCGGCGAGCGTGCCCCGTACGTCCCCGGGCCGCGTCGACGTCAGGACCGCCGCGACCCGCTGCGGCTTGCCGCCGATCTCCGCGTCGGTCGCGTCCTTCGCCAGCTCGAAGCGGGCGCGCGGCTCGTCCGCGAACCACGGGATGAGATGCCGTACGGACCGTACGGAGTCGGAGGGGCCCGTCACGCGGACGGCGTCGGCGAGGACGCCCCCGGCGGGGGCCTGGGTCCAGCCGTCGCCCGAGAGCGGCCCGACGCTGCGCCAGCCCTGGCCCGGCACGTGCACCTGCACCAGCGCCCCGCCCTCGGCCCAGGGCACGCGCGCGGCGGCGAGGACGGGGCCGGGGCCGACGACCGGGTCGGGCGCCCGGCCCGCCGTGGCCCAGCCGGGCGGGCCCGAGCCGGGACCCACGGCGGGGCCCGGGCCGAAGCCCGCGTCGTCCATGACCGTCAGGGCCTCCACCGGGCGCACCCGCCCCAGGCCCACGGTGTACGCGTCCGGTGACACGGTGACGGCCCCGGCGGGGCGGTCCGCGCCCGTCCAGGCCGCCGACGCGTCCGCCGCGCGCGCCAGGAACGCGTCCAGGACCCCCTTGCCGACCGTGGCCGTCCCGGTCGCGGCGCTCTGCCGCAGCGGCTCCAGGGCGAGCGAGGCCCGCCAGGCGGCCGCGCCGTGGCCGTGGGCCTGCGCCTGGAGCATGTCGACGGCGACCTCCCCGGCCCGGCCGTACCGGGCGAGCCGGTCGGACCAGGGGCGGACCTCGTCGGCCAGCGCGCTGTCGGCGGCGAGCCGGTCGGGGGTCTGGCGCATCACCGTGAAGGCCGAACGCAGCCGCGCGGCCGCCGCGTCCCGCACCGCCGGGTCCGCCGAGCCGCGCGACTGCCAGAACGCGTCGAGCAGCGGGCGCAGATAGGCCGACTCGGCGCCGCTGAGCACCGACGAGGAGTCGTTGCCGGCCAGCGCGGTCAGCGCCTCGCGCACCGGCGCGTCGCCGCCCGCGAGATCGGCTATCGCGGCCCGCCAGGAGGCCTCGGGCTCGTAACCCTGCGGGTTCCAGGCGTAGTCCGCCGCCGTGAACAGCGGGATGCGGGAGGCCGACGCCTGTTCCATGGCGTTGGCGAGCAGCGCCGCCGAGCCGGTCGCGACGGCGGGCTCGCGGCCGGTGTACGGGCCGAGGAAGATCCGGCCGGGCGCCCAGTCGTTGACCGGATAGTTGTCCATCGTCACCAGGGGATGCCCGAACGCGGACCGCGCGCCCGCCAGTTCGCGCCCGGTGATGGTGCGCGGCACCACCCCGACACCCGTCCAGGCGACCTGTACGCGCGCGTCCAGGCCGTCCGCCAGCGCACCGCGGTACTTGGTGGCGCCGTCCTGGTAGTACTCCGTCGGCATCAGCGACAGCGGCTGCGAGCCGGGGTAGCGCTCGGCGAGATGGGCGGCGACGGCGTTCGCCACGCGCGCGTGGGCGCGGGCGGCGGCCGCGGGACCGCGCCCGAACGTCCTGGAGTCCTGGCCGCAGTGCCACTCGCTGTAGCTGACGTCCTGGAACTGGAGCTGGAAGGCGCGCACGCCGAGCGCCCACATCGCGTCGAGCTTGCGCAGCAGCGCCTTCACGTCGCCGTCCGAGGACAGGCACATCTCCTGGCCGGGCGCCACCGCCCAGGCGAGCGTCACATGGTTGGCGGCGGCGCGGGCGGCGAGCGTACGGAAGGCGGCGCGCTGGTCGGCCGGGTACGGGTCGCGCCACCGCGCCTGGCGGTACGGGTCGTCGCCCGGTGCGTACAGGTAGCGGTTCTGCTTGGTGCGCCCCATGAAGTCCAGCTGGCCGAGCCGCTGTTCGGGCGTCCACGGCTGCCCGTAGAAACCTTCCGTCGTGCCGCGTACGGCGGTGGCGGGCCAGTCCCGCACGCTCACCCCGGGCACGGTCGCGTCCCCGCGCGCGCCGGTGCCGATCAGCTGACGCAGCGTCTGCACGGCGTGGAAGAGCCCGTCCTCGCCGACGCCGTCGAGCGCGACGGTGTCCCGCCCGCCGACCCGGCCGACGCCGATCCGGTACCCGCCGGACGGCAGGTCCCCGCGCTCGGGCACCCGCAGGGTGCGCAGCGCGTCCTGCGCGCCCGCCCCGCCGATCAGGAACACCGGCCCGTTGCCCGCGAGCCCGTCGTGGACGGTGGCGACGCCCGCCCCGTCGAGTACGTCACCGAGCGCGGCCACCGCGTACGGGTCGGCGCCGGGGTCGGCGACCACCACGGCCTCGCTGCCCAGGCTCAGCCCGGTCCCGGCCCGCTTGACCGACTGCGGCCGGGGCCAGACGGCCGGGACGGAGTCCTGTCCGGCGTCCTTGGCGGGGCCGGTGGTGGGCTGGTCGGGCGCCCAGGGTCCCGCCGGGGCCGCGAGGGCGCCGGGGGCCGCGCCGAGGAGCCCGCCGATCACGGCCACGGCGAGAGCCGTCGCCCGCCTACCGCGCCCGAACCGCACGCCATCTCCTCGCCTCGGCACCGCTTTTGCGGCCGCCCGCGCCACAACCCGCCCCGAGCCCACCACCCCTGCGGCAAGGGTGTCAATGCGGGTGACTGTTGTGCCGGAATTGCCCCGTCCGGTGATCGTTCACGAGCGGAGAAACGTGTCGGCGCGGCGAACGCCCAGTGACGACAGTGACCCGCCTCACGTTGTACGGATGGGAGCCCGCCCACGGGGTAGGGCTGCTGTGTCCCCCGTTGCCGACACTCCGTGGAGCCCCCGTGGCCGTCTCCGCCCTCGAACAGCCCCTGACCAGCGAACCTCCGCTGGCCGACGCCGAACCGCTCACCAGCGAGCCGCCGTTGACCGAGGCGGCGCCCCTGACCAGCGAGCCGACCCCGGTGGCCGGGCCGACCGGAGCCTGATGCCATGACCCTCGCCCGGCTCGCCGCGCTGCACGGCGTCGCCACCTCGTACGACCCGTCGCCGGACCGTACGGTTCCGGTCGCGGACGCCACCGTCGTCGCGGTGCTCGCCGCGCTGGGCGTGGCCGCGGCGACCCCCGAGGCGGTGGCCGCCTCGCTGGCGGCGGCCGAACTGGCCGAGGCGGAACGCCTGTTGCCCCCCACGGTGGTCCACTGGCACACCCCGGGCCCACCGCCCCCGCCCCCGGCCTTCCTGGCCCTGCCCCCGGGCACGGTGGTCCACGTCGAGACGGAGGACGGCGGGGAGACCCGGTGGACGACACCGCGGACGGCGGAGCCACCGGGAGCGGCCGAGGCATCGCAGGCCGCCGAGCGCCCGGCGCCGCCCGAGCCGCCACCCCCCGAGCCGCCGACAGCCGAAGCCACCCCCTGGCCCGCCCTCCCCCTCGGGGTCCACCGCGTCACCGCCCGCACCCCCGACGGCCGCACCGCGCGCGCCACCCTCGTCGTGGCTCCGGGGCGCACCCCGCAACCCCCCGCCCGCACCCACGGGTTCCTCGTGCAGCTGTACTCGCTGCTCTCAGCCCGCTCCTGGGGCATGGGCGACCTCGGGGACCTCGCGGAGGTCGCCGCGTGGGCGGGGCGGGCCGTGGGGGCCGGGTTCCTCCAGATCAACCCGCTGCACGCCGCCGTCCCGGGCACCCCCACCGACCCCTCGCCCTACCGCCCCTCGTCGCGCCGCTTCCCCGACCCCGTGCACCTGCGGATCGAGGACGTCCCCGAGTACGCGTACGTACGCGACAGACGCAGGCTCGACGAACTGCTCAAGGCGGCCGACGCGCTGCGCCGATCCGTCCTGGACGACGGCGAGTTGATCGACCGGGACGCGGTGTGGGCGCTCAAGCGGGAGGCGCTGGAGGAGATCGGGCGCGTACCGCTGGCGCCGGGGCGGCGGGCCGCGTACTGCGACCATCTGGCGCGGCAGGGGCAGGCCCTGGAGGACCACGCCACCTGGTGCGCGCTCGCCGAGCGGTACGGGCCGGACTGGACCCGGTGGCCGCACGGTCTGCGCGACCCCCGCTCGGCCGCCACCGCGCGCGCCCGCCGTGAGCTCATCGACCGCGTCGACTTCCACACCCGGCTCGCCTGGCTCACCGACACCCAGCTCGCCGCCGCCCAACGGGCCGCCCGGGAGGCCGGGATGGCGGTCGGGCTCGTCCACGACCTCGCCGTCGGCGTGCACCCCGGCGGCGCCGACGCCTGGGCCCAGCAGCGGACGTTCGCCCAGGGCATGTCGGTGGGCGCGCCGCCCGACGCCTTCAACGCGCGCGGCCAGGACTGGGGCCTGCCGCCCTGGCGCCCGGACGTGCTGGCCGCGACCGGGTACGCCGCGTACCGGGGACTGCTGCGCAATCTGCTGCGGCACGCCGGGGCGCTGCGGATCGACCACGTCATGGGGCTCTTCCGGCTGTGGTGGGTGCCGCGGGGCGAGGAGCCGACGGCGGGGACGTATGTGCGCTACGACGCCGAGGCGATGCTCGCCGTCCTCGTCCTGGAGGCCCACCGCGCCGGAGCCGTCGTCATAGGGGAGGACCTGGGCACGGTCGAGCCCGGCGTACGGGAGACGCTGGCCGAGCGCGGCGTGCTGGGCACCTCGGTGCTCTGGTTCGAACGCGACTGGGGCGGCACCGGCCGGCCGCTGCCCCCCGCCGCCTGGCGCGAGGCGTGCGTGGCCACCGCCACCACGCACGACCTGCCGTCCACGGCCGCCCGGCTCACCGGCGAACACGTCGGCCTGCGCCACCGCCTCGGCCTGCTCACCCGCCCGCTCGCCCAGGAACAGGCCGAGGACGCGGCCGAGGTGGGGGAGTGGCTGTCCTGCCTCGCCCGGCTCGGGCTGCTGCCGGAGGGCGCGCGGGGCGAGGAGGGCGCGGTCCGGGCCGTCTACCGGTTCCTGCTGCGCACGCCCGCCCGGATGGTCGGGGTCTGGCTGCCGGACGCGGTGGGCGACCGCCGCCCGCAGAACCTGCCGGGCACCTGGGACCAGTACCCCAACTGGCGCCTGCCGGTGGCGGGCCCGGACGGGCGCCCGCTGGCCCTGGAGGACCTGGTCTCCTCGCCCCGCCTGCACGACCTGATGCGGGTGTTCACCGGCGTGGGGGTCCCCCCTGCTCCTTGAGAGCTTGGGGGCGCGCACCGCGCCGACGGGTGCGCGCACTCATACGGCACCCCCGGGCGCGCGCCCCACTTAGGCGTTCGCTACGTTTGGCCCGTGGACAAGAAGAACACCCTGCGCGCCGGCGCCGTGGCGGCCGGTACGACGCTGATGATGCTGCTCATGTCGAGCCCCGCCCTCGCGCTCACCCGCGACGACGGCGACGACCCGGGCAAGGGCCTGAGCGTGATGAGCACGATCGGTCTGTACGTGCTCGCGCCGCTCGCGCTCTTCGCGGTCATCGCGGGCCTGGTCATGGTCCTCGACAAGTCGCACAAGAAGGCCTGACCGCCCACGCTTCACGCCTTGAGAAGGCGCTTTGCGGTACGAGTCCGACTCGTACCGCAAAGCGCCATTTCTCATTCCGGGACCCCGCTCCGCCCGGTCAGTGCGCGGCGAGCAGCTTGCGCAGCAGATCGGACAACTGGGCCGCCTCGGCCTCGTCGAGCGCCCCGTCCAGCACCTCGTGCTGTATCGCCAGGCCCGCCGTCACCGACTCGTCGACGATCTCCCGACCCTTGTCGGAGAGCGTGACGCGCAGCCCGCGCCGGTCGTGCGGATCCGGGCTGCGGCTCAGCAGTCCGGCCTTCTCCAGCTTGTCGAGCCGCCCGGTCATCCCGCCGGTGGTGAGCATCAGCGTCGCCGAGAGCTGACGCGGCGAGAGCGTGTACGGCTCGCCGGAGCGGCGCAGCGTCGCGAGCACGTCGAACTCGCCGCGTGAGATCCCGAACCGCTTGTACTCCTTCTCGATCCGGTCGCCCATCGCGCGGGAGATGCGGTAGATCCGGCCGTAGACGGCCATCGGAACGGTGTCCAGGTCGGGCCTGACCTCCGCCCACTGTGCGGTGATGGCGTCGACGGGGTCGCGGGGGGTGGTTGCGGTCATGGGCCCAGTATCCGAGCGCAATGGGTCGGCCGCAAGAAAGTTGCTTGACGGAAAGTAGCTTAGGGGTAAGCTACTTTCCATCGAGTCACTTCCACGAGTCACTTCGGTCGAGCCACTTCGGCACCGGCTTCCCGTCTCCGTCTGGAGTCCCCATGAGCAGCGTCCGCAACCCGAGTCGCATGGCCACCATCGCGCTCACCGCCCTGGCCCCCGTCTCCTGGGGCTCCACATACGCCGTGACCACGCAGTTCCTGCCCGCCGACCGGCCGTTGTTCACCGGCATGATGCGGGCGCTGCCCGCCGGACTCGCGCTGCTCGCCGTCACGCGACGGCTGCCGAGAGGGGAGTGGTGGTGGAAGGCGGGGGTGCTCGGGGCGCTGAACATCGGGGCGTTCTTCCCGCTGCTCTTCCTCTCCGCCTACCGGCTGCCCGGCGGCATGGCCGCCGTCATCGGGTCGGTGGGGCCGCTGTGGGTGGCCGGGCTCGCCGCGCTCTTCCTGGGCGAGAAGCCGACCCTGCGCACGCTGCTCACCGGTATCGCGGCCGCGCTCGGGGTGAGCCTCGTGGTGCTGCGGGCGGCGGGCGCGCTGGACACCGTCGGGGTGCTCGCCGGGGTGGCGTCCTCGGCCTCGATGGCCGCCGGGACCGTGTTCACCAAGCGGTGGGGGCGGCCCGAGGGGGTCGGGCCGCTGGTGCTCACCGGGTGGCAGCTCACCGCGGGCGGGCTGCTCATCGCGCCGATCGCCTTCCTGACCGAGGGCGCGCCGCCCGCGCTCGACGGCCGCAACCTCGTGGGCTACCTCTACCTCGCCCTGGTCAACACGGCCGTCGCGTACTGGCTCTGGTTCCGCGGCATCGGCCGGCTGACCGCGACCTCGGTGACCTTCCTGGGCCCGCTCTCGCCGCTCACCGCGGCCGTCATCGGCTGGGCCGCGCTCGGGCAGTCGCTGGCGCCGCTCCAACTGGTCGGGATGGCGATCGCGTTCGGGGCGACGCTGGCGGGCCAGTGGACGCCGCGCGGCAAGGCCCGTACCCGTACCGTCGCCACTTCGTTCACTTCTCCTGAAGGGATCGATCAAAAAGATTCGATGGACCTGACGGTTCCTGTGGTGCGACGGTAGGGGTCCACCCGCCGAGAACGCCTCGGTGAACGGTGCACACCGAGATCCCACAGAGGAGCGACGAAGAACGTGGCAGTCCTGGAGAGCGCACCTGTCCGACCCGAGCCGACCACCGACCGCCCCACCACGGACCAGCAGGCCACCGACCGGCAGTCCGCCACCGGGGCGTCCCGCGCGTCCCGGGCCGGTGGGCGCGGACTGCTCCTCGCGGGGCTCGCCACCGTCGTCTGGTCGGGCAGCTTCGTCGCCTCCCGGGCGCTCCACGACTCCGTACCGCCCGTCCAGGCCGCCTTCTGGCGCTGGATCATCGCGCTGGCGGCGGTCGCGCCCTTCGCGGCCCGCGAGGCCTGGCGCCAACGGGCCCTGATCCGCCGCCACTCGGCCTTCGTCGCCGTCGCCGCCCTGCTCGGCGTCACCGTCTACAACACCCTCGTCAACCAGGCCGGACTCTCCACCTCGGCGGGCAACATGGGCATGATCATGGCCGCGTCGCCGGTCCTGATGGCGGTGTACGAACGGTTCGGCGGGCAGCGGCTCGGCGCGCGCCGCACGGCCGGGATGCTCGTCGCCTGCGCCGGGGTGCTGCTGCTCGTCAGCAAGGGCTCGCCGACCCCCGACTTCGCCCCGGGCGACCTGTGGATGGTCGCGGCGGCCCTCTCCTTCGCCTCGTACAGCGCGCTGCTGCGCCGCCGCCCGGCCGAACTCGGCCCGCTCGCCTTCCTGTTCAGCACGTTCGCGCTGGGCGCGCTGATGCTGGCGCCGGTGTACGGGATCAGCGTCGCCGTCCAGGGCGGGTTCGCGGCGACGCCGGGGACGGTCGGGCCGCTGGTGTACGTCGGGGTGCTGTCCTCGGCGGTCGCCTTCTTCGCCTGGAACAAGGCGATCGGCCTGATCGGCGCGGCCCGCGCGGGCGTCGTCTACTACCTCCAGCCGGTGTGCGTGGCGCTGCTCTCCTTCGCCCTGCTCGGCGAGGCGACCGGGTCGGGGCAGCTGCTCTGCATGGCGCTGATCCTCGGCGGAGTGGTGCTGGGGTCGCGCAGGTAGGTTGCGGCCATGGCCGACTGGGACATCAAGAAGCTGCGGATCCTGCGGACCCTGCACGAGCGGGGGACCGTGACCGCGACCGCCGAGGCGCTGCGCATGACGCCCTCGGCGGTCTCGCAGCAGCTGACCAACCTCGCCAAGCAGCTCGGCGTGACCCTCCTGGAGGCCGACGGCCGCCGGGTCCGCCTCACCGACGCGGCCCGTCTCGTACTGCGGCACGCGGACGCGGTCTTCGCCCAACTGGAGCGGGCGGACGCGGAGTTGAGCGGATATCTGCGGGGGGAGGCGGGCGAGGTGCGGGTGGGCGCGTTCTCGACGGCCGTGCCCGCGCTGGTGGTTCCCGCCGTGCTGCGGCTGCGGCGCAGCCATCCCGCGCTGGAGGTACGGGTACGGGAAGCGGAGGCGGCCGAGGCGTACGAGTTGCTGTCGGCCGGTGACGTCGACCTCGCCCTGTCGCTGGCCGCGCACGCGCCGAGCGCGCGTGATCCCCGCTTCACGGTGGTGCCGCTGCTCGCCGACCCGCTGGACGTGGCCCTGCCCGCCGACCACCCGCTCGCGGCGGCGCCCGGCCTGCGCCTCGCCGACCTGGCGGAGGAGGCGTGGATCTTCGGGGGCAGCGGCCCGTGGTCCGAGATCACCACGGCCGCGTGCGAGGCGGCGGGTTTCGTCCCCGCGCAGGCGCACAGCGCGGCGGGGTGGACGGCGATCCTGTCGATGGTGGCGGCGGGGATGGGGGTCGCGCTGGTCCCCCGGATGGCCGCGGTGCGGCGGGAGGGGGTGGCGATGCGCGAACTCGCCGCGGACCGTCCGTACCGCCATGTGGTGGCGGCGGTACGGCGAGGCGCGGAGTCCGCCCCGGGCGCGGGCCGCGTCCTGTCCGCCCTGCGGGCGGTTGCTTCCCCCACCCCGCCCCTTCCCTGAACCCTCCGGGGGCGGGGGTGTTCGGCTGCGGACCGTGCTGGGTTGCTCGCTCCCCCAAGTTCTCGACTCCGCTCGAACAGGGGGGACCCCCACCGCGGCGGAGCCGCAAATCGACACAGCCCCGCGCCCCTGAAGGAGGGCCCGAAGGGCCCATCTAAGGGGCGCGGGGAACTGCGCGACCAGCCACACACAACCCGCAGACGAACGGGGGTCCAGGGGTCCGGGGGCGTAGCCCCCGGGAAACCCCACCCCCACCCCTCCCCATCCCCCGGAGGGTTCAGGGAAGGGGTGGGGTGGGGGCCAATCCCGTTACGACGTCGCCGCGTCCGCCGCCTGCGCGCGCAGCGCGCGCTCCACGCCCGCTCGGGATTCCGAGATCAGGCGTCGCAGGGCCGCGTTCGGGGAGGCCGAGGCGAGCCAGGCGTCCGTGGCGGACAGGGTGGCCTGCGTGACCTGGAGCGACGGGTACAGACCCGTCGCGATCTGCTGCGCGATCTCGTGCGAGCGCGACTCCCACACACCCTTGACCGCCGCGAAGAACTTCTCCGTGTACGGCGCCAGCAGATCGCGCTGATCGGTCTGGACGAACCCGCCGATCACCGCCTCCTGCATCGCGTTGGGCAGCGTGTCGCCCTCCACGACCGACGCCCACGCCTCGGCCTTCGCCTCGGCCGTCGGCCGCGCCGCGCGCGCGGTGGCCGCGTGGCGCTCGCCCGCCGCCGTGCGGTCCCGCTCCAGCTCGGCCGCGATCGCCTTCTCGTCGGCCCGCCCGGTCGCCGCGAGGCGCTCGACGAACGCCCAGCGCAGCTCGGTGTCGACGGCCAGGCCGTCCACCGTCTCGGTGCCGTCGAGCAGCCCCTGGAGCAGGTCGAGCTGGTCGGCCGTACGGGCCGTCGCCGCGAACGCCCGCGCCCACGCCAGCTGGTGGTCGCCGCCCGGAGCCGCCGCACGCAGCTGCTCCAGCGTCGCCTCGGTCCAGCGAGCGAGGCCCGTCTCGCGCCAGTCGGGCGCCGCGTACAGCTCAAGGGCCATCTTCACCTGGCGGTGCAGCGACTGCACCACGCCGATGTCGGACTCCTTGGCGATGCCGGAAAGGACCAGCGCCAGGTAGTCGCGCGTGGCCAGTTCGCCGTCGCGGGTCATGTCCCACGCCGAGGCCCAGCACAGCGCGCGCGGCAGCGACTCGGTGAAGTCACCGAGGTGCGCGGTGACGACCTTCAGGGACTCCTCGTCGAGGCGGACCTTGGCGTACGAGAGGTCGTCGTCGTTGAGCAGGACCACGGCCGGGCGGCGGGTGCCCGCCGGGAGCTCGACGGCCGTGCGCGCCCCGTCGACGTCCAGCTCGATCCGGCGCGTACGGACCAGCTTGCCCGCCTCGTCCAGGTCGTAGAAGCCGATCGCGATGCGGTGCGGGCGCAGGGTCGGCTCGCCCTGGGCGCCCGCCGGCAGCGCCGGGGCCTCCTGGAGGACGGTGAAGGAGGTGATGGCGCCCTCGCCGTCGACCTCGATCTCCGGGCGCAGGATGTTGATCCCGGCCGTCTCCAGCCACGCCTTCGACCAGGTCTTCAGATCGCGCCCGGAGGTCTCCTCCAGCGCGCCGAGCAGGTCGGACAGGCGCGTGTTGCCGAACGCGTGCGCCTTGAAGTACGCCTGCACGCCCTGGAAGAACTCGTCCATGCCGACGTACGCGACGAGCTGCTTCAACACGCTCGCGCCCTTGGCGTACGTGATGCCGTCGAAGTTGACGAGCACGTCGTCGAGGTCGCGGATGTCCGCCATGATCGGGTGCGTGGACGGCAGCTGGTCCTGCCGGTACGCCCAGGTCTTCATGGAGTTGGCGAACGTGGTCCAGGCGTGCGGCCACTTGGAGCCGGGCGCGTACGCCTGGCAGGCGATGGAGGTGTAGGTGGCGAACGACTCGTTCAGCCACAGGTCGTTCCACCACTCCATGGTGACCAGGTCGCCGAACCACATGTGCGCCAGCTCGTGCAGGATGGTCTCGGCGCGCACCTCGTACGCGGCGTCCGTCACCTTCGAGCGGAACACGTACTGGTCGCGGATGGTCACCGCGCCCGCGTTCTCCATCGCGCCCGCGTTGAACTCCGGCACGAAGAGCTGGTCGTACTTGGCGAACGGGTACTCGTAGTCGAACTTCTCCTGGAACCAGTCGAAGCCCTGCCGGGTGACCGCGAAGATCTCGTCCGCGTCGAGGTACTCGGCGAGCGAGGGACGGCAGTAGATGCCCAGCGGCACCGACTGCCCGTCCTTCTCGTACGAGGAGTGGACCGAGTGGTACGGACCGACGATCAGGGCCGTGATGTAGCTGGAGATCCGGGGGGTGGGCTCGAAGGTCCACACGTCCTCGGAGGGCTCGGGCGTCGGCGAGTTGGAGATGACCGTCCAGCCCGAGGGCGCCTTCACGGTGAACTGGAAGGTCGCCTTCAGGTCCGGCTGCTCGAAGGACGCGAAGACGCGGCGCGCGTCCGGCACCTCGAACTGCGTGTAGAGGTACGCCTGGTCGTCGACCGGGTCGACGAAGCGGTGCAGGCCCTCGCCGGTGTTGGTGTACGCGCAGTCCGCGACGACCTTCAGCTCGTTGGGGCCCGCCTCAAGACCGGCGAGCGCGATCCGCGAGTCGGCGAACACGGCGGCCGCGTCCAGCGCGGTGCCGTTCAGGACGACCTCGTGCACGGTGGGCGCGACCAGGTCGATGAAGGTCTGCGCACCGGCCTCGGCGGAGTCGAAGCGCACGGTGGTCACGGACCGGAACGTGCCTCCCTCCTGCGCCCCGCTCAGATCGAGCTCGATCGCGTACGAGTCGACGCTCAGCAGCTTCGCCCGCTGCTGAGCCTCTTCACGGGTCAGATTCGTGCCAGGCACCCGGCCATCTCCTTCAGAACTTCAGATGTATCCATCAGATCGTGACGGTTCCGGCCATCCTTGCACGACACCTCCGGCGGACGTACAGCGCTTTTCCCCGCGCCTGTGCCAGGTCAGCGCCAGGTCCGAATTCCGCCGGTGGACACGGCGCCGCAGGGCCAGGCTCGAAGCCATGAACACGACGGCTTCCACGACAGAGACCACGACAGAGACCAGGACAGAGACCAGGACAGAGACCTTGACCTACACCGCCCGGGCCATCGGGTCCGCCGCGCTCGCGCAGCTGCGCGTGAGCGACGACGCGGGGCGGCCCTGCGTCCCGTTCACCGACGACGAGGGCGGCGCGCCCCTGCGCTGCTGTCTGCGCCCGAGCGATCCCGGCGAGCGCATCGCGCTCGTCTCGTACGCCCCGCTGCGCCGCTGGGCGGCCCTGACCTGGGCCAAGCCGGGGGCGTACGACGAGCAGGGACCGGTCTTCATCCACGCCGAGTGCGACGGGCCCGGGGAGGCGGACGGCTATCCGTTCGCGCACGAGGGCGCGCTGCGCACGGTGCGCCGCTACGACAGCGAGGGCCACATCGTCGGCGGCCGCCTCCTCGCGGTCCCGGCGGACGCGACCGCCGCGTGCGACGCGGCCTTCGAGGAGGCGTTCGCCGATCCGCGGGTCGCCCTCGTCCACGTCAGGGCGCTGGAGTACGGCTGCTTCCTCTTCGAGGTGCGCCGTCCCTGACGCGGTCCCCGCCCCCGTCCCCGTCCCTGACCCCGGCGAGCGCGTCCGCGAAGGCGCGCACGGCGGCCGTCGCCCCGCCCCGGCGCCACACCACACCGAGCGCCGAGGCGGGCAGCCCCTCCACCGGCACGAAGACGATGTCGTCGCGCGCGTGGTACTCGGCGCTCGGGCGGCACAGCAGCATCGCGCCGATGTCCGCCGCCACCAGGGTCAGCCCCTCCTGGAGGGTGGCCACGGTGGGCCCGTCCCCCGCTCCGGGCGCCTGCGCCGTACGCCAGTAGGCGGGGGCGGGCGCCGCCGGGGCGATGAGACGGGCACCGGCGAGTTCGGCGGCGGGCAGGGACGGCCGGGCGGCGTACGGGTGCCGGACCGACACGGCGAGGGTCTGCCGCTGCTCGGAGAAGACCGGCCCCAGCTCCAGATCCGGCTCGGCCACCGGCAGCAGCACGGCGGCCGTGTCCACCTCGCCGCGCCGCAGCGCGCCGAACGGATCGCACAGCGCGATCTCGGTGACCTGTGTGCGGACCTCGGGGTGCGCCGCGCGGAAGGCGCCGAGCGCCCCCGTCAGATACGCGTTGGCCGCGCCCTGGAAGCCGATCCGCAGCGTGCCGCCGAGTCCGAGCGCCCTCGCGCGTGCCGTGGCGACGACGTCCGTCAACCGCTCGTACGAAGGGCGTAGTTCGGCCAGAAAGGCGTCACCGAAGGGCGTCAGGCGTACGCGGCGGCTGGTGCGCTCGACCAGGCGCGCCCCGAGTCTGCGCTCCAGGGCCGCGAGCAGCTGGCTGACCCGGCTCTGCGAGATGTACAGCCGCTCGCCGGCCCGCCCGAAGTGCAGCTCGTCGGCGAGGACGAGGAAGCACTCCAGCTCCCGTATCTCCAGGCTGCCCACCCGCACCTCTTCCGTCGATCGATGAGCCCAGCTCATCCAAGGATGAGGAGACGGCCGTTGTTCCCGGCGCCGCCCCGGCGAAGGGTGGGGGGCATGGACACGATCACCGAAGCCGCCGTGGGCGGCGCCCCCTTGAGCCCCGCGCGAAGCCGGGCCGCCGTGCTCGTGGTCGCCGCCACGACCTTCGGCGTCGTCACCACCGAGATGCTGCCCGTCGGCCTGCTCAGCCCGCTCGGGGACGCGCTCGGGGTGAGCGAGGGGACGGCCGGGCTCGCGGTCACCCTGCCGGGCGTGGTGGCGGCGCTCACCGCGCCGCTGCTGCCCGCGCTCGCGGGCCGCGCCGACCGCCGCACGCTCCTGGTGGCCCTGGTGCTGCTGCTCGCCGCCGCCGACCTGGTCTCGGCCCTGGCGCCGGGCTTCGGCGTACTGCTCGGCGCGCGTCTGGTCGTCGGGGTGTGCATCGGCGGGGTGTGGGCGCTCGCGGCGGGCCTGGCGCACCGGCTCGTACGCGCCGAGGCGGTGGGCCGGGCGACGGCGGTCGTCTTCAGCGGCATCGCGGTGGCGTCGGTCGTCGGGGTCCCGGCGGGCGCGCTGATCGGTGGACTGGCGGGCTGGCGCTGGGGGTTCGCGGCGGTCGGCCTGCTCGCGCTGGCGGTGGCCGCGCTGCTCGCCGTCCTGCTGCCGCCGCTGCCCGCCGAGCGCGCGGTGCGCCCCGCGCAGCTGCGCGCGCTCCTTCGGCTGCGGCCGGTACGGGTGGGTCTGGCGCTGGTGCTGCTCCTGGTGACGGGCCACTTCGCCGCGTACACCTATGTGCGCCCCGTCCTGGAGCGCGTCGACGGCATCTCCCCGGACGCGGTGAGCGGCCTTCTGCTGCTGTACGGGGTCGCGGGCGTCGCGGGCAACTTCCTCGCGGGCGCCACGCCCGCGCGCCGGGCCCTGCCGGTCATCTCGGGGCTGCTGGCGACGGTCCTGGCACTGCTGGCGCTCGCGCGGGGCTCGGCCGGGCTGTCCATCGCCCTGCTGGCGGTGTGGGGCCTGGCCTACGGCGGCGTCTCGGTCACCACCCAGACCTGGCTCCAGGCAGCGGCCCCCCGCTCCCCGGAGGCGGCCTCTTCGTTGCTGGTGGGCGTCTTCAACGCGGCGATAGCGCTGGGTGCGGCGGTCGGTGGCGCGGTGGTGAACGGGACGGGGGAGACGGGGGTACTGGCGGTAGGCGCGGGGCTCGCGGGCGCGGCGCTACTGGTGACGATGAGGTCGCCCCGGGGGTGACTTCCCCCACCCCGCCCCTTCCCGAAAGCCCTGGGCGGGCGGCCTGGTTCTTCGTCTGCGGACCGTGCTGGGTTGCTCGCGCCCACGCGGCGGAGCCGCAAATCGACACAGCCCCGCGCCCCTGAAGGAGGGCCCGAAGGGCCCATCTAAGGGGCGCGGGGAACTGCGCGACCAGCCCCCACCGGCCGCAGACGAAAGCGGGGTGCAGGGGCCGCAGGCCCCGCGAAGGGGTCCGGGGGCGGAGCCCCCGGGGTGGGGGCACGCCGGGTTACGACAGTTCCGTCGCCACCAGCTCAGCGATCTGCACCGCGTTCAGCGCAGCCCCCTTGCGGAGGTTGTCGTTGGACAGGAACAGGGCCAGGCCGTGCTCGACCGTCTCGTCGAGCCGGATCCGGCCCACGTACGACGCGTCCTTGCCCGCGGCCTGCAGCGGCGTCGGGATCTCCGAGAGCTCGACGCCCGGAGCCGCCGCAAGCAGCTCGTACGCGCGCTCGACACTGATCGGGCGCTCGAAGCGCGCGTTCACCTGGAGCGAGTGGCCGGAGAAGACCGGCACCCGGACGCACGTGCCGGAGACCTTGAGCCCCGGGATGCCGAGGATCTTGCGGGACTCGTTGCGGAGCTTCTGCTCCTCGTCCGTCTCGAACGAGCCGTCGTCCACGATCGAGCCCGCGAGCGGCAGCACGTTGAAGGCGATCGGGCGCTTGTAGACGCCCGGCTCGGGGAACTCGACGGCGTCCCCGTCGAAGGTCAGCTGGTCCGCCGCCTCGGCCACCTTGCACGCCTGGGTGTGCAGCTCGGCCACGCCCGCCAGGCCCGAGCCGGAGACGGCCTGGTAGGTGGTGGCGACCATCGCGGTGAGCCCGGCCTCGTCGTGCAGCGGACGCAGCACCGGCATCGCGGCCATCGTCGTGCAGTTCGGGTTGGCGATGATGCCCTTGGGGCGGTTGCGGATCGCGTCCGGGTTCACCTCGGAGACCACCAGCGGCACCTCGGGGTGGCCGCGCCACGCCGAGGAGTTGTCGATGACGACCGCGCCCTGGCCCGCGACCTTCTCGGCGAGCGCGCGCGAGGTCGCGCCGCCGGCCGAGAACAGCACGATGTCGAGGCCGGAGAAGTCGGCGGTGGCGGCGTCCTCGACCGTCACCCCGTCGAGCACCGTGCCCGCCGACCGCGCGGAGGCGAACAGGCGAAGCTCGTCGATCGGAAACTTCCGCTCGACGAGGATCTTGCGCATGACTCCGCCGACCTGTCCGGTGGCTCCGACGATTCCGACCCTCACGATGGGACTCCTTTGTGTGCACGTATGTACGGCCCGGGCGCCTCCATGATGCGTCGGCCCACGGCCGACTTGTCCAATCCATTGTCCGGGCTCTGGGATGGCTGCCCACTTGTGACGAGCTCATGGCAGGTCTGTTGCATCCGCCCCGAAATGCCCTGCGACGGACGATTCGCTGGTTACGGTCCTGCCGTACCGATCGATTACCGGTCATCACCCCCCGCATTCCGGAGGATCTTCCGTGCGCGCATCCCGTCGCAGCCGGGCCATAGCGGTCCTGGCGGCCGCCCCCGTACTCCTGGCGGCCGCGGCCCCGGCCGTCGCCCACTCCCATGGTCATCCCGATCCGCACCGCCGGGCCGACCGGCTGGCGCGCAAGCTGGTAGCGCAGGCGTCGGGGGAGAGCGCGTTGCGCCACCTGGAGCAGTTCCAGAAGATCGCCGACGCCAACGGCGGCAACCGCGCCGCCGGCACGCCGGGCTACGACGCGTCGGCCGCGTATGTGTACGGGCAGCTGAAGAAGGCCGGGTACGACGTCTCGTACCAGGACTTCGACATCTACGAGTCCAAGGCGCTGCGCGAGAAGCTGACGGTCGTCTCGCCGCAGCCCCGCGAGCTGAAGAGCGCCGCGTTCAAGTTCAGCAAGGCGAGCCCGGCCGGTGGTCTGACCGCCCAGGTCAAGGCCGCCCGCGTGGACGCCACCCCCGGCTGCGAGCTCGACGACTACAAGTCGGACACCTTCACCGGCAAGATCGCCCTGGTCAAGCGGGGCAGCTGCACCTTCCAGCAGAAGGAGGCCGTCGCGGCCCAGGCGGGCGCCGTCGGGATCATCCTCTACAACCACTCCGGCACCGAGCCCGTCCACGGCTCGGTCGGCGAGCCCGGCAACGCGCACATCCCCGCCACCGGCATCTCGCTGGCCGACGGCGAGGCGCTGGCCGCGCAGGTGGCCAAGGGCGACGTCACCGTCACCCTGGACGTCGCCACCGAGGCGGTCGCCCACCCGACGCGCAACGTGATCGCCGAGACCAAGGGCGGCGACCCGGACAACGTCGTCGCGCTCGGCAGCCACCTCGACTCGGTCCCCGTGGGCCCCGGCATCAACGACAACGGCTCCGGCTCGGCGGGACTCCTCGAAGTCGCCCTCAAACTCGCCAAGGAGACCAAGCAGACCAAGAAGCACCCCAAGCCCACCGCCAACAAGGTGCGGTTCGCCTGGTGGTCCGGGGAGGAGCTGGGCCTGCTCGGCTCCGACCACTACGTCAAGTCGCTCACCGAGGCGCAGAAGCGGCAGATCAAGCTGTACCTCAACTTCGACATGATCGCCTCGCCCAACGCCGCCCAGCTCGTCTACGACGGCGACGACTCCGACAAGAAGGGCGCGGGCCCGGGCCCGGCGGGCTCGGCGCAGATCGAGGGCCTGATCAACGGCTACCTCGACAAGCGCCATGTCCCGCACGAGGGCTACGACTTCGACGGCCGCTCCGACTACGGCCCGTTCATCGAGGTCGGCATCCCGGCCGGCGGCACCTACACCGGCGCCGAGGAGATCAAGACGCCCGAGCAGGCGGCGAAGTGGGGCGGCACGGCCGGTGAGGCGTTCGACCCGAACTACCACGCGGCCGGGGACACCCTGAAGAACATCGACCGCAAGTACTTCGACCTCAACATCGACGTGATCGCGCACGCGGTCGGCACCTACGCCGAGGACCTGAGCTCCCTGAAGAACTGAGCTCCCCGGACCACCGAAGGAGTACGCGAAAGGGCCCGGCGTTCACCGAACGCCGGGCCCTCACACGTCACTCAGCCGGTTACGGTGTGACCTTCTCGATCACGACGCTGCCGGTGCCCGCGGCGGTGCCGCGCGCGTTGACGAGCTTGACCTCACCGAAGAACTGACGGCCCTCGGGGGCCGCCCCGCCCACCAGCACCTGCGCGCCGACCGTCGCCGAGGCGCCGTTGGCGAGCTTGACCGGCGTGGTGCCGTCGACCTTCACGGTGCCGAGCGACGGCGCGAAGTACACATCGCGGTAGTTGTACGTCGTCGACCCGGCCGGGACCGAGTAGCCCATGACCTGGATGGTGTACGTGCCGGCGGCCGGCTTGAGGAGGCTGACGGACTCCTCGGAGGTGCCGCCCGCCGAGGTCGCGACCTGCACGCCGTCCTTGAGGACCGCGAGGTCCAGGTCGGCCGCGGTGTCCGAGGTACCGCCGATGGCCACGTCGAGGCGCTCCACGCCCTCGCCGACGGTCAGCGTGGTGCTCTGGACGTCACCCTGCTTGATGGTCGGCTTGGCGACCTTCGCGGAGCCCAGCGAACCGCCCTGGAGGCGGCCGTCGAGGGTGCCGAAGCCGTTGGTGACCTTCCAGCTGACCGGCGCCGCGGTGCCGATCTTCGCCTCGGGCAGCGTCTGGGGGGCCGGGGCGAACTCGGCGCCGAGCAGCGCGACATCCAGCTTGTACGGGTTGTCGAGGTACGGCGACGTACGGCGCGACTCGACCTCGATCTCCCAGACACCGGCCTGCGGGTTCGCGTACGAACGCAGGTCCGGGCGGCAGGTGTTGGCCGGGTTGTCGTAGTTCGGGTAGCAGTTGGGCGTCCCGGTGTCCTCGACCGGCACCCCGTACGGGTTGATCGCGATGAACCGGGTCTGGCTGCCCGAGCGCAGCGCGCCCATGCCGATCTCAAGGGACTTGGCGCCCGCCGGGACGGTCACGAAGTACGACTTGGTGCTGTTGCGCTGCACCGAGGAGGAGTCGGTGAACGCGTACGACGGCTTCGCCAGCGGCTTGGAGACGATCACCGTGGCGAGGATCTGCTGGTCGACGCCCTTGGTGGCCTTGTCGTCGACCTCCAGGATGGCGCTGTGCACGCCCGCCGACTTCGGCTGCGCCTGCACCTTGACGGTGACCGGCGTCGCCAGCGGCAGCGCGACCTCGCGCGAGCCGAGGACCTTGAAGGTGCCGTCGTCGTTCTTGAACGACAGCTTGTGCTTGACGGCCTTGTCCGGGCCCGTGGTGCGGGTGATCGTGACGTCGTACGTCCGCTTCTCGCCGACCTTGAGGCCGCCCTCGCGGTCGTAGATGCCGGTGCCGAAGCCCGGGGTCTTCAGGGCGAAGTCCAGCGAGGTCTTCACCGGCGCCTTGACGGTGTACTCGTGGGCGAGGCCGCCGGAGTCCTTGGCGCCGTCCTTGATCATGCCCCAGGCGTCGACGATGTCGATCAGGCCCGCGCCCTCGGCGTAGGTCTGAACACCCTTGATGTGCTTGGCCGTCGAGGTCAGCGCGGTGCGCAGATCGGCCGGGGCCAGGTCGATGTGCTGCTGCTTGGCGGCCGAGAGCAGCAGGGCCGCCGCACCCGTCGCCTGCGGCGAGGCCATCGAGGTGCCCTGGAGCATCGAGTAGCCGGCCGGCAGCGAGTAGCCCGCCTCCCTGACCGGGGAGCCCGGCAGCCAGGTCTGGGTGGTGTTGATCGCGGCACCGGGCGCCGACAGGGTCGGCGTGAAGCCGCCGTCCTCACGCGGGCCGCGCGAGGAGAACGGCATCATGTCGTACTTCTTCGACACGGCCGAGCCGTAGTTGGACGCCCAGGTCTGCTGGGAGATGGTGGCGCCGACCGAGATGACGTGGTCCGCCAGGCCCGGGTCGCCGATCGTGTTCACACCGGGGCCCTCGTTGCCGGCCGAGATGACCAGCTGGACACCGTAGGTGTCGATCAGGCGCTTGTAGAGCTCGGCGCGCGCGTTGTTGCCGTCGTTGAGCGCCGGCAGGCCGCCGATCGACATGTTGACGATGTCGACGTGGCGGTTGGTGACCAGGTCGATCATGCCCTCGGTCAGCGCGATGTTGGTGCAGCCGCCGGACCAGTTGCAGGCCCGCGAGGAGACGATCTGGGCACCGGGGGCGGCGCCGCTCATCTTGCCGCCGAACAGCCCGTTGGCCGCGGTGATGCCCGCGACATGGGTGCCGTGCTCGGACTCGATGACGCCGATGTTGACGTAGTCGGAGGTGTGCCCGGCCGCGTCGTACTTGACGTTCTTGCGGATCTCGACGGTGAACGGGATCCGCTCGGAGACGTCGGTCGCCGGGTTGTCGGTACCGAAGTAGCCGACCTGGTACCCGTCCTTGTACGGCTTCATCGGCTCGTCGTCGGTGAAGTCGCCGTTGTTGTTGAGGTCCACGCGCACGGTGCCGGCGACCGGGTCGTAGAGCACGCCCCAGGTGTCGGTGGTGGTGCCGTTGCGGTTCAGGTCGCCCTTGGCGTCGCCGCCCTTGGTGGCCGCCTCCGAGAACACGCTGATGTCGTACGAACCGGCCGGCGCCTTCCAGGTGCGGCCCGCGTAGGTGAACGTCGGCCCGGAGACCGCGGTGTTCATCCGGCGCCAGGTGCCGTCGTTGTCGGCCACCGGGTCGGTCGCGGTGACCCAGTCGACGATCTTGCGCTCGCCGGTGGTGGTCTTCTGCAGCGCCGGGTGGCCCAGGTCCACGCCCGAGTCCAGGACGCCGATGGTGATGCCCCGGCCGTCCGCCTTGGGGTGCTGCTTGACGAAGTCGACCGCGCCCGTCTCGAAGTTCGGGTTGTACGGGTTCTTCGCGGGGGTGTTCTTGCCCGGCGCGGGCTGCGCGGAGGCGCTGCGCAGGGACTTGGCGCCCTTGGGGTTGTCGCCCGCCGGGGTCGGGTCGTCCAGCTGGATCTCCTGCTTGAGGTCGATCCCGTGGACGGAGGACAGCTTCGCGGCCGCCTTCAGGGCGGACTGCGCGCTGCCGGTGGGCAGGGTGGCCCGTACGTAACCGAGCTTGTCGTCGGTCTTGCCGACGGTGGCGCCGGAGACCGAGCCGAGCTGGTGGGTGACGGCGCCGGTGGCGCCGGGGGCGGTCGCCACCATGACGGTGACGGTCTTCTCGCCCTTGGCCTCGGCCTCGGCGAGCCGCTGCTGCCCGGCCGCGCCGAGCTTGTCCGCCGGGGACTTGGCGGGGGTGGACTGCGCGGGGCCGGTCGTCGGGCCGCTGTGGCCCGAGGCGAAGACGGGCGCGGCGCCCGTGGCGACGAGCGCGGCCACCAGGCCCGTCGCGGCGGCTATCTGGGCCGTACGTCTCGCGCCGGGTATGGCGCGCGGCGATTCGGAGGTCATCAGCATCCCTAATGGTCAGAAAGGGTCCGGAATACGGTGCCGGATGACCGCTGAGCATTTCGTATATGACAGGTCTTTGTGGAGAGTTGACCGTTGCCGGAATCGGACATGGCGGAATCCCGCCATGCGCCATCGGGCGCGAGACGGTCTCAAGTAGGGCGAATCAGCTCTCTCGGCTGCGGGCGTAGTGACGCGACGCCTTCGCCCGGTTGCCGCACGCGGCCATCGAGCACCAGCGGCGGGTGCCGTTGCGCGAGGTGTCGAAGAAACGCAGGATGCACGCGTCGTGCGCGCAGGAGCGGATGCGGTCCGGCGCGGTCCGCAGCAGATCGAGGTAGTCGCGCGCGGCCGTCCAGGCGGGCCCCCAGGCCGGATCGGCGAACTCCGCGCGCTCGCCGGGGCCTTCGACGGTGAGTGTGGCGCGAATGCGGCCGTGTTCCAGGATCTCGTCGACGAGCGCGGCCGCCGCCGGGTCGCCCGGGGCCGCCACGGCCCGCTCCAGCGCCTCCCGGGCCCGCAGCAGCGGCCCGAGCGTCGCCTCGTCGGCGGCGAACCGCCCGTCCAGGCCGTTGGCGGCGAGCCAGACGGCGAGCCCCTCGGTGCCCGAGAGCAGGTCCTGACGGACGCCCTCGCGCATCCAGCGGGTGTTCAGCAGGTCGAGGGAGACGGGCTCTCCGGTGAGCGGACGCGGGTCGGGCGCGGACATGTCCGGCTCCTCTCGTACGGCGGACGGGGCGGGGCGGGCTGTGCGGTTCCGCCCGCCACTAACCACTAAAGGTTACGTGACCGGTTGCGCACTGCGCATCTAACCTCTAATCTTCATTTCAGAGGTTAGACGACCTCGAACGGCCTCGCACGAACCCCGCTCGGGAGGGACCGCCATGACGGCGACCAGCACGTTCCGCACCGCCCACATCGGCCTCAATGTGACCGACCTCGACCGCTCGCTCGGCTTCTACCGCGATCTCCTCGCCTTCGAGCTGCTGCACGAGGGCAAGGAGGAGGGCCGCCGCTACGCGCTGCTCGGCCGGGAGGGGCAGCTGACGCTCACGCTCTGGCAGCAGGCCGAGGGCGCCTGCGCCCCGGACCGCGCCGGGCTGCACCACCTCGCCTTCCGCGTCGACACCCTCGACGAGGTCAAGGCGTACGAGAGCGGACTGGTCGCGGCCGGTGTGGAGTTCGTCTACGAGGGCGTCGTCGCCCACGGCGAGGGCTCGGCCTCCGGGGGCATCTTCTTCCGCGACCCCGACGGCATCCGTCTGGAGATCGCCGCGCCCACCGCGGGCGAGGGCGCCGACGCACCCGTGGCGGCCGCCCCCACCTGCGGCTTCTTCTAGACCGCCCGCTGGATCACCCGCCCGATCGCCCACTGGATCAACCGCTGGAAGCACCGGCCCGACCGATGAAGGTGCGTACGCCGTGACGACACAGACCGCATTCCACCCCGGGGCACGCGCCGTCCAGGACCGCCTCGGCGTCCGCGAGCTCGCCGACCACGTCGGCCGCTCCATCGGCCCCGGCATCCGCCCGGTCGCGGCCGCCTTCCTGGAGGTCCAGCCGATGCTGGTGCTCGGGGCGGCGGACCCGGCCGGGCGGATGTGGGCCTCGCTGCTCACCGGGGACCCCGGGTTCGCCCGGGCCACCGGGCCGCATCAGATCGCGGTCGCGGGCGGCCCGCGCGAGGGCGACCCGCTCGCCGGCGCGCTCGCGGGCGAGGACGTCCCGGTCGGCACGATCGCCCTCGACCCGCGCACCCGGCGCCGGATGCGGCTCAACGGCACGGCCCGCCCGACCCCGCGCGGCTTCGCCGTCGTGGCCGAGCAGGTCTTCTCCAACTGCCCGAAGTACCTCCAGCACCGCGAGATCGAGGCGTACGACCACAACCAGCCGGGTGAGGTGCTGCGCGGCGGCCGACTCACCGACGCACAGCAGGAGTTCATCCGCACCGCCGACACCTTCTTCATCGCCACCGTCGCACCCGACGGCGTGGACGCCAGCCACCGGGGCGGCAATCCCGGCTTCGTGCGGGTCGCCTCGCCCGGCCGGCTGGAGTGGCGCGACTTCCCGGGCAACAACATGTTCATGACGCTGGGCAACCTGGAGGCCGACCCGCGGGCCGGGCTGCTGTTCGTCGACTGGACGCACGGCACCACGCTCCAGCTCTCCGGTACGGCCCGCACCGAGTACACGGCGGGGGAGCGGATCACGGGCTTCACCGTCGAGCACGTGGTGCAGTCGGACGGCGCGAGTCCGCTGCGCTGGTCGGCGCCGGGGTACTCGCCCGCCAACCCGCCGAACTGATCACCGCCATCGGCTGAAACCCGCTCAACCGTCCACGTCACGGGCAACTCCCGCCCGGCGATGCGCGGTCCTGTCCACCGACGGCGCCGAGCACGGCGCCCAGGTGGAGGGAGACGCACATGTCGGTACGTACGGGGCGCCTGGTCAGGACGGTCGTACTGGGGGCGGTGGTGGCGACGGGGGTATCCACGACCGTCTTCATGGCGCCCGCCTCCGCACAGGAGGCGGGCGCCTCTTCGCACACGGCGACCCAGCGGGCGATGGACGCGGCCGTGCACGACGGCGTCCCCGGGGTCGTCGGCGTCGCGCAGCGAAACGGCCGTATCTGGAGCGGCGACGCGGGCGTCGCCGACCTCACCACCGGCCGCGAGCGCCGGGCCCCGGACCGGTTCCGGGTCGGCTCGATCACCAAGACCTTCGTGGCCACGGTCATGCTCCAGCTGGAGGCCGAGGGCAGGCTGAGCCTCGACGACACCGTCGACCACTGGCTGCCCGGCGTCGTGGCGGGCAACGGCCACGACGGCACGAAGATCACTTTGCGCCAGCTGCTCAACCACACCAGCGGCATCTACAACTACACCGCGGACAAGGCGTTCCAGGCCAAGGTCTTCGGGCCGGACTTCCTCAAGAACCGCTACGACACCTACACGCCCGGGCAGTTGGTCGCCATCGCCATGGCGCACAAGCCCGACTTCGCGCCGGGCACCTCCTGGAACTACTCCAACACCAACTTCGTCCTGGCCGGAATGGTGATCCAGAAGGCGACCGGCCACTCGTACGCGAGCGAGATCGACCACCGGATCCTGCGCCCGCTGCACCTGCGTTCCACCACCCTGCCGGGGACCGACGCCCGGATGCCGCGGCCCAGCGGCCGTGCGTACTCGAAGCTGTCCCAGGAGGCGACCGGGCCCACCTACGACGTCACCGAGCTCAACCCGTCCATCGCGAGCTCGGCCGGCGAGGTGATCTCCGACTCGGGTGACCTCGACCGCTTCTACCGCGCCCTGCTCACCGGCGAGCTGCTGCCGCAGCGCCAGCTGAAGGAGATGACCACCACCGTCCGGCTGAGCCCCGACGCGGGCTACGGTCTGGGGCTCATGGCGGACAAGCTGCCCTGCGGCACCGAGGTCTGGGGCCACGACGGCGGGATCCACGGCTCGACGTCGGTGGCGCTCACGACGAAGGACGGGCGCCATTCCCTGGCGTTCAACTTCAACGGCGACTGGTCGGGCGACCCCAAGGCGGTCGTGGTCGCCGAGTTCTGCGGCACCTCACCGGCGGCCAAGGCCGTCAAGTGACCTGCTGGTGCTCCCCTGTTCAGCGGGGGAGCACCACCACGTACGCGGCCGGCTCGCGGTCCGCCGACGCCATCAGGGCGGTGCGCACCACGGTCGCCTGCTGCTCCATCGCCTCGCGCAGCTTGCGGGGCGTGATGTGGACGACCGTGATGCCGAGCCGTTCCAGCGTCTCGCGCTTCTGGGTGTACTCGCACCACAGCGTGTCGTCCTGGCCCCGGTCGTGGCGCGGCGCCCGGGTGTCCAGCTCCACCGCCACCGCCTGGTCCGGCCAGTAGGCGTCCACGCCCCCGATGTGGGGGCCGCCCGGCAGCCGCAGATCCACGTTCCACAGCGGGTCCGGCAGTCCGTGGCCGCGCACCATCTCGTAGAGCCGGGCCTCGGCGATGGAGCGCCCCTCGGCCAGCAGCGAGTCCACGGCGTCCACCACGTGCGCCCGGGTCAGCAGCCGTGCCTGGGTCAACTCGCGTACGAGAGCGGCCGGTTCGCAGTGTCCGTCGCGCACCGCCTCGGTCAGCAGCCGGCGGACCGCGTGGGCGTCGGTCAGCTGGGCGACCGCGTCGGCCAGGGCCCTCGGCACGGGCGCCACCGGCACCCCGGTGACGGGCTCGGCGAGCGGCATCACATGGGCCCGCACCAGCCGGACGCAGCCGGTCGAGCGCAGCCGCCGGGTGCGCGGGACCAGGATGTCGATCCGGTCGAGCGAGATCAGCGGGGGAGCGGAGGAGAACCCGTGCAGGGTCAGTGCCGCGAGCCCGGTGACGATCGCGTCGGGGGGCGCCGTGTGGGCCTTGCCCTGGGCCGGGACGGACCGGGCGCGCTCGGCCGGGCGGCCCGCGTACAGCAGGGCGGCGTGCAGCCGCTCGTCGCTGGTCGGCGGTCCCGGGTGCAGCACATAGACGCCGGGCAGCAGTTGCTGCCAGGGGCCGCCCGGGCGGCACTGCGCGGCGGCGCGGGAGGCCGAGACGCCGTGCGCCCGCAGCTGGGTCGAGGAGAGCACCCGGCGCTGGACGTCGGTGAGGTGGCTGAGGGGGCGGGGGGAGAGCGGGGAGGGGGTCTCGCCGCCGAAGGTCGGGGTGTTGTGGTTCATGCACCGGGGTTTCCCGCGCCCGGACCGCCCCTTAACCGCTGTTACAAGCCCGTCGACAATTCCGGACAACCCCGTCCTAAAGTACGGGCGTTCGAGTGCCGATCAGGGGGCCCGTCGCCGGGCCCCCTCACCGGTGTCAGAGCGCGGCGGCCGCCGCGTCGCACTCCTGGCCGCGCAGGGTGCGGGCCAGGTCGTCACGGGCCTCGACGACCAGGCGGCGCAGCGCCGGGGCCGCGTCCTGGTGGCTCGCGAGCCATTCGTCCGTGGCATCGAGAGTCGAGCGGTTGTCCTGAAGGCCCGGGAAGAGGCCCTTGACGATGTCCATGCCGATCTGGATGGAGCGCTCGGCCCAGACCCGCTCGATCACCTCGAAGTACTTCGCCGCGTACGGAGCGGTCAGCGGGCGCTGCGAGGGCTGGCCGAAGCCGGAGATGGTGGCCTCCACCAGCGCGTTCGAGAGCGCGTCCGACTCCACGACCTGCGCCCACGCCTGCGCCTTGACCGCCTCGGACGGCCGGGCCGCCAGGCACCGGACCTGGTGGCGCTTGCCGGACGCGGTGTCGTCGCGGGCGAGCTCGGCGGCGATCGCCTGCTCGTCGGCGCGGCCGTCGGCGGCCAGCGGCTCCAGGAACGTCCAGCGCAGCTCCTGGTCCACGTCGAGCCCGTCGATCTTGGCCGTGCCCGCGAGCAGCCCGTCGAGCAGCTGGAAGTGGGCGCCGTCGGTCGCCGTGGCGGCGAAGAACCGGGCCCAGGCCAGCTGGGACTCGCTGCCCGGGTCGGCGATCCGCAGCTCGCGCAGCGCACCCTCGGCGAGCAGCCGCCCGCCCTGCTCGCGCCACTCGGGCGCCGCGTAGTGCGTCTGCGCCGAGCGGGCCCAGGAGTGCAGCATCTGGAGCACGCCGATGTCGCTCTCGCGCCCGGAGTGGGCGAGCACCAGCTCGATGAAGTCCCGGGCGGGCATCAGCGCGTCCCGCGTCAGGTTCCACAGCGCGGACCAGCACAGGGCGCGGGCCAGCGGGTCGGTGATGTCACCGAGGCTGGCGCGCAGCGTGGCGAGCGAGTCGGCGTCGAAGCGGATCTTGCAGTACGTGAGGTCGTCGTCGTTGACGAGGATCAGCTCGGGCCGCTCGGCCCCGGCCAGCTCCGCGACCACCGTGCGCGGCCCCTCCACGTCGACCTCGGCGCGCGCGTACCGTACGAGCGCGCCCGCCTCGGAGCGGTACAGGCCCACGGCGACGCGGTGCGGGCGCAGCGTCGGGTAGCCCTCGGCGGCCTCCTGGACCACGGCGAGCTCGGTGACGCGGTCACCGGCGTCGTAAGTGACCACGGGGGTGAGGGAGTTGACCCCGGCGGTCTGGAGCCAGGACTGCGACCAGGTCGCCATGTCGCGGCCGGAGACCTCTTCGAGGACCGAGAGCAGATCGCCCAGGCGGGTGTTCCCGTACGCGTGGCGCTTGAAGTAGCGGCGGGCGCCCTCCAGGAACGCGTCCCGGCCCACGTACGCCACCAGCTGCTTGAGGACGGAGGCGCCCTTGGCGTAGGTGATGCCGTCGAAGTTGAGCTTTGCGTCCTCCAGGTCACGGATGTCGGCCGTGACCGGGTGCGTGGAGGGCAGCTGGTCGGCGCGGTACGCCCAGGACTTGCGGCCGTTGGCGAAGGTGATCCAGCCGTTGGTGAACCGGGTCGCCTCGACCTGCGAGAAGCTGCCCATGAAGTCGGCGAACGACTCCTTCAGCCACAGGTCGTCCCACCACTGCATGGTCACCAGGTCGCCGAACCACATGTGCGCCATCTCGTGCAGGATGACGTTGGCGCGCCGCTCGTAGGCGGCCTGGGTCACCTTGCCGCGGAAGATGAACTCCTCGCGGAAGGTCACCAGACCCGGGTTCTCCATCGCCCCGAGGTTGTACTCCGGCACGAAGGCCTGGTCGTACTTGCCGAACGGGTACGGGAAGTCGAACTGGTCGTGGAAGAAGTCGAAGCCCTGCTTGGTGACGAGGAACACGTCGTCGGCGTCGAAGTGCCGGGCAAGACCCTTGCGGCACATGGCGCCGAGCGGGATCTCCAGCGTGGTCCCGTCGTCGAAGGCGCGCGTGTACGTATCCGTCACATAGTGGTACGGACCGGCCACGACACAGGTGATGTACGTCGAGATCGGCTCGGTCTCAGCGAACCGCCAGACCCCGTCCTCGCCCCGGACGCCCTCGCCGTTGGACCACACCGTCCAGCCCTCGGGCGCCTGCGCCTCGAAGCGGAAGCGCCCCTTCAGGTCGGGCTGCTCGAAGTTCGCGAACACCCGCCGGGAGTCGGCCGGCTCGTACTGGGTGTAGAGGTAGACCTCGCCGTCCTCCGGGTCGACGAAGCGGTGCATGCCTTCGCCGGTCCGGCTGTACGCGCAGTTCGCGTCCACGACCAGCACGTTCTCGGCGGCCAGATCCGCCAGCGCGATCCGGGTGCCGTCGAAGACGGCGGCGGGCTCCAGCGGCTTGCCGTTGAGGGTGACGGAGTTCACCGACGGCGCGACCAGGTCCGCGAACGACTGGGCACCGGGCCGCGCGCAGCGGAACCGGATCGTCGTCACCGAGCGGAAGGTCCTCGGCCCGTCCGGGGCGTCCCCGACCGCGGACCGCAGGTCGAGGGCGACGTCGTACCCGTCGACGGACAACAGCTCGGCCCGCTCGCGGGCCTCGTCGCGGGACAGATTCTCACCGGGCACGGGCACTCCTTCGTGTCTCGTTCGAACACGACGATCCTGCCACGTCCCTCCACGTCGGGACACGTGGGAATGCGCCGGGCGCCCCGCGACGTTGCGACCCACTGGGACAGGCTCCGGCGTACGCCGCCGGAACCCGCCCGTCCCTTTCCAGCATCCCCGCACGAGGAGTGACATGTCCGAGACCGCGCCCCAGACCGGGAAGACCCCCGTCGACTTCTGGTTCGACCCGCTCTGTCCGTGGGCCTGGATGACGTCCCGCTGGATGCTGGAGGTCGAGAAGGTCCGTGACGTCGAGGTCCGCTGGCATGTGATGAGCCTCGCCGTCCTCAACGAGAACAAGCTGGACGAGCTGCCCGAGAACTACCGCGAGTTCCTGACGACCAAGGCGTGGGGCCCGGTGCGCGTCGTGATCGCCGCGCAGGAGAAGTACGGCTCCGAGGTCCTCGGCAAGCTGTACACGGCCCTGGGCACCCGCTTCCACAACCAGGCGCTCGGCTCCGGCCGCGAGGTCCTGGTCGCCGCCCTCGAAGAGGCCGGCCTCCCGGCCGAGCTCGCCGACTACGCGGACGCCGACCCCGACACCTTCGAGTTCGACGCCCAGCTGCGCGCCTCCCACAAGGAGGGCATAGACAAGGTCGGCCAGGACGTGGGCACCCCGGTCATCGCGGTCCCCGGCGCGGACGGCGACCAGATCGCCTTCTTCGGCCCGGTCGTCACCCCCGCCCCCAAGGGCGAAGCAGCGGCCCGCCTGTGGGACGGAACGCTACTGGTCGCCTCGACCCCGGGCTTCTACGAAATCAAGAGGACGCGGACGTCGGGCCCGATCTTCGACTGACCACTCCGCCGCGGCGCTTCGTCTGCGGCCCGGTGGGGGCTGCTCGCGCAGTTCCCCGCGCCCCTACAGGAGGGCCCGAAGGGCCCATCTAAGGGGCGCGGGGCTGTGTCGATTTGCGGCTCCGCCGCGTGGGCGCGAGCAACCCAGCACGGTCCGCAGACGAAAAAAGGGGGGCCCGGAGGGCCTTTACTAGGGGCGCGGGGAACTGCGCGACCAGCCCACCACGATCCGCAGCCGAACGAACCGCTCCACGCGAATGGCCCCCCACGAGTCACGTCCTCGCAGGGGGCCATTCGTATATCCGCCCGCACGCGAAGGTTGAGAAGACGATCACGAGCAGGACGACAAGGGGGGAGCCGGGGCCTACGGGGCCAGCAGCAAGCTCCCCGAAGCCTTAGCGGCGGCGTAACGCGCGGCCACGTCCTGCCAGTTCACCACCCGCCACATCGCCTCGATGAAGTCCACCTTCTGGTTCCGGTACTGAAGATAAAACGCGTGCTCCCACGCGTCGAAGACCAGAATCGGCGTCGACCCCTGGCCGACATTGCCCTGGTGGTCGTAGATCTGCTCCACGATCAGCCGCCCGCTGACCGGCTCGTACGCGAGGACCCCCCACCCCGAACCCTGCGTCGTCGCCGACGCCTTGGTCAGCTGCGCCTTGAACTTGGCGAAGGAGCCGAAGGATTCGGCGATCGCGTCCGCCAGCTCGCCGACGCCGTCCTTCTCCAGCGGCTCGCCACCACCGTCGCCGGTCATGTTGTGCCAGTAGATCGAGTGCAGGATGTGGCCGGAGAGATGGAACGCGAGGCTCTTCTCCAGGCCGTTGACCGCCCCCCAGGCGTCCTTGTCGCGGGCCTGAGCGAGCTGCTCCAGGGTGTCGTTCGCGCCCTTCACATACGCCGCGTGGTGCTTGTCGTGGTGCAGCTCGATGATCTCCGGGCTGATGACGGGTTCGAGCGCGGCGTAGTCGTACGGAAGTTCAGGAAGCGTGTAAATGGCCATGTCCGAAGCCCCTCCGACTGCTTGTTGCAACTGATTCGCAAGTGCACGCTACCAGCAGCAATGGGCGTCCGCAGCCAAGGGTGACCTCAGCAAAAAGCCCTGCGTCCCGAGGTCTAGGACCTCGGGACGCAGGGCTTCAAGAGAAAGCGGAGCGGGATCAGACCGCGGGCCGGGCCTCCGCGCGGCGCTGGCGGACGTACCCGATGACCGCCAGGACCACCGTCAGCGCCCCCGTCGCCATCAGCTGGTCACGCGTGTCGGACTGACGGGCCATCAGCACGAAGATGCCCGCCATCGCGACCAGCGCCACCCAGGTCAGCCCCGGGTACAGCCACATCCGCACCACCAGCTTCTCCGGCGACTCCGCCTCGGTGCGCCGGCGCAGCAGCAGCTGGGAGACGGCGATGAAGATCCAGACGACCAGGATGACCGCGCCGATCATGTTCAGCAGCCACGGGAAGACGTCGTCCGGCCGCCAGTAGCTCAGCAGCACGCAGCCGAAGCCGAAGACCGAGGAGCACAGCACTCCCACGCGCGGCACGCCGCCGAAGGTCCGGCCGAGCGCCTTGGGGCCCTGGCCCCGGGCGACCAGGGAGTACGACATCCGGGACGCGCCGTAGATGTTGGCGTTCATCGCGGAGAGCAGGGCGACCAGGACGACCACGTTCATGATCTGCCCGGCGCCGGAGATGCCCAGGTGGTCGAGGGCGGCCACGTACGGGCCCTTCGCGACGACGGCCTTGTCGTTCCACGGCACCAGCGTGACGATGACCGCCATCGAGCCGATGTAGAAGACGGCGATGCGCCACATCGCCGTACGGACCGCGCGGGCGACGCCCTGCACCGGGTGCTCGGACTCGGCGGCCGCGATGGTGACCGTCTCCAGACCGCCGTACGCGAAGACGGAGGCGAGCAGTCCGAGCACCAGGCCCTCGGAGCCGTTGGGCATGAAGCCGCCCTCGCCGGTCAGGTTGGAGGTGCCGGGGGCGGGCGTGTCCGGCAGGACGCCGAGGATGGCGAGCAGACCGAGGACGAGGAAGAGGGTGATGGCGGCGACCTTGAGCGCCGCGAACCAGAACTCGAACTCGCCGAAGTTCTTCACCGCCGCGAGGTTGGTGGCCGTGAACACCAGCATGAAGAGCGCGACCCAGGCCCACTCGGGCGTCCCGGGCAGCCAGCCGGTCACGATCTTCGCGGCGCCGATGCCCTCCAGGCCGACCGCCACACACAGCAGCACCCAGAACGCCCAGCCGGCGGTGAACCCGGCCCAGGGGCCGATCGCCCGCTCGGCGTGGACGGAGAAGGAGCCCGAGGCGGGGTTGGCCGCCGACATCTCGCCCAGCATGCGCATCACGAGCATGACGAGCGCGCCGGATATGCCGTAGGCGAGCACGATCGAGGGTCCGGCCGCGGCGATGCCGGCGCCGGAGCCGACGAAGAGCCCGGCGCCGATGACGCCGCCGAGGGCGATCATCGAGAGATGGCGCTGCTTGAGTCCGTGGGTGAGTGGGGAGTCGACCTTCGGCGTCGCGTCGGTCGCCGCGGGCGCGTTTGTCCGGGACATGGGCAGGCCCTGTTCAGTAGCCGAGACGGGGAGAGAGGAGCCACAGTCTGTTGCTGGCACCGCTCAGAGGGAACACCCGACCGCTATCCGGACACTCGACTCACACAGCGTGAATATTTACGCACATGTTGCACACGGAATGAACACTTCCATACTCGTGGGTCACGCCAAACCCACCCGTAACAACGGGTTCCGGCCTCGGCGCTACCGGTTCAGGCCGCAGCCGCGTCACGCGGCGACCCGTCGCGCCCGCCACTCCCGTACGCACGCGACCACCAGCACCGCCGCCGTCGCGCCCGTCGACCACAGCAGCTGCGGGCGGGCGGTGTCGTCGAGGAGCATCAGGACGAGGACGGCCGCCATCGCGGCGAGCGCCGCCCAGGTGAGCCACGGGAACGCCCACATCTTCAGCGTCAGCTTCTCGGGCGCCTCGCGCTCGATCCGGCGCCGCAGCCGCAGCTGTGAGACGGCGATCAGGGCCCACACGAAGAGCAGCACCGCGCCCACCGCGTTGAGCATGTAGAGGAAGACGGAGTCGGGCCACTTCAGATTGAGCAGTACGGAGATGAACCCGAACGCCACCGACGCGAGCACCGCGCGCCGGGGCACCCCGCCGCCCGACACCTTCAGCAGCCCCTTGGGCGCCTCGCCGCGCTCGGCCAGCGAGAAGATCATCCGGGAGGAGCCGTACAGGTTGGCGTTCAGCGCCGACAGCAGCGCCACGAACACCACCACGTTCATGATCTGCCCGGCCCCGCTCACCCCGATCGAGTCGAGCACGGCCACATACGGGCTGTGGCCCGGCCGCATCGAGGTCCACGGCAGCAGGGTGACGATGACCAGCATCGAGCCCACGTAGAAGAAGAGGATGCGCCACACCGCGCTGCGCACCGCGCGGCCGACCGCGCGCACCGGGTCGGCCGACTCGGCGGCGGCGATGGTGACGACCTCAAGACCGCCGAAGGCGAAGATCACGGCGAGGACGCCGGAGACCACGCCGTCCCAGCCGTTGGGCAGGAAGCCGCCCTGACCGGTCAGATTGGCGAACCCGACGGGCTCGGTGTCCGGCAGCACGCCGAAGACCGCCAGCAGGCCGAGCACCAGGAACAGCACGATCGCGCCGACCTTCAGGGTGGCGAACCAGAACTCGAACTCGCCGAAGTTCTTCACGGCCGCCAGGTTGGCGCCGGTGAACACCACCATGAAGACCAGGACCCAGGCCCACTGCGGCATCCCCGGCAGCCAGCCGTTCGCGATCTGCGCCGCGCCGGTGGCCTCCACCGCGAGGACCACGACCAGCAGGAACCAGTACAGCCAGCCGACACTGAACCCGGCCCACCGCCCCAGCGCCCGCTCGGCGTGCACCGAGAACGACCCCGACGCGGGCATCGCCGACGACATCTCGCCGAGCATCCGCATCACCAGCATCGCGATGGCGCCCGCGATCAGATACGAGAGGACGATCCCCGGCCCCGCGACCGCGATGCCCGCACCCGACCCCACGAAGAGCCCGGCGCCGATCACCCCGCCCAGACCGAGCATGGTGAGATGACGCTGCTTCAGCCCATGGGACAGGGGCTCGGCCTGGCCCGAGGTGGTGTCGGCGGCGGTGGCCCCGGCGGTGGTCTTGCCGTCGTGCATGGCGCTCGTAACTCTCGGATCACTCGCTGATCGTTTATGGGGAGTCCACAGTCTCCCCGAGCGCGCCCCCGGACCGCAAAACGGGACCTTCTCTCCATCGTCGCAGTGATCAGTGTCACGCGGACGGACGGAAGACCTCCGCCCTTTGTGCGATCCCCACGAACCCTTCAACGGCCCCTTTGTGGCTCACTGCTGGTGATCCAGTGAGAATCCCTCGGCTAACGTCACCGTGTACCCAGCACGTATCCCGCTGCCCGTCCCCGATCCCGCGGAGTCCCACGATGGCCACGACCACTGCCACTGCCCCTGCCGCACCCCGCACCGGACAGGTCCTCGCCGACCTGGTGCCCGGCGCCCGCACCCGGGACATCGCCCTGGTGCTCGGCGGCGCGGCGCTCACCGGTGTGGCCGCCCAGATCGCCGTACCCGTCCCGGGCTCCCCGGTCCCGGTCACCGGCCAGACCTTCGCGGCGCTGCTGGTCGGCACCTCGCTGGGCGCCCGCCGCGGCTTCCTCTCGCTCGGTCTGTACGCGCTGATCGGCATGGCGGGGATGCCGTGGTTCGCGAATGGCAGCTCGGGCGCGGGCGGCGCGACCTTCGGCTATGTGCTGGGCATGCTGCTCGCCTCGACCGTGGTGGGCGCGCTGGCCCGCCGGGGCGGCGACCGCTCGGTGCTGCGCACGGCGGGCACGATGGTGCTGGGCTCCGCGATCATCTACGCGGTCGGCGTCCCGTACCTGGCCGCCTCGACCGGGATGTCCCTGAACCAGGCGGTCGCGGTGGGCCTCACGCCGTTCCTGTTCGGCGACGCGCTGAAGGCGGCGCTGGCGATGGGCGCGCTGCCGACGGCGTGGAAGTTCGTGGGCCGCGGCAAGTAGCCGACAGCGGCAGAACAAAGAAGGGCGGGGCCGGGCGCGGAAGACGCGCCCGGCCCCGCCCTCTTTTCTCAATGTGTCCGACGGCGCTGATGGCGGGTGTTGGCCCACCAGACGCCGGTGGTGCCGACGAAGAGGAGCAGCCCGCCGGCCGCGAGCAGCGGCAGCACACCGTCGTTGACGCCGGTCCTGGGCAGCTGGGCGGGCGGGGTCGGGGCCGGGGTGGTGGGAGTGGCCGGGGCGGAGGGGCTGGGTGAGCCGCTGGGCGGGGCGGCCGGGACGTTGTCGGTGCCGAGCAGCAGCGGGGTGTCAGGGGCGTTGGGAGTCGGCTGGTTCGTCCCGAACGGGACCGGCCCCTGCTGCCACAGCAGTTTGTCGCCGGTGCCCTCGGTCACCGGAAGACAGATCTTTCCGGTCGCCTTCAGATCGTAAGTGGCGGTAACGGTATACGACTTGTCCTTTCCGGCCGCGAGATTGTCGATGACACAGGCGAATCCGGTGTTGACCCCTTTCGGCAGCCGTTCCGTGGGAACCGGTACGCAACCCTGCACACCGGTGATCCGCATTCCGTCCAGACCGAGCACGCTGAGCGTGATCTGCCCGGTGTCCTTGGTCCCCTTGTTGAGGACCCTGGCGGTGAGTGTGGTCTGGCCGGAGGAGTTGGAGACCTTGATCTCCTTCGGCAGTTCGGTGCCGATCCTCACGTCCGCCGGGGCGCTGGGACCGGGGGAACCGCCCTGGTCGCTCCCGGGGGTGGGGTCGTCGGCGAAGGCGGCGGAGCCGAGCGGCAGTACGAGCAGGGCGGCCAGGAGGCCGACGCCGGCGAGGGCTTTGCGGTGTTTCTTGTGTTGCACGGGCCGATCCAACTGACCGAGGTGATCCGACCGATGCGAATGTGTCGAACGCATTTCTCATCCCCCTCACCCGAGTTGGGTGCTTGCAGTGCTGAGAAGGGTCCCACAAGATTTCGCGGAATTATGCTGTGATGGTGGCAAGTTCGTGTTTCTGTCCTGGTCACACCAGGTACTGAGGGGGCGGGCGGTAATGCCGGGAATTCGCGGGCTTTTGGTTGCGGGGCGATATCGACTGGACGTCACGATCGGCCAGGGAGGAATGGGGCGGGTGTGGCGGGCGGCGGATGAAGTACTCGACCGTACGGTCGCGGTGAAAGAGATGCGCATGGACGATCTCGACGTCGAGGACAGCCGGATCCGCCGCGAACGCACCCTGCGCGAGGCCCGCGCCACGGCCCGGATCGACCATCCCAATGTGGTGCGCGTGTACGACGTGGTGGAGGAGTCGGACCGCCTGTGGATCGTGATGGAACTGGTCGAGTCCCGCTCGCTGGAGCAACTCCTGGTCCAGGACGGCCCGGTAAGCCCGCGCGAGGCCGCGCGCATCGGCCTGGGCCTGGTGGAGGCACTGCGCGAGGTCCACGCGGTAGGGGTCCTGCACCGAGACATCAAACCGGGCAACGTCCTGCTGAGCCGGACCGGCCGGGTGGTCCTGACCGACTTCGGCATCGCCGCGATCCAGGACGCCACGGCGCTGACGGTGGTGGGGATGCTGGTCGGCTCGCCCGACTACATGGCCCCCGAACGCGTGGGCGGCAAGCCGCAGGGCCCGGCGTCGGACCTGTGGTCCCTGGGGGCGACGCTGTGCGCGGCGGTGGGCGGCCAGTCCCCGTTCGCCCGCGAGACGACCCTGGCGACACTGCACGCGGTCCTGTACGAGGAGCCCCAACTCCCCCCGACGGCGGGCCCCCTGGCCCCCGCCCTGGCATCCCTCCTGGTCAAGGACCCGGAAACCCGCCCGACCCTGGACGCCCTGTCGACCCTACTGCTCCCGATAGCGGCCCCACCGACGGTCTTCTCCCCACCCCCCCACCCCCCAACGGTGGCGGTCCACCAGACGGCCCCACCGGCCGAGGCGCCGGATCCGGTACGGGAGCGACCGGCGCCGGTGGAGGAGGCGGAGGCGCCCCCAGAGCCAGAGGACGCGGCCCCGACCGCGCGACGGGGTCCGGGGCGAAGCCCCGAGCCCGAGAACCGGCACCCAGGGAACGAAGCCCCGCCCTCCCCAAGGGGTCCGGGGCGGAGCCCCGAAGGGGGTGCAGGGGGCGAAGCCCCCACGCGGGGGCCCGGGGGCGCAGCCCCCGACAACCCATCCCCACCCGCACCCGAGACTCCACCACGGGCTCCGGGGCGGAGCCCCGAAGGCCGGGAACCGGGGGCCGAAGCCCCACCCTCCCCACGGGGTCCGGGGCGGAGCCCCGAGGGGGGTGCAGGGGGCGAAGCCCCCGCGCAGGGGTTCGGGGGCGCAGCCCCCGAAAACCAGTCCCCACCCGCACCCGAGACTCCACTACGAGGTCCGGGGCGGAGCCCCGAGGGGGGTGCGGGGGGCTTCGCCCCCGGCAACCAACCACCCGCACCCGAGGCTCCGCCTCAACCCACCCCCCGGCCGCCCGCCCAGGGCTTTAGGGAAGGGGCGGGGTGGGGAAACCGCCGCCGCACCGCGATCGGCGCAGCCCTCGCCCTCACCGCAGCCACAGCCGTAGCCATCGTGCTCAGCACCACCCACAACAACCCCGGCACCCCCGCCACCAGCGGCACCGGCACCGGCACCGCCTCCCCCACCGTCGCCGGAACATCCCGCCCGCCCAGCACACCCCCACCCGGCACCATCGGCGAAACCGGCTTCGCCTGGGCACCCCCCGAGGGCTGGACGCGCACCGCGAAGAGCCCGTCCAACATCCACTACCACCGCCCCGGCGGAAAACAGGAAATCGCCGCCTCGTACGCACTCGCACGCGGTGGCGATCTCCTGGCCCAGTGGCAGGAGGCCGAACAGGGCACCCACGACGTCCCGGGCTACCGGAACATCCGACTGGAGCGGAGCACCTTCAACGGCCGCCCCGCCATCGTCTGGGACTACTACTTCACACAGAACGGCGACCCGTGGAAGGCCCGCCAGATGGGCTTCGACGAGGGCGGCAAGTCGTACCAGGTCAACATCTGGTACGAGGCCGCCACGACCGCCGAGGCCGACGACGCCCTGCGCACCTACTCGGCGGTGACCTCGTCGTTCACACCACTCTGAGCAACGGCGACCTGCGCGACGGACCCCCGCTGCAAGAAGTCCCGCACCAGTGCGATAGCGACCACAACGGCCGCCACCAGCAGCGACAGCAGCACCTGCTTGCGCCCGGCGTCATCGGTGAGCATGTAGACGAGCACGAAGGAGATCATCGCGATCGTCAGCCAGGTCAGATACGGGAAGAACCACATCTTGACCGTCAGCTTCTCCGGCGTCTCGCGCAGGATGATCCCGCGCATCCGCAGCTGCGTGAAGCAGATGACCAGCCACACGAACAGCGCGACCGCGCCGGAGGAGTTGAGCAGGAAGTCGAAGACGGTGTCCGGCCACTTGTAGTTGAAGAAGACGGCCACGAACCCGAACAGCACCGAGCAGAGGATCGCCGCCTGCGGCACGCCCCGCTTGTTGGTACCGGCGAAGGCGCGCGGCGCGTCACCGCGCTGGCCGAGCGAGAACGCCATCCGGGACGCGGTGTACAGGCCGGAGTTGAGGCAGGAGAGCACCGCCGTCAGCACGATCACGTTCATGATCTGGCCGGCGTGCGGAATGCCGATCGAGTTCAGCGCGGCGACGTACGAGCCGTCCTTGAGGATCGCCGGGTCGTTCCACTTCAGGAGCGTCAGGACGACGAGGATCGAGCCCAGGTAGAAGACGCCGATGCGCCAGATCACGCTGTTGGTGGCCTTGGTGACGGCCCGGCGCGGGTCCTCGGACTCGCCGGCGGCCAGGGTGACGATCTCGCTGCCCATGAAGGAGAAGACGACCATCAGCACACCGGTGAGGATCGCCCCCGCGCCCTTGGGCATGAATCCGCCCGCGTCGGTGAGATGCGCGAATCCGTCACCGGGGTTGTTGGACCCCGGAAGTATCCCGAAGACGGCCAGCAGGCCGATGACGACGAAGGCGCCGATGGCGACGACCTTGATCCCGGCGAACCAGAACTCGAACTCGCCGTACGAGGAGACCGACACCAGGTTGGTGGCCGTCAGCACGATCATCACGATCAGCGCCCAGCCCCACTGCGGGACTCCGCCGACCCAGCCGTGCAGGATCTTGGCGCCCGCGGTCGCCTCGACGGCCAGCACCACGACCCAGAAGAACCAGTACAGCCAGCCGATGGAGAACCCGGCCCAGCGGCCGAGCGCGCGGTCGGCGTAGGCCGAGAAGGAGCCGGAGGTCGGCCGGGCGGCGGCCATCTCGCCGAGCATGCGCATCACGAAGACGACCATCAGGCCGACGAGCGCGTACGAGAGCAGAATGGCGGGACCGGCCGCGGCGATGCCGGAGCTGGAGCCGACGAACAGGCCCGCTCCGATGACACCGCCGATGGCGATCATCGAGAGGTGACGGTTCTTGAGACCGGCCTGGAGGCCGTTGGAGCCGTGCGGGGCGCCGACGACGGGGGAGTCGGCCGTTCCGGGATCGCCCGGTCGGCCTTCTTCCTTCGCAAGGGAGGGTTGCGAGGTCATGGACGAATCCTTAGGTCTAAGGGTCGCTCGGGTTACGAACCAACGCATTGAAGCCCGGTACTCCCAGGTACGGAAGTCCTGACTCCGAATCGTGATGAGGGGAACAACGGCCCGACCCGACGGGAACAAGGTCATCACTGGCCGGGACGAACGTCCTCACCCCGATGAACCCTGCCCGCCGGATCGCATGCCACACTCGGAGTCATGCGCGTGTACCTCGGCTCAGACCATGCCGGATATGACCTGAAGAACCACCTCGTCGAGTGGCTGAAGGCCCAGGGCCACGAGGCCGTCGACTGCGGTCCCCACATCTACGACGCCCAGGACGACTACCCGCCGTTCTGCCTGCGCGCCGCCGAGAAGACGGCCGCGGACCCGGACGCGCTGGGCATCGTGATCGGCGGCTCCGGCAACGGCGAGCAGATCGCCGCGAACAAGGTGAAGGGCGTACGGGCGGCCCTGGCCTGGAGCGAGCAGACCGCCGCGCTCGGCCGTGAGCACAACAACGCCAACGTGATCTCCATCGGTGGCCGGATGCACACGCAGGAAGAGGCGACCAAGTTCGTCGAGATCTTCCTGAGCACCCCGTACTCGAACGAGGAGCGCCACACCCGCCGCATCGAGATGCTGGCCGAGTACGAGAGCACCGGCGCGCTCCCGCCCATCCCGGCCCACCACCCGCAGCAGGGCTGATCTGGCGTTATGCCCGAGGGGCACACGATTCACCGGCTGGCCGCCGACCACGATCAGTGGTTCGGCGGCCGCGTCGTGCGCGCTTCCAGCCCGCAGGGCAAGTTCTCGGACGGCGCCGCCCTGGTCAGCGGCCAGGTCCTCGACCTGGCCGAGGCCCACGGCAAGCACCTCTTCCTGGGCTTCGGCCCGGTCGGCTGGGTCCACATCCATCTGGGCCTGTTCGGCAAGTACGCGCTCGGCGGAGCCCCCGTCCCGCCGCCGACGGAGACCGTCCGGCTGCGCCTGCTCGGCGAGGACGGCTACGCGGATCTGCGCGGCCCGACGACGTGTGCGCTGATCACCGACGCCGAGAAGCGCGCGATACACGACCGCCTCGGGCCGGATCCGCTGCGGCCCGCCGACGACGGCGAGAAGGCCTGGGCGCGGATCTCGCGCAGCCGCACGACGATCGCGGCGCTGCTCCTCGACCAGAAGATCATCGCGGGCGTCGGCAATGTGTACCGGGCCGAGGTGCTGTTCCGGCACGGCATCGACCCGTACCGCACGGGCAAGGACCTCACCCGCCGCGAGTGGGACGCGATCTGGGCGGACCTGGTGCTGCTGATGCGCGAGGGCGTGCGGGTCAACCGCATCGACACGGTCCGCCCCGAGCATCTGCCCGAGGCGATGGGCCGCCCGCCCAGGGTCGACGACCACGGCGGCGAGGTGTACGTGTACCGCCGCGCGAACATGCCGTGCCACATCTGCGGCACCGGGATCCGCACGGCGGACCTGTCGGCCCGGAACCTGTTCTGGTGCCCGACCTGTCAGCGGACCGGCTGACCGTACGCCACCCGTACAGGTGGATCGAGGGCCCGGGCCGAGGCCGCCCGGGTGTGCGGGAACTGCGAGACGGCGTTCCCCGGGCGAGAGTCGGACTCCCGAGCCAAGGAGTCGGCCCGGAGCTGGTGCGCGGCTGGGCCGAGTTCGAGGAGTCGTGGGACGTCCGCGGCGTGCTCGCCGAGCTCAAGGACAGGCCCGGGAGCGAGGACGGCGGACCGGCCCCCTACCTGGTGATGGCCGAGGCCGTGTACGGGTTCTTCGCCAATGAGGGCGACGCCTGTTACGTCATCCCGGTCGCCCTCGGCGAGGACGGCCACGCCAAGGCGCTCAAGGACCTGGAGGCGATTCCCGACGTGTCGATGGTCGCCGCGCCCACGCTGGGCGCGGCGGACGACGCCGGGCGGTGCCGCCGGTCGGGCACGTGGCCGGACTCTGGGCGCGTACGGACGCCGAGCGGGGTGTGCACAGGGCCCCGGAGGGCACCTTGCGAGGCGTGCTCGACGCCGTCGAGGAGATCGGCGACGAGGAGGCGGGGAGGCCGGCCAAGGCGGGCGTCAACTGCGTGCGGCCGTTCACCGGAGAAGGACTCAAGGTGTGGGGAGCGCGCACACTGTCGTCGGAGGGCGACCTCGCGTACGTCAACGTGCGGCGTCAGATCTGCTTCCTGACCGACTCCATCAGGCGGAGCACCGCGTGGGCCGTGTTCGAGCCCAACGGCCACGGGCTGTGGTCGGCGCTCCGGCACTCCGTGACGGATTTCCTCGACGAGCAGTGGCGCCGGGGCGCGCTCGCGGGCGCCACCCAGGAGGAGGCGTACCGCGTGGTCTGCGACGGGACCGTCAACGACGAGCGGGCGACCGGCAAGGGCGTGGTGCGCATGGACGTCTCGGTGGCCCCGGCGCGCCCGGCGGAGTTCGTCACCGTGGAGATCCGCCAACTCGTCGGTCAGACAAGCTGATTGACGTGGTCCCGGGCGCGGTCCCGGGCAGGTGCATCCGCTGTCATATGCCGTGACTACCGCCGGGTAGGGCATCGGGGCGAGCGGATTTCGAACGGGATGGCCAAGGGGTCCCCCTGCGCACGGCGGCATCCGCTGGATAGGGTCACCGGCAATGGCACGTCGCGCGGGAGCGGATTCGTACAGTGCCCGGTGGCGGAAGTCCGCGCACCGGGCACGTATTGCGCTGCGCAAGTCCGGGGTGGACTACTTCCGGGGCGACGGATCGGACTGGATCGCGCTGGCCGGCCTGCTCCTGACCATCCCGGCGATCGCCCTCGCGACGCTCGCCTCGCCGGTGTGGTGCGCGCCGGGGGCGCTGGCCCTGCCGATCGTCGCGGGTGGCGTCCTGCTGCGGCCCGCGAGCCTGCTCGGTCTGTACGCGGCCGCGGCGATCGCGTTGATCGTCGAGTCGATCCGGCTCGGCCCGTACACCGAGGGCCCCGCGCGCGTGACGCCCGGCACGGTCCTGGTGGTCGCCGCCTGCGGGCTCTTCGGGCTGCTCATCGCCCAGTTCCGGGCCCGCGTCGGCGTGCCCTGGCGGCGCGGCGGCACCATGCTCTTCGACCTGCGCGAACGCATCCGGGTCCAGTCCGCGCTGCCCCGGCTGCCCCGGGGCTGGCACCGCGAGATGGCGCTGCGCCCGGCCGGCGGCCAGTCCTTCTCCGGCGACTTCGTCGTCGCGGCCCGTACGAACGGCAACCGCACCCTCGAAGTGGTCCTCACCGACGTCTCCGGCAAGGGCATGGACGCGGGCTCCCGGGCCCTGCTGCTCTCCGGCGCCTTCGGCGGCCTGCTCGGCTCACTGCCGCCGCACGGCTTCCTGCCCGCCGCCAACGGCTATCTGCTCCGCCAGGACTGGGACGAGGGCTTCGCGACCTCCATCCACCTCGTCCTGGACCTGGAGTCCGGCGACTACGAGCTGCTGTCCGCCGGACACCTGCCCGCCCTCCACCTCCAGGCGGGCTCCGGCCGCTGGCAGGAGGTGTCGGGGGAGGGGCCGCTGCTCGGGGTGTACGACGGGGCCGAGTTCCACCCGGTCAAGGGCTCGCTGGGCCCGGGCGACGTCCTGATGCTGTTCACCGACGGCCTGGTCGAGACGGCCGAACGCGATATCGCCGAGGGCATGGACCGCCTCACCGGCGAGGCCGACCGCTATGTCACCAGCGGCTTCGACGGCGCCGCCTGGCATCTGATCGAGGCGGTCGCCAAGGACGTCAACGACGACCGCGCGCTCCTCCTGATCCGCCGCGAGGCGTAGCTCCCGCGATAGCTCCCGCGCCGCCCTCCCCAGGTCCGGGGTAGGGCTTTCCCCACCCCGCTTCCGCCAGCAGCCGCCATGGTCCCCGACCTGCCCGGATCCGTACGTTCGAGACAACGAACACGACGTACGTACGAGGAGAGGTCGAGGACGATGGCACTGCGACGGGGCAAGCGACGGGCGACACAGGGCGAGGCCGCCGAGGCCGCCGACCCCGGTTGGGCCGTCGAGCTGCGCGGGGTGCGCCGTCAGTACGGGCGCGGCGGCTCGGCCGTGCACGCCCTGCGCGGGATCGACCTCGCCCTGCCGCGCGGCAGCTTCACGGCGGTGATGGGGCCCTCCGGCTCCGGCAAGTCGACGTTCCTGCAGTGCGCGGCGGGGCTCGACCGGCCCACCGACGGGTCCGTACGGCTCGGCGGGACCGAGATCACCGGGATGAGCGAGAACAAGCTGACCGAACTGCGGCGCTCCCGGCTCGGGTTCGTCTTCCAGGCGTTCAACCTGCTGCCGTCGCTCACCGTCGAGCAGAACGTGCTGCTGCCGATGCGGCTCGCCGGGCGGCGCCCGGACCGGCGCCGGTGCGAGGAACTGCTCGGGCAGGTGGGGCTCGCGGGCAAGGGGAAGCGCCGCCCGGGCGAGCTGTCCGGCGGCCAGCAGCAGCGCGTGGCGATCGCCCGCGCCCTGGTGACCCGCCCGGACGTCGTCTTCGCCGACGAGCCGACCGGAGCCCTGGACACCACGACGGCCACCGAAGTGCTCACGCTGCTGCGCGGCGCCGTGGACGGCTTGGGCGCCACCGTCGTCATGGTCACCCACGACCCGCGCGCCGCCTCCTTCGCCGACCAGGTCCTGTTCCTGGCCGACGGGTCGATCGTGGACTCGCTGACCCGCGCCTCGGAGGCCGACATCGCGGCCCGGATGGCCTCCCTGAGCGCCCGGCCGACGGCCGCGTACGCGGGGGTGGCGGCGTGAGGGGCCCCAACGGCCTGGCCCGCGCGGCCGTGCGCTTCAAACCGTCCGCGTTCGTCGGCACCTTCGTCGCCCTGTTCATGGCCGCGGTCATCGTCTCCGCCTGCGGGATCCTGCTGGAGACGGGGGTACGCGCGTCCGTCCCCGCCGAGCGGTACGCCGGCGCCCCCGTGGTCGCCGCCGCCGACCAGCGCGCGCACCGCACCACCGGCAGCGGCGAGGACCGCGACACCGAGTCCGTCCCGCTGCCCGACAAGGCCCGGCTCGACGCCGCCCTCGCGGCCCGCGCGGCCCGGGCCCCCGGCGCGTCCGCCGCCATCGCGGACGTCTCCTTCCCCGTACACGACGTACGTACGGGAAATACGCCCGCCACCGCGCACGGCTGGGGCTCGACCGCCTTCACCGGGGCGGAACTCGCCTCGGGCACCGCGCCCCGCACCGGCGAGGTGGTGACCGGTGACGGCGCCGCCGTCGGGGACCGGATCACCCTCGACACCCCGTCCGGCAAGCGGCAGTTCACGGTGTCCGGCACCACCAAGACCCCCGGCACGGTGTGGTTCACCGACACCCAGGCCATGGCCCTGTCCGGGCACCCCGGCCGGGCCGACGCCATCGCCGTACTGGCGAAGCCCGGCGTCACCGCCGCCGCCCTCGCCGACCAGGTCGCCGAGCGGCTCGGGGACGCGGCCGAGGTCCACACCGGCGACGGGCGCGGCGCCGTCGAGACCCCCGGCCTCGCCTACGCCAAGGACATGCTCACCGGCCTCGGCGGCTCCTTCGGCGGCACGGCCACCATGGTCGCCGTCTTCACCGCCGCCGGAACCGTCACGCTCTCGGTCGGCCAGCGCCGCCGCGAGTACGCCCTGCTGCGCGCGATCGGCGCGACCCCGCGCCAGATCCGGCGCACCATCGCCACCGAGGCCCTGCTCGTCGCCCCGCTCGCGGGCGCGCTCGGCTGCCTGCCGGGCACGGCCCTGGCGACCTGGTGGTTCGGGCAGCTCCGCGACAAGGGCGCGGTTCCGGCGGCCGTCGACCTGTCGGTGTCGTGGATCCCGATGCTGGTCGCGGTCGGCGCCACCGTCGTGACCTCGCTGTTCGCCGGGTACATGGCGGCCCGCCGCCCCTCGCGCACCAAGCCGGGCGAGGCGCTGCGGGACGCGTCGGTGGAGCGGCTGCGGATCGGCTGGATCCGTACACCGCTGGGCGTGGCAGCCCTCGGCGGCGGCATCGCGCTCTCGGGCGTGGCCGCGAACGAGAAGGGCGAGAACGCGGCGAACGCGGCCCTCGGCGTCGTCATGCTCTTCATGCTCGCGGTCGCCCTGCTCGGCCCGCTGATCGCCCGCGCCTGCGCCGCGCTGTTCGGTCTGCCGCTGCGCGCGGCGGGCGCCCCGGCGTCGCTGGCGGCGGCCAACTCCCGTACCAACGCCCGGCGTCTGGCCTCCGCGATCACCCCGATCGTGCTGGCGATGGCCTTCGCCTCCACGCTCGTCTTCATGCACACCAGCGAGGACCGGGTCACCGAGAAGCAGCAGCGCGCGGGCCTGGTCGCCGACCGGGTGGTCACCGGCCCGGCGGGCCTGGCCTCGGACGCGGTCGCGCGTGCGAAGGCGACCGAGGGCGTCGCCACCGCGGTGGGCCTGACCCGTACGTCCGTCCTGGTCCACGAGCACGGCGCACTGCAATCGGTCTCCACGCAGGGCTTCACGGGCACCGGAGCGGACCTCGCCCGCGTCCAGGACCTGGGCGTGCGCGAGGGCTCCCTGGACGCCCTGAAACCCGGCACCGTCGCCCTCGCCAAGGCCCTGGCCGACGACACCGGCGCCCATGTGGGCGGCCGCGTCGCGCTCCTGCTCCCCGACGGCACGAAGGCGTCCCCGCAGGTGGTGGCCACGTATGACCGGGGTCTGGGCCTCTCCCAGGTCACGCTCCCGCAGGCCGACCTGGCGCCGCACACGAGCACGGTCGCGCTGCCCACCGAGCTCCTGGTGAAGGGCCCGGTCCAGGCGTCCGCCCTCGCCCCGCTCGGCACGGTCACGGACGCGGCGGGCTACGCCACCGCCAAGAACACCGACCGCGAGCTCAACGCCTGGGCCAACACCACCATGGCGGCCGTCCTCGGCGGCTTCGCGGCGATCGCGGCGGCGAACACCCTGGTCATGACGGTCCTGGACCGGCGCCGCGAACTCGGCACACTGCGCCTGATCGGCACCACCCGCCGTCAGGTGCGGGACATGATCCGCTGGGAGGCGCTCCTTGTGACCTCGGCGGGCATCCTCCTCGGCACGGCCATCGCGATCGCCACCCTGATCCCGCTGACCAACGGCATGACCGGCGAGGGCCCCTACATCCCGCCCCTCCTGTACGGGTCGTTCGTCGCGGCCGTCCTGGGCCTGGGATTCGCCTGCACCGCGCTCCCGGCGCGGGCGGCCCTACGCTGAAGCGCATGCTGACACTCGCCGAGGTAGAGAAGCTGGCCCGGGCCGCCCACGCCGCCCAGACGGACAAGGCGGGCCGCCCCTACACCGAACACCTGGCGGCCGTGGCCGAGGGCGTACGCGCGCGTGGCGGCGGCCAGGACCAGATCGCGGCGGCGTGGCTGCACGACGCGGTGGAGGACGGGGCGCTGTCGCGCCAGTGGCTGGACGACGCCGAACTCCCCTCCTCCGTCAAGGAGATGGTCCTCGCCGTGACCAAGGTGCCGGGCGAGGAGACGGCCTCGTACACGGCCAGGATCCTCGCCACCCCCGGTGCGCTGCTGGTCAAGGAGGCGGACCTGGCCCACAACGCGGACCCCGCGCGGCTCGCCGTCCTGGACGAGGCGACCCGCATCCGTCTCACCCGCAAGTACGCCACCGTCCGCGCGCTCCTCGGCCTCGCGGACCCGTACATGGGTATGGGGTGAACGTTTCGACGGCGATCCGTCACGCGGCAGCATCCATGGGGGAGTTGATGGCACGATGGAGCCTGCGGGGTGTGCTCGGCGGCACACTCCGGGCCGGCAAGGCGGACCGACCGAGGGTGTGATCAGTGTGGCCATTTCACTGTCTGTGGTGCTGCTGTTGGCGATCGTCCTCGTGGTGATGATCCGCGGTGGCTCCATCAAGGCCGGCCCGGCCATAGTCGCCGCGCTCTTCGGGTTCTTCATGGCCTCGACCGGCATGGCGCCGTCGATACAGCGGTTCCTGAACTCGCTGGCGGACACGATCAACCAGATCAAGTTCTGAGCCGGTCCGGGCCCCGGAAAACACTCCGGGAAAACACTCCGGGCCCGGTGAGCTGGTCACCGGGCCCGAAGCCGTGGAGCGGGCGACGGGAATCGAACCCGCGTAGCTAGTTTGGAAGACTAGGGCTCTACCATTGAGCTACGCCCGCGTGCGCCGCGTCGCAGGTCATGACGACCGCGGCACGAAGAGCATCGTAGCGGGTCACCCCCCGCGCGTGCACACCGCATATCGCTCGCCGTCCGTGCGCGGATGAGCTGCGCGAAAGTGCCGGGTGTCCGCACCCGCAAAGCGGCCGACGCTTTCCCCGCGGGCATGTACCCTACGTGTCGCACCGACGGGGTGTGGCGCAGCTTGGTAGCGCGTCCGCTTTGGGAGCGGAAGGCCGTGGGTTCAAATCCCGCCACCCCGACCACCACCGTATTTCCGCGCATCCCGCGGGCCCCGGTCGCGCCGATCCCCGCTTGAGCCGAACCCCCGCGCACAAGATCACATTGTGGGTGGCATCCCGCTTGCGGTTACTATGCAAGCTGCGTGCCCGTGTGTCTGACGAATCCGATGAACCGGGCCCGATCCGCCCGAGGCCGTCGGCCACCGGGTAGAACCCCAAGAAGTCAGCCACAAGGAGACCGAACCGTGAAGAGCGCCGTGGAGACCCTGAACCCGACCCGGGTTCGGCTCACTGTCGAGGTGCCCTTCGAGGAGCTCAAGGACAGCCTCGACGCGGCGTACAAGAAGATCAACCAGCAGGTCACGGTGAAGGGCTTCCGCAAGGGCAAGATCCCGGCGCGCGTCATCGACCAGCGGTTCGGCCGTGGTGCTGTGCTGGAGGAGGCCGTCAACGACGCCCTCCCGAAGTTCTACACCGAGGCGGTCAACGAGGCCGAGCTGAACCCGCTGGGCCAGCCGGAGGTCGACATCACGGAGCTGAAGGACGGCGAGACGCTGAACTTCACCGCCGAGGTCGACATCCGCCCGACCATCGAGATCCCGGACTACTCCGGCATCGAGGTCACCGTGGACGCCGTCGAGGTCTCCGACGAGGACGTCGAGAAGGCCGTCTCGGAGCTGCGCGAGCGCTTCGCCTCGACCTCCCCGGTCGAGCGCGCCGCCGCCGACGGCGACGTCGTGACGATCGACCTTGAGGCCAAGGTCGACGGCGAGGTCCTGGAGGACGGCGTGGCCGAGGGTGTCTCGTACACCATCGGTTCCGGCGAGCTGCTCGACGGCATCGACGAGGCCGTCAAGGGCCTGGAGGCCGGTGGCGAGGCCACCTTCACCTCGCAGCTCAAGGGCGGCTCGGCCGAGGGCAAGGACGCCGAGGTCACCGTCAAGGTCACCCAGGTCGCCGCGCGCGAACTGCCGGAGCTGGACGACGACTTCGCGCAGCTCGCCTCGGAGTTCGACACGCTGGACGAGCTCAAGGCCGACAGCCGCAAGCGCCTTGAGAACATGAAGCAGTTCGACCAGGCCACCCAGGCCCAGGAGCGCGTGCTCGACGAGCTGCTGAAGATCACCGAGGTCCCGATCCCCGAGAAGCTTCTCGCGGACGAGGTCCAGACCCGCAAGCACAACCTTGAGCACCACCAGCTCGGCCAGATGGGCCTCGACCTCGCCAAGTACCTGGAGATCCAGGGCAAGACGCAGGAAGAGTTCGACGCCGAGACCGAGGAAGCGGCCGTCAAGGGCATCAAGACGCAGTTCATCCTCGACGAGCTCGTCAACAAGGAGAAGCTGAACGTCAACCAGGAGGAGCTCACCGAGCACCTGGTGCGCCGTGCCGCCTCCTCCGGCATGTCCCCCGACCAGTTCGCCCAGGCCGTCGTCGAGGGTGGCCAGGTGCCGATGCTCGTCGGTGAGGTCGCCCGCGGCAAGGCGCTGGCCGTGGTCGTCGAGGCCGCCAAGGTCGTCGACACCAACGGTGAGGCCGTCGACCTGGAGGACGACGAGGACGAGGTCGAGGCCGCCGCCGAGACCGTCGAGGCCGTCGTCGAGGGTGACGCCGCCGAGGAGAAGACCGAGGCCTGAGCCTCGGTCCGACCTCGTCGGGCAGGCACTGCCTGACCACGTACGAAGTACGGAGGAAGGGGCCCGCGACGCAGCCGCGTCCGGGCCCCTTCGCGTACCCGGGACGGGCGTCCGCGCAGGTGGCGGATGGCCGGTTCCGTACGGGCCCGCGCTTCAACCACCTTGCGCTCCGAGCGAACAGTTCGGGAACCGGGATGGCGTTGTCCTACCTGCGCGTTAGGGTCCATGAATACGGGGGCGTGGAGTCGGCCGGTGAGAGTCGGACCGCAATCCCCGCCCTCCGAACGAAGACGCTGAGACGGCCGGAGCCGTCAGAGACGAGCAGGTGGATACGTGACGAATCTGATGCCTTACGCCGCCGGCGAGCCGTCCCTCGGTGGTGGCCTCGGCGACCATGTCTACAACCGACTGCTCAACGAGCGCATCATCTTCCTCGGCCAGCAGGTCGACGACGACATCGCCAACAAGATCACCGCGCAGCTCCTGCTCCTGGCCGCCGAGCCGGAGAAGGACATCTACCTGTACATCAACAGCCCCGGCGGCTCGGTGACGGCGGGCATGGCGATCTACGACACCATGCAGTACATCCCGAACGACGTGGTCACGATCGGTATGGGCATGGCGGCCTCGATGGGCCAGTTCCTGCTGACCGGCGGCACCGCCGGCAAGCGCTTCGCGCTGCCGAACACCGACATCCTGATGCACCAGGGCTCGGCCGGCATCGGCGGCACCGCCTCGGACATCAAGATCCAGGCCGAGTACCTGCTGCGTACGAAGACGCGCATGGCCGAGATCACCGCCCACCACTCGGGCCAGACCGTCGAGACGATCATCCGCGACGGCGACCGCGACCGCTGGTACACGGCGGAGGAGGCCAAGGCGTACGGCCTCATCGACGAGATCATGGCCCACGCGGCGGGTGTTCCGGGCGGCGGCGGCACCGGGGCCTGAGCCTCACCCACGGCCCCGGCTCCCACCGAGCGGGGCCCGAGCCCTTGGCCCGCGAAGCACCGAGCCCACCGAACGCCACCAGGATGGTGAACCCCGACATGCAGAACAACCTCTCCGCGAGCGGCCTCTACACCGGCCCGCAGGTGGACAACCGCTACATCGTGCCGCGCTTCGTCGAGCGCACCTCGCAGGGCGTGCGCGAGTACGACCCGTACGCGAAGCTCTTCGAGGAGCGCGTGATCTTCCTCGGCGTGCAGATCGACGACGCCTCCGCCAACGACGTCATGGCGCAGCTGCTGTGCCTGGAGTCGATGGACCCGGACCGCGACATCTCGATCTACATCAACAGCCCCGGCGGCTCGTTCACCGCGCTCACCGCGATCTACGACACGATGCAGTTCGTGAAGCCCGACATCCAGACGGTCTGCATGGGCCAGGCGGCCTCCGCCGCCGCCGTGCTGCTCGCCGCGGGCACCCCCGGCAAGCGCATGGCGCTGCCCAACGCGCGCGTGCTGATCCACCAGCCGTCCTCGCAGACCGGCCGTGAGCAGCTCTCCGACCTGGAGATCGCGGCCAACGAGATCCTGCGCATGCGCACCCAGCTGGAGGAGATGCTGGCCAAGCACTCCACCACGCCCATCGAGAAGATCCGGGACGACATCGAGCGGGACAAGATCCTCACCGCCGAGGACGCCCTGGCGTACGGCCTGGTCGACCAGATCGTGTCGACCCGCAAGACGACGTCGGCCGCGGCCGCCTGACGCAGCCGGAGCCCTTGGCGCGGTGCACGTCAAAGTGAACCGCGCCAAGGGGGGCCCGAACGGGGGGCCAGGCAAGGTACCGTCGGATATGAGGCACCAGGAGCCGCTGAACGTGGCGTCTCCCAGGCGAAGGGGAAGCACCTCGTGGCACGCATCGGTGATGGCGGCGACCTGCTCAAGTGCTCGTTCTGCGGGAAGAGCCAGAAGCAGGTGAAGAAGCTCATCGCAGGCCCCGGTGTGTACATCTGCGACGAGTGCATCGATCTCTGCAACGAGATCATCGAGGAGGAGCTCGCCGAGTCCTCCGAGGTGCGGTGGGAGGAACTGCCCAAGCCGCGCGAGATCTACGAGTTCCTGGAGAGCTACGTGGTGGGCCAGGAGCCCGCCAAGAAGGCGCTCTCCGTGGCGGTCTACAACCACTACAAGCGCGTCCAGGCAGGCGAGAACGGCGGCGCCCAGGGCCGCGACGACGCCATCGAGCTGGCGAAGTCCAACATCCTGCTGCTCGGCCCCACGGGCTCCGGCAAGACGCTGCTCGCCCAGACCCTGGCCCGCATGCTCAACGTCCCGTTCGCCATCGCCGACGCGACGGCGCTGACGGAGGCGGGGTACGTCGGCGAGGACGTCGAGAACATCCTGTTGAAGCTCATCCAGGCGGCGGACTACGACGTCAAGAAGGCCGAGACGGGCATCATCTACATCGACGAGATCGACAAGGTCGCGAGGAAGAGCGAGAACCCTTCCATCACCCGCGACGTGTCGGGCGAGGGCGTCCAGCAGGCCCTGCTGAAGATCCTCGAAGGCACCACGGCCTCGGTCCCGCCGCAGGGCGGCCGCAAGCACCCGCACCAGGAGTTCATCCAGATCGACACGACGAACGTCCTGTTCATCGTGGGCGGCGCCTTCGCGGGCCTGGAGAAGATCATCGAGTCCCGGGCCGGCGCCAAGGGCATCGGCTTCGGCGCGACGATCCGCTCCAAGCGGGAGATCGAGGCCAGCGACCAGTTCCAGGAGGTCATGCCGGAGGATCTGGTGAAGTTCGGGATGATCCCCGAGTTCATCGGCCGTCTGCCCGTGCTGACCTCGGTCCACAACCTCGACCGCGAGGCGCTCCTCCAGATCCTCGTCGAGCCGCGCAACGCCCTGGTCAAGCAGTACCAGCGCCTCTTCGAACTCGACGGCGTGGAGCTGGACTTCGACCGCCCGGCCCTGGAGGCCATCGCCGACCAGGCGATCCTGCGCGGCACCGGCGCGCGCGGTCTGCGCGCCATCATGGAGGAAGTCCTGATGTCGGTGATGTACGAGGTCCCGTCCCGCAAGGACGTGGCCCGCGTCGTCATCACGTCCGACGTGGTCCACAACAACGTCAACCCGACGCTGGTCCCGCGCGAGCCGCGCATCGTGAAGAACGACGGGCGGCACGAGAAGTCGGCGTAGCACCTCCCGCACGCATACGAAGGGCGCCCGGCCGGTTGAATTCCAACTGGCCGGGCGCCCTTGCGTGTTGAGCGGTGCGGGGGGCTTGGTTACTTCTTGACCCGCGCGGTGTTGTAGAGCTTCGCGGCGAGGTCGGCGACCTGGTCGGTCGGCATGGCCGTGCCACCGGTGCCCAGGATCTGCGCCATGTCGAGGTTCTCGACGACGCCGACGGTGCTGTAGTCGGCCCAGATGCAGACCGGGATCTCGAAGGTCTTCGGTCCCTTGTCGGTAGCCGACGGCTTGGTGTTGGTGAACTTGATGTTCTGGCACTTCATCAGAGCGCCCGAGAAGCCGGCGGGCTTGACGGCCTGGGGGCTGCCGATGAGCTCGGCCTTCATACCGTCGTCGCTGCTCTTCTTCTTGTCGTCGTTGCTGTCCTGCTGGAGCTTCGCGAACGTGGCGTCGAGGGTCTTCCCCGGGTCGCTGACGTCGCCGTAGACGCCCTTGAGCATCAGCATCTTGCCGCCCAGCGGGTTCTTGGGGTCACCGGCCTTGTACTCGCCGGACTCCTGCGCGGGGTTCTGGACCCCCATCGCCTCGGTCTTCTTCTTGTCGTCGTCCGAGAACGTGCTGTCCTTCGCCGACGCCGGACCCTTCTGGTACTCGCCGACGGAGGCCGGGGCCACGAGCTTGTAGCCCTTGGTGCTCGCGGAGACGTCGCCGTTGCCGGTGCCGCCGCCACCCTTCGTCGCGAACCACACGCCACCGCCGATGACGGCCACCGCGACGACGACGGCCGTCACGATCAGGCCCGTCTTCTTCTTGGCCGGGGCGGGCGGCATGGGCGCGCCGTACGGCGGCTGCTGGCCGTACTGGGGCTGCTGGGGCGGGTAGCCGTAAGGCTGCTGCGGCGGCACGCCCTGCGGGGCCTGCTGCGGGTAGCCGTAGCCGGGCTGCGGCTGCCCGGGCTGCCCGTACGGCGGCGTCGGCGGCTGCTGGCCGTACGGACCGGGCTGCTGGGGCTGGCCACCGTACGGGCCCGGCTGGTTGTAGCTCATTGCTGGGATTCCCCCTAGGGATGCTTATCTGATCCGGACATCCTGGCGGACGGTCCGGCCGTACGGCGCATCGGGGGGCCGACCGTTACCAAAGATTCCCGTTTCAGTACCGGCCCGTGACACCCCTAAACTGACTCCCGTGACCGAGAACACTCAGCAGCAGAACTCAGCGCCCACCACCGAACTGCCGACCCAGTACGCGCCGGCCGAGGTAGAGGGGGAGCTGTATGAGCGCTGGGTAGAGCGTGGTTACTTCGAGGCGGACGCGAAGAGCGACAAGGAGCCCTTCACCGTCGTCATCCCGCCGCCCAACGTCACCGGTTCGCTCCACCTGGGCCACGCCTTCGAGCACACGCTGATCGACGCCCTCACCCGCCGCAAGCGCATGCAGGGCTACGAGACGCTGTGGCAGCCCGGTATGGACCACGCCGGTATCGCCACCCAGAACGTGGTCGAGCGCGAGCTCGCCAAGGAGGGCAAGTCCCGCCACGACCTGGGCCGGGAGGCGTTCATCGAGCGCGTCTGGCAGTGGAAGGGAGAGTCCGGCGGTCAGATCTCCGGCCAGATGCGCCGCCTCGGCGACGGCGTCGACTGGTCGCGTGAGCGCTTCACCATGGACGAGGGCCTGTCCGAGGCCGTCCAGACCATCTTCAAGAAGCTCTACGACGACGAGCTGATCTACCGGGCCGAGCGCATCATCAACTGGTGCCCGCGCTGTCTGACCGCGATCTCCGACATCGAGGTCGAGTACCAGGACGACGACGGCGAGCTCGTCTCGATCCGGTACGGGGACGGGGACGCGTCCATCGTCGTCGCCACGACCCGCGCCGAGACGATGCTCGGTGACACCGCCGTCGCCGTGCACCCCGAGGACGAGCGCTACAAGCACCTCGTCGGCACCGAGATCGAGCTGCCGCTCACCGGCCGCCGCATCCCGGTCGTCGCCGACGAGCACGTCGACCCGGAGTTCGGCACCGGCGCCGTCAAGGTGACCCCGGCGCACGACCCGAACGACTTCGAGATCGGCCAGCGCCACGGCCTGCCCAACCTCGCCGTCATGGACGAGCACGCGGTCATCACCGTCCACGGCCCCTTCCAGGGCCTGGACCGGCTTGAGGCCCGCTCCGCCATCGTCGCCGCGCTGCGCGCCGAGGGCCGCATCGTCGCGGAGAAGCGCCCGTACACCCACTCGGTGGGCCACTGCTCGCGCTGCAAGACGACCATCGAGCCGCGGCTGTCGATGCAGTGGTGGGTCAAGGTCGGTCCGCTGGCGAAGGCGGCCGGTGACGCCGTCCGTGACGGGCGCGTCAAGATCCACCCGCAGGAGATGGAGAAGCGGTACTTCGACTGGGTCGACAACCTCCACGACTGGTGCATCTCGCGCCAGCTGTGGTGGGGCCACCGCATCCCCGTCTGGTACGGCCCGAACGGCGAGATCGTCTGTGTCGGACCGGACGAACAGGCGCCGACGGGCGAGGGCTGGCGCCAGGACACCGACGTCCTGGACACCTGGTTCTCCTCCGGCCTGTGGCCCTTCTCCACTCTGGGCTGGCCGCAGCAGACCGAGAGCCTGGCGAAGTTCTACCCGAACTCCGTCCTGGTCACCGGCTACGACATCCTCTTCTTCTGGGTCGCCCGGATGATGATGTTCGGCTTGTACGCGATGGACGGCACCCCGCCGTTCCACACCATCGCCCTGCACGGCATGGTCCGCGACCAGTTCGGCAAGAAGATGTCGAAGTCCTTCGGCAACGCGGTCAACCCGCTGGACTGGATGGACACCTACGGTTCCGACGCGGTCCGCTTCACCCTGGCGCGCGGCGCCAACCCGGGTGTCGACGTGCCGATCGGCGAGGACTGGGTCCAGGCGTCCCGCAACTTCGCCAACAAGATCTGGAACGCCACGCGCTTCGCGCTGATGAACGGCGCCACGATCGAGGGCGAGCTGCCGGCCCCCGAGCAGATGTCGGCGACCGACCGGTGGATCCTGTCGCAGCTCAACAAGACCGTGGCCGAGGTCGACGCGTTCTACGAGGACTACCAGTTCTCGAAGCTGTCGGACTCGCTGTACCACTTCGCCTGGGACGAGGTCTTCAGCTGGTACGTCGAGCTGTCGAAGACCACCTTCTTCGCGGGCGGCGAGCAGGCGAAGGTCTCCGGCCGGGTGCTGGGCGAGGTCCTGGACGTCATGCTGCGACTGCTGCACCCGGTGGTCCCGTTCGTCACCGAGACCCTGTGGACCACGCTCACCGGGCGCGAGTCGCTGGTCATCGCCGAGTGGCCCACAGACAGCGGCTTCCGCGACGAGGCCGCCGAGGCGGAGATCGAGTCCGTGAAGGCCGTGGTCACCGAGGTTCGCCGCTTCCGCAAGGAGCAGGGCCTGCAGGACGGCCAGAAGGTCCCCGCCCAGCTCACCCTGGACGGCACGGCGCTGGCTCCCCACGAGGCCGCCATCCGCCAGCTGCTGCGTCTTCAGCCGGCCGGTGACGGCTTCCACGCCACCGCCTCGCTGCCCGTCGCGGGCGCCACGGTCGCGCTCGACCTCTCCGGCACCATCGACGTCGAGGCCGAGCGCAAGCGCCTGGCCAAGGACCTCGCGGCCGCCGAGAAGGAGAAGGCGCAGGCCAACGGCAAGCTCGGCAACGAGGCGTTCCTGGCCAAGGCCCCGGACAACGTGGTGGACAAGATCCGTACCCGGCTCGCCAAGGCCGAGGCGGACATCGAGCGCATCACGACGCAGCTGGGCAACCTGCCGCAGGCGTGAGGGTGACGTGACGCGCGCGCAGCCGTAGCGCGTGGGAAGGCCCCGGGTCGTGCGTGAAGACGCACGAACCGGGGCCTTCGCTGTTACCCAGGGATAGGTGCGCGTGGGGCAAATCACTCAATTCACCCTCGATTAGGGTCGAAAGTCAGCCAACAAGGGCCCAAAGACCTTGGATGATGGAGAGCATGTTCGCCTCGTCCCCCGTCTCCGCTCTGCGGCGCGCGCTGGGCGACGACCGGGCCCTGGACGTGGTGATCGCGGTGACCGCGTTCGCGCTCCTGCTCATCGACATCCCGGGCCTCGCGGCAGCGGACAACTCCCTCAACAGCGCCACCGTGCCGCCCGTGCTCGCGGCGGGCTCGGCCACGCTGCTGCTGCGCCGCCGCTGGCCGTGGATCCCGTATGTGGCCGCCCTGGTCTTCATGGGCTGGCTGCACCAGCTCACCCTGATCCAGTTCGCGCTCTACTCGCTCGGCCGGTTCCGGGGACGGCGCACGGCCGTGGTGGCCACCGTGCTGTACGTGGCGGTGGCGTGCACGCTCTACCTCGCCCCGGGCTGGCCCGCGCACCGGTCGGAGACGCTGACGTCGTTCCTGAGCATCGTGGTGCCGGTCGGGGTGCTGTCGGCGGCCGTCGGCGTGGCCACCTACCGCCAGGACCTCGTACGCGAGGTCGAGGCGCTGCAGGCCGTGCAGGCCGAGCGGGCGTCGGTGGCGCGGGACGTCCACGACATGGTCGGGCGCGAGTTGACGATGCTGGCGGTGACGGCGGAGGTGCGCGCGCGGCGGGCCCGCGGCGGCCCGCACGAGCAGGACTTCGACTCGCTGGCCGAGACCGCGCGCCGCGCCCACCACATGCTCAACGAGATCATCGTGCAGCGGGCGGACGGACGCACCGCGACACCGGGCCTGGAGGGCCTGGCGGAACTCGCCACGCAGACCCGGCGGGCGGGGACCCCGGTGGAACTGGACGTGGCCGAGCGGGCGTACGGCCTCTCGCCGCTGCGCCAGGCAGCGGTGTACCGGGTGGTGCAGGAATGCCTCACCAACGCGGTCAAGCACGCCGGGGGAGAGAGGGTCTCGGTGGTGATCGCGGTGCGCGGCGGTGAGCTGTGCGTACGCGTGTGCAACGGCCTGCCCTCCGCCGTACCGGCGACGGCACCGGTCTCCTCGGGGACGGGCACGTTCTCGATGCGCGAACGGGTGGAGAGCATGGGCGGCGCGCTGACGACCCGGCGCACCCCGACGACCTACGAGGTCGAGGCCACGCTGCCGTCGGGGACCGCGTAAGCCGGTCCGCCCACAGCGGAGATGGCCGCGACGGGCGAGCCCGACAGGGGCGGGTCCGTGGCCTTGTCGGTGCCCCTCCGTAGACTGGGGTCGTGACCGAGCAGCCCGACCACAGCAGCAGCCCCGACGACGACCACTTCGATGACATCGTCGAGGCCGAGACGAATCGCGACCCCGACCTGGCGGTGATCGAGGCCGGTAGCCGCACCCTGCGGACGCACGGCGGGGCGCCGCAGGCCGACCCGGTGCCCGCCCGGCCCGCCGACCCGGAGGTCGACAAGGCGCTGCGCGCGGTCGAGACGGAGCTGGCGACGCGCTGGGGCGAGACCAAGCTGGAGCCGTCGGTCTCCCGTATCTCCGCGCTGATGGACGTGCTCGGCGAGCCCCAGCGGGCCTACCCCTCGATCCACATCACCGGCACCAACGGCAAGACGTCCACCGCCCGCATGGTCGAGGCGCTGCTCGGCGCCTTCGACCTGCGCACCGGGCGCTACACCTCGCCCCACGTCCAGTCGATCACCGAGCGCATCAGCCTGGACGGCGCGCCGATCCCGGCCGAGCGCTTCATCGAGATGTACGAGGACATCAAGCCGTACGTGGAGATGGTGGACGCCCAGCAGGAGTACCGGCTGTCGTTCTTCGAGGTGCTGACCGGCATGGCGTACGCGGCGTTCGCGGACGCGCCGGTGGACGTGGCCGTCGTCGAGGTCGGCATGGGCGGCAGCTGGGACGCCACCAACGTCATCGACGCCTCGGTCGCCGTCGTCACCCCCATCTCCCTCGACCACACCGACCGGCTGGGCTCCACGCCCGCCGAGATCGCCGTCGAGAAGTCCGGGATCATCAAGCAGGGCGCGACCGTCATCCTCGCCCAGCAGCCGGTCGACGCGGCCCAGGTGATGTTGAAGAAGGCCGTCGAGGCGGACGCGACGGTGGCCCGCGAGGGCATGGAGTTCGGCGTCGTCGCGCGCGAGATCGCGGTCGGCGGCCAGCTGCTGACCTTGCGCGGCCTGGGCGGCGAGTACGAGGAGATCTTCCTTCCGCTGTACGGCGCCCACCAGGCGCACAACGCGGCGGTCGCGCTCGCGGCCGTCGAGGCGTTCTTCGGCATCGGCTCGGAGCACGCCCGGCCGCTGGACGTCGACACCATCCGCAAGGCGTTCGCCTCGGTTCTCTCGCCCGGCCGCCTGGAGGTCGTGCGCCGCTCGCCCACCGTCGTCCTGGACGCCGCCCACAACCCGGCGGGCGCGCTGGCCACCGCCGAGGGCCTGACCGAGGCGTTCGGCTTCTCGCGGCTGATCGGTGTGGTCGCGGCCAGCGCCGACAAGGACGTGAAGGGGCTGCTCGAAGCGTTCGAGCCGGTCTTCGCGGAGATCGTGGTCACCGCGAACTCCAGCCACCGCTCGATGGACGTCGACGAGCTGGCCGCGATCGCCGTGGAGGTCTTCGGCGACGAGCGGGTGGTCGTCGAGCCGCGCCTGGACGACGCCCTGGAGGCGGCGATCACGCTGGCCGAGGAAGAGGACGAGTACGCCGGTGCGGGAGTGCTCGTGACCGGTTCCGTGATCACGGTCGGCGAGGCCCGGCTGCTCCTGGGGAGGGGCTGACACCCGATGCGTACGCTCTGCGCTTCCACCCTCATCGGTGAATTCTTCGTGATCGGTTTCGCCGGCCTGGTCGCGATGAAGGACCCGGACCTGACGGTCGCCACCGTCTGGACGATCAGCGGCATCGGCATGCTGCTCTCGCTGCTCCTGTGCGGCGTGCTGACCCGCCCCGGCGGCCTCCAGCTGGGCTGGGCGCTGCAGATCGCCCTGATCGCGAGCGGCTTCGTGGTCCCGCACATGTTCTTCCTGGGCGCGGTCTTCGGCGGTCTGTGGTGGGCCTCGATCCACTTCGGCCGCAAGGTCGACGAGGCGAAGGCCCGCTTCGCGGCGCAGGCGGACGCGCAGGCCGAGGCTGAGGCCCCGCAGGCGGGGTGAACGGGGGTGCCGGTGCCGGGTGCCGCTCGTTCGGACGCACCCGGTAGCCTCGGCTCACCGCACACGTATGTCTGCAAGGAGCCGCACACCATGACCCAGCGCACCCTCGTCCTCCTCAAGCCGGACGCCGTCCGCCGCTCGCTGGTCGGCGAGGTCATCGGCCGTATCGAGCGCAAGGCGGGCTGGCGGATCACCGCGCTGGAGCTGCGCACGCTGGAGCGGGCCACCCTGGAGCAGCACTACGCCGAGCACGTCGGCCGCCCGTTCTACGAGCCGCTCGTCGAGTTCATGCTCTCCGGCCCGGTCGTCGCCCTGATCGTCGAGGGTGAGCGGGTCATCGAGGGCGTGCGCGCGCTGGCCGGGCCCACCGACCCGATCGCGGCCGCGCCGGGCTCCATCCGGGGCGACTTCGGCACCATCGTCCGGGAGAACCTGATCCACGCCTCGGACTCCGAGGAGTCCGCGCAGCGCGAGATCAAGATCTTCTTCCCGGGCCTCGCCTGACCGCTCGGGCCCGGCCCGGCGCGATACCCGAGGACACCCGTTTCATGACCGGGTGTCAGCCATATAGCGCTCATGACCTGGGGCGACCGAAGGAATTTCGGTCGCCCCTCGGCATATGCACGGCCACATCGGGAACTCATCGCTCCGACACATCGTCACCATTACTAGAGGTGGACCAACGCGCCGTGTCCGTGCAGGCGGCACTACGATGGAGCCTCACGCCCACAGCACCCACCTCGCCGACCTAAAAAGCCGTCAACGCTCGATTAGGGAAGGCCGGACGCATCCTCATGGGGAGCAACAACATGTCGTTCATCGGCCGTGACATGGCTGTCGACCTCGGGACCGCCAACACGCTGGTGTACGTCAGGGGCCGCGGAATCGTCCTGAACGAGCCGTCCGTCGTCGCCATCAACACCAACACCGGCGGCATCCTGGCGGTCGGCGCCGAGGCGAAGAAGATGATCGGCCGTACGCCGGGCAACATCGTGGCCGTACGACCGCTGAAGGACGGCGTCATCGCCGACTTCGAGATCACGGAGCGGATGCTCCGCTACTTCATCCTGAAGATCCACAAGCGTCGTTACCTGGCCCGCCCGCGCGTCGTCGTCTGTGTGCCCTCGGGTATCACCGGAGTCGAGCGCCGCGCCGTCATCGAGGCCTCCACGCAGGCCGGCGCCCGCCAGGTGCACATCATCGAGGAGCCCATGGCCGCCGCCATCGGCTCGGGCCTGCCCGTCCACGAGGCGACCGGCAACATGGTCGTCGACATCGGCGGCGGCACCACCGAGGTCGCGGTCATCTCGCTCGGCGGAATCGTCACGGCGCAGTCCATCCGGGTGGCCGGCGACGAGCTGGACAACGCGATCATCCAGCACATCAAGAAGGAGTACAGCCTCCTCCTCGGTGAGCGCACCGCCGAGCAGATCAAGATCACCATCGGCTCGGCGTACGACCTCGACAAGGACGAGCACACCGAGATCCGCGGCCGCGACCTCGTCTCGGGGCTGCCCAAGACCGTGGTCATCTCGGCCGCCGAGGTGCGCAAGGCCATCGAGGAGCCGGTCAACGCGATCGTCGACGCCGTGAAGACGACGCTCGACAAGTGCCCGCCCGAGCTCTCCGGCGACATCATGGACCGCGGCATCGTGCTGACCGGCGGCGGCGCCCTGCTGCGCGGCCTCGACGAGCGGCTGCGCCGCGAGACCGGCATGCCGATCCACATCGCCGAGGACCCGCTGGATTCGGTCGCTCTCGGCTCCGGCAAGTGCGTCGAGGAGTTCGAGGCCCTGCAGCAGGTCCTGGACGCCCAGCCGCGCCGATAACGGCACAAAGTCATCGGTCCCCCCGGGTCACCCAGTGGCCGGGGGGACCGCCCGTACGGGCCACTGCCAACCCGTACGGCGGATCGTTGATATACAGATCGAACAGATTCCGACGAGGAAGGCACGGCCGTCGCACGTGAGGGACACACGAGAGAGCCGGCTGCTCCTGGTGCTGCTGATCGGTGTAGCGTTCGCGCTGATCACACTCGACATCCATGGCGGGGAGAACTCACCGGTGGACGGGGCTCGGCAGGCCGCCGCCACCGTCTTCGGGCCGGTGGAGAACGGCATGGCGGCAGCCGTCGATCCGGTGGGCAACGCCATCGGCGCGGTACGCGACTCGGGGGAGCGGCACAACAAGATCGCCGACCTCCAGCGTGAGAACGAGGCGCTGAAGCAGAAGCTCGGCAGCGACGCCCGCAACCGCTCGCGCCTGAACCAGCTCGACGCGATGATGAAGACCGCGGGCGAGGGCCAGTACGGCATCAAGGCCGCGCAGGTCATCGGGATAGGAGCGGCCCAGGGCTTCTCCTGGACCGTGACCATCGACGCGGGCTCGCGCGACGGCATCAAGCGTGACATGACCGTACTGAACGGCGAGGGCCTGGTCGGCCGGGTCACCACCGTCGGCCCGTCCACCTCGACCGTCCTGCTCGCCAACGACCCGGACTTCACGGTCGGCACCCGGATGGAGAACAGCGACGAGCTGGGCTTCGCCACCGGCCAGGGCGACCGGCCGCTGTCGGTCCAACTGCTCAACGGCAAGGCCAAGGTCAAGGCGGGCGACCGCCTGGTCACCTTCGGCTCCCAGGCAAGCAAGCCGTTCGTGCCGGGCGTCCCGGTCGGCGAGGTCGTCAAGGTCGACCCCTCCGGCGGCGACCTGACCCGGACCATCTACGTCCGGCCGTACGTCGGGTTCACCAAGCTCGACATCGTCGGCATCGTCGTCCAGGCCCCGCGCACCGACCCGCGCGACGAGGTGCTGCCCGCCAAGCCCAAGCCGACCCCGACGCCGACCGTCACGGTGACGGTCACCCCGTCGCCGACCGGCAACGCGAACCCCAACAACGCGGCGGGTGAGGCGAATCCCAACGGGAACCCGAACCCGAACCCCAACGGGAACGCGAACCCCAACCGCGATCCGAACGCCAACGGCAACGCGAACGCGAACAACGCCGTGGACAACCGCGGCCGGTAGGAGCTGATCCAGATGCGCATCAACAGGGTCGTGCTGTCCTCCGCCCTCATCGTCGTCGCCCTCGTCGTCCAGGTGAGCGTGCTCGCGCGGCTCCAGCTGCCGGGCGCGGTCCCGGACCTGGTGCTGCTCACCGTCCTCGGCCTCGCACTCGTGTACGGGCATGTCGGCGGCGCCCTCGTCGGGTTCGGCGCCGGGCTGCTCTGCGACCTCGCACCGCCCGCCGACCACGCGGCGGGCCGCTACGCGATGGTCCTGTGCCTCGTCGGCTACGCCGCCGGGCTCGCCAAGCCCGACCACGGCCGGCTGCGCTCGGCGACCGGGCCCATGCTCGTGGTGGTCTGCGCGGCCATCGGCTCGACGCTGCTGTACGCGGGTGTGGGCGCCCTGGTCGGCGACACCGCGGCCCGCCATGTCGGCCTGGTGAACCTGATGTTCACGGCCGCCGTCTACGACCTGCTGCTTGCGCCGTTCACCGTGCCGCTGATCATGGCTCTGGCCAGACGCGCCGACAACGATCCGCTCGCCGAGACATCCGGCGGCCCGGCCAAGAGCGGCGCCTCCATCACCTCCGGCTGGCTCTCCGGCGGCACCGGACTGCGGATCGGCAAGCAGCGCGGCGGCCTGCGCATCAAGGCCGCCCGCAACCGCGCGGCCCGGGCCGGCCGCATCAAGGGCGTCAAGCGACTGTGAACCAGGGGGCCACGGCGTGAGCAACATCCCCGAGACGGGCCGCACCCCCCGGGTGCAGATCCGGCTCATCATCATCCAGGTCCTGGTCTTCTCCCTCCTGCTGACCCTCGGCGGGCGGCTGTGGTACCTCCAGATCCGCAACGGCCAGGAGTACACCGACGAGGCCAAGAACAACCACGTCCAGCAGGTCGTCCAGCCCGCCGTGCGCGGCGCGATCCTGGACGCGCGCGGAGTGCCCCTCGCGGACAACGAGACCCGGCTCGTGGTCTCCGCCTCCCGCACCGATCTCACCAAGATGCCCGACCGGGGCAAGGCGGTCCTCACCCGGCTCGCCGGCGTGCTCGGCATGAAGCCGCAGGACGTCATGGACAAGATCCGGCTCTGCGACGCCAAGACCCCCAAGCCCTGCTGGAACGGCTCGCCGTACCAGCCGATCCCGGTCACCGACAAGGCGACCACCCAGCAGGCGCTCCAGATCCGTGAGCGCTCCGAGGACTTCCCCGGCATCTCCGCCGACCCCACCGCCGTGCGCCGCTACCCCGCGCCCGGCAAGGCCAACACCTCCCAGGTGCTCGGCTATCTCTCGCCGGTCACCGACGACGAGATCGTCAAGGCGAAGAACACCGACTCGCCGTATCTGCGCTCCGACATGGTGGGCCGCTCCGGCCTTGAGCGCACGTACGACAAGCAGCTGCGCGGCAAGGCCGGGGTCACCCGGTACGAGGTGGACAACCTCGGCCGGGTCATCGGGCAGGCGCAGAGCGACAAGGCCGAGCCCGGCGCGAACATCGTCACGTCGATAGACGCACGGGTGCAGGCGGTCGCCGAATACGAGCTGGACTACGCGATGAAGGCCGCCCGCCAGCAGTTCGACAAGATCACCAACGAGAACTACAAGGCGGACTCCGGCGCGGTCGTCGTGATGGAGGCCAAGACCGGCCGGGTCGTCGCCATGGCGTCCGCCCCGACGTACGACCCGAACGTCTGGGTCGGCGGCATCTCCGGCAAGGACTACCAGGCGCTCACCGGCAAGGACAGCGACTACCCGCTGCTGAACCGGGCCATACAGGGTCAGGCCGCGCCCGGCTCGACCTTCAAGGTGGTCTCCACGGCCGCCGCCGTCGAGGCCGGCTACAAGTGGGACGGCGGCTACCCCTGCACCAGCTCCTACTCCGTGGGCGGGCAGGTCTTCAAGAACTTCGAGGGCGAGAACTTCGGCCCCATCTCGCTGGGCCGCGCCCTGGAGGTCTCCTGCGACACCGTCTTCTACGGGCTCGCCGACAACGAGTGGAAGCGGGACGGCGGCATCAACCCGAAGAAGGGTGAGCCCAAGGACTACTTCTACAAGGCCGCGCACCAGTTCGGCCTCGGCAAGCCCACCGGTGTGGACCTGCCCAACGAGGTCACCGGCCGCGTCCCGGACCGCCAGTGGAAGGAGAGCTACTGGGCGGCCAACAAGGACGCCTGGTGCAAGACCGGCAAGAAGGACGGCAGTTACGTCGAGAAGATCGCGTACGAGAACTGCCTCGAAGGCAACAAGATGCGCGAGGGCGACTCGATCAACTACTCCATCGGCCAGGGCGACACCCTCGTCACGCCGGTCCAGGAGGCCATGATCTACGGGGCGATCGCCAACGGCGGCACCATGCACGCGCCGACCATCGGCAAGGCGATCGTCAGCGCCGACGGCAAGACCGTCCAGGAGATCAAGCCGAGGGTCAACGGCAGGCTGCCGGTCACCCAGGCCACCCTCGACGGCTTCAACAAGGCCCTCGCGGGCGTCGTCACCGGCGGTACCGCCGCCTGGAAGTTCCAGGGCTGGCCGCAGGACAAGATCGAGCTGCACGCCAAGACCGGTACCGCCGAGGTCTACGGCAAGCAGACCACGTCCTGGCTCGCCACGTACTCCAAGGACTACACGGTCGTCATGACGATCGCCCAGGCCGGTACGGGTTCCGGCGCCTCCGGTGAGGCCGTGCGCAAGATCTACGAGGCGATGTACGGCATCGACGAGGCCGGACACCAGGACCTCAAGAAGGCCCTGCTGCCGCAGCCCGAGCAGTCCCTGCCCAAGATCCAGCCCGACGGCTCGATCGACGCGCCGACGGTCACGCCCTACGAGCGGCCCGCGCCCAAGGCATCCGATCAGCCGACCCCCGACGGGCAGCCGCAGCAGACCCCCGCCGGACAGCCGACCCAGAACACCACGGCCACCACCACCGACAACCGCAACGGACGGAGGGACTAGCGACATGGCAGGCTTCTCCGTCCAGCGCTACGCCCCCCAGCGCTCCAGCTTCGCCAGGCTGACCGCGCGCGACTCGGTGCTGCGCCGGCTCGACTGGCCGCTGCTGCTCGCGGCGCTCGCGCTCTGCTTCATCGGCTCGCTCCTGGTGTGGTCCGCCACCCGCAACCGCACCTACATCAACCAGGGCGACCCGTACTACTTCCTGATCCGGCACGCCATGAACGCCGGCATCGGCCTCTGCCTGATGACCGGCACCATCTGGCTCGGCCACCGCACCCTGCGCGGCGCCGTGCCGGTCCTGTACGGGCTGTCCATCCTGATGCTGCTCGCGGTGCTCTCACCGCTCGGCGCCACCGTCAACGGCGCGCACTCCTGGATCGTGCTCGGCGGCGGATTCTCGCTCCAGCCCTCCGAGTTCGCGAAGATCGCCATCATCCTGTGCATGGCGATGCTGCTCGCGGCCCGGGTGGACGCGGGCGACCAGCTCCACCCCGACCACCGCACGGTGACGAAGGCGCTCGGCCTCGCGATGGTGCCGATCGGCTGCATCATGCTGATGCCCGACCTCGGCTCCACCATGGTCATCGTGGTGATCATCCTCGGCGTGCTGCTCGCCTCCGGGGCCTCCAACCGCTGGATCTTCGGACTGCTGGGCGCCGGAGTGGTCGGCGCGGTCCTGGTCGCCTCGCTCGGGATACTGGACAAGTACCAGATCAACCGGTTCGCCGCGTTCGCCAACCCCAACCTCGACCCGGCCGGCGTCGGCTACAACACCAGCCAGGCCAGGATCGCGATCGGCTCCGGCGGCCTCACCGGCACCGGCCTGTTCAAGGGCTCCCAGACCACCGGCCAGTTCGTGCCCGAACAGCAGACGGACTTCGTCTTCACGGTCGCCGGTGAAGAGCTCGGCTTCGTGGGCGCGGGTCTGATCATCGTGCTGATCGGCGTCGTCCTGTGGCGCGCCTGCCGCATCGCCCGCGAGACGACCGAGCTGTACGGCACGATCGTGGCGGCCGGCATCATCGCCTGGTTCGCCTTCCAGTCCTTCGAGAACATCGGCATGACGCTCGGCATCATGCCGGTCGCCGGCATCCCGCTGCCCTTCGTCTCGTACGGAGGATCATCGATGTTCGCGGTCTGGGTGGCGATCGGACTGCTCCAGTCGATCAGAGTGCAGCGCCCGATAACGGCTTAGTGCGGGGCCTTGTGGCAGGAGAGTGCCGGATCGGACGAATGGCCGGTCCGGCGCTCTGCCCAGGGCCCGTTTTCGCGTCTAGATTCAATTCATGGCGGAGACGAAGCGCGAGATCGAGCGGAAGTACGAAGCCACCGGCGACGACGTGCGCCTGCCCGACCTGACCAGGGTCGCGGGCGTCGCGTCCGTCGTGGACAAGGGCGTGGCGGAGCTGGACGCCGTCTACTACGACACCCCGGACCTGCGCCTGGCCGCGCACTCGCTCACCCTGCGCCGCAGAACGGGCGGCGACGACGCGGGCTGGCATCTGAAGTTCCCCGTCGCCACCGGCATCCGCGACGAGATCCGCGCCCCCCTCTCCCCGGCCCTCCCGCGCACCCTGGCCGCCCTGCTGCGCTCCCGCGTCCGCGACACCCAACTCGCCCCCGTGGTACGGCTGTTGTCGTCCCGGGACGTACGCCATCTGCTCGACGAGCACGGCGCCCTGCTCGCCGAGGTGAGCGTCGACGCGGTGCGGGCGGAGCGCCTGACCCCGCCGCGGGCGCCCGAGCCGCCCGCGGCCGCCTCCTGGACCGAGATCGAGGTCGAGCTCGCCGACGACGTCGACCCGGCCCTGCTCGACCGGGTCGGCAAACGCCTGCGCAAGGCGGGCCTGCGCCCCTCGGCGAGCGCGTCGAAGCTGGCCAGGGCGCTGGCGCAGACCGGCACTGTCCCCCCGGCGCAGGAGTCGGTCGGGGTGAGGGAGCCCACCGCCGGTTCGCACGTCCTGGACTACCTGCGCGCCCAGCGCGACGCCCTCGTCGCGCTCGACCCGGCCGTCCGGCGCGATCTGCCCGACTCCGTGCACCAGATGCGGGTGGCCACCCGACGTCTGCGCAGCGCCTTCAAGTCGTACGGAAAGGTCCTGGACCGGACCGTCACGGACCCCGTCGGCGAGGAGCTGAAGTGGCTCGCGGGCGAGCTCGGGGTCGACCGGGACCAGGAAGTGCTCACCGAACGCCTCCAGAGCCGGATCGCCGCCCTGCCCCGCACGCTGCTCCTCGGCCCCGTACGCGGGCGGCTGCGCATCTGGAGCACCGCCCGCCGCGGCGGCTCGCGCCGCAAGACCCTCGCCGTCCTGGACAGCAAGCGCTACCTCGTCCTGCTCGACACCCTCGACGCGCTCCTGGACGGCCCGCCGCTGCGCCCGGCCGCCGGGCGCCCGGTCGCCGACGTCGTGCCCAAGGCCGTGATCAGGGAGTACGACCGGCTGGCCGGACGGATAGCGCACGCCCTCGCGCTCGACCCGGGCGTCCCGCGCGACCTCGCGATGCACGACGCCCGCAAGGCCGCCAAGCGCGCCCGGTACGCCGCCGAGGCGGCCGCCCCAGCGCTCGGCGGGCCCGCGAAGAAGTTCGCCAAGCGGATGAAGGCCGTACAGACGGTGCTCGGCGACCACCAGGACAGCGTGGTGGCCCGCGAGGCCCTGCGGGGCCTGGCCGTCCAGGCGCACCTCGCGGGCGAGTCCGCCTTCACCTGGGGACTGCTGTACGGGCAGGAGGCCGCGACGGCGGCCGAGCGCGAGCGGGAGCTGCCCGAGGTGTGGGCGAAGGCGTCCAGGCCCGCACTGCGGGAGCGGCTCATGGCCTGAGCCGCCCGGGATCCGGCGGGCGAGGAGCGCCCCGCGAGCGGGTTACGCTAGAGAGTCGCCCCCTGCCAGCTCACGAAAGTTCGTCGAGATGACTGCCGCCGAATCGGTCTTCCCACAGCTCGAAGCTCTGCTCCCGCATGTGCAGAAGCCCATCCAGTACGTCGGCGGTGAGCTCAACTCCACCGTCAAGCCCTGGGAGGAGTGCGACGTCCGCTGGGCGCTCATGTACCCGGACGCGTACGAGGTGGGCCTGCCCAACCAGGGCGTCATGATCCTCTACGAGGTGCTGAACGAGCGCGAGGGCGTCCTCGCCGAGCGCACGTACAGCGTGTGGCCGGACATGGAAGCCCTGATGCGCGAGCACCAGGTGCCCCAGTTCACGGTGGACTCGCACCGGCCGGTCAAGGCGTTCGACGTCTTCGGCCTCAGCTTCTCCACCGAGCTCGGCTACACCAACATGCTCACGGCCCTGGACCTCGCGGGCATCCCGCTGGAGTCCAAGGACCGCGGGATCGACGACCCGATCGTGCTCGCGGGCGGCCACGCGGCGTTCAACCCCGAGCCGATCGCGGACTTCATCGACTGCGCGGTCATCGGCGACGGCGAGCAGGCCGTCCTCGACATGACCACGATCATCCGCGCGTGGAAGGCCGAAGGCCGTCCCGGCGGCCGCGAGGAGGTCCTGTTCCGCCTCGCCAAGACCGGCGGCGTGTACGTGCCGGCCTTCTACGACGTGGAGTACCTGCCCGACGGCCGGATCGCCCGTGTCGTCCCCAACAAGTCGGGCGTGCCGTGGCGGGTCAGCAAGCACACCGTCATGGACCTCGACGAGTGGCCCTACCCCAAGCAGCCGCTGGTCCCGCTCGCGGAGACGGTCCACGAGCGGATGTCGGTGGAGATCTTCCGCGGCTGCACCCGCGGCTGCCGTTTCTGCCAGGCCGGCATGATCACGCGCCCCGTGCGGGAGCGAAGCATCACCGGCATCGGCGAGATGGTGGACAAGGGTCTGAAGGCCACGGGCTTCGAGGAAGTCGGTCTCCTGTCCCTTTCGAGTGCCGACCACACCGAGATCGGTGACATCGCCAAGGGCCTCGCGGACCGCTACACCGAGGACAAGATCGGCCTGTCGCTGCCGTCCACCCGCGTGGACGCGTTCAACGTCGACCTCGCCAACGAGCTGACCCGCAACGGCCGTCGCTCGGGCCTCACCTTCGCCCCCGAGGGCGGCAGCGAGCGCATGCGCAAGGTCATCAACAAGATGGTCTCCGAAGAGGACCTGATCCGTACGGTCGCGACCGCGTACGGCAACGGCTGGCGCCAGGTGAAGCTGTACTTCATGTGCGGCCTGCCCACCGAGACCGACGAGGACGTGCTCCAGATCGGCGACATGGCGGTCAACGTGATCGCCAAGGGCCGTGAGGTCTCGGGCCAGAACGACATCCGCTGCACGGTGTCGATCGGCGGCTTCGTGCCCAAGCCGCACACCCCCTTCCAGTGGGCGCCCCAGCTCTCCGCCGAGGAGACGGACGCGCGGCTCGAAAAGCTCCGGGACAAGATCCGCGGCGACAAGAAGTACGGCCGCTCCATCGGCTTCCGCTACCACGACGGCAAGCCGGGCATCGTCGAGGGCCTGCTCTCGCGCGGCGACCGCCGCGTGGGCGCGGTCATCCGGGCCGTCTACGAGGACGGCGGCCGCTTCGACGGCTGGCGCGAGCACTTCAGCTACGACCGCTGGATGGCGAGCGCCGAGAAGACGCTGCCGTCGTTCGGCGTGGACGTCGACTGGTACACGACGCGTGAGCGCACGTACGAGGAGGTCCTGCCCTGGGACCACCTGGACTCCGGTCTGGACAAGGACTGGCTCTGGGAGGACTGGCAGGACGCGCTCGACGAGACCGAGGTCGAGGACTGCCGCTGGACGCCGTGCTTCGACTGCGGTGTTTGTCCGCAGATGGACACGTCCATCCAGATCGGTCCGACGGGCAAGAAGCTGCTGCCGCTGACGGTCGTCAAGTAACCGCTCGATCACGGAAGGCCCCGCACCGCAACGGTGCGGGGCCTTTGCCGCGTCTTTACGGACATGGAACTCCAGCAGCAGCCGCCGCCGAGACAGCCCGAGGGCTGTCTGACCGTGGCGATCCGTGTCCCCGTACGGATCGTCGTCCTGGTCCTGGTCGTGCCGGTCCGCATGGTCTGGGACGTGCTGGCCGCCGGGGCCCGTGCCGTCCATCGCACGGCCCTGCGCCCGCTCGGCCGCGCGCTGGCCTGGCTGGGGCGCACGCTGATCGTGGTTCCGCTCACGTATCTGGGCCGCGCCCTGGCCTGGACGGGCCGCGTGCTGATCGTGGTTCCGCTCACGTATCTCGGCCGCGCCCTGGCCTGGACGGGCCGCGTGCTCGTGCTCACGCCGCTGGCCTGGCTGTGGCGATACGGGGTGGCCGCCCCGGCGCAGTGGCTGTACCGGTGGGCGCTGACGCCCCTGGGGCGGGGGATCGCGTGGGTCGCCTCCGGTGTGGCGGCCGGGGTCGCGTGGGTCGCCTCCGGGGTCTGGATGGCCCTCGTTCGGGTGGGTTTGATCTTGATTGTGGTACCTGTCGGGTGGTTCTGGCGGCGGGTGCTGACACCCGTCGGGCACGCGATCGCGCTCGTCGGGCGAGAGGTCGGGGCCGCCTTCGGCCACGCCTGGCGGATCGCCGGGCAGCTTTGGCGAGCCGTCGGGCGCGGGCTCAAATGGCTGGGCGGGCAGCTGGTCGGACGGCCCGTGCGCTGGGTGTGGCGGACCCTGTGCGCGCCCGTGCTGCACTGGGTGCGGGACGCCCTGTGGGCCCCGGCGGCCCGGGCGGCGGCCGTCGTGGGACGGGCCGCGCGCGAGGCGCTGGGCGCGGCCGGACGCGGCGCCCGCGAAGCGCTCGCCTCGGCCCGGGACACCGTGCGCCAGGCCCGCGCCGATGCCTGGCGGGCGCTGGTGGGCGGGCCGCCCCGGGAACCGGCACCGCATCCGGCGCGTACTCTGGGTCGTACAACTACTGCCTCCGGCGCGGTGCCCGCCCCCGAGATCTCCCTGCGCAAGACGGAGGGATGAGCCGGGCGGCGCGCGGGCTGTGACCGGAGGGCCCCCACAGGACAGGTGGGCGGCGCCCACCGCGCCCGCCCCGCACGAGGAGAAGAACCACTGGGCAAGCGACAGCCCGAAGGCCCGCCGCCCGCACCTGCGGTGCAGCGCATCCGACTGCGCTACACCAAGCGCGGCCGCCTCCGGTTCACCAGCCACCGCGACTTCCAGCGCGCCTTCGAGCGCGCGCTGCGCCGCGCCGAGGTGCCCATGGCGTACTCGGCGGGCTTCACCCCGCACCCCAAGGTCTCGTACGCGAACGCCGCCCCCACCGGCACCGGCTCCGAGGCCGAGTACCTGGAGATCGCGCTCACCGAGCACCGCGACCCGGAGACGCTGCGCGAGCTGCTCGACGAGTCGCTGCCCGCCGGGCTCGACATCACCGACGCGGTCGAGGCGCGCACCTCCGGTCTCGCCGACCGGCTGACCGCCTCCGTCTGGGAGCTGCGGCTCGAAGGCGTGCCCGTCGACGACGCCCACAAGGCCGTCGAGGCGTTCCTGGCCGCCGAGACCGTCGAGGTCCAGCGCCGGACGAAGAACGGAATGCGCACGTTCGACACGCGCGGCGCGGTCGTCGAGCTCCAGGCGCTTCCACAGGCCGATAGGCCGGTGGACAAGCCCTGTGCGATACTGCGCCTGGTGGTACGGCACCTGACACCTGCCGTGCGACCCGACGACGTCCTGTCCGGTCTCCGAGCTGTGGCCGACCTGGCGCCGCCGGTCCCCGCAGCGGTGACCAGGCTGGCGCAGGGGCTCTTCGACGAGGAGTCCGGCACGGTGACCGACCCGCTCGCGCCCGACCGCGAGGCAGCCCCGGCCGCTCCACCCAAGGCCGCCGGGACGGCTTCTGCGACGGCGCCGGAAGGTCCAGCCGCGTAGGGGCAGTCGTTGTAGCGCAGCCCTGGTACTCGGGAGCCACCTGGGTCGGGCCGCGCACTGACCAGGAGACTTTCGCCAGGCCGTACGTACATCGCGGACGGAACCGGCGAGCCGGACATACAGCTCCCGTGCGGCGCCCGCGCCCCGGACGACGGCACCCGCGCACATCACGCGGTCGTGCCGCCGGACCGGACCAAGGCGCGGCGCCCGGGAGCGTGACGGGAGCTACGCCCGCATGCTTGAGAACGAGAAGAACGAACCCGGCGTGACCGGGGACGACAACAGCCCCAGCGACACGCTGCCGCCGCGCCGCAGGCGCCGCGCGGCGTCGCGGCCCGCCGGTCCGCCGGGTGCCGCCACCGGCGACGCCCCCGAGGCGACGACGGAATCGGCCCCTGTCGCCGAGACCCCCGCGGCCGCCGCCGAGCCGGAGGCCGCCCCGGCGCGCACCCGCCGCCGTGCCACCCGCAAGGCCACCGCTCCGGCGGGCGCCCCCGTGGTCGAGGAGACCCCGGCCGCCGCCGAGGAGATCGCCGAGGCCCCCGCCGCGGCCGCTGCCGAGCCGGAGGCCGCACCCGCCCGTACCCGTCGCCGCGCCACCCGCAAGGTGACCGCGCCCGCCGGTGCGCCCGAGCAGGCCCCCGAGGTCGTCGAGGCCGCCCCGGTCGTTGCCGAGGCCGAGGAGGAGCCGGTCGTTGAGGCCGCTCCGGCCCGTACCCGCCGTCGTGCCACCCGTAAGGCCACCGCGCCCGCCGGTGCGCCCAAGGCCGCCGAGGAGGCCGTGGAGGTCGTCGAGGCCGCCCCGGTCGTCGCCGAGGCCGAGGCCGAGGAGGAGCCGGTCGTCGAGGCCGCCCCGGCGCGTACCCGCCGTCGTGCCACCCGTAAGGCCACCGCGCCCGCCGGTGCCCCCGCCGCCGAGGAGGCCCCGGCCGCCGTCGGCGCGCCGCCCGCCGTCGCCGCCGAGGACCCGGTCGCGTCGCCTGCCGAGGAGGCCGCTGTCGTGGCCGCCGCCGAGGAGCCCGCCGCGCCCGCTCGTACCCGCCGCCGTGCGACCCGTAAGGCCACCGCGCCCGCCGGTGCGCCGAAGGCCGCCGAGGAGATCGTCGAGGCCGCGCCGGTCGTGGTCGAGGCCGTCGTCGAGGCTCCCGCAGCAGAGGCTGTCGAGGACGAGGCGCCGCGTGGGCGCACCCGTCGCCGTGCCACCCGCAAGGCCACCGCGCCGCAGTTCACGCCGGCCGCCGCCGAGGCCGCCCCGGCGAAGGAGCCGCAGGCCGCCGAGGCCGAGGCCGAGGCCCCGGTCGCCGAGCCGGTCGGCCGGTCGCGCCGCCGCGCCACCCGCCCCGCCGTCGCCGTCTTCCAGGCGCCGGTCTTCCACGAGCCGATGTTCCAGACCCCGGAGACCGCCGCGGCCGCCGCCGCGCGGGCCGCCGTCGAGGTCGAGGACGAGACGGAGGCCGAGGAGGAAGAGGCCGTCGTCGTCGAGGTCGAGCAGGCCGAGCCGCAGGGCCCCTCGCGCCGTCGCCGCCGCCGTCGCGGTGAGCCCGCCGAGGCCGCGCCCGAGCCGCAGGCCCCCGTGGCCGAGGCCGTCGAGGAGGAAGCGGAGGAGGAGGCCGAGGAGGCCGCCGAGGAGCACGAGGACGACCGTCCCTCGCGCCGCCGCCGCCGTGGTGGCCGCCGCCGTCGCCGGGGCGAGTCCGCCGGCGCCGAGGGCGAAGAGGGCGCGGAGGAGGCGGAGTCCGAGGAGTCCGCCGAGGCCGAGCAGGCCGCAGGCGAGCAGTATGACGACGAGGACGAGGAGGCCGACGGCACCCCGTCGGCCGCCGGTACCAGCAGCAGCCGTCGCCGTCGTCGGCGCCGTCGCCGCAGCGGTGACGGTGGTGACCACGAGGCCGGTACGGGTTCGGACGACCCGGAGCGTACGGTCGTCAAGGTCCGTGAGCCGCGCCCGGCCCGCGAGAAGGCCGAGCCGTCCGACGAGGTGCAGTCCATCAAGGGCTCGACCCGTCTGGAGGCCAAGAAGCAGCGCCGCCGCGAGGGGCGCGAGCAGGGCCGCCGCCGGGTGCCGATCATCACCGAGGCGGAGTTCCTGGCGCGCCGCGAGGCCGTCGAGCGCGTGATGGTCGTCCGCCAGAGCGGCGAGCGCACCCAGATCGGCGTCCTGGAAGACAACGTGCTCGTCGAGCACTACGTCAACAAGGAGCAGGCCACCTCGTACGTCGGCAACGTCTACCTGGGCAAGGTCCAGAACGTGCTGCCGTCGATGGAGGCCGCCTTCGTCGACATCGGCAAGGGCCGCAACGCCGTCCTGTACGCCGGTGAGGTCAACTTCGAGGCGCTGGGCATGGCCAACGGGCCGCGCCGCATCGAGGCCGCGCTCAAGTCCGGCCAGTCGGTCCTGGTGCAGGTCACCAAGGACCCGATCGGTCACAAGGGCGCCCGCCTGACCAGCCAGGTCTCGCTGCCCGGCCGCTACCTGGTGTACGTGCCCGAGGGCTCGATGACCGGCATCAGCCGCAAGCTCCCGGACACCGAGCGCGCGCGTCTGAAGACCATCCTCAAGAAGATCGTCCCCGAGGACGCGGGCGTCATCGTGCGCACCGCCGCCGAGGGCGCGAGCGAGGACGAGCTGCGCCGCGACGTCGAGCGCCTCCAGGCGCAGTGGCAGGACATCCAGAAGAAGTCCAAGCAGATCTCGACCTCCGCGCCGAGCCTGCTGTACGGCGAGCCGGACATGACCGTCCGCGTCGTGCGCGACATCTTCAACGAGGACTTCTCCAAGGTCATCGTCAGCGGTGACGAGGCGTGGGAGACCATCCACGGATACGTCTCGCACGTCGCCCCGGACCTCACGGACCGGCTGTCGAAGTGGACCTCCGAGGTCGACGTCTTCGCGACCTACCGGATCGACGAGCAGCTGATGAAGGCGCTGGACCGCAAGGTCTGGCTGCCCAGCGGCGGTTCGCTGGTGATCGACAAGACCGAGGCGATGATCGTCGTCGACGTCAACACCGGCAAGTTCACCGGCCAGGGCGGCAACCTGGAGGAGACCGTCACCAGGAACAACCTGGAGGCGGCCGAGGAGATCGTGCGTCAGCTGCGGCTGCGCGACCTCGGTGGCATCGTCGTCATCGACTTCATCGACATGGTCCTGGAGTCCAACCGGGACCTGGTGCTGCGGCGCCTGCTCGAATGCCTGGGCCGTGACCGTACGAAGCACCAGGTCGCCGAGGTGACCTCGCTGGGTCTGGTCCAGATGACCCGCAAGCGGGTCGGCCAGGGTCTGTTGGAGTCGTTCTCCGAGACCTGCGTCCACTGCAACGGGCGCGGTGTGATCGTGCACATGGAGCAGCCGACCTCGGTCGGTGGCGGCGGCAACGGCAAGCGCTCGAAGAAGCGCGGCCGTGGCGGCGCCGGTGAGCACGAGCACGCCCACGAGACGCACGAGCACGAGGTCGTCGACACCGAGGTGGACGGCGAGGTCGTCGAGACCGAGGCGGAGGTGGCGGCCGAGGTCGCGGCTCCGGTCGCGCTCGCCGAGCCCGCGTTCGTCCCGGACGAGGAGCTGTACAACAGCGCGGCCGAGGCGGAGGCGGCGGCCCGTGGCGGCCTCCCCCGAGGCCTTAAGGGCCAGGGAGGTGCCCCCACCCGCCGCCGGGCGACCCGCAAGGCGTCGGCCCCGGCCGGTGCGCCGCGCCGGGCCGCCGAGCCGGCCGTCGAGGCCGAGCCGGTCGTGGAGCCGGTGGCCGAGGCCGAGCCGGAGCCGCAGCCCAAGGCGGTCACCGTCGCGTCGTTCATCGAGGACGAGGCGCCGCGTGGGCGCACCCGTCGCCGGGCCACCCGCAAGGCGACCGCCCCGGCGGGCTCGCCGGTCGCGGCCGAGCCGGTCGTGGTGGCCGAGCCCGAGCCCGTGGTGGCCGAGCCGGTGGCCGAGGTCGTCGTGGCCGAGCCGGTCGTCGAGCCGGTGGCCGAGTCCGCTGTCGAGGAGGCGCCCGTCGCCGCCGCGCCGCGGGCCCGTCGCCGGGTGACCCGCAAGGCCACCGCGCCCGCCGGTTCGCCCTCGGGCGCGCAGGAGGCGGCGGTGCTCGTGGTCGAGTCCGCCCCGGCGGCCGAGCCGGCCGTCGTCTCGGAGCCGGAGCCTGCCGAGGAGGCGGCCCCGGTCAAGAAGACGGCCCGCAAGGCGGCGAAGAAGGCCCCCGCGAAGAAGGCGGCCGCCAAGAAGACGGCGGCCAAGAAGACCGTGGCGAAGAAGACGACCGCGAAGAAGGCGGCGGCCAAGAAGTCCGCCGCTGCGGAGTCCTCGGCCGACAGCTGAGCAGCACTCAGGTAGTACGCCGAAGGCCCGGTCCCGGATTCCCGGGGCCGGGCCTTCGGCGTTCGGCGGACGTTACGCGCGCCGCCCGCGCCAGGCCGTCCGTAGCTGGCTCGTCAGATACAGGGACGCCAGCGTCGGGATCGTGGCCCGGTACGGGTCCGGGGTCGTCCAGGCGTACGCCGACGCCGGGACCAGGACCGCCAGGGCCGCACAGCGCAGACGCCACCAGCGGCGGGTGCGCGGGATGGGGATCGCCGGGGTGCCCAGGTCCGTGGACAGGGAGTCGCGCAGGCCGCGCAACACGCCCCGGCGGGCCAGGAGTTGGGCGCCCGGGGCGGTGCGAAGCACCTCGTCGCGCTCGCCGAAGCCGGGCGGCAGCGGCGGCAGGCCGAGCGCGGCCAGGACGTCGGCCTGGCGGCGGGCGGGGGAGTCCGCGCCCCGCAGCAGGGTCATCAGGGGCCGCGCGTCCGGGACCGAGAACGCCGCCGCGAGGGCCTGCGCGGTGGCCGCGGCCGCCGTGTGGTCGGTGACCGGGGCCGCCGGGTCCCACTGGTGCGCGGCGGTCTCCTTGCCCTTCTGCAGCAGCGTGAGGCCGTACCGCGACTCGGTGCGGCGCAGGACGAGGGCGGGCCACTTCTCGCCCGTGGTGAAGCTGTCGGCGGCGGCGGTGAGCCGGTCGTCCCCCGCCAGCGCCGCCCGTCGCCCGGGCGAGGGGTCCCAGGCGAGCTCCACGTAACTCATCCCGGTCCGCGCGGGCGCGATCCGCAGCGAGACGCCGCACATCAGCGCGGCCTCGGCGACCTGGTGCGGCGGGGCCGCGGCTATCGCCAGCGAGCGCAGCGCGGAGCTCACGGGCCGCTCGGCGCCGGGCCGGGCGGCGGGCCGCCGGGGCCGGGAGAAGAACGGCGTACGCGAGGCGAGCTGCATCCGTACGCCCGAGCGCAGCTCGATGAACTCGGTGCGCGGCTCGCCCAGATACGCCCAGGGATACGTCCGTGCCCGCACCCCGATCGCGCGGAACACATCGAGAGCCTCGGCCCAGCGCTCGTGCAGGATCAGCATCAGGACGAGGTGGTTGCGGAAGTCCGCGGCCTCCGGGTCGCCCGGCTCGTACCAGTTGGAGAGCTCCAGGGCCCGTTCCACCGCCGCGTCGATGCGAGGGCGCTCGATCGGGCTCTGGCGGGCCGGGTCGTCCGAGGCCACCACGTACTCGACGGCCGCGAGCAGCGGCAGCGCGTGCAGCTTGGAGCCGGGCAGCGCGCTCTCGGCGGCCCGCTCGGCGAACGCGAACATCTCGGCGTGCGAGCCGTACCACTTCTCCGAGAGGTACTGCAGGGCCGCCGCGTGGCAGCCGTAGTGGTGCGGGGAGCGGGCGGTGGCCTCCGCCCAGTACGCGTCGAACACCTCGCGGGCGGCCTGGCTGCCCCGGGCGTGGGTGAGCGCGATCTGCCACGGCACCGGGTCGGTCGGGTTGAGCCGGGCGGCCGCGGACGCCACCGGGACGGCGTCGCCGAGCAGCGCGAAGAACGCCTGGAACCGCTCGGGCCCCACGTCCCGGGCGCGCGCCGCGCTGCGCACCTCCCACGCCTGGTGGACGCAGAGCTCCGCCTTGACCAGCACCGCGTCGGGGTCCTCGGGCGACTCGGCGAGCCAGGCGTCCAGCCAGTGCGGGCTGTGCAGGGCGGCCGCGGCGAGCTGGGTCACATAGGTGCTGCGGCGCTCCCACTGGGCGTCCAGGCGGGTCGCGGCGAGCAGGGCGGCGGCGGGGCCGCGGTCCCCGGCGTGCACGGCGGCCAGCGCGTCGCGCATCGGGCCGTCCGGGGCGTCCAGCGTGACGGCCTCGTCGGGCGGCAGATCCGCGCCCACGGACGAGCCGTGGCGGAGCATGCGGGGCATGGAGAGCAGCGAACGCAAGGACACGAGCGTCCATTGAATCAGGAACGGCCGAGCCGGTTACCACGGGTCCGGCGCACGACCCCTCTCCTGCCCCTGCCCCGCTCCCCGCGCCGGCCCTGTCCTCCCCACCCGCCCGACCCGGTTTGACCCCTCGCCGCCACCCCCGTAACCTTGACCCTCGGCGTGTTTCCATGCGCGCCCGCCTCTGAGCACCTTCCTCCCGGGACCTGTTTTCCCAGGTACGGGGAGAGGCCGCTCGTCCACTCCGGATCATCTCGGGCCCCGGCCCGTGTGAGCGGCTGGCTTCAGGGGTTTCCGTTCCGAGCGAGAGAGAGATCCGCGTGTACGCCATCGTGCGCAGCGGTGGTCGCCAGCACAAGGTTGCTGTCGGCGACATCGTTGAGGTTGACAAGATTTCCACTGCCAAGGTTGGCGACACGGTCGAGCTCTCGACCCTGCTCGTTGTCGACGGCGACGCTGTCACCAGCGACCCGTGGGTGCTGGCCGGCATCAAGGTCACGGCCGAGGTCGTGGACCACCACAAGGGTGCCAAGATCGACATCCTTCGGTACAAGAACAAGACCGGTTACCGCCGTCGCCAGGGCCACCGCCAGCAGTACACGGCGATCAAGGTCACCGGCATCCCCGCGGCTGCGAAGTAAGGGACTGAGGAGACATGGCACACAAGAAGGGCGCATCGTCCACCCGGAACGGTCGCGACTCCAACGCTCAGCGGCTCGGTGTGAAGCGCTTCGGCGGTCAGACCGTCAACGCCGGTGAGATCCTGGTCCGCCAGCGTGGCACCCACTTCCACCCGGGCGCCGGTGTCGGCCGCGGTGGCGACGACACGCTGTTCGCCCTGCAGGCCGGTGCGGTGCAGTTCGGCACCCACCGTGGCCGCAAGGTCGTGAACATCGTTCCGGTCGCCTGACCGGTTCTCTCGTGAGGCGGACCTCACTTCCCGTACGGACCCCGTACGGGAAGCGGGTCCGCCTTTCGCGTGTTTCTAATGAAACACGGCATTACACAGACATTCCGTACGTACTGGAGGCAAGCCCATGACCACCTTCGTGGACCGCGTCGAGCTGCATGTCGCCGCGGGTAACGGAGGCCACGGCTGCGCCTCCGTGCACCGGGAGAAGTTCAAGCCGCTCGGCGGCCCCGACGGCGGCAACGGCGGCCGTGGCGGCGATGTCATCCTGGTCGTCGACCAGTCGGTGACCACGCTCCTCGACTACCACCACAGCCCGCACCGCAAGGCCACCAACGGTGCGCCCGGCGAGGGCGGCAACCGGTCCGGCAAGGACGGCCAGGACCTGGTCCTGCCGGTCCCGGACGGCACCGTCGTCATGGACAAGGACGGCAACGTGCTCGCCGACCTGGTCGGCCACGGCACCACGTTCATCGCGGGCCAGGGCGGCCGCGGGGGCCTGGGCAACGCGGCGCTCGCCTCCGCCCGGCGCAAGGCCCCCGGCTTCGCGCTGCTCGGCGAGCCGGGCGAGGCCCGTGACGTGGTCATGGAGCTCAAGACCGTCGCCGACGTGGCGCTGGTCGGCTACCCGAGCGCGGGCAAGTCCTCCCTCATCTCCGTACTGTCCGCCGCCAAGCCGAAGATCGCGGACTACCCGTTCACCACGCTGGTCCCGAACCTCGGCGTGGTGACCGCGGGCTCCACCGTCTACACCATCGCGGACGTGCCGGGCCTCATCCCCGGCGCCAGCCAGGGCAAGGGCCTCGGCCTTGAGTTCCTGCGCCACGTCGAGCGCTGCTCGGTGCTGGTGCACGTGCTCGACACCGCGACGCTGGAGTCCGACCGCGACCCGGTCTCCGACCTGGACGTCATCGAGGCGGAGCTCGCGCAGTACGGCGGCCTGGACGACCGGCCCCGCATCGTCGTCCTCAACAAGATCGACATCCCGGACGGCCAGGACCTCGCGGAGATGATCCGCGGGGAGCTGGAGGAGCGCGGCTACAAGGTCTTCGAGGTCTCCGCGGTCGCCCGCACGGGCCTGAAGGAGCTGTCCTTCGCGCTCGCCGAGATCGTCGCGCAGGCGCGCGCCGCCAAGCCCGTCCAGGAGGCCACCCGCATCGTGATCCGCCCCAAGGCGGTCGACGACGCGGGCTTCACGGTCACCTACGACGAGGCGGCCGAGGTCTACCGGGTGCGCGGCGAGAAGCCGGAGCGCTGGGTGCGCCAGACCGACTTCAACAACGACGAGGCCGTCGGCTACCTCGCCGACCGCCTCAACCGCCTGGGCGTCGAGGACAAGCTGATGAAGGCCGGTGCCCGCGCGGGCGACGGCGTCGCCATCGGGTCCGAGGAGAACGCGGTCGTCTTCGACTGGGAGCCGTCGATGATGGCGGGCGCGGAGATGCTCGGCCGCCGTGGCGAGGACCACCGCCTGGAGGCCCCGCGTCCCGCCGCGCAGCGCCGCCGGGACCGCGACGCGGAGCGGGACGAGGCGCAGCAGGAGTACGACGAGTTCAAGCCGTTCTAACGAGCTGAGCCTTCGTCTGCGGGCCGTGGTGGGTTGCTCGCGCAGTTCCCCGCGCCCCTTGAATGGGCCCTTCGGGCCCTCCCGGGGGCGCGGGGAACTGCGCGAGCAGCCCCCACCGGCCCGCAGCCGACGCACCCGGCCGCCCGCCAAGGGCTTTCGGGAAGGGGCGGGGCGGGGCAAAACCCGGCGTCCGGGCCCCAAGGCCCCGGCGGCATACTGGACACGTTCAGCAAACGTACGATGTCCAACGAACGTCAAGGAGCAGCCCCCCGTGCGTAATCCCGAGGCACCTCGACTGCTGGGGGTCTACCGGCGCGCCGTGCCCGAGAGCGTCCGCAAGGCGATCGTCTCGCAGGTCGACGCGGACATGCGGCGCCGAGTGAAGATGCGCATCGCGGGCGGCGCGGCCGTCGCCGAGAAGATGCGGGCCGCCCGGGTCACCAAGCGCTACCAGACCCTCGCCTCCGGCCCCGACCGCGCCGTCGTGCACGTCGGCAAGGACCCCAAGGTCGCCCTCGTCACCCCCGGGGTCACCCCGCTCCAGGCGCGCCGCGCCAACCTCGACACCGTGCTGCGCGCCCTGCACGCCGCGGGTCTCGACCACTTCTGCGTACGCGGCCGCTCCGAGACCGCCGCCGCCGTCGCCGTCCGCGAGGACGACCGCACCGCCGTACTGAAGGTGCTCGAAGCGCTCTGCGGCGACCAGCCCGGCTACGTCACCCACGTCAAGGGCAACAACCCGGTCCCCGAGACCTCCCTGCCGGGCTACGAGGACGCCACCTGGAAGCGGTTCAAGACCGCCGGGACCGTCCGCGTCACCTGGTACCGCACCGACCCCACCCACCGCCTCGTCCTCGGCAACCACTACGGCTGCGACGTCGAGTTCTGGCACGAGGAGGACGGCGAGCTGGTGCCGCCGCGCGTCGGCAAGCTCGCCGAGTCGCTGCACGCCGAGGGGCCCGCCGCCGTCGTCTCCGAGGCGTACTTCACCCACCTCGCCCCGCGCGAGGCCCCGGACGCGGCCCTGGTGCGCACCCGCGCCGAGTTCGCCATCCACCCCACCGACGAGATCACCTTCCCGATCGACGTCGTCTACACCTGGGTGAACGGCGCCGACCCCGCCTGGCTGCGCCGCCGCGCCCAGTTCGCGGGCGAGACCTACCACGCCGAGTCCGCCAACGCCGCGCGCTACCTCAGCCGCGACGAGCTGCGCTACTCGCTGCGCTCGCTGCACATGTACGCGCCCTGGGTGCGCAATGTGTACCTGGTGACCGACGACCAGACCCCGGACTGGCTGGACACCACGCGGCCCGGCATCAAGGTCGTCAGCCACAAGGAGATCTTCCGCGACCCGGGCCTGCTGCCCACCTTCAACTCGCACGCCATCGAGAGCCAGCTGCACCACATCGAGGGCCTCGCCGAGCACTTCCTGTACTTCAACGACGACGTGATGCTCGGCAACGAGGTCACGCCGCAGGACTTCTTCCTCTCCAGCGGCCTCACCAAGTTCTTCCCGTCGCCCGCGCTCGTCCCGCTCGGCGCGCGCAGCCCCCAGGACCCGCCGGTCGCCGCCGCCGGCAAGAACAACCGCCGCCTGATCGAGGAGCGGTACGGGGCGGTCGTGGTGCAGAAGATGAAGCACATGCCGCACCCGCTGCGCCGCAGCCTGCTCACCGAGATCGAGACGGAGTTCGAGCCGGAGTACCGCTACACCGAGGCGAGCCGGTTCCGCTCCGAGGACGACATCTCCATCTCCTCGTCGCTGCACCACTACTACGCGTACCACACGCAGCGCGCCGTTCCCTCCGAACTCCCGTACACCTACCTCGACTTGACGCACCCGTGGACCGAGACGCGGCTCGGCCGGCTGCTCGCCAACCGGGACAAGACGGTGTTCTGCGTCAACGACACGGTCTCCACGGAGTCGGACGTGCATGAGCAGAAGGACCTGATCACGCCGTTCCTGGACGCGTACTTCCCGGTCCCGAGCCCGTTCGAGAAGCAGTAGAAGCGGTAGCGGACGCAAAGAAAAGGGCCCTGCCCGCGACCTCCTCGGTCGCGGGCAGGGCCCTTTCGCCGTCCCGTACGGGTCAGTCCCGCTCGAACCGCGACTTCACCGGGAAGTACGCGCTCAGGAACGCCCGCAGTACGCGGTCCTGCTCCTCCACCGACACCTCCGCGTCGGCCGACTCGCCGATGCAGAACACGTCGTGGCCGCGCTCGGCCAGCAGCCGGGTCAGCACCGTGTGGTGCTCGTAGTTGCCCACGTTGATGTAGCTGCAGGAGATCGCCGACGGCACCGAGCTGCCGATTAGGTAGCCGTAGTGGTGGTGCAGCGACGACGTGATCGACAGGTCGGAGTTGGCGCGGAACGGGTTGGCGGCGGTACGGCCCACCTCGTCCGGGAACTTGTCCTCGATCTCGCTCAGCACACTGCGGCGCAGCGGGTGCGGCGCGTGCAGGAAGCTGGTGGTGGCGGTGCGCCCGAACGCCTGCTCAAGCAGGGCCCGGTTGTTCTTCGCGGCCGCGAAGTAGCCCTCGTCGTCCGGGGACGGCTCGGTCGGCGGCACGGCCGTCGGCGAGCGGAAGAACTTCGCCACGCCGTTGCTCAGGAAGAACGACGACGGGTTGAGCGGACGGCCGATGAACACATCGTCGTTGAGGTACAGGAAGTGCTCGGCCAGGCCGTCGATGTGGTGCAGCTGGCTCTCGATGGCGTGCGAGTTGAACGTCGGCAGCCAGGCCGAGTCCTTGAAGATCTCGCGGTGGCTGACCACCTTGATGCCGGGCTGCGTGGTGTCCAGCCAGTCCGGGGTCTGGTCGTCGGTCACCAGGTAGATGGTGCGCACCCAGGGCGCGAACATCTGCAGCGAGCGCAGCGAGTAGCGCAGTTCGTCGCGGTTGCGGAAGCGGACGTCGCCGCTGTCGGCGTCGTTGGTCGGCATGTTCCGGGCGCGGCGCACCGTGTCACGGCGCTGCTGCCACGCCGGGTCGGTGTCGTCGACCCAGGTGTAGACGACGTCGACCGGGTAGTCCACGTCCCACATCAGCTGCTTGGTGAACTGCGCCAGCGTCGGGTAGTCCCGCTCGCCGACCCGCAGCTTGGCGGTGGCCTCCAGGTTCGGCAGCCGGCGCCCGAGCAGGGTGGTCAGCCGCGGGGTCTCGCGCCAGCCGTCCTCCTCCGACTCGGCCCAGAACTCCAGGCTGCAGCCGTAGGCGGGCCCGTACCGAAGCGTGCGGCTCTCGGAGGTGACCGGCTTGAAGACGCGCAGCCCGGCGACCTCGCCGACCTCGCGCAGCCGCTCGGCGAGCACCGCGCCGGGCGCGGAGCCGCGCGGGGTGACCAGCTCGGCGTAGACGGGCTTGCCGTGCAGGGCGGTGGCCATCGCCTCCATCACCCGGCGGCGCTGCTCGACGGCCACGGCGACGCGGTGTGCGACACCGGCGTCGTGGCGCAGCAGGATGTACGGGATCCCCGCGTCCTCCAGGACCTTGGCGGTGATCTCCAGGTTGATCTGCGCCATGCGCGGGCCCGACAGGTCGTCGCGCTGCTCGGCGAGGCGGCCGGCGGAGCGGATCAGGGTCCGGTCCTGGGCCTGGAGCATCACCTCGCGGGCCTTCTGCTCGTCCGCCGAGTTCGCCAGGTGCGAGACGGGGGCGGCGACGCTGAAGCTGCGGGTGCCGCCGGCGGCGATGCGCAGCGCCGTGCGGTCGGCGCGCTGCGCCAGGCGCTCGGGGCTGTCGCGGCGGGCCACCAGCTTGGCGAACAGCTGCTCCCAGCGGGCGGTGATCTCCTCGCCGCCGAACCGCTCGTAGACACCCTTGCGGGCGGCCTGGCCGAACGCGTGCCGCGTCTCGTCCTCGCCCATCAGACGGGCCATCGCGACGGACAGCGAGTCGATGTCGCCGGGCGGCACGAGCAGGCCGTCCACGTCGTGGCGGATGATCTCGGCGGGCCCGGTGACGATGTCGTACGCGATGACCGGCACGCCGGCCGCGAACATCTCCAGGAGCACCAGCGGGAACGCCTCGTTGCGCGAGGGCAGCAGACAGACGCTGGCCTTGGCCCACTCCTGCTCCATCTGCGAGGAGCGGCCGACCAGTTCGATGCGCGAGTGCATGCCCAGGCCCTCGACGAGGCGGCGCAGACGCACCTCCTGCGGGCCGTCGCCGAAGATGCGCAGCTGCCAGTCCGGGAAGTCGGCCGCGATCCGCTGGAAGGCGTGGATGGCGTGGTCCAGCTGCTTCTCCGGGGTCATCCGGGCAGCCAGGACGATCGTCTTGGACTCCAGGTCGGCGCGCGGCCGGTAGCCGTCGGGCACCGCGTTGGGGATCGCGGCGAGCTCGGGGGCCGCGTCGCCCAGCGAGTCGGAGAACCAGTCGTTGGTGCGCTCGGTCAGCGACACCAGCGCGTCGATGCGCGGGCCGTGGACCAGCAGCGGCTCACCGGAGACGCCGCGCAGCTGGGAGGCGCGGTGCTCCTGGTGCACGGTGATCACCCGGGCGGGGGCGAGCTCGGCGGCCGCCGCCATCAGCGCCGGGGTGGTGGTGACCAGGACGTCGGAGTCGAGCGAGCCGAGGGCGGCCGTCATCTCGATGTCCGAGAGCCGGTCGAAGGTGGACTCCCAGGACGGCTTGATCAGCTCGCTGGGCAGCGACTCAAGGGTGCGGCAGGTGGCCTCGTCCAGGGTGCTGGTGCGCACCGGGCAGCCGTGCGATCCGGTCCTGTCCACCAGGTAGCGCCGCTTGACCTGCTGGGCGGCCGCGAAGAACGGCTCCGGGCGGGTCTTGAAGACGCTCAGCACCTCGACGTCGTGCCGGGGAGCGAGATGGATCGCCTGGGTGTAGGCGGCCATCTCGGTGCCGCCCATCTCGTCGCCCCAGGTGAGCAGAAACGTGATCTTCATGCAACTTCCTCTGCGCCACGGGGGGCGGTTCCGAATCCGGTACAGGACACGGCGAACACGCCGGCCGGGGTGACATAGGCGTGCACCCGCGCGAGCGAGCCGTTGTCGAGAGCGACGATACGGAACGGTGTCCGGTAGACCTGCTTGGGGTAACGCACATCGGTCAGCCGCCGGGTGATCTTCAGCCGGTTTCCGCCGGTCTTCAGATGCATGTCCCAGGTGCGGGTGGTGCGTCCCACGGCCATCTCGGCGAGCGGTACGTCGAAGGTGAAGCGGTCGCCGTCCCACTGGACGGGGGCCGAGACCGACTTGTTGCTGCGCCGCAGCACCGCCTCCGCCGTGTACTCGGAGACCGGGGCGCGGCCCGCGATGAGCCGGCCGTGCACCACGACCCGGTCCCAGTGCAGTTCGAACGAGGTCAGCTCGGCGTGGTGGCGCGGCCCGCGCACGCTCAGCATGGAGCGGCCGTCGACCGAGCGGACCGGGCGGAAGACCGCGCCGCTGGTGGGCGAGGGCGAGGTGGACAGCGTGGGGCCGTCCAGCGACTCGGCGGAGGCGGACGGGACCGCGGAGATCTTCGTCCGCAGCTCGCGGCCGTCACTCCCGGTGACCACGACCTCCATGCGCCAGGTGCCGGTCGAGAGCATCGGACCGCGCACCGCGGTCTCCGACGGGTCGTCGTGGCGCAGCGGCGCGGTGGCCGTCAGAAGGAGAGTTCCGTCACTCTGCGGCTCCTGCTCAAGGTCGACGTGCACGACCCGGCGACCGCGGGAGAATTCCAGGTGAGCGGCGCTGATGGCCTCGGCACGGCGGGGGAAGGCCACCGCGAAGTTGAGGGTGCGTCCACCGGAGACCGAGAAGTGCACCGCCTGGAGCAGCGGCCGCGGCTTGACGCCGTCGATGGCCGGTACGGTATGCATCTGCTCGACACGACGGCGCATACGTACTGCCGCGCGGCGCGCCCGCTTGGCGGCGCCCACCGCATAGGGCAGCAGTGAGTCACTCACGGTGAACCTAGCTCTCGTCTGGGCTAATGGTCAGCGTTGCATGCTGCCAAGATTGCGTAAGATCGGCAAGTTGCTTCGTAATTCTATCGATGCATCACGATTGCTTCATCGAGTGGAACCCAAACGAAGTTTCCTCCCTCTCCTCGGATGGCGGTCTGCTTGATCGCAGATGAACGTGAAGCGGGGAGTGGGAGAAGGACATGGGACGCTGGTCGAACATGGGACGCCAAGTGACGTCCCGGCGTACCGTGCTGGCCTCGATGGCGGGGGTAGTGGCCGCCGGCGCGATCGCCGGTTGCGACAGCTCCCACCCGTCTGCGAGAGGCGCGGCGGTCACCAGTCAACCACCGAAGCCGGTGTCGCTGCTGCCGGTCGACCGCCGCAGCAGCTTCGACGCGCCGGGCAAGCCGCTCGCCATGGCGGTCCTGGCGCACCCGGACGACGACCTGTTCTTCATGAACCCGGACACGCTCCACACGATCGAGCGGGGCGTCCCGGTCGTCTCCGTGTACGTCACCGGCGGCGGCTCCTACGGCGTCAACCAGGCACCCGGCGAGCCCAAGGCCCGCCCCGACGTGCCCGCCTACGTCTCCGCGCGCCAGCAGGGCCTGCGCCAGGCGTACGCCCGGATGCTCGGCGCGACCCTGTTCGCCCCCTGGGACCGCAGCGTCGTCAAGCTGCCCGGCGGACGCGCGGCCGAGCTCAACGTGCTGGAGCACAACGGCCGTCGCGCCGAGCTGATCTTCCTCGGCGTGCGGATGCACGAGAAGACCGCCCGCGGCTCGGTCGGCATGACCCAGCTGTGGAACACCCCCGGCGTGGTCCTGCGCACCCAGCCGACCCCGGAGTCGACGGTCCAGGAGACGTACACCTACAGCCGCGACGACCTCACCGAGACGCTGCTGTTCCTGATGCGCAAGTACCGGCCCACCCTGGTGCGCACCCTGGACCCGGACCCCGACGCCCAGGTCCACGACAAGCTCCACCCGCGCGGCAGCGACCAGGTCGGCTACTCCGACCACCCCGACCACACCGCCGCCGCCCTGTTCACCTGGCGCGCGCTCGCCCAGTGGGGCCAGGGCAGCTCCCAGGGCTCGCGCACCCCCGGCTTCCTCACCGAGGCCTACCGCGGCTACTACAACCAGCGCTGGCCCTACAACCTGCCGGGCGACACCGTCCACCAGAAGACCGAGTACCTCAACGACTACGGCGGCGCCTCCAGCTGGCAGTGCGGCAACGCCTCGGGCTGCGGCGACTACTCGGTCGGCCTCAACGGCGTCCTCAAGTCCAAGAAGGGCTGGGTCCGCTCCACCCACCGGCGCTACCCGACCGCCGGGCCCAAGGTCGTCCTCGACAAGGACGGCCGGATGACCGCGTACGCCGTGCTCGGCACCCGCGCCGCGCGCTGGCGCGAGTCCGGCCCCTACAGCGGCGGCTGGGGCGCGGCCGAGGACCTCGGCGGCGGCCCGCTGGCGCCCGCGCTCAGCGCGGTGGCCGCGGCCGACGGCCGCCACCTCGTCTTCGGCCTGCGCTTCACCAGCATGGGCCTGACCGACCCGGACGACACCCGCGAGATAGTGCTCCTCCAGCAGAAGACGCCCGGCGGCGCCTTCGAGGACCGCTGGATCAGCCTCGGCAACCCCGAGACCGACCCCCGGCGCACCCGCCTCACCGGCCCGCCGACCGCGGTGGCCGCCCCCGACGGCACCGTCCACGTCTTCGTGCGCAACGCCGCCAAGGGCATCAGCACCCGGGTCCGCGACAAGCAGGGCAAGTGGTCGCCGTGGGAGAAGCTGCCCGGCGGCGGCCAGATCCAGGAAGGCGTCAGCGCCACCGTCGACGGCGACGGCCGCGTCCACGTCTTCGGCTCCGCCTTCGGCTGGGTCGAGCACTGGACCCAGAAGGACGCGGGCGGCGCCCTGGTGCGCGCCGCGCGCAACCTGCGCACCCGCCCCGGCGACTCGCCCGCCGCGGCCACCGCCAAGGACGGCACCGTGCTGCTCGCCTACCCCAAGCCGTCCAGCGACCAGATCAACGTGTCCCAGCTGCGCGGCGGACAGGCCGGGCGCTGGACCGACCTGCCCGACCAGAAGGTCACCGGTTACGGCCCGGTCGCCCTCGTCGACGGCCAGGACCTGGCCACCGGCGGCGTCATGCTCAGCGCCCGCTCCGGCACCGGCGCGGCCGAGTACCTCGACAGCGGCAAGCAAGTCGGCCTCCACGGCGACGTGTCCACGGGCCTGATGGTCGGCGCCCCGGCCGTCGTCCAGGGAGCGGGCCAAGGTGTCGCCGTCGTCACCCTCGGCCTCAACACCGCCCCCGCGGTGACCAGGGTCCCGCCGCGCGCGGGCACCGTCTGACCGACACACCGGTCCGCCCCGCCGAGCCGGGGCGGACCAGGAGCGAACAGGGGCGTGCGGGCCATTCCCGTACGCCTCGTCCGCGCGCCCGCCCTCCCCGTGCGCGCGGACGGCGGCACCCGTGGCGTACGTACGAAAAGTCACACGCGACCGGAGCGCCGGAGGTCACCTCCTAGACTGTCCGTATGACTTGGATGATCACAGGCGGTGCCGGTTACATCGGATCTCACGTGGTGAAGGCCCTCGTCGACGGCGGTGACCAGGTCGTCGTCCTCGACGACCTCAGCACCGGCGACCCGGCCCGGCTCCCCGAAGGCGTCCGCCTGGAGCGCGGCTCCGTCCTCGACCGGGACGTGCTCGACCGCGTCCTGCGCGAGCACGAGGTGGACGGTGTCATCCACATCGCGGGCAAGAAGCAGGTCGGCGAGTCCGTGGAGCGCCCGCTGCACTACTACCGCGAGAACGTCGAAGGACTGCGCACGGTCCTGGAGGCCGCCGCCGACGCCGGCGTGAGCCGCTTCCTGTTCTCCTCCTCCGCCGCCGTCTACGGCATGCCCGACGTCGACCTCGTCACCGAGCAGACCGAGTGCCTGCCGATGAGCCCGTACGGCGAGACCAAGCTCGCGGGCGAATGGCTCGTCAGCGCCGTCGGCAAGGCCCACGGCATGGCCACCGCCTCGCTGCGCTACTTCAACGTGGCCGGCGCCGCCAGCGCCGAACTCGGCGACCCCGGCATCTTCAACCTCGTCCCGATGGTCTTCGAGCGGCTCACCGACGGCAAGGCGCCGCTGATCTTCGGCGGCGACTACCCGACCCCCGACGGCACCTGCGTACGCGACTACATCCACGTCGAGGACATCGCCTCCGCGCACGTCGCCGCCGCCCACCGCCTCGCCGAGGACCCCAGCGCCGCGCTCATCCTCAACATCGGCCGCGGCGAAGGCGTTTCGGTCGCCGAGATGATCGAGATCATCCGCGACGTGACGGGCATCACCGAGCCCGCCCCCGAGACCGCGCCGCGCCGCCCCGGCGACCCGGCCCGCGTCGTCGCCTCCGCCGAGCTCATCACCAAGGAACTCGACTGGGCGGCCCGCCACGACATCCGCGAGATGGTCTCCTCCGCCTGGCAGGGCTGGCTGCTGCGCCACCCGCGCGGCTGACCGTGACGCGGGGGCCCCGCCGCGTGGCGGGGCCCTGCGCACCTCCCAGCAGACCCGGACCCGTCCGGCCGCCCCGCGCCCGGACCGTCCAGCGATCGGAATAGCCGCGCGCCCGCCGCGCGGCCTGGCATAGATTCGCCGGTGTGACAGTGGCAAGGCAGTTCGTGACCCAGGCCCGCAGGATCGTCGTCAAGGTGGGCTCGTCCTCCCTCACCACCGCCTCCGGCGGCCTCGACGCCGACCGCGTCGACGCACTCGTCGACGTCCTCGCCAAAGCCCGCAGCGGCGGCGAGAAGGAGATAGTGCTCGTCTCCTCCGGCGCCATCGCCGCCGGACTCGCCCCCCTGGGCCTGCGCCGCCGCCCCAAGGACCTCGCCCGCCAGCAGGCCGCCGCCAGCGTCGGCCAGGGCCTCCTCGTCGCCCGCTACACCGCCTCCTTCGCCCGCTACGGCGTACGCGTCGGCCAGGTCCTGCTGACCAGCGACGACACCAGCCGGCGCGCCCACTACCGCAACGCCTACCGCACCCTCGACCAGCTCCTGGCCATGGGCGCCCTGCCCGTCGTCAACGAGAACGACACCGTCGCCACCGACGAGATCCGCTTCGGCGACAACGACCGGCTCGCCGCCCTCGTCGCCCACCTCGTCCGCGCCGACCTGCTCGTCCTGCTCTCCGACGTCGACGGCCTCTACGACGGCGACCCCAGCACCCCCGGCACCACCCGCATCGCCGACGTCCACGGCCCCGACGACATCGCCCACGTACAGATCGGCAGCGCGGGCAAGGCCGGTGTCGGCACCGGCGGAATGGTCACCAAGGTCGAAGCCGCCCGCATCGCCGCCGCCGCCGGTGTCCCCGTCGTCCTCACCTCCGCCAGCCACGCCGCCGACGCGCTGGCCGGCCGCGACACCGGCACCTGCTTCCACCCCACCGGCCGCCGCTCCGCCGACCGCCTCCTGTGGCTCGCCCACGCCTCCACCCCGCAGGGCCACCTCGTCCTCGACGACGGAGCCGTACGCGCCGTCGTCGAACGCCACTCCTCGCTGCTGCCCGCCGGAATCGCCGCCGTCGAGGGCGAGTTCAGCGCCGGAGACCCCGTCGAACTGCGCGACACCGCCGGACACGCGGTCGCCCGCGGCCTCGTCAACTTCGACGCCAAGGAGATCCCCCAGCTGCTCGGCCGCTCCACCCGCGAACTCGCGCGCGAACTCGGCCCCGAGTACGAGCGCGAAGTCGTACACAGGGACGATCTGGTCGTGCTGCACCCCTGAAACGGCTGAAAGTCCAGCCTTCCACCGGACACCTTCACGAAAACCGCCCCGCGCGCCGCCCCGGGCTGGTCAACTTTGTTGCTGGGTACTCGCGGGGGTGACTGTCGCGGGGTACTACTCAGCATCACGGCATCACAGCATCACAGGAGGCCGCCGGTGAGACGAGCGCGCCCGGGGGCGGCGCCCCGAGTCGGGGGAACCCACGCCCGCAGGGCCGTGGGGGAGGACGGGCCGACCCTGACCAGCGTGGGCACAGGGGCCGACATCACCGAGAGCGAGGAGCGGGAACAGCCCGGGGACACCCCCAGGCTCTGGCACATCACCCTCAGCGTCTCCGGCGCCGAGGCCCCGCTCAAAGAGGTCCGCCGCGGCCTCGAACAGCTCGCCCACGACCACCCCTTCTTACTGACCAGCAGATACGCGGGCGACCACGCCGAGATCCGCTACTGGGAAGAGGCCCGCGACCTGCACGACGCGGCCGCCGTCGCCCTGCGCCTGTGGGGCGAACACCGCTCCACCGCCAAACTCCCGCCCTGGGAGATCGTCGGCCTGGAGGTCATCGACCGCGAGACCTACCACCAGCGCCTGGCCGAGGGCTACGGCCCGCCCCCGGCCGCCCCGGTCGGGGTCCATCCCTTTTGAGCCCTTCGAGGCAGCGGCCGCCCGTGAGAGAACGGGCCCTCGCGAGACCAGGGCCGAGGCCCCGGTCCTCCCCGCGCCACCGCGACCGCACTGTGAGAGCCCCGTCTCGGACAGTGGAATACCGACGGAACGCCCACGCCGGGAGCATTACCCTGCGTGCATGAGCGCGCAATCCCCGTACGAGAACATGTCCCCGGTCCTCCAGGCCGCCCACCGGGCCCGCACGGCCGCCGCCGAAATCGCGCCATTGCCGCGCGCGGCCAAGGACGACGCGCTCCAGGCGATCGCCGACGCCCTGGAAGCCCGCACCCAGGAGATCGTCGAGGCCAACGCCCTCGACATCGCCAAGGCTCGCGAGGCCGGGACCAGCGAGACCGTCATCGACCGGCTCACCCTCACCCCCGAACGCGTCCACGCCATCGCCGCCGACGTACGGGACGTCGCCGCCCTGCCCGACCCCGTCGGCGAAGTCGTCCGCGGCTCCACCCTCCCCAACGGCATCGACCTGCGCCAGGTCAGGGTCCCCCTCGGCGTCGTCGGCATCATCTACGAAGCACGGCCGAATGTGACCGTGGATGCCGCCGCCCTCTGCCTCAAGTCCGGCAACGCCGTCCTGCTGCGCGGCTCGTCCTCCGCGTACGAGTCCAACACCGCGCTCGTACGCGTGCTGCGCGACGCCGTCGGCGGCGCGGGCCTGCCCGCCGACGCCATCCAGCTCGTACCCGGCGAATCCCGCGACTCCGTACAGGAGTTGATGCGCGCCCGCGGCCTCGTCGACGTCCTCATCCCGCGCGGCGGCGCCTCCCTCATCCGCACCGTCGTCGAACAGTCCACCGTCCCCGTCATCGAGACCGGCACCGGCAACTGCCATGTGTACGTGGACGCCCAGGCCGACCTCGACATGGCCGTCGACATCCTCATCAACTCCAAGGCGTCCCGGCCCTCGGTGTGCAACTCCGCCGAGACGCTCCTCGTCCACCGCGACATCGCCGACGCCTTCCTGCCGCGCGCCCTCGACGCGCTCGCCGACGCCGGAGTCAGCGTCCACGCCGACGAGCGGGTCCTGGCCTACGCCGAGGCCACGAAGGCGACCGTGGTCCCGGCCACCGCCGAGGACTGGGAGACCGAGTACCTCTCGTACGACATCGCGGCCGCCGTCGTCGACTCCCTGGACGCGGCCGTGGCGCACATCCGGCAGTGGACCTCCGGCCACACCGAGGCGATCGTCACCACCTCGCAGGCCGCTGCCCGCCGTTTCACCCAGTTGGTCGATTCCACCACCGTCGCCGTGAACGCCTCCACCCGCTTCACCGACGGCGGCCAGTTCGGCTTCGGCGCCGAGATCGGCATCTCCACCCAGAAACTCCACGCCCGTGGGCCGATGGGCCTGCCCGAGCTGACGTCGACGAAGTACATCGTCACGGGGGACGGGCACATCCGGTAGCGGCCCGGTGGGTGGATCCGGTGGGTGGATCCGGCGGCCCCGAGGGGGAGAGTTCGGACACTCCCTGCCCAAAACGACCGCGCCGGGGCTACGCTGAACCCGTGCCGGACGACGTGGGGGGCAGGCCGTTCCCGGACGGCTGGGAGCCCGACGACGACCGCGGGGGCGCGGACGACGCATTCGCCTCCGTGGTCTTCGACGAGGACTTCGTACGGGCCGCCGAGATCCATGAACCGAGCGCCGTGGAACGGCTGTTGGCCGCGGCCCAGGCGCGCGCCGAGGCCGACGCGGCAAGGGCCCGGGCCGGCGCCGGCCCGGACGACGACTTCACCTACCCGGCCCGCGACCCGGACGCCTTCGGACCCGGCCTCCCCGGCGGCGCCGAAGCGGGCCCCTACGGCCCGCACGGCGGGGCCCTGCGCCCCTACCGAGGCCGCTCCCGCTGGCACCGCCCGGTCGCCTGGCTGCTCGCCCTGATCATGGGCGTCGGCATGATCGCCCTGGCCTTCGCAGCCGTCTACCGGGGCGCCTCCGCCGGCCGCGACGACCCGGCCCCGCCCCCGGCCACCAGCAACATGGACAAGCCGGACCGAGCCGACAGGCCCGGCCGGCCGGGCGGAGCCGACGGGCCCGGGCTGCCCGTCCCGGTCACGGTGGGCCCCAGCGCCTCGGCGGACTATTCGGCCCCGGCCGCGCCCGCGGCTTCGGCCGCGCCGGTGGGGTCGGGGGTTGCGGGGGCTTCGATGGTGCCTCGGACGCCTTGAGCGGGGGTTGGGGGGCTCCCCCCGCCGGACAGGCTGGGGCCCCGCCGGGACAGGCATCCGACAGCTCTCCCAGGGCTCTGCGGCGGCTCCCTGACGCCCCGCTGGCCGAGTGGTCGATAACTCGCCAGAACTTGTCGCGTACCAGCGCGTTTACGGGCCCCTCCGGCGACCTACCCTGAAGGTATGGCAGGGCGTGGAGAGCCACCCGAGGGGACACCGGAGGGTCTCCCCGGCGGAGGTGAGGACGAATACCGATCCGTCGTCTTCGACGAATCGTTCGTCCGCGCTGCCCGTCTGCAGGAGTTCTCCGCACAGGAACGGATGCGTGAGCACGCGCGTGCGGTGCGCAGCCGCCCCAGCTGGTCCTTCAGGCCCTTCACCAAGCAGATAGTCGCGCTCGTCGTCCTCCTCTTCGTCGCCTTCGGTACCGCCGTGTACATGGGCCTGCGCCACCCGTATCAGCCCGGTGGCGGCAGCGTCGCCGCCGAGCCGCTGCGCATGACCGTCATACCCCTGGCGCCCCAGGGCGCCGTTCCCGGCATCGATGCCGCTCAGCTCTTCGACCACAGCCCGGCCGCCCAGTTCCGCACCGGCGCCGAAGGCATCAACCTCCCGGCGGTCCGCAGGACCTCCCACTTCTCCGAGAGCCAGATCATCGCCGGCGTGACCACCGCCAAGGAGTATCTGGTCCAGTCCTCTCTCGACCCCCAGGTCCTCACCGGCAAATCCGTGCACCAGGTGCGGGCGCTGCTCGACCCGGACCTGCTGGCCCAGTTCGACCAGAGCATCGACAACCCCGCCGACGACGGCCGCCACGCGGCCACCGGCTGGCTGGTGCGATTCGATCCGGCCAAAGTGGCGCTCGCCGACACCCAGGTACGGGTGCAGGGCACCTTCCACTACGCCGAGTCCAGCCAGGACACCCTGGACGTGACGTCCGACCACACCTTCACGTACGCCCTGCGCCCGGCCGCGACCGGTTCGGCCAAGGCGGCCTCGCTCTTCACCGTCCGCCGCGAGCTGCACTTCCGCTTCGACCGCGACGACCTGCGCCTGCACCGGGTGGAGCTCCAGGTCAGCTATGTGGAGGCCGGACCGCAGGCGTGCTCGGCCGATGTCTCGGCGCAGCTGCGGCCGCTGCTGGCGGGGGAGCGGACCAGCACGGTCGGCCCGGCGGGTACCGACCCGTACGCGACCGGTCCCGCCACCGCCGCCCTCTGCGGCACCCTCGCCACCAGCGCCCAGCCGACGCCCTAGGTGTATTGCCTCGTCAGCAGGCGTCTCCGCTCCCGGCGGGGGCGGCGGGCTGGTCTGCTCGCCGGGAATCGGATCGCCGTCAACGGGGTTGGTGGGGGACGAACCGTTATTGGAGGGGTCTTGCGAGCGATACAGGTGTACGAAGTGGGCGGTCCCGAGGTGCTGCGGGAGGCCGAGGTGGACCAGCCGCGGCCGGGTCCGGGCGAGGCGCTCGTGGAGGTCGCCGCATCCGGGGTCAACTTCCTCGACGTCTACCACCGCGAAGGCCGGTACAGCCTCCCGCTGCCCTTCACCCCGGGCGCTGAGGGCGCCGGCACGGTCGTCGAAGTCGGACCCGGCGTCGCTGACGTCGCGGTCGGGGACCGGGTCGGTTGGGTGGAGATTCCCGGCACGTATGCCGAGCGGGCCGTCGTGGACTCCTCCCGGCTGGTGCCGCTGCCCGACGATATCGGCTTCGAGACAGCCGCCGCCGTGCTCCTCCAAGGCATGACCGCGCACTATCTCGTCAAGGACGCCTACCCGGTTCAGGGGGGCGACACGGTCCTCGTGCATGCGGCTGCTGGTGGCATGGGGCTGCTTTTGACCCAGCTCATCACCCATCTCGGCGGCAGGGTGATCGGCACGACGTCGACCACGGCGAAGGCCGAGCTGGCGAAGCGTGCCGGGGCCGCTGAGGTGATCCTTTCCTCCGCGGTCGACGATCTCGCAGCCGAGGTGAGGCGGCTCAACGGCGGTCAGGGACTGCCGGTTGTCTTCGACGGCGTCGGCGCGCACACCTTCGATGCGAGCCTCGCCAGCCTGCGGCCCCGCGGCCATCTCGTGCTCTTCGGCGCGGCAAGTGGCGCCGTGCCGCCGTTTGATCCGATCCGGCTCGCCCACGGCGGTTCGCTGACCCTGATCCGGCCCAGTCTCGGGGACTTCATCGCCGATCGGTCCGAACTGCTCCGACGGGCCGCCGATGTGTTCGAGTGGGTGCGCTCCAAGGCGCTTGAGGTCACCGTGACGGGCCGCTACGCATTGTCCGAGGCCGCCCAGGCCCACAGCGACCTGGAAGCTCGGCGTACCACCGGCAAGCTGCTCGTCATACCCGATGCGGCCGCTGTTGGGCGCCGCGAGGAGACGCGGAGCTGATCGCGGGTGGCGAGGTCGGGGATCTTGGAGACTGAGATGTCGAGGGCATGGCCGACCGTCATCGCCAAGATCCCCGACAGCGTCAGGCACTCAGCAGGCCAAGATCAAGTCTGGCGGGTTCCTGGCGGGCTTCTGGCGTATCTGGGTCACACCCCCTTCAAGATCCCTCAGCCGAGACCTGGCTCACCCGTCCACAACTCCCGGGACAGAACACGTAGGGCGGGCCAGGAGCTGGGGCGGCAGGGCGGTCCGGGCGCTCCCGTACGTAGTGCGTGGTGGTGCCCGCCGTCACCAGCTCTCGCGCCGACGGTCAGCCCTTGCCGCCGCCCGAGCCGCCGCTGCCGTCGCCCTTGGTGCCCCCGTCGCCGTCCCTCGGCTCGTCGTGCGGTCCGCCGCCGTCCGCCGCCGGGCCGGAGGGGCGGTCCGGGCCCGCCGGTCCGTCCGGCGATCCGTCCACCGGTCCGTCCGTCGGCCGGTCCGAGGGGCGGGAGTCCGACGTACGGGAGCCGGAGCCCGCGCCCGTGAACTTGCCGTACAGCTTGCCGCCCAGGTCCGCCGTGCCGCCGGCTATGTCGCCGACCAGCTTCATCAGCGGATCCTTGCTCGTCCGTACCGAATCGGCGTACGACGCGGCGGACTCGCGGAACGAGTCGCTGACCGAGGTGTCCTTGTCCTCCTCGCGGCGCGGGTAGTGACCGTCCATGATCCGCTGGTATTCGCGGGTCGCGGCCCACTTCTTCAGCTCGGCCGCGCGCACCGTGGTGAACGGGTGCGAGCGGGGCAGCACGTTCAGGATCTTCAGGACCGAGTCGCGCAGGTCGCCGCCCGCCTCGTACTCCTCGGCCTGCTCCAGGAACGCGTCCACGTTCATCTCGTGCAGATGATTGCCACCGGCTATCTTCATCAGGCCCCGCATCGAGGCCTGGAGGTCCTGGCCGACGAGCAGTCCGGCCCGGTCCGCCGACAGCTCCGACTTGCGGAACCACTCCCGCAGCGCCGTCACGATCGCCATGACCGCCACATTGCCCAGCGGGATCCAGGCGATCTTCAGCGCCAGGTTGGTGAGGAAGAGCAGGATCGTGCGGTAGACGGAGTGGCCGGACAGGGCGTGGCCGACCTCGTGGCCGACGACCGCGCGCATCTCCTCCTCGTCGAGCAGCTCCACGAGCCCCGTGGTGACGACGATGATCGGCTCGTCGAGGCCGATGCACATCGCGTTCGGCTGGGGGTCCTGGGTCACGTACATCGGCGGGACCTTCTCCAGGTCCAGGATGTAACAGGCGTCCCGCAGCATGGCGTTGAGGTGTGCGAACTGGGCGTCGCTCACCCGCACCGAGTCGGAGAGGAAGAGCAGGCGCAGGCTACGCTCCGGCAGCAGTCCGCTGAGCGCCTTGAAGACGGTGTCGAACCCGCTGAGCTTGCGCAGCGCGACCAGCGCCGAGCGGTCCGCGGGGTGTTCGTAGGCCCGGGAGGAGATCCCGGGGAAGCGTCGGCGCTGCCTGCTCGGCACGCTGTCCTGAAGGTCGTCGGTCATGGTGTCCCCCTGCCTGAGAGTCTCGGCTCGTCCCCCTGACGACATCCACACTAGGCGGTGGGGCTACCGTGTGACGGGGGCCTGTGGATAACCGAGGAGAGACCTGCCATGCCGGACGCCGTGACGCTGCTCGCCGCCGCCTCCGACCACCAAGGACCCGGCAATGTGCTGCGGATCGTGCTGGTCGTTTCCATCGTGGGCGGGGCCGCCCTCGCCTGGCTGCTGCTGCGCGGCTACCGGTCGAACGACGACGAGTCGACGGGCGAGTCGACCACGTCCGGGCCCGCCGGCGAGCGCGGCAAGGACGACCGGTCCGCCGCGGAGAACGCCACCCGGGACTGAGTCCGGCCCACCGCGGGTATCCCGCCGCGAGCGCCGTCGGGCTCAGCGCGGGTACCCCGCCGCGAACGCCACTCGGGACCGACCCCAGGCCGACCGTGAACCCCCGCCCGGGACTGAACGGCTGAGTCGGCGTGAGCGTGCCCGGGCCGCCCGCATACGATGAGCCCGAAGTCTCCGCTCCGACTCCCGGATAGGTCCTGCCGACGATGAGCCTCACCAGCACCGCCGCCAACATGGTCACCCTCGCCGAGGGCACCGAGCACGGCGGCAACCACGAAAGCCTCAGCCCGTACGTCACCGGTGGCGGCGCCCTGGTCATCCTGCTGCTTCTGCTGTGGATCACCACGCGCTTCAACCGCGACCGCTGACGCGACCGCCGAGTCGGGGCGTTTCCACCGGGCCAGTAGGCTCTGCACGCATGGGAGAGCAGGAAGTGCCTACCGGTCCGGTCAAGCGCCGCATCGGCGTGATGGGCGGAACGTTTGACCCGATCCACCACGGACACCTGGTGGCCGCCAGCGAGGTGGCTTCTCAGTTCCATCTGGACGAGGTCGTTTTCGTACCGACGGGGCAGCCGTGGCAGAAGAGCCACAAGCATGTCTCCGCGGCCGAGGACCGGTATCTGATGACGGTCATCGCGACCGCGTCCAACCCGCAGTTCTCGGTGAGCCGCATCGACATCGACCGCGGCGGCGCGACGTACACCGTCGACACCCTGCGGGACCTGCGCGCGCTCAACAACGACGCGGACCTCTTCTTCATCACGGGCGCCGACGCCCTCTCCCAGATCCTCACCACCTGGCGGGACGTGGACGAGCTGTTCTCGCTCGCCCACTTCATCGGCGTGACCCGCCCCGGCCATCTGCTGACGGACGACGGTCTGCCCGAGGGTGGCGTGTCGCTGGTCGAGGTGCCCGCGCTGGCGATCTCGTCGACGGACTGCCGGGCGAGGGTCGCGCAGGGCGATCCGGTCTGGTATCTGGTTCCGGACGGTGTGGTGCGCTACATCGACAAGCGCCAGCTGTACCGCGGCGAGTGAGAGAAGGGCACCCGGTGAACGACCGACAGGACCCGAACAACCCCTATGCACCACAGGTGCAACTTGTCGGTTATGACGAGTACGGCCAGCCGGTGTACCAGCAAGTGCCGCACCAGGCTTCGTACGACCCGTACGCCCAGTCCCACCAGAACCAGCCGCCGCAGCAGTCCCAGCAGTCCCAGCAGTCTCAGGAGCAGGGCGGTTACGGGTACGACCCGTACGCCCAACCGCAGCCTTCTTACGGATACGACCCGTACGGCCAGAGCGCCCAGCCCTCCGTGCCGCAGCAGCAACAGGGCTACGGCTACGACACCGCGGAGCAGTGGAACCAGCAGCAGGCTCCGGCGCAGCAGCAGCAGCCGGCGGTCGGCGAGGCGGCGGACCGGACCTCGGTCCAGGCTCAGGTGCAGGCCCCCGTCCAGGAGGCCGTGCCGGAGGCGGTGGCCGAGCAGGTGCCGGTCCTGCCGCAGCAGCGCAAGGACGAACGCGACGGCGGCACCGGGCAGTTCGCGTTCATCGAGGAGCCCGACGAGGACTCCGAAGACGTCATCGACTGGCTGAAGTTCACCGAGAGCCGCAGCGAGCGGCGCGAGGAGGCGCGGCGCCGCGGCCGCAACCGGATCGTCGCGCTGATCGTGGTGCTGGCCCTCGCGGCGGTCGGCGGCGTCGGCTACCTGTGGTCGGTCGGCAAGCTGCCCGGCCTGTCGTCGTCCTCGGGCTCCAAGGCCCCGGCGGCGGTCGGGGCGCAGAAGCGGGACGTGATCGTCGTGCATCTGCACAACACCCAGAAGGGCGGCACCTCCACGGCGCTGCTCGTCAACAACGCGACCACCAAGCAGGGCACCACCGTTCTGCTGCCCAACTCGCTCGCCATCTCCAACGACGACGGCACCCGCACCACGCTGGGCAAGTCCGTCGACGGCGACGGCTCCCAGGGCACGCGCGAGGCGATCGGCACCCTGCTCGGCACCAAGATCACCGGAACCTGGCGCCTGGACACGCCCTACCTGGAGAACCTGGTCGACCTGGTCGGCAACATCGACATCAGCACCGACACCGATGTGCCGAGCGCCAAGGCGGGCGCGGACCCGGTGGTGAAGAAGGGCGACGACCAGACGCTCACCGGACAGATGGCCGTCGCGTACGCCACCTACAAGGGGCCGGGCGAGGCCGACGCCAAGCAGCTGGAGCGGTTCGGGCAGGTGATGTACGGCGTGCTGCGCAAGATCTCGGACGATCCCAAGGCCGCGACGATCACCGTGCAGACGCTCGCGCAGATCCTCGACCCCTCACTTCCCGAGTCGGACCTGGGCGCCTCGCTGGCCAAGCTCGCCGAGCACGCCAAGATCGGCGCGTACAAGACGGCCCTGCTGCCGGTCCAGGGCGACGGCACGCTCAGCGCGCAGGCGAGCAACAGCGTGGTCAAGGACATCCTGGGCGGCACGGTCACGGCTCCCGACAAGGGCGCGGCGGTCCGGGTCGGGGTGGCCAACGGCAGCGGCAACGCGAAGGCGGCCGACAAGGCCCGGGTCGATCTGGTCAACGGCGGCTACGCCGTCATCGACGCCGGCGGTGCGGGCACCCAGGCGGCGTCCACCGTCACCTACGGTGACGCGGGGCAGAAGGCGAAGGCCGAAGAGGTCGCCAAGACGCTGGGTCTGCCGGCCGGTGCGGTCAAGCAGGGCAAGGCCGCGGCGAACGCCGATGTGACCGTGGTGCTCGGCAAGGACTACAAGGTCAAGTAATCCTTTCGGGGCTGTCGGCGGTCCGTGAGATCCTGGAGAACGATCTGAATCGATCTGACCGCCGACGAAAGCCTGCTTGTGACCGCCACGGACCGTTCCATCGAGCTCATCACCGCCGCCGCTCAGGCGGCCGCCGACCGGCTCGCGCACGACATCATCGCGTACGACGTCAGCGACGTGCTGTCGATCACCGACGCCTTCCTGCTCGCCTCCGCCCCCAACGACCGCCAGGTCAAGTCCATCGCGGAGGAGGTCGAGGAGCGCCTGAACAAGGAGCTCGGCGCCAAGCCGGTGCGCCGCGAGGGCGACCGCGACGCCCGCTGGATCCTGCTGGACTACGTCGACATCGTCGTGCACGTCCAGCACAGCGAGGAGCGCGTCTTCTACGCCCTGGAGCGGCTGTGGAAGGACTGCCCCGAGATCACGCTGCCCGAGGACGCGGTGAAGACCCGCGGCAAGGCCGCCGAGCACGCCCAGCTGCACGGCGGGACGGAGGACGGTGAGCTGAGCTGAACGCCGGCAACGTAAAGCCCAGGGGCCGCCGCGTCGTCCTGTGGCGGCACGGTCAGACGGCGTGGAACCTGGAGCGCCGCTTCCAGGGCTCCACGGACATCGAGCTGACCGAGACGGGTCTCGGCCAGGCGCGCCGCGCGGCGCGCCTGCTCGCGGCCCTCAAGCCGGACGCGATCATCGCCTCGGACCTCAAGAGGGCCGCGGCGACCGCCGGCGAGCTGGCCGCCGTGGCCGGACTGCCGGTGGCGTACGACGAGGCGCTGCGGGAGACGTACGCGGGCGCCTGGCAGGGCCTGACCCACGAGGAGATCGTGGAGCGCTACGGCGAGCAGTACGCGGCGTGGAAGCGCGGCGAGCCGGTGCGCCGGGGCGGCGGCGAGCTGGAGACCGAGGTGGCCGACCGGGCCGCCCCGGTGGTGCTCAGCCACGCCGACAAGCTGCCCGACGACGGCACCCTGGTGGTCGTCAGCCACGGCGGAACGATCCGTACGACCATCGGCCGCCTGCTCGGCCTGGAGGCGCACCACTGGGAGGGCCTGGGCGGCCTCTCGAACTGCTGCTGGTCCGTCCTCGGTGAGGGCGCGCGCGGCTGGCGGCTCCTGGAGCACAACGCCGGCACGCTCCCCGAGCCGGTCCTCGGCGACGACGACTGAGGCGACGCCCGGGGCGACGACTGGGCGGCGACCGAGGCGTCCGCCAAGGGGCGCCGACCGGCCGCTCGGGCGGTGCGACCACCGGATTTCACTTTCCGGCAGGTCACAGGCTAAAGTTCTTCTTGTTCGCGGCGCAGGAGCGCGGGAAACAAAGCGAACAGCGGGGCTATAGCTCAGTTGGTAGAGCGCCTGCATGGCATGCAGGAGGTCAGGAGTTCAATTCTCCTTAGCTCCACAGTGACGAGATCCCGTCCGGTCGGTTCGACCGGGCGGGATCTTTCGTTTTCCCCAGAGCTGGCCCCGACCCGACCCGACCCGGCCCGGCTCGGCCTCGCGCGCGGCGCGGTCCTGCGGGAGTGAGGTGTCCGCGCGGCCCCGTGCCCGCGCGGACACCTCACGCCCAGAGCTTCTCCCGCATCTCCCGCAGGGCCGCCGTACGCGCGCGGCTCTCCTCGTCGTTCGGTGTGTAGGTGACGAGCCGGAAGTCCGGCATGCCGTTGATCGACAGGGACAGCGACGTCATGCGTATCTCGCCGACCGCCTCGTGCCGGAAGGTCTTCACGCGCGGGCCCGGCGGAACCACGTCGCCGTTCTGCCAGAGCTCCGCGAAGTACGGGCTGGCCGCCGAGAGCCTCTCGATGAACGTCTCCCAGGCCGGCTCGCCGACGTGGCGTCCGTACTCGGAGCGCAGCGTCGCCACCATCACCGGCAGTTCCTTCTCCCGGAACAGCACCGGGCACTCCGCTTCCGGCAGCATGAACATCGTCCACAGCACGTTGCGCACGCCCATCGCGCGGATCTCGGGCAGGTCGAACAGGTCCCGGTAGGCGGGGTTGGTCGCGAGGATGTCGTAGCGCCCGTTGTAGATCACCGCCGGGTGCGGGTCGAGGGCGTCGATCAGGCCCTGGACCTCCGGGCCGACGACCACCGCGCACGCCTCCCGGTCCGGCTCGAACGGCACGTCCGCCAGGTGGTACAGATGCTCGCGCTCGGGCCGGTCCAGGCGCAGAGTGCGCGCCACCGCGTCCAGGACCTGCGGCGAGGCGTTGATGGGACGGCCCTGCTCCAGCCAGGTGTACCAGGTGACGCCGACTCCGGAGAGCGTGGCGACCTCCTCGCGGCGCAGCCCCGGCGTGCGCCGCCGCGGTCCCGGTGCCATGCCGACATCGGCCGGTGTGACCCGCGCCCGCCTGCCGCGCAGGAAGGCCGCCAGCTCCGGCCTGCGGCGTCCGTTCGGTGTAGCCACAGTCGTCACGTCCCCCATCGTCCATCCCGTCGCCCACCGCTGCCAGGTGCTGTCAGTACCAGCATCAGCGGGCTCTCGTTACCCGTATCCGACTGCGGTCAGGCTGGCTGCCATGACCACAGCACTTCGCACGGGGCCAAGTCCCTTGCTCAGTAAAGACGCTGCCACTGACAATCGGCCCCCGCTGCTGCTCGCGATCGTGCTCGCCGCGCAGTTCATGGCGCTCCTCGACGTGTTCATCGTCAACGTCGCCGCCCCCACCATCCGCACCGAACTCCACGCCTCCGGCGCCGGGTTGCAGCTCGTCGTCGCCGGTTACACCATCGCGTACGCCGTCCTGCTGATCACCGGGGCGCGCCTGGGCGAACTGCTCGGGCACCGCAGGCTCTACCTCGTCGGGCTCGCCGTGTTCACCGTCGCCTCGCTGGCCTGCGGCCTGTCCGGGAGCACCGGCCAGCTGATCGCCTTCCGGCTGGCGCAGGGCGTGGGGTCGGCACTGATGATCCCGCAGGTGCTGAGCCTCATCCAGCGCAACTTCACCGGAGAGGCACGCGTGCGTGCCCTCGGTGTCTACTCCGCGGTGCTCGCCACCGGCGCCGCCGCCGGCCAGGTCCTCGGCGGCATCCTGGTCAGCGCCGACCTCTTCGGGGCGGGCTGGCGGCCGGTGTTCCTCGTCAACGTGCCCATCGGCATGGCCCTGCTGGCCCTCGGCGCGCGCCACCTGCCGAAGGACCGGAGCGAGCGGCGCGGCGCCGCCCGGCTGATGCGCGATCTCGACCTGCCCGGCCTGGTGCTGCTCGGCGGGTCCGTGTCGCTGCTCACGGTGCCGCTGGTGCTCGGGCAGGAGGAGGGCTGGCCGCTGTGGGCCTGGCTGTCGCTGGCGTCGAGCGCGGTGCTCTTCGCCGCCTTCTGGGCGTACGAGTCGCGGCTCGCGCGGCACGGCGGCGCCCCGCTGATCGCGCCCAGGGTGCTGCGGATCCCCGGCATGGGTCTCGCGGTCACCAGGATCGCGGTGGCGATGGCGATCAACGCGGGCTTCCTGTTCACCCTCACGCTGCACATCCAGGGCGGCCTCGGCTACAGCGCGCTGCGCGCGGGGCTCACGTTCGCGCCGACCGCCGCCGTCTTCGGCACGGTCGGGCTCACCTGGCGGCGCTGGCCCGCCTCCTGGCAACGGGCGCTGGTGCCGGGCGGGTTCGCGCTGACCGCGCTGTCCACGACGGCCACGGGCGCGCTGCTGCACAACGGCGGCACCGGGGGCCTCGCCATCTATGGAACCTACGCGGGGGTCGGCGCCGGTCTGGCGCTGGCTTTCAGCCCCACGTTCGCGGGGGCTCTGGCGAACGTACGGCCCGAGGACGCGGCCGACGCCAGCGGACTGCTGGCGACGGTGAACCAGCTCGGCCAGCTCATCGGGGTCGCGAGCTTCGGCACGCTCTTCCTGAACCGGCTCTCGGCGGGGGCGCACGCGTCCGGCGACGCGCTGTGGGCGTGCTCCGTCGCGCTGGCCGGAGCGGCCCTGGTGGGGGTGCTGACGGCGCTCGTATCACGACGCCGCTGACCCTCTTGCGCGGCCATGGCAGAATCGTGACGGCCGGAGGGGGACGACGGACCGAACGGGAGGGAGACCGCGATGCCTGCGAGCCGCGACGAGTTCCCGGACCTGTCCGCTGCACCGACCTCGGCCGCCCGCCTGACCTGTCCGGCCTGCGGTTCCTCCCATGTCGCCCAGATGCTCGGCGACGACGGCGGTGGCGTCTCCTACGTGTGCACGGCCTGCGGCCACAGCTGGAGCTGAGATGGGTGCACACAGGCGGAAGTGCGACTGGTGCGGCAGCGGTACGCCGATCGTCCGGGACATGGAACCGATCAACGCCGACTACCAGTACTGGTGCGAGGAATGCGCGCGGGCGCTGATCATAAAAGGCGACCCGATCGAGACCTACCGGGAGCTTGAGGGCGAGCCGATCTACGGCCGCCTCCTGGAGGCGCACTGCACCCTCAAGAGGTTCTACTCGTTCGCCACGGCCTGAGCGCGGCCGCCGCCACAAAAGCGGCGCCGGCCAGCGGATAGAGCGCCGAGAGCGCCATCTGCACGCCGTTCTGCGCGAGTTCGGGACGGCCCGCCCCATGCGGCACCCACCACAGGGCGTACGAGCAGAACAGCGCGCCGGCGGCCGCCCCGCGCAGCCGCTGGGCCCCGAGCAGCACCAGGACCGGAACGCACCACACCCAGTGGTGCGACCAGGAGACCGGGCTCACCAGGAGCGCGGTGACGGCGCAGGACAGCGCCGCCCAGGCCCGCTCCCCGCGCACCTCGGCCCGTACCGCCGCGTACAGCCCCAGCGCCGCCGTGACGGCCGCGGCGACCGTCCACCACGTCCCGGGATCCCCGGTGTGCAGCAGGCGCGCCAGCACCCCGCGCAGCGACTGGTTGGCGGTGTCCTCGGCATGGCCGACCCGGTCGGTCTGGAAGAGCGTGGAGGTCCAAAAGCGCCGCGAGTCCCGTGGCAGGACCACGGCGGCGGCCAGGGTCGCCCCAGCGAACACCGCGAGCGCCGTCGCCGCCTGCCGCAGCCAGGTGTTCCAGCCGTCCGCACGCGCGCGTACGAGTCCGGTCAGCAGCAGGAAGAGCGCGAACAGGGCGGGCGTGAGCTTCACGGCGGCCGCGAGCCCGATGCCCGCGCCGGCTCCGCGATGGCCCGGGCGCCGGGTGAGGTCCCAGAGGACCGCCACCGCGAGCAGCAGGTTGATCTGGCCGTACCGCAGCGTCGTCCACACCGGCTCGCACCACACGGCCAGCGCCGCCACCCACAGCGCGGCCCCGGGCCGCTCGCGTCCCGCCAGGCGCAGCGACAGATGGGCGAGCGCGACAAGGAGGGCGAGGTTCGCGGCGGTGGCGAGCGTGCGCATCTGCGGAACGCCGAGCAGGGTGAGCGGGGTGAACAGCAGCGCGGCGAACGGCGGGTAGGTGGTGGGCAGCCTCGCGTGCGTGGCGCGCATCGCGTAGAGGTCCGCCCCGGCCCGTACCGCGCCTCCCTCCGCCCGGTAGACCATCAGGTCGATCATCGAGACCCCGGCGGCCCGCTGAGCGATCCAGAAGGCGCCGAACGAGAGCAGGCAGGCCGTGGCGGCGAGCAGCACGGGACGGCGGGCGGAGGCGGGACGGGTGGCGGTGTGCGCGAGCACGTTCACGGTCACGAAAGGGGACGTTACCGGCCCTGTCGGTACAGAACGGCAATCGATTTGGTGGAGCACCGGGGGGACCGTGTAATGTTCTCGATGTCGCCGGGGGAAACCGGGCGGCAAACAGAACAAGGGGCTATAGCTCAGTTGGTAGAGCGCCTGCATGGCATGCAGGAGGTCAGGAGTTCAATTCTCCTTAGCTCCACAATAAGGAAGGCGGCCACCCGGATCGGGTGGCCGCCTTCTTGTCATGCGTCAACTACGGCCGCTGCCCAGGGCCTTGCGGGCGGGGGCGGGCAGGGCGGGCATGGCGGCGGGCGCCTGCTCGATACGGAGTGCCAGCGCGGGGCACCGGCGCACGGCACGTTGCGCGCGCCCGCGCAGATGCATCGGGACAGTGGCGTCGGCCACCGCCGGATAGCCGTCGGCGCCCAGCCGGATCAGCTCCGGGATGAGGTCCGCGCACAGCCCGTGGCCCTGGCAGAGCGTCCAGTCGACCAGCACCTTCTCGCCGCTGGGGATGCCCTCCTCGGCGTAGCCGTCGCCCGGCAGCGGCAGCAGGCCCAGCGTCGGGCGGCCGCAGCCGCCCGCCAGGACGTGCGCCGCCAGGTCGTCGGTGAAGGCGTTGACGGTCGACGTCAGGAAACGGGCCGAGCCGTCCGGGTGCTTGCACGCGCCGCGCCCCTTGACCGCCCCGGTGACCTCGCGCAGCGCCTCCAGGGCGGCCGGGCCGCCGCCGTTGAGCACATCCGCCAGACCGCCCGCGGCGGCCGGCAGACCGAGCCGGCAGGGGCCGCACTGGCCGGAGGTCTCGGCGGCCAGCCAGGTGGCGATCCGCAGCGACTCGCCCAGCGGGCACGTCTCCGGCCCGATCGGCAAGATCGCGCCCGCGCCCAGCGCCCCGCCGAGAGCCGCCAGCGAGTCCCGCGAGACCACCGCGTCATGGGCGGCCGCCGCGTCCAGCCAGCTCCCGTGGTAGCCGCCGGTCAGCACTCCCTGGGGCACCGGCGGCGCACCGGCCAGCTGCAGTACGTACCGCAGCGGCACGCCGGTCGGGACCTCCACCACCATCGGGCGGGCGACCGCCCCGGAGAGCGTGAGCAGGACCGTGCCGGGCTCGGTGGGCAGCCCGTGGTGGCTGTAGCGGCGCGGGCCGACCCGGGCGGCCACGGCGAGCTGCGCGTACGTCTCCGCGTTCGACAGCAGCGTCGGCGCGCCGCCGATGCCGGTGTCCGAGGCGCGCACCTTGCGCCCCGGCGGCAGCGCGGGGCCGCCGCCCGCGGCCCGGATCACGGACGAGGCCTCGCCCGAGACCATCCGCTCCGGGGTGCGCACCACGCGCGCGCGCAGCGCGGTGCCGCGCCGGTCGGCGAGCCCGCGCTCGGCGAAGGCCGCGCGGATGGACGCCTCCGTGGAGTCGCGGGTCACGGCGACGACCAGCGTGCGCGCGCCCAGCGCCTCGGCGGCCAGCAGGGCGCCGTCGAGGACCAGGTGCGGGGCCCGGTTCACCAGCACCGTGTCCTTGCGGCAGGCGGGCTCGCCCTCGCTCGCGTTGACCACGACGACCGGGCGCACCCCCCGGCGGATCGCGGACTTGGCGACCGCCCGCAGCTTGCGGGCGAACGGGAACCCGGCGCCGCCGCGGCCGTTGAGGGAGATCTCCTCGGCCAGCTGGGCCAGGCGCTCGCCGGGCACCGGTTCCAGCGGGCCGTGCACCTTCAGATGCATGTCGAGGCCGAGCCGTTCGACCAGGTCGAACCCGGCGGTGAGCTGCGGCAGTCCGACGACGCGCACCTCGGGGACGTCGGGCAGGGGCACGTTCACGGGCGATCTCCTGCGGGGCTGTGCCAGGGCTCACCGGCGACGGGCTGGTGGAACGGGCTGGGCTGCGGGGACGGTTCGGGCTGTGGCGCTGCGTACTCGGGAGGCGGCCCGGAAGGGTTCTCGAACAGGGGGCCACTGTCCCCGTAGGGGACGGTGGGAAGCGGTGCCGTCTCGTCGAAGCCGCCCATGCCGCTGAAGCCGTTCTCGTGGACCGGCATGTTCTCCGGCGGACGCGGGGTGGGCGTCGGCCAGCTCGGGGCGTACTGCGGCGGGGCGGGCGCCAGCGAGACCGCGCGGTAGGCGGCCGAGATGCCGGTGGCCGGCTTCGGCTGCCCGGGCACGGCACGCGGCTGCCCCGCGTCGTACAGCTGCGCGCTCTCGTACGGGTCGGCCGTGAGGGGGTCGGCCGAGAAGGAGCCGTTCGCGAAGGGGTCGCTCGCGAAGGCGTCCGCCGGGTACGGATGCGGCGCGGGTGCCTCGTAGCGGGGCGAGGCGGGGTCCGCCGGGTGCGGCTGCGGGGTCGAGGCGTCCGGGGCGACGGCCTGGGCGCTCTCCACGCGCGCGAGGAGCGGGGCGAGCCGCCGGGCGATGCGGCGCTGGACGGGGCGCGGCAGCGAGCGGACGACCAGGGCGCCGGCCACACCGGCCAGCGAGAGGCTGTACAGGGTGACGACCCAGCCGGCCGCCGGACGGCCCGCGTAGAGGCCGTGGACCAGGGCGAAGCACCAGGCCGGGTAGGCCAGCATGTGCACCGCGCGCCAGTGGCCGGCGACCCGGTCGGGGTTGGCGAAGGCGCTGCGCAGCGCGCCCGTGGCGGCGGTGGCGACCATGAGGAGGGCGGCGAGCGAGCCCAGACCGATCAGTGCGTCGGAGCCGGAGACGCCGAGCCCGAAGGGGATCAGGGCGCCGAGCAGGCACGTGTGGCCGTTCGCGATCTTCACGGTGACGTGCACCAGGAGGAAGCCGATGGAGGACACGGCGGTCGCGCGGTGGATGGCCTGGGCGACCAGGCGCTGGCGGATCGACAGGAACAGCCGGTCGGTGGCGAGCAGGCCCCAGGCGATCGAGGACGACAGCGTGACCAGGGACAGGACGCCGGTGGTGAAGTCCAGGGCGGCCCGGAACGCGCCGCCCGAGAGAGCGCCCACCACCGGTATGAGCACCACCGAGGCGATCAGAAGAGCGCCGGACATCCCTCCTTTCAACCGTCCCTTAAGGGACGGGATGTTCAGTTTCAGCGTTGAGCGGGGACTGTGAGGGTTCATGGGGCGACTCCGAAAGGTTCAGCAAAGTGGTCCCGTGGCCGCATGCTAGGTCGCCCCATACCGAGGGGTACGGCGTTTGATTGGTTGCCCCAGAAGAGGGCGGTACGCGGAGTAACCTCATCCGGCTGGGGTCGTTGAGGCGCCCCGCGACTACTCTGTGCGGTCCGTGCGGGGCCTGCGGTACCCTGACGCCATGCGTGCCGTACGCCTTCTGCTTAGCGAGCCGCGCTGATCAGTCCCGACCGATGAAGAGCCGGCCGGAATCGGCGCGGCGTCCCCTCCTGTGCGAGGGGCTTTTTCGTTTGGTGAATGTCGCAGCCGCTGGCAGAGACGATCGATGGAGCTTTAAGGATCATGAGCGAGACGAACACCGCTGCCGCAGAGTCGGCCGCGCCGCACCGCTACACGGCCGCCATGGCCGCTGACATCGAGGCACGCTGGCAGGACTTCTGGGACGCCGACGGCACCTACGCGGCGCCGAACCCCAGCGGCGACCTGGCCGGTGACCCCGCGGTCGTCGCGCGGCCCAAGAAGTTCATCATGGACATGTTCCCGTACCCCTCGGGCGCGGGTCTGCACGTGGGCCACCCGCTCGGCTACATCGCCACCGACGTCTTCGCCCGCCACCAGCGCATGACCGGCCACAACGTGCTGCACACGCTGGGCTTCGACGCCTTCGGCCTGCCCGCCGAGCAGTACGCGGTGCAGACCGGCACGCACCCGCGCGTGTCCACCGAGGCCAACATGGAGAACATGAAGGCGCAGCTGCGCCGGCTGGGCCTGGGCTACGACAAGCGCCGCTCCTTCGCGACGATCGACCCGGACTACTACAAGTGGACCCAGTGGATCTTCCTGCAGATCTTCAACTCCTGGTACGACGACGAGGCGAAGAGGGCCCGTCCGATCGCCGAGCTGGTCGCGCAGTTCGAGAGCGGTGAGCGTCAGGCTCCCGGTACGCGCGCGTGGAGCGAGCTCAGCGCCGCCGAGCGCTCCGACGTCCTGGGCGGCTACCGCCTGGCGTACGCCTCGGACGCGCCGGTCAACTGGTGCCCGGGCCTGGGCACCGTGCTGGCCAACGAGGAGGTCACCGGCGACGGCCGGTCCGAGCGCGGCAACTTCCCCGTCTTCAAGGCGAAGCTGCGCCAGTGGAACATGCGCATCACCGCTTACGCCGACCGTCTGCTGGACGACCTGGAGGCGCTGGACTGGCCCGAGGCGATCAAGCTCCAGCAGCGCAACTGGATCGGCCGCTCCGAGGGCGCGCGCGTGGACTTCGCCGTCGACACCGTCACCGGCGGCGCCGACAGCATCACGGTCTTCACCACCCGCCAGGACACCCTGTTCGGCGCCACCTACATGGTGCTGGCGCCCGAGCACGAGCTGGTCGACGCCATCGTCCCGGCCGCCTGGCCCGAGGGCACGCACGAGGTGTGGACGGGCGGCCACGCCAACCCGGCCGAGGCCGTCGCCAAGTACCGCGCGTTCGCCGCGTCCAAGTCGGAGGTCGAGCGCCAGGCCGACGCCAAGGAGAAGACCGGCGTCTTCACCGGCGCGTACGCGATCAACCCGGTCAGCGGCACCAAGGTCCCCGTCTTCATCGCCGACTACGTGCTGATGGGCTACGGCACCGGCGCGATCATGGCCGTCCCGGCGCACGACGTCCGCGACTTCGCCTTCGCGCGCGCCTTCGAGCTGCCGATGCGCTGTGTCGTCGAGCCGTCGGACGACCGCGGCACCGACGCCTCGACCTGGGACGACGCCTTCGCCTCGTACGACGCGAAGATCGTCAACTCGTCCGGCGCGGACATCTCCCTGGACGGCCTCGGTGTCACCGACGCCAAGGTGAAGATCACCGAGTGGCTGTCGCAGCGCGGCATCGGCGAGGGCACCGTCAACTTCCGGCTGCGCGACTGGCTGTTCAGCCGCCAGCGCTACTGGGGCGAGCCCTTCCCGATCGTCTACGACGAGGACGGCGTGGCGCACCCGCTGCCCGAGTCGATGCTGCCGCTGGAGCTGCCGGAGGTCGAGGACTACTCGCCGCGCACCTTCGACCCGGACGACGCGGACACCTCGCCGGAGACCCCGCTCTCCCGCAACGAGGAGTGGGTCGACGTCACCCTGGACCTGGGCGACGGCGCGGGCCCCAAGAAGTACCGCCGCGAGACCAACACCATGCCCAACTGGGCCGGTTCCTGCTGGTACGAGCTGCGCTACCTGGACCCGCACAACAGCGAGAAGCTGGTCGACCCGGCCATCGAGCAGTACTGGATGGGCCCGCGCGAGGGCCAGCCGCACGGCGGCGTCGACCTGTACGTCGGCGGCGCCGAGCACGCCGTGCTGCACCTGCTGTACGCGCGCTTCTGGTCGAAGGTCCTGTTCGACCTGGGCCACGTCTCGTCGGCCGAGCCGTTCCACAAGCTGTACAACCAGGGCATGATCCAGGCGTACGTCTACCGGGACAGCCGCGGCTTCCCGGTACCGGCCGCCGAGGTCGAGGAGCGCGACGGGAAGTTCTTCTTCGAGGGCGAGCCGGTCAAGCGCGAGCTGGGCAAGATGGGCAAGTCCCTGAAGAACGCGGTCACTCCGGACGAGATCTGCGCCGAGTACGGCGCGGACACCCTGCGCCTGTACGAGATGGCCATGGGTCCGCTGGACGTGTCGCGGCCGTGGGACACGCGCGCGGTGGTCGGCCAGTACCGGCTGCTGCAGCGGCTGTGGCGCAACATCGTCGACGAGACGACCGGCGAGGCCACGGTCACCGACGCCGAGCCGGACGAGGCGACGCTGCGTGCCCTGCACAAGGCGATCGACGGTGCCGGCGGCGACCTGGCGGAGATGCGCTTCAACACCGCCATCGCCAAGATCACCGAGCTGAACAACCACCTGACCAAGGCGGGCGGCCCGCTGTCGCGCTCGGTCGCCGAGCGCCTGGTGCTGCTGGTGGCGCCGCTGGCCCCGCACATCGCCGAGGAGCTGTGGCGCAAGCTGGGCCACCAGGACTCGGTCGTCCACCAGGACTTCCCGGTCGCCGACCCCGCGTACGTCGTGGACGAGACCGTGACCTGCGTCGTGCAGATCAAGGGCAAGGTCAAGGCGCGCCTGGAGATCCCGCCGGCCATCTCCGACGAGGAGCTGGAGAAGCTGGCGCTGGCCGACGAGGCCGTCGTGGCGGCCCTGGGCGGCGCCGACATCCGCAAGGTCATCGTGCGGGCGCCGAAGCTGGTGAACATCGTCACCGCCTGACGCGCGGCCGTACCGGGGGTTTCCCCTACGGGCAGGTTGGGGGTTCCCGGGGAACCCCCAACCTGCCCGTTCCGTTTACGGTGGAGGGAAGACAGCTGACACCGAGGGGACGTTCATGGAAGCCGCGATCGCGATCCTGGCGCTGATGTTCGTCGCCTTCGTCGTGCTGGGCGCCTACCTGACCGTGAAGGCGGTCGGCGCCGCCAAGCGGGGCGTGGAGCGCACGGTCACCCAGGCCCGCAAGGCGGTCGAGGACACGACGCTGCGGGCCAAGAGCATGGGCCAGGTCGGTGTGGCGGGCGAACTGGCCCAGCTGCGGCTCACGCTGCGCACCTCGATGCGCACCACCCAGGACTCGCTCCACGCGCGCGTGGAGCAGGACGAGTCCCTGAAGGAGTCGCTGCGCCTGTTCGAGCGGCTGAGCGGCCACGGCCACGAGCTGGACGACGAGCTCAAGCGCCTTGAGCGCGAGCCCGACAAGCGGCGCATGGCCGAGCGCATGCCGGAGCTGCGCGAGCGCACGGAGCGGATCACGCACGCGGCGGACTCGCTGCGCTGGGCGGTGCGGGACCGGGCCCGGCAGTTCGCCGACGACGACCTGGCCTCGCTCAGCGCGGAGATCGAGGTCGAGTCGGGCGCGCTGCGGGACTGGGCGACGAAGGGCCCGACCACCTCGGCGACGACGGACACGTCCGGCGGGCAGGCCGACCGGAAGTGGCCGGAGTCCGCCACAGTGGCCGACGCCCCGCAGGCGATCGCCGCGGCCGGGCCCGCGCCCGTGTACCCATGGCAGAAGACGGCCCGGCCCGAGACGACGAACTGAGCGGCGGGCGGGCGCCGGAGGCCGAGCGGTCGGCACGCGCCGGCGGGTGCGCGCGTACGTCGGGACGGACGCTGGAACCGATCATCCGTCCACCCGAACCGATCATTGGACCGGGGCCGGGCTGCCGCGCGGCGGCCCTGGCGGGTAACCTCCCGCTCATGTCCCGCCATGTCGCGATCGTCACCGATTCAACGGCCTACCTGCCGCCGCAGACGATGGAGCGGCACGGCATCACCGCGGTGCCGCTGACCGTGGTCCTCGGCGATCAGGCGCTGGAGGAGGGCACCGAGATCTCCGCCCGCTCCCTCGCCCTGGCGCTGCAGAAACGCCGCTCGGTGACCACCTCGCGGCCGAGCCCCGAAGTGTTCGCCGCGGCCTATCGGGCCGCCGCCGACGCGGGCGCCGCCGGGATCGTCTCGCTGCACCTCTCGGCCGAGTTCTCGGGGACCTACGACGCCGCCGTGCTGGCCGCGAAGAGCGCCCCCGTGCCGGTACGGGTGGTGGACACCGGGATGGTCGCGATGGCGCTGGGCTTCTGCGCGTTGGCGGCCGCGGAGATCGCCGAGGCGGGCGGCACGCTCGACGAGGCGGTGGCGGCGGCCGAGAAGCGCGCGGGCGGCACGTCCGCCTTCTTCTACGTGGACACGCTGGAGTATCTGCGCCGGGGCGGCCGTATCGGCGCGGCACAGGCGCTGTTCGGTTCGGCGCTCGCGGTCAAGCCGCTGCTCCAGCTGGAGGGCGGCCGGATCGAGATGCTGGAGAAGGTACGTACGGCCTCGAAGGCCATTGCCCGGCTTGAGGAGATCGTCGTCGACCGGGCCGGGTCGAGCCGGGTGGACATCGCCGTGCACCATCTCGCGGCGCCGGACCGCGCCGCGGCGCTCGCGGAAAGGCTGCGGGAGCGGGTGCCGGGGCTTGTGGACCTGCATGTGAGCGAGGTCGGCGCGGTGATCGGGGCGCACACGGGGCCGGGGCTGCTGGGCGCGGTGGTGTCGCCGCGCTGATCGTGGCGGTGGTGGCCGTCGTGGCGGCGGGGTGGCGGCGGCGGTGGTGGCCGTCGCGCCGATCGTCGAAGTGATCTCGTCGTGGTGATCCGTGCGGGACTGCGTCACTCTCCCGGGTGAGGGAGTTATCCACAACTGGCAAGTTTTCCACGGGAATCGGGCCTGCTCAGCGGGGTCGGCCGAAGGTGCCTAGCGTTTCGTGGCATGGCTATCCGATCACCACGCAGCGCAACGAGCGGGCCGGGCCGAGCTCCGGGTTCGGACGGCCGTGTCCGCCATGGTCACGGCCGTCGCGGACGCGGCGCCGAGGTCCAGGCCTCCATCACAGTGGCCGCACGGCGGCGGGCGGAGACGCTGTTCCCGGCGTCGTCGCAGACTGAGCCGTCGCCGAGTGAGCCCTCGGCGTCGACCGCGCCGCCCCCGACTCCGCCCCAGGCGCCGACTCCGGGGGAGGCGGCGCCTGGGATCCTCCCGCCGGTGGCCCGGTCCGTCGCCGATCCGCCACCGGGTCCGGCACCGTCTTCCACCGGCTCGACTTTCGTTCCTTTCCCAGGAGTGCGGGAGCGGATGTGGACGGCGTTACGGGAACGGCTGCCCGTCTGGGTGCAGGTGCGGTGCGGGCTCACGCCGAAGAGTCTCGCCGCGCTGAGCGTGGTGCTGATCGTGGCCGTGGGGTTGGCCGTGCAGCAGTTCTGGACGGGGAGGCCCGAGCCCGTGCGGGCGCCGGAGCGAGTGGTCGGGCCCGTGCCGTCCTCATCGCCGGCGCGGTCGACGGGCCCGGGGCGGTCGCCGAGCCCGGCGGTGGGGGCCGGGCCGAGTGGGGTACCCGCGCCCTCTCCCGGCGGAGGCATCGTCGTCGACGTCAGCGGCAAGGTACGGCGGCCGGGGATCCACCGGCTGCCGACCGGATCGCGGGTCGCCGACGCGCTGGACGCGGCGGGCGGGGTGCGGGACGGGGTGGACACCACGGGGCTCAACCGGGCACGCGTGCTCATGGACGGCGAGCAGGTGGTCGTGGGGGTGCCCGGTGTGGTGCCCGGAATGGCGGTCGGGGGGGACCGGAACGTCACCTGGAGCGGTCTCCGGAGGCGGTGGCAGCGCCGGGGCGGGTGCGGCGACGAGCGGGCCGGTCAGCCTGAACTCCGCATCGGTGGATCAGCTGGACGCCCTGCCCGGTGTGGGGCCGGTGCTCGCCCAGCACATCGTCGACTACCGCCTTCAGCACGGTGGTTTCCGGTCCGTGGGCGAGCTGCGCCAGGTGAACGGGATCGGCGACCGCCGGTTCGCGGACCTCCAGTCGTTGGTGCGGCTGTGAACCGCCCGGCGGTCCACGCCGACTCGGGCCACCGGCTCGGCGCCGCCAACCCCTATCAGGAGGGCCCGGCCGACCTGCGCCTCGTCCCGCCTGCCGTCGGGGCGTGGCTGGCTGCCGCAGTGGCGATGAACGCCCCGGCGGAGTGGGTGATGTGGGGGCTGGCGTTCTGCCTGGTGGCGGCTGGGCTGTTGCTGACACCCGCGATTCGCTGGCGGTGGCACGGTACTTCGCGTGGGCGGCACGGTGCGGAGGCCGGGGCGGCCGACGGTGCTCGACCACTCGCTCCGGCGGCCGACGGTCCTCGACGACTCGCTCCGGCGATCGGCAGTGCTCGACCACTCGCCACGGCGTCCGGCGGGGCTCGACTACTCGCCCCCACTGCCCCCTCCGTGCCCGTCCCCGTGTCCCCGGCCGCCAGAGCCGGGCCCTGGTGGGTGAACCGTGTCGCCGTCGCGGCCGTGTTGTTGTGCTCGGCGGCCGGTGCCGTCTCTGGGGCGCTTCATGTGGCGCAGGCGCGGCAAGGTCCGATTCCCGGACTGGCGCGGCAATACGCGCCCGTCACCGTCGAGTTGACCACCACCTCGGACCCGAGGCCGGTGCGGGGGCGGACGAGGGGTGCCGGGTCCGTGGTACTTCAGGGGGAGGTCACCCGGGTCGTCGGAGCGCACGGCGGGGGCCAGCGGCTGCGGACGCCCGTGCTGGTGATCGCCCCGAAGCCGTGGCAGGGGCTGCTGCCCTCGACGCGGCTGCGTCTGTCCGCCCGGCTCGCTCCGCCGGCGTCGGGCAACGACTCGGTGGCGGCCGTGCTGAGGGTGCCCGAGCGGGCGGTGCCGGAGGTGGTGGGGGAGCCAACCGCCTTGCAACGCACGGCGGGTGGGCTGCGGGCCGGGTTGCGGAAGGCGGCCGACGGGCTGAGCCCGGATGCCCGGGCGCTGCTGCCCGGGCTGGTCGTCGGCGACACCACGCAGATCACGCCCGAGCTGCGGGACGCCTTCGAGGCGACCGACCTCACGCATCTGATGGCGGTGTCGGGCAGCAACCTGGTGATCGTCCTGGCGCTGCTCATCGGCTCGCCCGGCCGGGCGTCGCTGGCCGAGCGGGGCGGCTTGGCCCCGCGCCTCGGCATCCCGCTGCGTGCGACGGCGCTGCTCGGTGGGGTGATCACCCTCGCATTCGTGGTGGTGTGCCGACCGGACCCGAGCGTGCTGCGTGCGGCGGCCTGCGGACTGGTCACCCTGCTCGCGATCGGTACGGGTCGGCGCAGATCGCTGATCCCGGCACTGGCCGCCGCCGTACTGCTCCTGGTGCTGTACTCGCCGGAGCTGGCGCGCAGTTATGGCTTTGTGCTCTCCGTCCTGGCCACGGGAGCGCTGCTCACCGTCGCCCCGGGGTGGGGTGAGGCGCTGCGACGGCGCGGGGTGCCGCGTGGGCTCGCGGAGGTGCTGGCGGCGGCGGGCGCGGCGCAGTTGGTGTGCGCGCCCGTGGTGGCGGTGTTCGCGGCGCGGGTGAGTCTGGTCGCCGTCCCGTGCAATCTGCTGGCGGAGCTCGCGGTGGCCCCGGCGACCGTGCTGGGGTTCGCGGCCCTGGCCGTGGCACCGGTCGCGATGCCGGTCGCCGAGTTGCTGGCCTGGTGTGCGGGGTGGCCGACGGGGTGGATCGCGACGATCGCGCGGGCCGGGGCCGCGTTGCCGGGGGCGCAGACGGGGTGGCCGGGCGGCTGGGGCGGAGGGCTGTTGCTCGCCGGGGTGACGGTCGGCGGGGTGTTCCTGGCGCGTCGACTGCCGCGCCATCCATGGGCGGCCGCGCTGTGTGCGCTCCTGGTGCTGCTCGCGGTCGTGCGGCCCGCGCCGCTGACCAGGATCGTCACCGGGTGGCCGCCGCCGGGCTGGAGCTATGCGATGTGCGATGTGGGGCAGGGCGACGCCACGGTCTTGGCGGCGGGGGAGGGTACGGCGGTGGTGGTCGACACGGGACCCGACCCCGCTCCGGCCGACCGGTGTCTGCGGGCCCTGGGCGTCACCCGGATTCCCCTCCTCCTGCTCACGCACTTCCATGCCGACCATGTGGCAGGGCTGCCCGGGGTGTTGCGCGGCCGGGCGGTCGGGGTGATCGAGACGACGACGTTCGAAGAACCGCCGGAACAAGCCCGGTTCGTACGGAGGGTCGCCGCGCGGGCGGGCGTGCCGGTCGTGTCGGCGGAGCCGGGGGAGCGGCGTGCGGTGGGCGGACTGTCCTGGCAGGTGCTGTGGCCACCGCCGCCCTTGCCACCGCCAGCCCTGTCCCGACCGGCCCTGTCACCGGCGGCCCTGTCGCGACCGGCCCTGTCACCGGCGGCCCTGTCGCGACCGGCCCTGTCACCGGCGGCCCTGCCACCGCCGGTCGGGATGCCACAGGTTGGGAGTCCACAGGTCGGGGTGCCACCTGTCGGGGCGGCGAACATGACGAGCTCGCCGAACCCGCGGGGTGAGCCGAACCCGCGGGGCGGGCCGAAGTCGCCGAACGGCATCGGTGCCACCCGCCTCGACCCCGTGCTGGACGGGCCGAACAACGCCAGTGTCACGTTGCTCGTACGGGCCGGAGGGCTGACCCTGCTGTTACCGGGAGACCTTGAACCGCCCGCTCAGCAGGCCTTGTTGCGGGATCATCCGGAGTTGCCGCCGGTGGATGTTCTCAAGGTGGCCCATCATGGCTCGGCCCACCAGGATCCGGCGCTGCTGAGGGCGGTGCGGCCACGGCTGGCGCTCATCTCGGTGGGCCGGGGCAACCGGTACGGCCATCCGGCACCCGACACCGTCGCCCTGCTCGGCGCGGCCGGGGCGAGGGTGCTGCGTACGGACATGGATGGCGCGATCGCCGTGACGGGGACGGGCAGCGGGCTTCGGGCGGTGCCGATGGGGCGTGGTCCATGACGGGAGGAGGGCGGGGTGCGCGCGGGTAACCGGGGGTAGCAATTCGGGCCTCTCCGTCAGCGACCGCTTCGTGCACCGGGTCGTCGATCTCCGTCGACCTGGACGTGCAGGACGTGCAGGATGTGCCCAAGCGTTCGGTCAAGGCGGCCTGAGCCCCACGGCCGCCCCTCCGACCTCGCCCCTTCGCCCCCCGAACGGCTACGGGGTTTCCAGCCAGCCCTCGTATTCCTCGGCCAGTTCGTTGAGGGCCGCCGGGTCCAGGCGGGCGGTCGGGTCCTCGATGACGACCAGCCACTGGGCGTCCTCGGCGTCGTCCTCGCCGGCCAGGGCGTCGCGTACGAGCTGGGGCTCCTCGGCCACGGCGAAGCGGGCGGGGAGTTCCTGGGCCACCTCGTCGGCGGCGTCGCGGTCGGGCAGTACGAGTACGTGTCGGGTCACATCGCTCACCTGGACATTCTCCGATACGGGGCGGGGTGCCGGGGAACGGCCGCCGGGGCGGGCGCCGGGGGCTGTCAGTGGGGCGTGGGATGCTGGACGGCGATGGCCACCAGGAAGAATTCCACCGACGATCCGCTCGCCCCGCTCACGCTCGCCGTGGGCCAGGAGGACCTGCTGCTCGACCGCGCCGTGCAGCAGGTCGTGGCGGCCGCCCGGGCCGCCGACGCGGACACCGATGTGCGCGACCTCACCTCCGATCAGCTGCAGCCCGGCACGCTGGCCGAGCTGACCAGCCCTTCGCTGTTCGCCGAGCGCAAGGTCGTGGTCGTACGCAACTCACAGGATCTGTCGGCGGACACGATCAAGGATGTGAAGGCGTACTTCGAGGCGCCCGCCGAGGAGATCACGCTCGTACTGCTGCACGCGGGCGGCGCCAAGGGCAAGGGGCTCCTTGACGCGGCGCGCAAGGCGGGGGCGCGGGAGGTCGCGTGTCCCAAGACGACGAAGCCGGCGGAGCGGCTGACGTTCGTGCGGTCGGAGTTCCGGGCGCTGGGGCGCTCGGCGACGCCCGAGGCGTGCCAGGCGCTGGTCGACTCGATCGGCAGCGATCTGCGGGAGCTGGCGTCGGCGGTGTCGCAGCTGTGCGCGGACGTGGCGGGGACGATCGACGAGGCGGTCGTCGGGCGCTACTACACCGGGCGGGCGGAGGCGTCGAGCTTCACGGTCGCGGACCGGGCGGTGGAGGGGCGGGCCGCGGAGGCGCTGGAGGCGTTGCGCTGGTCGCTGTCGACCGGGGTCGCGCCGGTGATGATCACTAGTGCGCTGGCTCAGGGGGTGCGGGCGATCGGGAAGCTTTCGTCGGCTCGGGGTGGGCGGCCGGCCGATCTTGCTCGGGAGCTGGGGATGCCGCCGTGGAAGATCGATCGGGTGCGGCAGCAGATGCGGGGGTGGACGCCGGATGGGGTCGCCGTCGCTTTGCGGGCTGTGGCTGAGGCGGATGCGGGGGTGAAGGGCGGGGGGGACGATCCTGAGTACGCCCTGGAGAAGGCGGTTGTGGTGGTGGCGCGGGCGGCGCGGGCTCGGCGCTGAGCTGTTGCCCCACCCCGCCCCTTCCCTAAAGCCCTGCGGGCGGCTGGGTGCGGGTGGAGGTGGTTTTCCCGGGGGCTGCGCCCCCGGACCCCCTTCGCGGGGCCTGCGGCCCCTGCGCCCCGCCTCGGGCCTGCGCCCCGGACCCCCGCCTCGGGGCTGCGCCCCGGACCCCCGCCTCGGGGCTGCGCCCGCGAGCCCCGGCTCTCGTGGCTTCGCCCCTAGACACCGGCTGTGGTGGGTGGGTGGTGAACGGGGCTGCGCCTCTGCACCCCGCCTCGGCCCCCCCGGCCCTGGGCGCCCCCACCCCCGGCAACGACACCCGCCCCCACCGCCCCCACGCAAAAACCCCGCCCCCACCCCCAAGGAGGGCAGGAACGGGGTTTCCGTTCAAACAATCAAACTGAGCGCCGCACCCGCGTGGCGAACGCAGGCCGCGTGCGGCGGTGGTGCTGGGTACCGGGAGGGAGCGGATGAGAGGGCCCGCTGGGTCCCTTCCGGTGGACAATCAAGTGGCCCGAGTGGACCAGGTGGCCGACCGGAGGCCGGTCGGTCAGTCAGGTCAGGCCTGGAGGGCGGCAACCTTGGTGGCCAGCGCCGACTTCTTGTTGGCGGCGGCGTTCTTGTGGATGACACCCTTGCTGACGGCCTTGTCCAGCTTCTTGGAGGCGGCGCGGACAGCCGTGGTGGCCGCCTCGACGTCGCCGGCCAGGACAGCCTCACGGGCCTTGCGGACCGCGGTCTTGACCTCGGACTTGACGGCCTTGTTGCGCAGGCGCGCCTTCTCGTTGGTCTTGTTCCGCTTGATCTGGGACTTGATGTTCGCCACGAAAGAGCCTTTTCAGGTTCGATGAATCAGATGGGTGTGACACTCGCCGCTGAGAGGGCAGACGAGGCACAGCTGCCCAGGTTACCAGCCGTCCTCATGGCGGCCCAAACCGAGCGCAGTCCCGTTCCCATGGGACGATAGGGGCTACGTATCGATCCGACATCGCCCGAGACGAGACGCCCCGCGTCTCAAGAATCAGGACCCTGCGTGCCCGCGACTCCTACCAACGTGCCCGAGCCGAGCCGTACCGACCCGGCTCTGATCCGCAATTTCTGCATCATCGCGCACATCGACCACGGCAAGTCGACCCTTGCCGACCGGATGCTCCAGCTGACCGGTGTGGTCGAGCAGCGGCAGATGCGTGCTCAGTACCTCGACCGTATGGACATCGAGCGCGAGCGCGGCATCACGATCAAGAGCCAGGCCGTGCGGCTGCCCTGGGCCCCCACCGAGGGACCCGGTCAGGGCAACACGCACATCCTGAACATGATCGACACCCCGGGGCACGTGGACTTCACGTACGAGGTGTCGCGGTCGCTCGCCGCCTGTGAGGGGACCGTCCTGCTCGTCGACGCCGCCCAGGGCATCGAGGCGCAGACGCTGGCGAACCTCTACCTCGCCATGGAGAACGACCTCACCATCGTTCCCGTCCTGAACAAGATCGACCTTCCGGCCGCCCAGCCGGAGAAGTTCTCCGAGGAGCTCGCGAACCTCATCGGCTGCCAGCCGGAGGACGTGCTCAAGGTGTCCGCGAAGACCGGTGTCGGCGTGGACGCGCTGCTCGACCGGGTCGTGCGCGACGTGCCCGCGCCCGTCGGCGTGGCCGACGCCCCGGCCCGCGCGATGATCTTCGACTCGGTGTACGACTCGTACCGCGGTGTCGTGACGTACGTACGTGTGGTCGACGGGCAGCTCAACAAGCGCGAGCGGATCCGGATGATGTCCACCGGGGCGACGCACGAGCTGCTGGAGATCGGTGTCTCCTCGCCCGAGATGACGCCGTCCGACGGCCTCGGGGTCGGCGAGGTGGGCTACCTCATCACCGGTGTGAAGGACGTCCGCCAGTCCAAGGTGGGTGACACCATCACCTCCCTCAACAAGGGTGCGACCGAGGCCCTCGGCGGTTACAAGGACCCGAAGCCGATGGTCTTCTCGGGTCTGTATCCGCTGGACGGGTCCGAGTACCCGGATCTGCGCGAGGCGCTGGACAAGCTCCAGCTCAACGACGCCGCGCTGGTGTACGAGCCGGAGACCTCGGCCGCGCTCGGCTTCGGCTTCCGCGTCGGCTTCCTCGGCCTGCTGCACCTCGACGTGATCCGTGAGCGCCTGGAGCGCGAGTTCGGGCTCGACCTGATCGCCACCGCGCCCAACGTGGTCTACCGCGTCGTCCTGGAGGACGGCAACGAGGTCACCGTCACCAACCCGAGCGAGTTCCCCGAGGGCAAGATCTCGGACGTGTACGAGCCGGTCGTGCGCGCCACGATCCTCGCGCCCAGCGAGTTCATCGGCGCGATCATGGAGCTCTGCCAGACCCGCCGCGGCACGCTCATCGGCATGGACTACCTCTCCGAGGACCGCGTCGAGATCCGCTACACGCTGCCGCTCGCCGAGATCGTCTTCGACTTCTTCGACCAGCTGAAGTCCAAGACCCGCGGCTACGCCTCCCTCGACTACGAGCCCACCGGCGAGCAGTCCGCGAGCCTGGTCAAGGTCGACATCCTGCTGCACGGCGACAAGGTCGACGCCTTCTCCGCCGTCACCCACAAGGACGCCGCCTACGCCTACGGTGTGCGGCTCGTCGCCAAGCTGCGCGAGCTCATCCCGAGGCAGGCCTTCGAGGTGCCGATCCAGGCCGCGATCGGCTCCCGGGTCATCGCCCGCGAGACCATCCGCGCCATCCGCAAGGACGTCCTCGCCAAGTGCTACGGCGGTGACATCTCCCGTAAGCGGAAGCTGCTGGAGAAGCAGAAGGAAGGCAAGAAGCGGATGAAGATGGTCGGCTCCGTGGAGGTCCCGCAGGAGGCCTTCATCGCGGTGCTGTCCAGCGACGAGTCCGCCGGCAAGAAGAAGTAACAAGAAGAGGCAACAGACGTGGTGACCGGGCCGGTCGGCGACAGGGCGTCAGCTGTTGTTACCGGCCAGTCACCCCTCGTCGGATCACGGACCCCCGCTCCTCGGAGTGGGGGTCCGTTCGTTATGAAACCACCTTCCGCTGCCCCTTACGCGGCGGCCGGGAGCGCTCTACTCTGATCACGGCCCGATGGTTACTCGCCAGTTAAACAAGAAGCAGCCCAGGCTGAACAAGAAGCAGCCCCAGCCCTGCCGCAGGCCGGCCCGGAGGACGTCGTGAGCGATACACAGACCTTGATCGAGAATCGGCCACCGTCCGTGGCGGCCCTCTTCGTCCAGCGCGTGGAGGCCACCCCGGACCTGGAGGCCTACCGGCATCCGGTGCCGTCCGCGGACGGCACGGGCCCCGACGAGTGGAAGTCGCTGACCTGGGGCCAGGCGGCCGGACGGGTCTACGCGATCGCCGCCGGGCTCGCCGATCTCGGGGTCGTCTCCGAGCAGCGCGTCGCGCTGGCCTGTTCCACCCGGGTCGAGTGGATCCTGGCGGACCTCGGGGTGATGTGCGCGGGCGGCGCGACCACCACCATCTACCCGCAGACCAACGCCGAGGAGTCGGCGTACGTGCTCGCCGACTCCGAGAGCGTGGTGCTGATCGCCGAGGACGCGGCCCAGCTGGCGAAGGCGCGCGAGCGCCGCGCCGAGCTTCCGGAGCTGCGCCACGTCGTGGTGATCGACCCGGCGGGCGTCGAGGCCGCCGAGGACGACCCGCAGGGCTGGGTGATCACCCTCGCCGAGCTGGAGGAGCGCGGCGCCGCGTATCTGGAGAAGCACCCGGACGCGGTCAAGGAGCGGATCGCTGCCATCACCGCCGACCAGCTGGCCACGCTGATCTACACCTCCGGGACGACCGGCCGCCCCAAGGGCGTGCGGCTGCCGCAGGACAACTGGTCGTACATGGCGAAGGCCATCGCGGCGACCGGCCTGATCAGCGGCGAGGACGTGCAGTACCTGTGGCTGCCGCTCGCGCACGTCTTCGGCAAGGTGCTCACGTCCGGGCAGATCGAGGTCGGGCACGTCACGGCCGTCGACGGCCGGGTCGACAAGATCATCACGAATCTTCCGGTGGTCCAGCCGACCTATATGGCGGCGGTGCCCCGGATCTTCGAGAAGGTCTACAACGGGGTCGCCGCCAAGGCCCGGGAGGCCGGCGGCGCCAAGTACAAGATCTTCAAGTGGGCGGCCGAGGTGGCCCGCGAGTACGCCAAGGTCACCCAGGACAACTTCCGCCGCACCGGCCGCCCTTCGGCGCCGTTCGGCCTCGCCGCCAAGCACAAGGTCGCGGACGCGCTGGTGTACTCGAAGATCCGCGAGGCGTTCGGCGGGCGGCTGCGCGCCGCCGTCTCGGGCTCGGCAGCCCTCGCGCCCGAGATCGGCTTCTTCTTCTCCGGCGCCGGCATCCACATCCTGGAGGGGTACGGGCTCACCGAGACCAGCGCCGCCTCCTTCGTGAACCCGGGCGAGTCCTACCGCACCGGCACGGTCGGCAAGCCGCTGCCCGGCACCGAGGTGCGCATCGCCGACGACGGCGAGATCCTGCTGCGCAGCCCCGGCGTCATGCAGGGCTACCACAAGCTGCCCGAGAAGACCGCCGAAGTCCTGGAGCCCGACGGGTGGTTCCACACCGGTGACATCGGCGAGCTCTCCCCGGACGGGTATCTGCGGATCACCGACCGCAAGAAGGACCTGATCAAGACGTCCGGCGGCAAGTACGTGGCGCCCGCCGAGGTCGAGGGCCAGTTCAAGGCGGTCTGCCCGTTCGTCTCCAACATCCTGGTGCACGGTGCCGACCGGAACTTCTGCACCGCGCTGATCGCCCTGGACGAGCCCGCGATCCTCGGCTGGGCCAAGGAGAAGGGCATCACCGGCCCGTACGCCGAGGTGGTCGCCCGCCCCGAGACGGTGGAGCTCGTCGACGGCTATGTGAAGCGGCTCAACGAGGGCCTGCAGCGCTGGCAGACCATCAAGCAGTTCCGGCTGCTGCCGCGCGATCTCGACGTCGAGCACGGCGAGTTGACGCCCAGCCTGAAGCTGAAGCGGCCGGTCGTCGAGCGCCAGTACAAGGACCTCATCGAGGAGATGTACGCGGGTTCGCGCGAGGCGTGAGGGCCGGGGGCGGCGGCTTTGCGCCCCATGAGGGGCGCGGGCTGTGACCTGTGCGGCTCCGCCGCGCGGGTGCGATCTCCCCCGACTCTCGACTTCGTTCGGGCAGGGGGACCGCCTCGCACGGTCCGCAGCCGAATGACCGGCCTCCCGGCCAAGCGTCAGCGGCCCCGCCGTCTCATCTCCCCTATCAGCTCCTCCATCGCCGCCAGGGTGCGGCGCAGCTCGCCCACCTCGGGCGGGCCGTCGCCCTTGGCCAGCTCCTCCTCGATGGAGGCCAGTTGGCGCATGATCTCGCCCAGCTGCCGCTGCTCGTGGTCGAGCAGCCGCTCCAACTGCTGGTTCTTGCGGTGCAGTTCGAGGAACACGTTCACCTTGGCCCGCAGCACCCAGGGGTCGAACGGCTTGGCGAGGAAGTCCGCCGCGCCCGTGGCGTACCCCCGGAACGCATAGCCGCTGTCGCCCTCCGTCCCGGTCAGGAAGATGATCGGGACGTCCTTCGTCTGGTCCAGGCGCTTGATGTTGGTCGCCGTCTCGAAGCCGTCCATGCCCGGCATGCGCACATCGAGCAGCACCACCGCGAACTGCTGGCGCAGCAGTGCCTTCATGGCCTCCTCGCCCGAACGCGCCCGTACCAGCGGTTCGTTGAGTGATCCGAGGACGGCCTCCAAGGCGATCAGATTGTCCTCCATGTCGTCGACCAGCAGGATGCTCGCCCGGTCGCCGGGTGGTGCCTGGGTGATCATGGTGTCGCCTTACGTGGTCTCTGGAGCGGCGGCGGACTCCCCGGTGCCGCCCGACTGCTCCGGGACAGAGGGTATGCACGGTTCCCCGGTCTCGCCCTCCGGGTCCAGCAGGGCGCAGACGACGGTGAGGAGCCGGTCGACGTCGACGGGCTTCGGCACGTACTCGTTGGCGCCCCGGGCGATCGACTTCTCGCGGTCGCCGGGCATCGCCTTCGCGGTCAGGGCGACGATCGGCAGCTCGGCCCAGAGCGGGCTGCGGCGGATGGCCTCGATCGTCTCGTAGCCGTCCATCTCCGGCATCATGATGTCCATCAGGACGAGCTCGACGTCCGGGTTGCGCTCCAGGGTCTCGATCCCCTCGCGGCCGTTCTCGGCGTAGAGCACGGGCATGCCGACCCGGCCGAGCACATGGGTGAGGGCGAACACGTTGCGGATGTCGTCGTCGACGATCAGCACGCGGCGCCCCGGGAGGACCTGGCCCGCCCGGCCGCGCTTCCACTCCTCCAGCTTGGTGCTGATGGGCCAGTCGTCGTCCTCGTCCGGCAGCGGCAGGTGCTGGTCGGCGGCGAGCCGGTCGGACGGCCGGAGGTCGATCTCCGAGGGCTGGTCGGGCTCGCCGGGCAGATGGCCGGGGTAGAGCACCGGCACGTACAGGGTGAAGGTGGAGCCGTCGCCCGGCTCGCTCTCCGCGATGATCCGGCCGCCGAGCAGGCCCGCGATCTCGCGGCTGATCGACAGGCCGAGGCCGGTGCCGCCGTACTTGCGGTTGGTGGTGCCGTCGGCCTGCTGGAACGCCTCGAAGATCACCGGGAGTTTCTCCGGCGCGATGCCGATGCCCGTGTCGAGGACCGCGAAGGCGATCAGGTCGTCGGAGCCGCCGAGCAGCCGGTTCTCCGGGTCCTTGATCCGGCTGACGCGCAGTTCGACCCGGCCCGAGGAGGTGAACTTGATCGCGTTGGAGAGGAGGTTGCGCAGGATCTGCTGGAGCCGCTGCTCGTCGGAGTACATCTCGCGCGGCACGTCCTCGCCGACCGCCACCTCGAAGGCGAGGCCCCGGTCGAGGGTGATGGGCCGGAAGGTGGCATGGACGTAGTCGAGCACCTTGATGAGCGGGAGCTTCTTGGGGCGTACGTCCATCCGGCCCGCCTCGATCTTCGACAGGTCCAGGATGTCGTTGATCAGCTGGAGCAGGTCGGAGCCCGAGCGGTGGATGGTGGTGGCGAACTGGACCTCCTGGTCGGAGAGGTGGCCGTCCGGGTTGTCGGAGAGCAGCCGGGCCAGGATGAGCAGCGAGTTGAGCGGGGTGCGCAGCTCGTGCGACATGTTCGCCAGGAACTCCGACTTGTACTGGGAGCTGCTGGCGAGCAGCGCGGCCTTCTCCTCCAGCGCGGCGTTGGAGCGCTGCAGCTCGGCCTGCTGGCGCTGGAGTTCGTTGGAGCGCTCCTGGAGCTGCACGGCGAGCCGCTGGGACTCGCTGAGCAGCGATTCCGTACGGGAGTTGGCGATGATGGTGTTGATGGCGACGCCGATGGTGTTCACGAACTGGTCGAAGAACGCCAGGTGGACATCGGAGAAGCGGGAGAACGAGGCGAGCTCGATCACGCCGAGGAGCTTGTCCTCGAAGAGGATCGGGATGATGACGACGCTGGCCGGGGAGGCCTCCCCGAGGCCGGAGTTGATCTTGATGTAGTCCGGCGGGGCCTCTTCCAGGAGGATGCGTTTCTTCTCCAGCGCAGCCTGGCGGACCAGGCCGTGGCCCGGCATGCCGGTGGTGTCGACGGTCGCGCCCTGCGCGGAGCCGTATCCCGCGATGAACGCCAGTCCCTTCGTCGTCGACGTCGTACGGGAGGGGGTGTCCTCGTTCCCCGGGTCGGCCAGGAAGAACGCGCCGTACTGGGCGTTCACCAGGGGGGTCAGCTCGCGCAGGATCAGGTCGGCGACCTCCATCAGGTCGCGGTGGCCCTGCATCAGAGCCGCGAGCCGGGCGAGGTTGGACTCCAGCCAGTCCTTGGCGCGGGTCGTCTCGCGCAGGTTGGACACCATCAGGTTGATGTTGTCCTTCAGCTCGGAGACCTCGCCGCGCGTCTCCACGGTGATCGAGCGGGACATGTCGCCCTGGGCGACGGCCGAGGCCACCTCGGCGATCGCGCGGACCTGGGTGGTGAGGTTCAGCGCGAGCTCGTTGACGTTGGTCGTCAGGCGCTTCCACGTCCCGTACACGCCCTCGACCCGGGCCTGACCGCCCAGCTGGCCCTCCGAGCCGACCTCGCGGGCGACCCGGGTGACCTCGGAGGAGAACGAGGAGAGCGTGTCGACCATGGTGTTGATGGTGGTCTTGAGCTCCAGGATCTCGCCGCGCGCGTCCACGTCGATCTTCTTCGACAGGTCGCCCTGAGCCACCGCGGTCGCCACCTGGGCGATGTTGCGGACCTGGGAAGTCAGGTTGTCCGCCATGTAGTTGACGTTGTCGGTCAGGTCCTTCCAGACGCCGGAGACGCCGAGGACCTGGGCGCGCCCGCCGAGGCGGCCGTCGGTGCCGACCTCGCGGGCGACCCTGGTCACCTCGTCGGCGAAGGCGCGCAGTTGCTCCACCATCGTGTTGACGGTGTCCTTGAGCTCCAGGATCTCGCCGCGCGCGTCGACCGTGATCTTCTTGGAGAGGTCGCCGTTGGCGACGGCGGTCGTCACCTGGGCGATGTTGCGGACCTGGGAGGTGAGGTTGGACGCCATGAAGTTGACGTTGTCCGTGAGGTCCTTCCAGACCCCGGAGACGCCTCTGACCTGGGCCTGGCCGCCGAGGTTTCCTTCGGTGCCGACTTCGCGGGCGACGCGGGTGACTTCGTCGGCGAAGGCGGAGAGCTGGTCGACCATCGTGTTGATCGTCGACTTCAGGCCCAGGATCTCGCCCTTCGCCTCGACCGTGATCTTCTTGCCGAGGTCGCCCTGGGCTACGGCGGTCGAGACGAGCGCGATGTTGCGGACCTGCGAGGTCAGGTTGTCCGCCATGAAGTTGACGTTCTCGGTGAGGTCCTTCCAGACCCCGGAGACGCCTCTGACCTGGGCGCGCCCGCCGAGGTTTCCTTCGGTGCCGACTTCGCGGGCGACGCGGGTGACCTCGTCGGCGAAGGCGGAGAGCTGGTCGACCATGGTGTTGATCGTCGACTTCAGCTCCAGGATCTCGCCCTGCGCGTCCACCGTGATCTTCTGCGAGAGGTCGCCGTTGGCGACGGCGGTCGTCACCTGGGCGATGTTGCGGACCTGGGAGGTGAGGTTGGACGCCATGAAGTTGACGTTGTCCGTGAGGTCCTTCCAGACCCCGGAGACGCCCCTGACCTGGGCGCGCCCGCCGAGCCGCCCCTCGGTGCCGACTTCGCGGGCGACGCGGGTGACCTCGTCGGCGAAGGCGGAGAGCTGGTCCACCATCGTGTTGACGGTCAGTTTCAGCTCCAGGAGCTCCCCGGTCGCCTCGACCGTGACCGTACGGGTCAGATCGCCGCGCGCCACGGCCGTGGTCACCGCCGCGATGTCGCGGACCTGGGCGGTCAGCCGCGCGGCCATGGTGTTGACGGCCTCGGTGACATCGCGCCAACTGCCGCTCAGCCCCTGCACCTTGGCGCGCCCGCCGAGCCGCCCCTCGGTGCCGACCTCCCGCGCCACCCGGGTCACCTCGCCCGTGAACAGCGACAGCTGGTCGACCATCTTGTTGACGGCCCGGCCGAGTCTGCGCAGATCGCCGCGCAACTGCCGGTTGCCGTCGTGCAGATCGACCCGCTGGGTCAGATCACCGCCCGCCACCGCGTCCAGGACGCGCGTCGCGTTCGCCGCCGGTACGACCAGGGCGTCGATCAGGGAGTTGGTGCTCGCCACACCGGCCGTCCAGGCGCCCTGCCCGGGGCTGGCCGCGAGGCGCTCGTCCAGGTGCCCGTGCCGGACCACCTCACGGCGCACCCGGGCCAGCTCGTCCGTGAAGTGCTGGTTGCGGACGGCGATCTGATTGAAGATCGCGTTGAGCTCCGCGGGTATCCCCTCATGGGTCTCCTGGAGCCGGACGCGGAAGTCGCCGTCGCGCAGAGCGGTCATCGCGGCCAGCAGCGGACGCAGCTCCAGAGCGCGGATCCAGTCGCCCTCATCAGGAGGCACGGCACTGTCATGCTTCATCTCGGCCCACTTCGGTGACTCGGCGCTTATGGGCACGCTCAGTCTGTCACTCTGTCGGTGTCAAAGCGGCGCATTGTGAGAACCGGTCAGGAGCCGCACCGTGGGATCCATTCCAACGCAGCGGGAGAGCGTGAACCGCCTACTGAACTCACCCGCTCCGCCCGACGCGACGGAGTACGGCGCCCGGTCCTGCGCCCGCACCAGCCTGCCCGGCAACCCGCTCGCCCCGTCCGCCGCCCGCCGCTTCGTGCGGGCCGCGCTCGCCGACTGGACGGACCAGGACCTGCCCGGCGCGACCCGGCTCGGCGACCGGCTCGCGGACGACGCGGCGATACTGGTCAACGAGCTCGTCACCAACGCGGTGGTGCACGCCGGCACCACGGTCGAGCTGGTCTGCCGTCTGGAGCAGCCGGCCGGCGGCGACCTCGGCGGGGTGGTCCTGGAGGTCTCCGACCACCATCCCGCCAGGGCCGTCCACAACGAGCCGCGCGCCCCGCGCGAGCCCGGAGCGCCCGAATACGGCCGGGGCCTGCACCTGGTGGCGGCGCTCTCGGAGAGCTGGGGCATCACCTACCGCACGGGCATGAAGACCGTATGGGCCCGCCTGGAGCTGGTGGCGGACGGCGAGGGCGACGGGGGCGACGGGGACGGCCACTACGACCCCGGGTCCGACGCGCGCCTCCAACGCGGCCTGCGCGCCGCCGAGATACTCACCAACGCGCCCCGGCGCACCTCGTCCGAGCACGACCGGGACTGGGTCAACCGGGGCGCGCTGTCCTTCCTCGCCGAGGCGTCCGACCTGCTGGCGGGCCAGTTCGACGAGGACATGATCGCGGCGCTCGCCGGGCAGCTCCTGGTGCCCCGGCTCGCCGACTGGTGTGCGATCTGGCTCGACCCGGAGGCAGGCGGACCGCTGGGCTCGCCGCGCCTCGCCCGGGTCTGGCACGCCCGCGAGTCCGGCATCGAGGAGCTGCGGGCGGCCCTGGAGAAGGAGCCGCCCCGGCTGCCGGAGTCGGCGCGCGGCGGACCGGTGCCGATGCCCTGGCCGTGCCCGGACGAGGACGACGGGGCGGCGCTCGCCTACCGGATGGTGGCGGGCGGCCGGTCGGTGGGCGTGCTCATGCTCGGCCGGGGCGGCCTGATGCGGCTCCCGGACGAGGTCACCGGCCTGGTCGAGGACTTCGTACGCCGGGTGGCGCTGGCGATCGGCGCCGCGCGCCAGTACACCCGGCAGGTCACCATCAGCCGGGTGCTCCAGCGCGGGCTGCTGCCCGCGGGCGTGGCGGAGATCCCGGGGGTCGACAGCGCGCTGGTCTACCAGCCGAGCGGCGAAGGGGTGGCCGGGGGCGACTTCTACGACCTGTTCCCGGGCGCCGACGGCCGCTGGTGCTTCGCGCTCGGCGACGTCCAGGGCAGCGGCCCGGAGGCGGCGGTCGTCACGGGCCTGGTGCGGCCGTGGCTGCGGCTCCTGGCGCGTGAGGGGTACGCGGTGCACGACGTGCTCGACCGCCTCAACAAGCTGCTCGTCGACGACGGCGTCGAGGCGGCGGAGGCGGCCGCCCGGATGGTCGCGACGGCGGGCGGCCACGAGATGCCCGAGGGCCCGCAGGCCAGGTTCCTCTCCCTCCTGTACGGGGAGCTGGTGCCGGTCCCCGAGGACCAGGGCGGCGGCGCCCGCTGCACCCTGGCCAGCGCCGGGCACCCGCTGCCGCTGCTGCTGAGCCCCGACGGCGCGGTACGGGCGGCGGCGGTGCCGCAGGTGCTGATCGGCGTGGTCGAGGGGGCGGCGTACGAGAGCGAGAGCTTCCGGCTGATGCCCGGCGACAGCCTGCTGTGCGTCACCGACGGGGTGACCGAGCGGCGCTCCGGCTCGCGGATGTTCGACGACGAGGACGGCCTGGCGACGGCGCTCGCCCAGTGCGCCGGGCTGCCCGCGTCGGGGATCGCCGAACGGATCAAGCGAGCGGTGTACGCGTTCGGCGCGAAGCCGCCGGAGGACGACCTGGCGCTGCTGGTGCTACAGGCGCGGTGAGGCGGGGCCGCGGTCGGGGGACGGGGCCGCCCCACGGGTGGCGGACAATGGGGTCATGCCTTCCGTACTGCCCGATGGTGAGCCCATGCCCGAGGACGGGGCGCTGCCCGGTTCCGCCCTGGAGGGCGCCGGGGAGCGGCCGCTCGGCTTCTACCTGCACGTTCCGTACTGCGCCACGCGCTGCGGCTACTGCGACTTCAACACCTACACCGCCACCGAGCTGCGCGGTTCCGGCGGCGTGCTCGCCTCCCGGGACAACTACGCCACGACCCTGATCGACGAGATCCGCCTCGCCCGCAAGGTGCTGGGCGACGACGACCGTCCGGTCCGTACGGTGTTCGTCGGCGGTGGCACGCCGACGCTGCTCGCCGCGGGTGACCTGGTCCGGATGCTGGCGGCGGTACGGGACGAGTTCGGGCTCGCGGACGACGCCGAGGTGACGACGGAGGCGAACCCCGAGTCGGTGGACCGGGCGTATCTGGAGGAGCTGCGGGCCGGCGGCTTCAACCGGGTGTCCTTCGGCATGCAGAGCGCGAAGCAGCACGTACTGAAGGTCCTCGACCGTACGCACACGCCGGGGCGCCCCGAGGCGTGCGTCGCCGAGGCGCGGGCGGCGGGGTTCGACCACGTCAACCTGGACCTGATCTACGGGACGCCCGGGGAGTCGGACGACGACTGGCGCGCGTCGCTGGCGGCGGCGGTCGGCGCGGGCCCCGACCACATCTCGGCGTACGCGCTGATCGTCGAGGAGGGCACCAAGCTGGCGCGGCGCATCCGCCGGGGCGAGGTCCCGATGACGGACGACGACGTCCACGCGGACCGCTATCTGATCGCCGACTCGGTGCTGGCCGAGGCGGGCTTCGACTGGTACGAGGTGTCGAACTGGGCCACGTCCGAGGCCGGGCGGTGCCTGCACAACGAGCTGTACTGGCGCGGGGCGGACTGGTGGGGGGCGGGGCCGGGGGCGCACAGCCATGTGGGGGGCGTGCGGTGGTGGAACGTGAAGCATCCCGGGGCGTATGCGTCGGCGCTGTCCGTCGGCCGCAGCCCGGGGGCGGGCCGGGAGGTCCTGTCCTCGGAGGACCGCCGGGTCGAGCGCATCCTCCTGGAACTGCGCCTGCGCGCGGGCTGCGAGCTGTCCCTGCTGCGCCCGACGGGCCTCGCGGCGGCGCGCCGCGCGCTGTCCGACGGGCTGCTCGACCCGGGCCCGTACGCCGACGGCCGGGCGGTGCTGACGCTGCGGGGGCGGCTGCTGGCGGACGCGGTGGTCCGCGACCTGGTGGATTGACCCCCACCCCGCACCTTCCCGCTGTGACATTTGCGGCTCCGCCGCGTGGCCTCCGGGGGCGGGTGGGGGTTGAGGAGGGTTTCCCGGGGCTGCGCCCCGGACCCCGCGCGGGGGCTGCGCCCCCTGCACCCACTCTCCGGCTGCCGACCGTGCTGGGTTGCGCGCGCAGTTCCCACCGGGCCGCAGCCGACCAGATCCCCCGGAGGGTTTCGGGAAGGGGTGGGGTGGGGGAAAACCAAACCCCGGTCCCCAACTACGCCGTCACGAAATCGATCAGCTCCTCCACCCGGCCCAGCAGCTCCGGCTCCAGGTCCTTGTACGTGTGGACGCGGGACAGGATGTGCTGCCACGCCGCGCCCGTGTGCGGGGGCCAGCCCAGGGCCGCGCACACCCCCGTCTTCCAGTCCACACCCCGCGGCACCACCGGCCACCCCCCGATCCCGACGGACGCCGGCTTCACCGCCTCCCACACGTCGATGTACGGATGCCCGGCGATCAGGACGTGCTCGCCCGTGACCGCCGCCGCGATCCGGGACTCCTTCGAGCCGGGGACCAGGTGGTCGACCAGGACTCCGAGGCGCGCGTCGGGTCCGGGGGCGAAGTCCGCGACGATCGCGGGGAGGTCGTCGATGCCCTCCAGGTACTCGACGACGACGCCCTCGATCCGCAGGTCGTCGCCCCACACCTTCTCCACGAGCTCCGCGTCGTGGCGCCCCTCGACATAGATCCGCCCCGCCCGCGCCACCCGCGCCCGCGCCCCGGGCACCGCCACCGACCCCGACGCCGTACGGGTGGGGCGGGACGGCGCGGCCGAGGGGCGGACCAGCGTCACCACCTTGCCCTCCAGCAGGAACCCGCGCGGCGCCAGCGGGAACACCCGGTGCTTGCCGAAGCGGTCCTCCAGCGTCACCGTGCCCGCCTCGCAGCGGATCACCGCCCCGCAGAAGCCGGTCGTCACCTCCTCCACCACCAGATCGGGCTCGGCGGCGACCTCGGGGGCCGGGGCCTGCTTCTTCCAGGGCGGGGTCAGATCCGGGCTGTAGCTGCGCATTCGGATGAGAATACGGGCTGATCACCGACCCCGGGCGGGTTACGACACGCCGAATTGGGCCGCCAGCGACGCCCGTTGCCCCCGTACGAACGCCGCGTCCACCACCGCCCCGTGCCCGGGCACGTACACCGCGTCCTCCCCGCCCAGGTCGAGCAGCCGGTCCAGCGCGGCGGGCCAGCGGGTGCGGACCGCGTCGGGGCCCGCCTGCGGCTCGCCGGACTCCTCCACCAGGTCGCCGCAGAAGACGATCTCGGGGGAGCCGGGGATCAGCAGCACGAGGTCGTGGCCGGAGTGGCCGGGGCCCACGTTGGCGAGGAGCACCTGTCGGCCGCCCAGGTCCAGCGTCCACTCGCCGCTCACGAAGTGGTGCGGCCGCACCAGCAGGTCGGCCGCTTCGGCGGCCTGCGCGGCCGGGACCCCGTGCGCCGTCGCGTCGGCCTTCAGGGCCTCGCCGTCCAGGACCCGGTCGATGCCCACCGCCCCGTACACCTCGGCGCCCGAGAACGCGGCCGTGCCGAGCACATGGTCGAAGTGCGGATGGCTGAGCGCGATGTGGGTGACCCGGCGCCCGGCGAGCGCCTGCGCCTGGGCGCGCAGTTCGGCGCCCTCGCGCAGCGTGGACCCCGTGTCGTACAGCAGTACCGCCCGCTCGCCGACGACCAGGCCGGCCGTCGCGTCCCAGCCGGGCAGCCTGCGGCGGCCGACGCCGTCGCCCAGGCGTTCCCAGCCGGACTCCTCCCAGCGGATGTCCGTCGTGTCGATGCCCATGACCGCGACGGTATCCCGGGTCACCGGGCGCGTCGCTCGACCGCGCCGCGAGCGGTAAGGGTGGCCGCCCTTGCTAGGGGTGTACCGGTCGGCCGTACACTGGCCGGGGGAATGCTGGCACTCGAACGCACAGAGTGCCAGGCAGAGCGGCCAGGGACCACAGCTGGAGGTGTGCGCGGTGCTCAGTGAACGCAGACTGGAGGTCCTGCGCGCGATCGTCCAGGACTATGTCGGGACCGAGGAGCCGGTGGGGTCGAAGGCCCTGACCGAGCGGCACGCGCTCGGCGTCTCGCCGGCGACCGTGCGCAACGACATGGCCGTCCTGGAGGAGGAGGGCTTCATCGCCCAGCCTCACACCAGCGCCGGTCGCATCCCCACGGACAAGGGCTACCGGCTGTTCGTCGACAAGCTCGCGGGCGTCAAGCCGATGACGTCGCCGGAGCGGCGGGCCATCCAGAACTTCTTGGACGGCGCCGTCGACCTCGACGACGTGGTGGCGCGGACCGTGCGGCTGCTCGCCCAGCTGACCCGGCAGGTCGCCGTGGTGCAGTACCCGTCGCTGACACGCTCGACCGTGCGGCATGTGGAACTGCTCTCACTCGCGCCCGCCAGACTCATGCTGGTGCTCATCACGGACACCGGGCGGGTCGAGCAGCGGTTGGTCGACTGCCCGGCGCCGTTCGGCGAGACCTCGCTCGCGGATCTGCGGGCCCGGCTCAACAGCCGGGTGGTCGGGCGGCGCTTCGCCGACGTACCGCAGCTGGTGCAGGACCTGCCGGAGTCCTTCGAGCCGGAGGACCGAGGAACCGTTTCGACGGTCCTGGCCACCCTGCTCGAAACCCTGGTCGAAGAGACCGAGGAGCGGTTGATGATCGGCGGCACCGCCAATCTGACCCGCTTCGGACATGATTTTCCCCTGACCATTCGGCCGGTGCTGGAGGCACTTGAGGAGCAGGTCGTGCTCCTCAAACTGCTCGGCGAGGCCAAGGAATCGGGCATGACCGTACGAATCGGGCATGAGAACGCCCATGAAGGGCTGAACTCCACGTCCGTCGTCTCGGTCGGCTACGGTTCGGGCGGCGAGGCGGTCGCCAAACTCGGCGTGGTCGGCCCGACCCGCATGGATTACCCCGGAACGATGGGAGCGGTACGCGCAGTGGCACGTTACGTCGGACAGATCCTGGCGGAGTCGTAAGTGGCCACGGACTACTACGCCGTACTGGGCGTACGCCGCGACGCATCGCAGGACGAGATCAAGAAGGCGTTCCGCCGGCTGGCGAGGGAACTTCACCCCGATGTGAACCCCGACCCCAAGACCCAGGAGCGGTTCAAGGAGATCAACGCCGCTTACGAGGTGCTGTCGGACCCGCAGAAGAAGCAGGTCTACGACCTCGGCGGCGACCCCCTGTCGTCCTCCGGCGGCGGTGGCGCGGGCGGCTTCGGCGCGGGCGGCTTCGGGAACTTCTCGGACATCATGGACGCGTTCTTCGGCACGGCCTCGCAGCGCGGTCCGCGCTCGCGGACCCGCCGGGGCCAGGACGCCATGATCCGCCTGGAGATCGACCTCAACGAGGCGGCCTTCGGGACCACCAAGGAGATCCAGGTCGACACGGCGGTCGTCTGTACGACCTGCTCCGGCGAGGGCGCCGCCCCCGGCACCTCGGCGCAGACGTGTGACATGTGCCGCGGCCGCGGTGAGGTCTCCCAGGTCACCCGCTCCTTCCTCGGCCAGGTCATGACCTCGCGGCCGTGCCCGCAGTGCCAGGGCTTCGGCACCGTGGTGCCGACCCCGTGCCCCGAGTGCGCGGGCGACGGCCGGATCCGTTCGCGGCGCACCCTGACCGTGAAGATCCCGGCCGGTGTCGACAACGGCACCCGGATCCAGCTGGCGGGCGAGGGCGAGGTCGGCCCCGGCGGCGGCCCCGCCGGCGACCTCTATGTGGAGATCCACGAGCTGCCGCACGACGTCTTCCAGCGGCGCGGCGACGATCTGCACTGCACGGTGACGATCCCCATGACGGCGGCGGCGCTCGGCACCAAGGTGCCGCTGCAGACGCTGGACGGCATGGAGGAGGTGGACATCCGCCCGGGCACCCAGTCGGGCCAGTCCATCCCGCTGCACGGGCGCGGTGTGACGCATCTGCGCGGCGGCGGGCGGGGCGATCTGATCGTCCACGTCGAGGTCACCACGCCGACCAAGCTGGACCCGCAGCAGGAGGACCTGCTGCGCCAGCTGGCCAAGCTGCGCGGCGAGGAGCGCCCCCTGGGCCAGTTCCAGCCGGGCCAGCAGGGCCTGTTCTCCCGCTTGAAGGACGCGTTCAACGGCCGCTGAGCCGCGAAATGTCACAGCCCCGCGCCCCTTGATGGGCCCTTCGGGCCCTCTTAGGGGCGCGGGGAACTGCGCGACCAGCCCCCACCGGCCCGCAGGTCAGCAGGGGCCCGGGGCGCAGCCCGCGGTGGGAGGGGGATTCGGTGCCGGGGCGCACCCGTGGCACGATGCGGGCATGGCTTTGACCGATCTCTGCCGGTATCCGATCGTGCAGGCCCCCATGGCCGGTGGTGTCTCCGCCGCCGGTCTCGCCGCCGCGGTCTGCGAGGCCGGCGGGCTCGGATTCCTGGCCGCCGGGTACAAGACGGCCGACGGGATGTACCAGGAGATCAAGCAGCTGCGCCGGCTCACCGGCCGCCCCTTCGGCGTCAACCTGTTCATGCCGCAGCCCCCGCACACCGACCCCGCGGTCATCGACGTCTACCGGCACCAGCTGGCGGGCGAGGCCACCTGGTACGAGACACCGCTGGGCGAGGCGGACTCCGGCGGCGACGACGGCTACGAGGCCAAGCTGGCGATCCTGCGCGACGACCCGGTCCCGGCCGTGTCGTTCACCTTCGGCTGCCCCGAGCCCGAGGTGCTCGCCGCCTTCGCCGCCCTCGGCACGTACACCGTCGTCACCGTGACCACCCCCGACGAGGCGCTGGCCGCGCAGAGCGCCGGTGCGGACGCCGTGTGCGTGCAGGGGATAGAGGCCGGCGGGCACCAGTCGACGCACCGCGACGACCCGCAGGCCGACGGCTCCGGGATCGGGCTGCTCACCCTGATCACGCTGGTCCGCGAGGCCGTGCGGCTGCCGATCATCGCGACCGGCGGCCTGATGCGCGGCGCCCAGATCGCGGCGGTGCTCGCGGCGGGCGCGGACGCGGCGCAGCTCGGCACGGCGTTCCTGGCCTGCCCGGAGTCCGGCGCCGACGCGCTGCACAAGCAGGCCCTGACCAACCCCCTGTTCGCCCGTACGGAGTTGACCCGCGCGTTCTCCGGCCGGCCCGCCCGCGGCCTGGTCAACCGGTTCATGCGCGAGCACGGGCCGTACGCGCCGGCCGCCTATCCGGAGGTCCACCAGATCACCACCGGACTGCGGCGGGCCGCCGCGGCGGCCGGTGACGCCCAGGGCATGGCGCTGTGGGCGGGCCAGGGCCACCGGCTCGCGCGCGAGCTGCCCGCCGGGCGGCTGGTGGAGGTACTGGCGGCCGAACTGGACGCTTCGCTGGCCGCGTTGGCGGCGGCATCGAGAAACATGAGGAGTGCGTCATGACCGCCCCGGTCTTCGTGGTCGACGGTTTCACAGCGGTGGGACCGGACGGCCGGTACGTCCTGGACGGGCCCGAGGGACGGCACGCCGTCTCGGTCAAGCGGCTCGGTCCCGGCGAGGACGTGGTCCTCACCGACGGGCACGGCGACTGGGCCGACGCCGTGGTCCTGGAGACCGAGGGCAAGGACCGGCTCGTCGTACGGCTCGACGCGGTACGCCACGAGCCCGAGCCCGAGGTCAGGATCACCGTCGTCCAGGCGCTGCCCAAGGGCGACCGGGGCGAGGTCGCCGTGGAGACGATGACCGAGACCGGCGTCGACGCCGTGGTGCCGTGGCAGGCCGCGCGGTGCATCACCCAGTGGAAGGGCGAGCGGGGCGCCAAGTCCCTGGCCAAGTGGCGCAGTACGGCCCGTGAGTCGGGCAAGCAGTCGCGCCGGGTGCGGTTCCCGGAGGTACGGGACGCGATGACGACCAAGCAGGTTGTCGCTTTTCTGGCCACGGCTGATTTCGCCGCTGTGCTGCACGAGGACCGGGACGCGCCGAGCGAGGCGCTGGCCACCGCGAAGCTGCCCGAGCGCGGGGAGATCGTGCTGGTGGTGGGCCCGGAGGGCGGTGTGTCCCCCGAGGAGCTGGCGGTCTTCGAGGCGGCGGGCGCCAGGCCCTACCGGCTCGGCCCGAGCGTGCTGCGCACCTCCACGGCGGGCACGGCGGCCGCCGCGTTGCTGATGGGACGCACGGGGCGCTGGGCGTGAGGCAGGCGGCGTGACGTCGTAAAGCCGTCTACCGCGCGGGCCCGGCCGGTGGGACGCTGTCGCGTATGGGGGTACGGAGATACGTACGGATGCCGCTGCGGCACCGGCGCGCGCTCGCCGCGCTCGGTGTGATCGCCACGGCGGGCGCGGCGGTGGCGGCCTGCGACCCGGTGGGCGGCATGAGCTCGGCGACCGTCTCGATCACCACCGACAAGACGGCGACGGACAAGCTGAAGCAGGACGGCGTGAACGTGCAGTGGCTGTCCTGTACGGCGAAGGTCAACGGCGGCGGCACCTCGACCCGCACCCCGGCCCCGTCCTCGACGCACTCGGTCGCCACGGTGGACTGCCGCGGCCGCACCAAGGACAACAAGGCGATCACGGTCACCGGCAAGGTCACCGAGGTCCGCGACGACCGCTGCGTGCGCGGCGATCTGACGGCGAAGGTCGGCGACCGCACGGTCTTCAAGGTCAACGTCCTGGGCGACTGCAACGCCCCCGCGCCCACCGCCACCACCCACCCCAAGCCCCCCGGCAAACCGGGCAGCCACCCGACGGCGACGGTCACCGTGACGGTGACGGAGACGTTCCGGGGCAAGTGAGCGGGCGGGCCGCGAGCCTCGCCGCGTACGCCTCCCGGACAGGGCGGCACGCTATCGCCCCGCGAACCTCAGTAGCATGCCCATGAACTGATCACCGCTACCGAGGAGCTCAGGAACGTGGCCGGAGAGCCGCAGGCGGACTGCCTGTTCTGCAAGATCGTCTCGGGGGACGTCCCGGCGACCGTCGTGAAGGAGAGCGAGAGGGTCGTCGCCTTCCGCGACATAAACCCCCAGGCCCCCACCCACATCCTCGTCATCCCCCGGGTCCACTACCCGGACGCCGCCTCGCTGGCCGCCGCCGAACCGGCGGTCGCCGCCGATCTGCTGCGCGCGGCGGGCGAGATCGCGGGCGACGAGAAGATCGCCGGGACCGGCTACCGGATCGTCTTCAACACCGGCAGCGGCGCGGGCCAGACGGTCTTCCACGCCCACGCCCATCTGCTCGGCGGCCGCGGCCTCCAGTGGCCGCCCGGATAACTGCCCGTGTCCGTACGTGAATTGGTGGTGCTCGGCACCGCCAGCCAGGTCCCGACCCGGCACCGCAACCACAACGGCTATCTGCTGCGCTGGGACGGCGAGGGCATCCTCTTCGACCCCGGCGAGGGCACCCAGCGGCAGATGCTGCGGGCCGGGGTGGCCGCCCACGACATCAACCGGATCTGCGTCACGCACTTCCACGGCGACCACTCGCTGGGCCTGGCCGGGGTGATCCAGCGGATCAACCTCGACCGGGTGCCGCACCCGGTCACCGCGCACTACCCGGCGAGCGGGCAGCGCTTCTTCGACCGGCTGCGGTACGCCACGGCCTACCGCGAGACGGTCGAGCTCGGCCAGGTGCCGGTCGAGGGCGAGGGAGCGGTGCTGGCCGCCACCGACGCGTACACGCTGGAAGCGCGGCGGCTCTCGCACCCGGTCGAGTCGTACGGCTACCGGTTCACCGAGCCGGACCGCCGCCGGATGCTGCCCGCGCTGCTCGCCGAGCGCGGCATCGCCGGACCCGACGTGGGCCGCCTGCAGCGCGAGGGCGTGCTCGACGGGGTCACGCTCGACGAGGTCAGCGAGATACGGCGCGGCCAGCGGTTCGCCTTCGTGATGGACACCCGGCTCTGCGACGGCGTCACGGCGCTGGCGCGGGGCTGCGACATGCTGGTCATCGAGTCGACGTTCCTGGACGAGGACGTCCGACTGGCCGAGGACCACGGTCACCTGACGGCGGGCCAGGCGGCGGCGGTGGCGCGCGACGCCGGTGTGCGCCACCTGGTCCTCACCCACTTCTCGCAGCGCTACGCCGACCCGGCCGAGTTCGAACGGCAGGCGCGGGCGGCGGGGTTCGCGGGGGAGCTGACGGTGGCGGAGGACCTGACGAGGGTCCCGCTGCCGAAACGTACGACGTAGCCGTACGAGGCCCGGACGCAAGACGCAACGCACGCACCACCAGGAAGCAGCACCTCATGCCCCTCCCCAAGGCCGAACTCCACCTCCACATCGAAGGCACCCTCGAACCCGAGCTCGCCTTCGAACTGGCCGCGCGCAACGGAGTGCGGCTCCCGTACGCGGACACCGAGGAGCTGCGCAAGGCGTACCTCTTCGACGACCTCCAGTCCTTCCTCGACCTGTACTACTCGCTGATGGCGGTGCTGCGGACGGAGGACGACTTCGAGGCGCTGGCGGAGGCGTATCTGGCGCGGGCCGCGGCGCAGGGGGTGCGGCACGCGGAGATCTTCTTCGACCCGCAGGCGCATACGGCGCGGGGCGTGCCGATCGGGACGGTGGTGGAAGGGCTCGGCCGGGCGCTCGACCGCAGCCGGGAGCGGCACGGCATCTCCACCCGGCTGATCCTCTGCTTCCTGCGGGACCAGTCGGCCGAGTCGGCGCTGGCGACGCTGGAGGCGGCGCGGCCGCACCTGGACCGGATCGTGGGCATCGGCCTCGACTCGGCGGAGGTCGGGCATCCGCCGGCGAAGTTCCGTGAGGTGTACGCGGTGGCGGACACGCTCGGGCTGCGCAAGGTCGCGCACGCGGGGGAGGAGGGGCCGCCGTCGTACATCACCGAGGCGCTGGACGTGCTCGGCGTCGAGCGGATCGACCACGGGCTGCGGGCGCTTGAGGACCCGGATCTGGTGGCGCGCCTGGTCCGCGACCGCGTCCCGCTGACGCTGTGCCCCCTCTCGAACGTCCGGCTGCGTGCCGTGTCCGTCCTGACGGAGCATCCGCTGCGGCGGATGATGGACGCGGGGCTGATGTGCACGGTGAACTCCGACGATCCGGCGTACTTCGGCGGCTACGTGGACGACACGTTGCTCGCGGTGCGGGACGCGTTGGGGCTGGAGGAGGAGCGCCTGCGCGAACTCGCCCGGAACTCGTTCCTCGCGGCGTTCCTGGACGACGAGGAGGAGCTGCGCGAGCGGTACCTGGGCGAGGTGGAGGCGTACGAATTCGGTACGGGGTGAGGTTGGGGGTTCGCGTTCGTCTGCGGGTTGTGTGTGGCTCCGCCGCGTGGGCGCGAGCAACCCAGCGCGGTCTGTAGACGAACGCCCACGTAGTGGCGGCTACGACGCGAGCGCGACCCGCGGCTCGTCCTGGTGCACCGTACCGACCACCGGCCCCCGCCCGGACACACCCCGTGCCACAACCCCCAGCGGCCCCGCCACCACCAGCAGCAGCGCGGCCAGCACCGTCCCCATCCCCACGAACCCCAGCTGTTCCGACAGCAGGCTCCCCGTCAGCGGCCCGCACGCGACGCCGAGCGACGACGCCGAACCCACCAGCACCGCCCACCGCCCCCGCGGATCCAGCGCGGCCGCGAGGCCGAGGAGATACGAGAGCACGACCGGGTAGAAGACGTTCCAGAGCATCACACCGCCCGCGAACGACGGCAGGTCCCGCGCCGACGAACTCAGCACCACGCACCCCGCGATGACCACCGTCCCCACCCCGATCGGCGCCGTCCGCCCGAGCCGCAGGCCCAGCGCCCCCGCCCCGCTCACCCCGAGCAGCCCCGCCCCGAGCGCGACGGCGAACACCGCGCCGACGGTGACCTCGGACAGTCCCGCCTGGTTCAGGCCGATACGTCCGCTCACGCCCCACAGCGCGTTCTGCGCCAGCGACCAGCAGAGCATGCCCACGGCCAGCACCGCGCCCGAGCGCAGCCGGGGCAGCGGGCTCACGGGCGCGTCCCCCGCAGCGGTGACGCGCGCCGGACCCGCCTCCGGCAGCCGTCCCGTCACCGGCCACACCGCCGCCGCCACCAGCGCGATCGCCGCGAACGGCAGGGCGTGGCCACCACCGAGATGAGGGATCGTCAGATACAGCGTCCCGGCTGTGGCCGAGACGGTCAGCAGGCCGAGCGTGGTCGCCCGGTGGGGGTCGGGCCGCGCGGCCATCCCCGCCGCGGCCACGGCCGTCGCCGTACCGGACCCGAAGCCCCCGACGACCGCGCCCGCCACCACGAGCGGCACGTACGTCGTCAGCGCGCCCCCGCCGTACCCCGCGAACGCGAGCAGCAGCCCGAGCCGGGCCAGGCGCCGCTCCCCGTACCGCTCCACCCGGGACGCCAGCGTGAACCCGGCCGCCGCCGAGCTCAACAGCAGTGCGGAGCCGATGAGTCCGGCCTGGGTGGACGAGAGCCCGAGGCCCGAGGAGAGCCGTCCGACGACGGTCGGGAGCAGATACGCGGCGAGGTAGCCGGCCGCGAAGAGGGCGACCAGGGGCCAGGCGGCACGGGAGCGTGCGGACATGGGCGTTCCAGGGAGCGGTGCCCGAACGGGCAGGTGCCAAAGAGGGGAGATGCGCCCGGTGTTGTACGGGAACGCGGGCCCAATTTGTATCAAGCGCCCGGAGTGCACGAAAGGTGCGGGTGAGTGATCTGGGTCACTTTTTGTTTGTGGCGATGTTCGCCGGGTAATCGTGTGGCCCTTGCCCCGGCCTCGCTCGCCGATTCGCCGTGATGAGCGCACGATCTCTTGACCCTGCCTTGTTCACATATCTAGTCTTCATTCATGGATGCGCAGATGGGCAGTTGTCGCCACGCGATCGCCGAAGTCCGGCTCACCCCCGTCCTCGTCTGCGACCCCCCGCTCCTCAATGTCCAGGGCGTCCACCAGCCGTACACCCCCCGCCTCGTCGTCGAAGTCGTCACCGAGGACGGCGTCACCGGTGTCGGCGAGACCTACGGCGACACCAAGTACCTGGAGCTCGCCCGCCCGTACGCCCCGCTGCTGGTCGGCCACGACATCGCCGACCTCAATGGGCTGTTCACACTCATGGACGCGATCGGTGTCGATGAATCCCGTGTCGACCACTCCGTAGGCGTCGGCGGGCTGCGCGGGGTGCAGACCGCCGACAAGCTGCGGCTCTCCGTCGTGTCCGCCTTCGAGGTGGCGTGCCTCGACGCGCTCGGCAGGACCCTGGGCGTGCCCGTCCACACCCTCCTCGGCGGCAAGGTGCGCGACAGCGTGGAGTACAGCGCCTATCTCTTCTACCGGTGGGCCGAACACCCGGGCGGGACCGGCGAGAAGGACGACTGGGGGGCCGCGCTCGACCCCGACGGGATCGTCGCCCAGGCCCGCCGGTTCGTGCGCGAGCACGGGTTCACGTCCTTCAAGCTCAAGGGCGGCGTCTTCCCGCCCGAGCGGGAGATCGCCGCCGTCCGCGCGCTCGCCGACGCCTTCCCCGGGCACCCGCTGCGGCTCGACCCCAACGGCGGCTGGACGCCCGGGACTTCACTGCGCGTCGCCGCCGAGCTCGTGGGCGTACTGGAGTATCTGGAGGACCCGGCGCCCGGCACGCGCGCGATGGCCGAGGTCTCGGCCGGTACGGACGTCCCGCTCGCCACCAACATGTGCGTGACCACCTTCCCCGAGATCCGCGAGGCGTTCGCCACCGACGCCGTCCAGGTGGTCCTCGCCGACCATCACTACTGGGGCGGGCTGCGCCGCACGCAGGAGCTGGCGGCGGTCTGCCGCACCTTCGGGGTGGGTCTGTCCATGCACTCCAACACCCATCTGGGCATCAGCCTCGCCGCGATGACGCACGTCGCCGCCACCGTGCCCAACCTCGACTACGCGTGCGACAGCCACTACCCGTGGCAGAGCGAGGACGTCATCGTCGGGCGTCATGTCTTCCGGGACGGGCGGCTCCCCGTGTGCGACGCCCCCGGGCTCGGCGTCGAGCTCGACCGGGACGCCCTCGACCGGCTCCATCGGCGATGGCTGGCGGACGACGGGAGCATGCGCGACCGCGACGACGCCGCCGCGATGCGCCGGGCGCCCGGGCGTTCGCAATGGTCGGCTCCGGCGCTGCCTCGCTGGTAGGACGAGTCCCGCGCGACCCGGATCGGGCACACTGGCCAGATCCGTACGCGAACGGGGAGCCCGCCGTGACCACATCCCGCAGAGAGCAGAGCGACCAGTACGCCCCCTCGGGCCACAGTGCCGGTGTCGACCCGCTGGACAAGGTGCGCCGGCCCCGGGACCCGGACTGCGACGTCTTCCTGACCGGCACGGTCTTCCTCGACATCATCTTCACTGGCCTCGACTCCGCCCCGGTGCGCGGTACGGAGTCCTGGGCGCGCGGCATGGGATCGAGCCCCGGCGGGGTCGCCAACATGGCCATCGCGCTGTCCCGGCTCGGCCTGCGCACCTCACTGGCGGCGGCGTTCGGCGACGACCACTACGGCGAGTACTGCTGGGACGCGCTGGAGCAGGGCGAGGGCATCGATCTGTCGCTGTCGCGGACGGTGCCCGGCTGGCACTCGCCGGTCACCGTCTCGATGGCGTACGAGGGCGAGCGGACGATGGTCTCGCACGGCCACGAGGCGCCCCCGGAGGAGTCCGCCCCCGCCTGTCCGCCACGCGCGCGTGCCGCGATCGCCTCGCTGGTGCCGGGGCGGCGCGAGGAGTGGATCGAGGACGCCGCCCGGCGCGGCTCGCGGATCTTCGCCGACGTCGGCTGGGACGACACCGGGCACTGGGACCTGGCGGGGTTGGCCGGGCTCGAACACTGCGAGGCGTTCCTGCCCAACGCGGCCGAGGCGATGCGCTACACCCGCACCGACTGCCCGCGCGCGGCCGCCCGCGCGCTGGCCGAGAAGGTGCCGGTCGCGGTGGTCACGCTCGGCGCGGAGGGGGCGTACGCGGTGGACGGGGCGACCGGGGAGACCGCCGAGGTGCCCGCGATCGCGGTGGAGGCGCTCGATCCCACGGGGGCGGGCGATGTCTTCGTGGCCGGGTTCGTGACCGGGACGCTGGCGGGGTGGCCGCTGGCGGACCGGCTCGCGTTCGCGGGGCTGACGGCGGCGCTGTCGGTGCAGGAGTTCGGGGGGTCGTTGTCGGCGCCGGGGTGGGCGGAGATCGCGGGGTGGTGGCAGGCCGTCCGCACGCGGCCGGGGCAGGACCCCGAGGCTCTGCGCCGCTACGAGTTCCTTCAGGCCCTGCTTCCCGGCGCGGCCCGGCCGTGGCCCCTGCGCCGCGCTGTCCCGACGATCGGCTTCCGCCGTCCGGCGTGAGTGCCCGGTGGGGCGGGCGTTCGGCTGCGGACCGTGCGTGGCTGGTCGCGCAGTTCCCCGCGCCCCTTAAGTGGCCCCGGACCGCTGAGTGGCCCGGGTACGCTCCCGGCTCGAACACCCCTCGAAAACCCCTCGGCCCTGTCAGTGGCAGGTCGTAGGCTTGGTAATCCAGAGGTTGTCGAGCAGCGAGAACCCTGCAACGGGAGGTATGTGCAGGCCACAGAGCCGGCCCATGACTCAGACACCCACACAGCCGCAGGCGAGTGCCCAGATCAAGGTCCCTGCCAAGCACCCGATGGTGATGCTGCTCGGATCCGGCGACTCGCTGCTGCGCGTGATCGAGAAGGCCTTCCCGGCGGCCGACATCCATGTCCGGGGCAATGAGATCAGTGCCACGGGGGACCCGGCGGAAGTCGCGCTCATCCAACGCCTGTTCGACCAGATGATGCTGGTGCTCCGCACCGGTCAGCCGATGACGGAGGACGCAGTGGAACGCTCGATCGCCATGCTCAGGGCGAGCGGGAACGGCAGGGCGGAGGACGGCCACGAGACCCCGGCCGATGTGCTGACCCAGAACATCCTCTCCAGCCGTGGTCGCACGATCCGGCCGAAGACCCTCAACCAGAAGCGGTACGTCGACGCGATCGACAAGCACACGATCGTCTTCGGCATCGGCCCCGCCGGTACCGGAAAGACCTATCTCGCCATGGCGAAGGCGGTCCAGGCCCTGCAGTCCAAGCAGGTCACGCGGATCATCCTGACCCGGCCCGCCGTCGAGGCGGGGGAGCGGCTCGGCTTCCTGCCGGGCACGCTCTACGAGAAGATCGACCCGTATCTGCGCCCGCTCTACGACGCGCTGCACGACATGCTCGACCCGGAGTCCATCCCCCGGCTGATGGCGGCGGGGACCATCGAGGTGGCGCCGCTCGCGTACATGCGCGGTCGTACGCTCAACGACGCGTTCATCATTCTGGACGAGGCGCAGAACACCAGCGCCGAGCAGATGAAGATGTTCCTGACCAGGCTCGGTTTCGACTCGAAGATCGTCATCACGGGTGACATCACCCAGGTCGACCTGCCGACCGGCACGAAGAGCGGGCTGCGCCAGGTCCAGGAGATCCTGGAGGGTGTCGAGGACGTCCACTTCTCCCGGCTCACGTCGCAGGACGTCGTCCGGCACAAGCTCGTCGGCCGTATCGTCGACGCGTACGAGAAGTACGACAGCCAGCAGGACCGCAACGGGAAGTAGTCAGAGCGCACCATGTCGATCGACGTCAACAACGAGTCCGGAACCGAGGTCGACGAGCAGGCGATCCTCGACATCGCCCGCTACGCGCTCACGCGGATGCGGATCCACCCGCTCTCCGAGCTCTCGGTGATCGTCGTGGACGCCGAGGCCATGGAGCAACTGCACATCCAGTGGATGGACCTGCCCGGTCCGACCGATGTCATGTCCTTCCCGATGGACGAGCTGCGTCCGCCGATGAAGGACGACGAGGAGCCCCCGCAGGGGCTCCTCGGTGACATCGTGCTGTGCCCCGAGGTCGCCACCAAGCAGGGCGAGGACGCGCCGACGCGGCACTCGATGGACGAGGAGCTCCAGCTCCTGACCGTCCACGGGGTGCTCCACCTGCTGGGTTACGACCACGAGGAGCCGGACGAGAAGGCCGAGATGTTCGGCCTCCAGGCGGCGATCGTGGACGGCTGGCGGGCGGAGAAGGGCTTCACCGGCCCCTCCCCGGCGCCGACCGTCTCATGACCGGGCAACTGCTCTTCGGGGCGGTCGCCCTGGTCGTGGTCGCCTGGCTCGCCGCCTGCGCGGAGGCCGGGATCGCCCGTACGTCGTCGTTCCGGGCCGCCGAGGCCGTACGGTCCGGGCGGCGCGGGGCGGCGAAGCTCGCCCAGGTGGCGGCCGACCCGACCCGCTATCTCAATGTGGCCCTGCTGGTGCGGGTCGCCTGCGAGATGGCGGCCGGGGTGCTCGTCACATACGTCTGTCTCAACGAGTTCGGTGAGACCTGGACGGCGCTGGTCGTCGCCATCGCGGTGATGGTGCTCGTCTCCTATGTGGCCGTCGGCGTCTCGCCGCGCACCATCGGCCGCCAGCACCCGCTGAACACGGCGACGGCGGCCGCGTACGTACTGCTGCCGCTCGCCAGGATCATGGGCCCGGTCCCGCAGCTCCTGATCCTCCTCGGCAACGCGCTCACGCCCGGAAAGGGCTTCCGCAAGGGCCCGTTCGCCTCCGAGGCCGAGCTGCGGGCGATGGTGGACCTCGCCGAGCAGGAGTCCCTGATCGAGGACGAGGAGCGCCGTATGGTGCACTCGGTCTTCGAGCTGGGCGACACGCTGGTGCGCGAGGTGATGGTGCCCCGTACCGACCTCGTCTGCATCGAGCGCTACAAGACGATCCGTCAGGCGCTCACCCTCGCGCTGCGCTCGGGCTTCTCCCGTATCCCGGTGACCGGCGAGAACGAGGACGACATCGTCGGGATCGTGTACCTCAAGGACCTGGCCCGCAAGACGCACATCAACCGGGACTCCGAGGCGGACCTGGTGTCGACGGCCATGCGCCCCGCCGTGTTCGTGCCCGACACCAAGAACGCCGGGGATCTGCTGCGCGAGATGCAGCAGGACCGCAACCATGTCGCGGTGGTCATCGACGAGTACGGCGGCACGGCCGGCATCGTCACCATCGAGGACATCCTGGAGGAGATCGTCGGGGAGATCACCGACGAGTACGACCGGGAGCTGCCGCCGGTCGAGGAACTGCCGGGCGGCTGCTTCCGGGTCACCGCGCGGCTCGACATCACCGACCTCGGCGAGCTGTTCGGGCTCGACGAGTACGACGACGAGGACGTGGAGACGGTCGGCGGGCTGCTCGCCAAGGCGCTCGGCCGGGTGCCGATCGCGGGCGCCACGGCCGTGGTGGACCTGCCGGACGGGCGGGCGCTGCGGCTCACCGCCGAGTCCCCGGCGGGCCGCCGGAACAAGATCGTCACGGTCCTCGTCGAGCCCGTGCCGGTCCACAAGGAGGACGACGACGTATGACGCCCAAGGAGCTCAGGGCCTTCTGTCTCGCGTTCAACGCGGCGACCGAGGAGTTCCCGTTCGACTCGGAGACCTCGGTCTTCAAGGTCCTCGGCAAGATGTTCGCGCTGAGCAACCTGGGCGGCAAGCCGCTCACCGCCAACCTCAAGTGCGACCCGGACGACGCGGTGCGGCTGCGCGAGGAGTACGCGGCGATCGTGCCCGGCTGGCACATGAACAAGCGGCACTGGAACACGGTGGACGTGGACCAGCTCCCGGACCGGTTGGTCCGGGAGCTGATCGAGGACTCGTACGACCTGGTGGTGGCCGGTCTCCCGAAGGCCGAACGGCTCAGGCTCGACCGGCCCTGAGTCACTGGGCGGCCCGGCGGCCGAGGCCGAGGGCCACCAGGGCCGCCGCCGCGACGACGATCACCGCGTCGATGAGCAGGACCGTGCGCACCCCGTCGAACAGGCTGTCCCCGGTGGTGGCGAGGACGCCGAGCAGCGGGATCCCGATCGTGATGCCGACCTGCTGGGTGGTGGTGACCAGACCGGTCGCCAGGCCCTGCTCCTCGTCCGGCACCCCGCTGGTGACGGTCAGTCCGTACGAGATGATCGCGCCCAGGTGGCACATACTGGCCAGCGAGACGGCGGCGGTGGCGAGCAGCGCGCCCGAGCCGGTGCCGATGCCGAGCAGCGCGGCGATGAACAGGCCCTGGCCGAGCAGCGAGCCGACCAGCGTGCGGCGGGCGCCGAAGCGGCCGATGACCTTCGGGGCGAGGGAGCCTGCGACGGCCGACAGGACGCCCTGGACGCCGAAGACCAGACCGGTCTCGAAGGACGACAGACCCAGCACCTCCTGGAGGTAGAGGGTCAGCACGAAGATGACCGTCGACATCATCGAGAAGGTGACCAGACCGGCCAGGTTGCCCCACGCCACGGTGCGGCGCTTCAGCATCGGCAGCGAGACCAGCGGGGCGACCGCCCTCGACTCCACCGCGACGAACGCGGCGAGCAGCGCGACGCCGACGACCAGCGTGCCCCAGACGTCCACGCCGCCGAAGCCGCGCTGGGCCGCCGTCGACAGGGCGTAGATCACCGCGAGCAGACCACCGGTGACGGTGACCGCGCCGGGCACGTCCAGGCGCGGGCGCTCGCCCGTGGTGCGGGACTCGGGCAGCAGGCCGGGGGCGAGGGCCAGGACGATCACCGCGGCGACCGCGAGCAGCGCCATCGTGGAGCGCCAGCCCAGCGTGTCGGTCATGACCCCGCCGAGCACCATGCCGACGGTGAAGCCGAGCGAGAGCAGGGTGCCGCTGATGCCCAGCGCCCGGTCCCGCTGCGGGCCCTCGGGGAAGGTGGTGGTCAGCAGGGACATGCCGGTCGGCACGATCACGGCGGCGCCCAGGCCCTGCAGGGCGCGCCCGGTGAGGAAGGACGCCGGGTCCCAGGCGAGCGTGGCGAGCAGCGAGGCCGCGCCGAACAGGGCGAGCCCGGTCAGGAACAGCTTCTTGCGGCCGAACAGGTCGGCGATCCGGCCGAACAGGAGCAGGAAGCCGCCGGACGGCAGGGCGAAGGCGGTGACCGCCCACTGCAGGGCGGACCGGCTCAGGCCCAGGTCGTCGCCGAGGACGGGCAGGGCCACGTTCAGTACGGAGAAGTCGAGCGCCACCATGAACTGGGCGGCGCAGAGTACGAACAGGACCAGCTTCGCCCGGCCCGAGAGCCGGCTGTCCTCCGGGTCCTGCGTGAGCACCGGCGCGGTGGCCGATGCGGTGTGGGTGTCGATTGCCATGGCCACAGCCTGGCCGCCCGGGAATGCCCGTGGAGAGAGGGAACTTATCCTGTTGGTGGCACCACCAGGCACGACCGGTGGCGCCAACGGGCAGTCGACGAGGGGGAGTACGTACGTGGCCACGCCGATCGGCAACGCCTCGCGCCGCACGGAGCTGCGCGAGTTCCTGATGAACCGCCGGGCCAGGATCAGCCCGACGCAGGCCGGACTGCCCGACGGCGGCGCCCGCCGGCGCACCCCGGGCCTGCGCCGCGAGGAGGTCGCCGTGCTCGCCGGGGTGGGCGTCTCCTGGTACCAGTGGCTGGAGCAGGGCCGCGACATCACGGTCTCCCCGCAGGTCCTGGACTCGGTGGGGCGGGTCCTCAAGCTCACCAGCGCCGAGCGCCGCCATCTGTACGTGCTGGCCGGGCTCAACCCGCCGGCGCCCGAGGTCGATCCGGCCGACGTCGACATGTGCCAGGGGCTGCAACGGCTGATCGACGCCTGGATGCCGTTCCCCGCGCACATCATGGACGCGTACTGGAACACGGTGATGTACAACGACGCGGCCGCGCTGGTGCTGGGCATGCGGCCGGAGATCGTGCAGAACTGCCTGATCGCGTTCTTCACCGACCCCCTCTACCGGGCCCGCTCGGCGCGCTGGGAGGAGATCGCGGGGAACGTGGTCGCCCAGTACCGGGCCGCCTCTTCGGAGCGGCCGGGCGACGAGGGGTTCGCGGCGGTGATCGAGGAGGCGACGCGGCTGTCCGCGGAGTTCGCCGAACTGTGGGAACGGCGCGACATCGTGCCCGCCGGACAGGTCCGCAAGGAGTTCCAGCACGAGGTGGTGGGCACGCTGTTCGTGGAGTCCACTCCGCTGCGCGTGCCCGCCCGGCCGGACCTCACGATCGTGCTGCACACACCGCTGCCCAAGGCCGACACGGCGGCCAAGCTGGAGTGGCTGACCTCGCCCGAGGGGCGGCGCGGCTCGATGTACCCGGTGGCGGGCTGAGCGGCCGCGACGGCGCTCCTTATGCTCGGGGCATGACTCAGAGCACCGAACTCGACCCCGAGGACCGCAAGATCATCACGCTGGCGCGCAGCGCCCGGGCCCGCAACGGGGTGTCCGAGGGCGCGGCCGTGCGCGACGAGACCGGGCGTACGTATGTCGCCGGGACCGTGGAGCTGGACTCGCTGAAGCTGTCCGCGCTGCGGACGGCTGTCGCGATGGCGGTGGCGAGCGGGGCGAAGTCCCTGGAGGCGGCGGCCGTGGTCACCGAGGCGGCGGCCGCGTCGGACGAGGACCGGGCGGCGGTGCGGGACCTGGGCGGGGCGGGGACGCCGGTGCTGGTGGCGGGGCCGGACGGGGCCCTGCGGTCCGTGGCACCGGTGTGATCCCCCCACCCCGCCCGTTCCCTTAACCCTCCGGGGGTGGGTGGGGGTGAAGGGGGAGAGGGGGGTTTCCCGGGGGCTACGCCCCCGGACCCCCCAAGGAAGCGGGGGCTCCGCCCCCTGCACCCCTGGCGGGGACTGCGGCCCCTCCACCCCTGGCGGGGACTGCGGCCCCTGCACCCCTGGCGGGGGCTCCGCCCCCTGCACCCCTGGCGGGGACTGCATCCCTGGCGGGGCCTGCGGCCCCTGCACCCCGCTCTGTGGCTCCGCCCCTTAAGGGGCGCGGGGAACTGCGCGACCAGCCCCCACTGCCCCCACTGGCCCGCAGTCAAGCACCGCGCCAGCGGGCCGTGCCGCCTGACCTGCGTAAACTCCGATCTTGACAGTATCTGATGGCCCATCAGTCAATGGATTTCGATTCCATTGACTTCTCTTCGCGCCCCCTCGTCAATGGCCCCTGCCAGAGGCGCAGCCGAGCCGCGCTGTGCCGCTATCGCAGAGGAGGGCAGTCATGCCTTCGCCACGAAGACGGCGCAACTGGGCCGCCGTACTGGGCGCCGCCGCGCTCATGGCCGGAACGGGCGCGCTCGTCGCGCCCGCGCAGGCCCTGGCCGCGACGCCCGTCGACTTCGCCACACACTGCGTACCCCCGCCCATCGCGGGCATCCCGCCGATCGACGGGACCACGACCGCCCAGATCACCGTCGACAAGGCCACCCCCAAGGTCGGCGACACGGTGACCGTGACGTACACCGTCACCAAGCCCGCCGCGAGCAACCCGGTGGACATCGCGCTGCCCGCCGACATCATGACCCCCACCGGAAAGGTCGCCCTGGGCGGCGCGCAGTCCGGCGCCGTCACGGTCGCCGGGCCCAAGAAGAACGACCCGGTACCGGGGAAGGGCGCGTTCCCGGCGTTCTCCATGACCGGCACGTTCACCGTCACCGCACCCGGCGCGATCACCCTCTCGCCCGGTGACTACAACATCCACACCAGCTACGTCATGGAGCTGGACACCCCCTGTACGGTCACCAACCCGCCCGCGCCCGTCTCCGAGACGGTCACCGCGACCGGCGGTGGCCAGACCAACCAGCGGGCGGTCCGGCTCGGCAGCGCCTCCGGCAAGCCCGGCGACAGCGTCACCGTCACCGGGTCCAAGTTCACCGCGGGCGCGACCGTGACGGTCGCGGGCCGCGCCGGGGCCGCCGAGACCGCGGACAGGACGACCGTGACGGCGGACGCGCAGGGCGCGTTCTCCACCGCCCTGACGGTCAACGACAAGTCGACCAGCGGCGTCGTCGCCTATGAGGGCGCGAGCTGGAGCGACGACAAGGGCGCGGGCCCGGCGGCGTACACCGTCGTCGACAACACCCCGACGCCGCCGAACAGTCAGAAGCTCAGCTCCGCGGTCAAGGCGGGCACGCTCTCCATGACCCAGGCCGGTGACGCCGTCTCGATGGACGCCGTCGACTTCGGCAAGGGCGGCGCCTCCAACGGTTCGCTGAAGACGGTGACGGTCCAGGACTTCCGCGGCGGCCCCGCGGGCTGGTCCCTGACCGGCAAGGTCACCGACTTCACCGGCCCCGCCGGGGCCAGGATCGACGCCTCGAAGCTCGGCTGGACCCCGGCCTGCGCGACCAAGGCCGGTTCCCCGTCGACCTGTGCGGCGGGTTCGGCGGGCACCGTGGGCAGCGCGGGCGCGACGCTCGCGACCACGCCCAACGCGGCGCTGACCGGCGGTGAGTTCACCGTCGACGCCAAGGTCTCGCTGACCGTCCCGGCGTACACCGCACCCGGCACGTACGCGGGTGTGCTGACGCTCACGCTGGCCTGAGCCGCCACGCATCAACCCGTGGGCCGGGCGCGCACCCGGCCGGCCCACCCGTCCCCGGGGGTCCCTGACCGTGCGCAAGCTGTACGCACTCCTCCTCGCCGCGGCCGTCCTGCTGCTCGCCCCGCCCGCGCGGGCCGCCGACAACGGCAACTGGGCCGTCTTCCCCACCTCCACCGCCGCCGCCCAGCGCCCGTACTTCTATCTCTCGGCCGCGCCCGGCACCACGCTGGCCGACAAGGTGACCGTCACCAACAAGACCGCCGCGCCCATGACCTTCCGGCTCTACGGGGCCGACGCGTACAACACCGAACGCGACGGCGGGTTCGCCGTGCGCACCCAGCGCGAGACCCAGCGCGGTGTCGGCGCCTGGACCAGGCCGGACCGCTCGGTCGTCACCGTCCCCGCGCACGCCTCGGTCACCGTGCCGTTCACCGTCACCGTCCCGGCCGACGCCGAACCCGGCGATCACCCGGGCGCGCTGGTCGCGCTCGACGAGAGGATCGCGGCCGGCAGCGGACAGCTCGCCATGGGCGTCCAGCAGGCCGTCGGGGCCCGGGTCTATCTGCGGGTGAGCGGCCCGGCGGTGCCCGCGCTCGCCGTCGAGGACGTCTCGCTCGCCCAGCACCGCCCCCTGGTGCCCGGCACCGGCACCAGCCGGACCGTCATCTCGTACACCCTGCACAACCGGGGAAACGTCACGCTCAACCCGAAGGTCGAGCTCAAGGCGAAGGGCCTGTTCGGCCGTACGCTCCTGAGCCGCGCCCTGACCCGGATCCCGGCCGAGCTGCTGCCCGGCCAGACGGTCCGCCTCAGCGAACCGTGGTCGGGCTCGCCCCAGCTGGACTGGGGTGATGTCTCCCTCACCGCGAGCGCCAAGGACACCACCGGCTCCGGCGGCGCCTCCTTCCTCGCGCTGCCCTGGCCGGCGGTCGGCGCGCTGGTGGCGGCGCTCGCGGCGGGTGTCGTGGGGTGGCGGCTGCGGCGGGTGCGGGCGCGGCGATCGTGAGTGCGCGCCGGGCGCGTGCGGCGGGGCCGTGCGGATCGGGGAGAATGGGCGGCATGAGCGCTCGTACTGTTGAGAACAACGCCCCCCACCGGGCCGGCTTCGCCTGCTTCGTCGGCCGCCCCAACGCGGGCAAGTCCACCCTCACGAACGCTCTGGTCGGACAGAAGGTGGCGATCACCTCCAACCGTCCGCAGACGACGCGGCACACGGTCCGCGGCATCGTGCACCGCCCCGACGCCCAGCTGATCCTGGTCGACACGCCGGGCCTGCACAAGCCGCGCACGCTGCTCGGCGAGCGCCTGAACGACGTGGTCCGTACGACCTGGGCCGAGGTCGACGTGATCGGCTTCTGCCTGCCCGCCGACCAGAAGCTCGGCCCCGGCGACAAGTTCATCGCCAAGGAACTCGCCGGGATCAAGAAGACCCCGAAGATCGCGATCGTCACCAAGACGGACCTGGTCGACTCCAAGGCGCTGGCCGAGCAGCTGATCGCCGTGCAGCGGCTCGGTGAGGAGCTGGGCTTCGAGTGGGCGCAGATCGTGCCGGTCTCCGCCGTCGGCGACCAGCAGGTCCAGCTGGTGGCTGACCTGCTGGTCCCGCTGCTGCCCGAGGGCCCGGCGCTGTACCCGGAGGGCGACCTCACGGACGAGCCCGAGCAGGTCATGGTGGCCGAGCTGATCCGCGAGGCCGCGCTCGAAGGCGTACGCGACGAGCTGCCGCACTCCATCGCGGTGGTGGTCGAGGAGATGCTGCCGCGCGAGGACCGCCCGGCGGACCGGCCGCTGCTCGACATCCACGCCAACGTCTACATCGAGCGGCCCAGCCAGAAGGGGATCATCATCGGCCCCAAGGGCAAGCGGCTCAAGGAGGTCGGCATGAAGTCGCGCAAGCACATCGAGGCGCTGCTGGGGACGCCGGTGTTCCTGGACCTTCATGTGAAGGTCGCGAAGGACTGGCAGCGCGACCCGAAGCAGCTCCGGAAGCTGGGCTTCTAGCCCCCACCCCGCCCCTTCCCGAAAGCCCTGGGCGGGCGGCCTGATTCTTCGTCCGCGGACCGTGCTGGGTTGCTCGCGCAGTTCCCCGCGCCCCTGAAGGAGGGCCCGAAGGGCCCATCTAAGGGGCGCGGGGAACTGCGCGACCAGCCCCCACCGGTCCGCAGCCGAACTACCCCTCGGCAATGAGCGCGGTAGCGACCCGCACGAACCCGAGCCGACCGTAAATACGGGCCACATCCTCGTCGCCCGCCGACAGGAACACCGTGGCCGCGCCCCGCGCCCGCGCATCCCGCACCAGCTCCCCCGTGACGGCCTCGCCAAGCCCCCGCCGCCGCGCAGCCGGAAGCGTGCCGACGCCGACGATCTCCGTCACACCGCCCACCGGCTGATGCATGCCCGAGCAGAGCGGAAGCCCGTCCTCCACGGCCGCCGCCACCGCGCTGAGGCCGTCACGGATGCGCTGGGCGACCTGCTCGGCCCGGCCGTCGCCGACCCGCGCGGTGATCTCGGCGCTGAGCTCCGCCGGACCGGCCGCGCCCACCGCCGTACCGGGCGCGGAGAACGCCAGGTGCGGCACGACGAGCGCCGCGTGCAGCAGCGGGTCGTCCGCGCCGAGCATCCGCACCAGTGGGTGGGCCGGGGCGTCCGGCGCGTTGGCCGCGAGCACCATCAGCGGGTGCTCATGGACGGTGAGCCCCGTCGCCTCCACGGCGGCCCGCAGCCCCGGGCTCACCTCGTCCACCCACTCGAACGCCTCCGGTATCCCGAGCTTCCGCTGGCGCGCCCGGACCCGGTCCACGTCGGCGGCCGAGACCGGGCCCGGGTGGTCGAGGGTCGGCCGGGCGTAGAACGGCCAGCCCGCTCCCTCCCGTACGAAGAGGGTCAGCGGACCGAAGTCCTCCGCCCGGGCCGATGCGCGCGGCACCGAGTCGTAGTAGCGCTCAAGGAGTTCGAGGCTGGAAGTGCGTGTCGTCATGCTCCGCATCAAAGCAACTGGCGGACCGGCTACGCACCTTCTTTGAGAACCCGTGAGACGAGGGTGCGCTGGGCCTCCGACAGGTGCGGGTCCTCGCAGTGGACCGTGCGGCCGTCGACGGTGATCTCGTAATGGAAGCCGTCCGGCACGCCTGTGGACGGCTCGGCCCGGCCGTCGGCGAGCGCCGCCTCGGCCAGGGCCTCCCACTCGGCGGCATCGGGCCGGCCCGAGGTGTCCACCTCGGCCCGGCGCTCGATACCGGCGAAACCTCCTGTGCGGGTCACCTGGATTCGCATGGTCCCTGTCTAGCAGTGCTCCGGGTCCGCGTCAGCCGGAAGCCACGCCGACCTGGGACCAGGCCTTGAGAACGGCCTGATGTTCCTCCCCGTCGCCGTACCGGCCCTGCGCGGCGGCCACCGTCAGCCGGGCGAAGTCCGTGAACATGGCCTGTTTGCCCAGCTCGCCGCCGGTCAGCACGTCGTACCAGATCTGCCCGGCGCGCTCCCACGCCTTGCCGCCGAGCGCCTCGGCGACCAGGTAGAAGGCGTGGTTGGGGATGCCGGAGTTGATGTGGACGCCGCCGTTGTCGCGGCCGGTGGTGACGTAGTTCTGCATCGTCGCGGGCTGCGGGTCCTTGCCGAGGACGTGGTCGTCGTACGCCGTGCCCGGCGCCTTCATCGAGCGCAGCGCCGTCCCGGTCACCCCCGGGGCGAGCAGGCCCTGGCCGATGAGCCAGTCGGCGTCCTGTGCGTCCTGGTCGAGCGTGTACTGCTTGATCAGCGAGCCGAAGACGTCCGACATCGACTCGTTGAGCGCGCCCGGCTGGCCGAAGTACGTGAGGTTCGCGGTGTGCTGGGTGACGCCGTGGGTCAGCTCGTGGCCGATGACGTCGACGGGGAGCGTGAAGTCCAGGAAGATCCGGCCGTCGCCGTCCCCGAACACCATCTGCGAGCCGTTCCAGAAGGCGTTGTCGTACTGGTTGTCGAAGTGCACGGTGGCGTCCAGCGGCATTCCGGCGCCGTCGATCGAGTTCCGCCCGTACGCCTTGAGGTAGAGGTCGAAGGTCGCGCCGAGCCCGTCGAAGGCGCGGTTGACGGTGGCGTCCTGGACCGGCTTGTCGCTCTCGTGGCGCACCGCGGTGCCGGGCAGCGCGGTGCCGTGCCGGGCGTCGCAGACGGTGCGGTGCGGCTGGTCGGCGGCCGCGCCCTGGGGCGGGGCGACGGCGGGCGCGCCGAGCACGGTGGTCACGCGGCGGGAGGTGCGCTGGGCCGCGTCCGCGACGAGTGTCCTGCGGGCGCTCTCGCACAGCGCGGGGTCCTCGGCCCCAAGGAGCCGGTCGAAGACGTGTGGGGGAACGATGGTGCAGAAGGCGGGTGTATGCGCGTTCATGTCGCGACAATGTGGCACCGGGTCACAAGGCTGTCACTACCCGCCACCATGATTGGTTCCGACAAGGGCGGACAGTCCCCCTTGGGGCTTTCGTCCCTGGTGTCACCCGAGGCGTCCCGCATACTGAAACGGGACTGCCACCCCGCCGCCGCTCGATTACTCTTCTGCACATCATGCGTTTCGGGCTGCTTCTCCTTAGCTGCCGCGGCGAGGGCCTGTAGTCGTAGGCCGACCCCCTCCCCGCGGGATCTGGTGTTGCGCTTCTGCAGTCGGCCTCCCCCAAGCTCTTGAGGAGCAGGGGGACCCCCAGTCGCAGGACCCCCGAGGAGCCCTTCGCAATGACGCAACACACCTTCGCCGGCCGCCCCACGCCGATCACCAACGCGACCCACACCCAGCGGCCGTCCGGGATGCCGATCCACAAGTACGGCACGTACGACGCCGTGGATATCCCCGACCGCACCTGGCCCGAGCGCCGCATCACCAAGGCGCCGCGCTGGCTGTCCACCGATCTGCGCGACGGCAACCAGGCGCTGATCGACCCGATGTCGCCCGCCCGCAAGCGCGAGATGTTCGACCTGCTGGTGCGCATGGGCTACAAGGAGATCGAGGTCGGCTTCCCGTCGTCCGGCGACACCGACTTCAACTTCGTACGCTCGATCATCGAAGAGGGCGCGATCCCCGAGGACGTGACGATCTCCGTCCTGACCCAGGCCCGCGAGGACCTGATCGAGCGGACCGTCGAGTCGCTGCGCGGCGCGAACCGGGCCACCGTGCACCTGTACAACGCCACCGCCCCCACCTTCCGCCGGGTCGTCTTCCGCGGCTCCAAGGACGACATCAAGCAGATCGCGGTGGACGGCACCCGGCTGGTGATGGAGTACGCGGAGAAGATCCTGGGCCCGGAGACGACCTTCGGCTACCAGTACAGCCCGGAGATCTTCACCGACACCGAGCTGGACTTCGCCCTGGAGGTCTGCGAGGCGGTCTGCGACGTCTGGCAGCCCGGGGAGGGCCGCGAGATCATCCTCAACCTGCCCGCCACGGTGGAGCGTTCGACGCCGTCCACGCACGCGGACCGGTTCGAGTGGATGAGCCGCAACCTGACCCGCCGCGAGTTCGTCTGCCTGTCGGTGCACCCGCACAACGACCGGGGTACGGCGGTGGCGGCGGCCGAGCTGGCGATCATGGCCGGGGCCGACCGCATCGAGGGCTGTCTGTTCGGCCAGGGCGAGCGCACCGGCAACGTCGACCTGGTCACCCTGGGCATGAACCTGTTCAGCCAGGGCGTCGACCCGCAGATCGACTTCTCGCAGATCGACGAGATCCGCCGCACCAGCGAGTACTGCAACCAGATGGAGGTCCACCCGCGCCACCCGTACGCGGGCGATCTGGTCTACACCGCCTTCTCCGGCTCCCACCAGGACGCCATCAAGAAGGGCTTCGACGCCATGGAGGCCGACGCGGCCGCCAAGGGCGTCACGGTCGACGACATCGAGTGGGCGGTGCCGTATCTGCCGATCGACCCCAAGGACGTCGGCCGCTCCTACGAGGCCGTCATCCGGGTCAACTCGCAGTCGGGCAAGGGCGGTATCGCGTACGTCCTGAAGAACGACCACAAGCTGGACCTGCCGCGCCGGATGCAGATCGAGTTCTCGAAGATCATCCAGGCGAAGACCGACGCCGAGGGCGGCGAGGTCACGCCCGGCCAGATCTGGTCGGTCTTCCAGGACGAGTACCTGCCGAATCCGGCCAACCAGTGGGGCCGCATCCAGCTGCGATCCGGCCAGACCACGACCGACAAGGACGGCCGGGACACGCTGACCGTCGAGGCGGCCGTGGACGGCGTGCCGACGGTTCTGACCGGTACCGGAAACGGTCCGATCTCGGCCTTCTTCGAGGCGCTGGCGGCCGTCGGCGTGGACGCGCGGCTGCTGGACTACCAGGAGCACACGATGAGCGAGGGCGCGTCCGCGCAGGCCGCCTCGTACATCGAGTGCGCGATCGACGGCCAGGTGCTGTGGGGCATCGGCATCGACGCCAACACCACGCGCGCGTCCCTGAAGGCGGTCGTCTCGGCGGTCAACCGCGCCGCGCGCTGACACCCCCTGCGGAGGGTTTGCGGCGCCCCACCGGCCCGGTACGGGCGGTGGGGCGCCGTCTTTGCGCCACTCCTCCCTACGGGGTGCTGACGTCGCCTCGTCGGTGTGGCTAACATCACGTCAACGCGGCAGTGTTGCCGGACCGTTACGGAGGTGCGCGGTGGTGCAAGGCCGGGGATACAACGGTTCGAACCCTCGCGCCCGAGGCATCCTCGTACGAGTGTGGGCGATCCGGACATCCTGGAACACCGTCGGCGACGGCGACTTCTTCTGCCCGGAGTGCGGGGGCGACCGCAACTTCCGGCGCAGGACCGGCCGCAGGCGGCTCGCCGTGTTCGGGGTGCCGCTGTTCTCGCGCGGGGACGCCGGGCCCGTCGTCGAGTGCGCCGCCTGCGAGAGCCACTTCGGCATGGACGCCCTGGACCACCCGACCACCACCCGCTTCTCGGCGATGCTGCGGGACGCGGTCCACACCGTCGCGCTCGCCGTCCTCGCCGCCGGCGGCACCTCCTCCCGTACGGTCACGGCCACCGCGGCCGCCACGGTCCGCGCCGCCGGGTACGACGACTGCACCGAGGAGCAGCTGATCGCCCTCATCGAGGCGCTGGCCGCCGACACCGGCCGCTACCTCGCCGACACCGACGCCGACCCGTGCGGCGCCGCCCTCGCCATCGAGCTCCATGAGTCCCTGGAGCCGCTGGCCCCGCACCTGGCCCCGGCCGGCCGTGAGTCGATCCTGCTCCAGGGCGCCCGTATCGCGCTCGCCGACGGCCCGTACAGCCCGGCCGAGCGCGAGGTCCTGACGACGGTCGGCGGCGCGCTCCAGCTGTGCGCGGACGACGTCTCACGGCTGCTCGCGGCGGCCCGCACGCCGTCCTGAGAGGCCGGTTCCGTACGGCGGTCCGGGCGCCGGGGAACCGGTGAAACAATGGGCCCATGAGTCTTTTCCGGGACGACGGCATCGTGCTGCGGACCCAGAAGCTCGGTGAGGCCGACCGGATCATCACGCTTCTGACCCGCGGGCACGGGCGGGTGCGCGCCGTCGCCCGCGGAGTGCGCCGGACGAAGTCCAAGTTCGGGGCGCGGCTCGAACCGTTCTCGCACGTCGACGTGCAGTTCTTCGCACGCGGCAGCGAACTGGTCGGCCGGGGGCTGCCGTTGTGCACCCAGAGTGAGACGATCGCTCCGTACGGTGGCGCCATCGTCACCGACTACGCCCGGTACACCGCCGGTACGGCCATGCTGGAGACGGCGGAACGGTTCACCGACAACGAGGGCGAGCCCGCCGTGCAGCAGTATCTGCTGCTCGTCGGCGCGCTGCGCACCCTGGCGCGCGGCGAGCACGCGCCCGGCCTGGTCCTGGACGCCTTCCTGCTCCGCTCGCTCGCGGTCAACGGCTACGCGCCGAGCTTCGAGGACTGCGCGAAGTGCGGCATCCACGGGCCCAACCGGTTCTTCTCGGTCGCCGCCGGCGGAGCGATATGCGCCGACTGCCGGGTGCCCGGCAGCGTCGTACCCTCTGCGGAGGCGCTCGCCCTGCTGAGCGCGCTGCTGACGGGGGACTGGGTGACGGCCGACGCGAGCGAGCCGAGGCACGTGCGGGAGGGCAGTGGCCTGGTGTCGGCCTATCTGCACTGGCATCTGGAGCGCGGCCTGCGCTCACTGCGGTACGTAGAGAAGAACTGAGGGAGAAGAACTCCACATGGCACGACGCGGAATCCTGGGCGGCCGGTCCCGCCGGGAGTACACGACCCCCGAGCCGCACCCGTCGGGCGCGCGCCCGCCGAAGATCCCCGGCGAGCTGGTGCCCAAGCACGTGGCGGTCGTCATGGACGGCAACGGGCGCTGGGCCAAGGAGCGCGGGCTGCCGCGCACCGAGGGCCACAAGATCGGCGCCGAGCGGGTCCTCGACGTGCTCCAGGGCGCCATCGAGATGGGCGTGGGAAGCATCTCCCTGTACGCCTTCTCCACCGAGAACTGGCGGCGCTCGCCGGACGAGGTGCGCTTCCTGATGAACTTCAACCGCGACTTCATCCGCAAGACCCGCGACCAGCTCGACGAGCTGGGCATCCGGGTGCGCTGGGTGGGCCGGATGCCGAAGCTGTGGAAGTCGGTGGCCAAGGAGCTCCAGGTCGCCCAGGAGCAGACCAAGGACAATGACAGGCTCACGCTGTACTTCTGCATGAACTACGGCGGCCGGGCGGAGATCACGGACGCCGCGCAGGCGCTGGCGGAGGATGTGAAGGCGGGCCGCCTGGACCCGTCGAAGGTCAACGAGAAGACCTTCGCGAAGTACCTGTACTACCCCGACATGCCGGACGTGGACCTGTTCCTGCGCCCGTCGGGCGAGCAGCGCACCTCCAACTACCTGATCTGGCAGAGCGCTTACGCCGAGATGGTCTTCCAGGACGTGCTGTGGCCGGACTTCGACCGCCGCGACCTGTGGCGCGCGTGCCTGGAGTTCGCCCAGCGCGACCGCCGCTTCGGCGGGGCGATCCCCAACCAGGGCCAGCCGGAGCCCGAGCCGGAGTCGGGCGAGTAGCCCCTGATCGCCGCGGGCGGGCCGCCGCCGGAGGTCAGACCGCGGCGGCCTCGCGCTCGGCGGCTTCCAGCTCGGCGGAGATGCGGGCGCCGCGGTCCTCGGCGAAGTCCAGGGCCGCGAGCACCGACGGCACCGCGATGCTGGACATCATGTGGCGCTGCATGACCGAGTGGCGGTGCGAGAGGTCCTGGTAGTCGCTGAGGATCTGCGACATCATCTGCAGCCCCGCGAAGGCCCCCACGTACAGCTCGGCCGTGTCGGAGATGACCACGTTGGGCAGCAGCTCGCCGCGCTGCTGCGCCACGGTGAGCAGTTCGGCGTTGGCCTCGCTCCAGTGCCGGAACGGCCCGCTGCGGTCCAGGCCGTGGGCCTGCTGGTCGAGCGTGAGGCGGACACTCGCCCGTACCAGGTGGTCGGTACGGAGCCGGTGCGCGAGGATCGAGCCGGCGTCGATGAGTTCCTGGAGCTTGATCGGCTGCGGCTGGAGACCGGGGCCCGAGCCCTGCTCGCTGAGGACCCCGTGGGCGAGCGCTTCCTTCGACTGGAAGTGGAAGTAGAGGGCGCCCTTGGTGACCCCGGCGACCTTCAGGATGTCCGTGATGGTGGCGGCCTGGAACCCCTGCTTCTCGAAGACCATGGCCGCGGCCTCCAGGATCGCCCTCCTGGTACGGATCGCCCGGTCCTGCTTCGCCACGCTGCCTCCTCGTTGTATCGCCGCGATGTCAGCGCGGTGAAGCTTTCCGGGGCCGCCCGCCCCCATGTCTTGAAAAAAACCGTCTAGTTTGTATCTTATCAGGGGACGCGCCACTACGGTCTTTCGGTACACGCCCCTGGGGGGAGCATGCCCAAAACGCAGGCAGTCTTGACCGGTGCCCAGCTCATATCCGGCACCGCGGCCGCAAACGCCCTGAACAGCGGCCCTGCGCACACCGTTTCACCCGACCTGGTCCACCGGGCCCGGCCCGCCGACGCGTTCCCGCGCGGCTGGCGGCGCCGCGGTGACGATACCTTCTCGGTCACCGCCAGCTGGCCCCATGACCACGTCTTTTTCGAGCCAGTCTCCGGGGCTCTGCACGACCCGCTGCTCGTCGTGGAGACGATGCGCCAGTCCGCGATGCTCATCGTGCACGCGGGGTACGGAGTGCCGCTCGACTGGCATTTCATGCTCACCGACCTCGAATACGAGGGCCACGCCGACCAGTTGGACGTCGGTGGCGCGCAGGCGCTCATCGATGTCGAGCTGGACTTCTCCCAGCTCGAATGGCGCGGCGGCAGGCTCACCCAGCTGAAGGTCGACTGGACGCTGCGGCGCGGCGGCCGGCTGGTGGCCACTGGAAACGGCCGCGCCCGGATCCTGAGCCCCGGCGTCTACCGCAGGCTGCGCGGCGACAAGGAGTTCCCCGGCGTCCTGGAGCACCTGCCGCCGCCGGTACCCGCCGACCTCGCGGGCCGCTCCCGCGCCGAGGATGTGGTGCTCGCGCCGTTCCCGCAGGAGCGCGTCTGGCGGCTGCGCGTCGACACCACGCACCCCACGCTCTTCCAGCGCCCCAACGACCACATACCCGGCATGCTGCTCCTGGAGGCGGCCCGGCAGGCGGCCTGCGCGGCGCTCGGACCCGCGCCGTTCGTCCCGCTCGCGGGCGGCATAGCCTTCCACCGGTACGCCGAATTCGGCACGACGTGCTGGATCCAGGTGTCCGACGTGCCGGACGCGCGGCCCGGTACGCGCGCCGTGCAGGTCACCGGCCACCAGGACGACAGTCTGGTCTTCCTCGCCACCCTGTCGGCAGCACAAGGAAGTTGACGGAGGCTCGGATGATTCTGGTGACCGGCGCGACCGGGACCGTGGGGCGCGAGGTCGCCCGGCTGCTCGCGGCCCGCGGCCCGCTGCGGATCCTGGCCAGAACCCCGCAACGGGTGACGGAGCGGGGCCCGGCCGTCGAGGTCGTGCCCGGCGCCTACGGCGACCGCGACAGCCTGGAGCGCGCGCTGGACGGCGTCCACGCGGCCTTCCTGGTGACGAACAGCATGACCGAGCCCGACGACGCCCACTTCGTGGCGGCGGCCCGCGCGGCCGGGGTGCGCCATCTGGTCAAGCTCTCCGCGCTCGCCGTCGCCGACCCGGACGCGACCGACCTCATCACGCGTCGCCAGCGCGAGAACGAGACGGCCGTACGGGAGTCGGGCCTCGCCTGGACGCTGCTGCGGCCCCGGGCGTTCATGACCAACACCCTGTCCTGGGCGCCCTCGGTGCGTGCCGAGGGCGTGGTGCGCGCGCTGTACGGGGACGCGCCCAACGCGACCGTCGACCCCCGTGACATCGCGGAGGTCGCGGTACGGGTGCTCAGTGAGCCCGAGGCGCACGAGGGCGCCCGGTACGCCCTGTCGGGCCCGGCGGCGGTCACCGCCGTCGAGCAGACCGAGCGGCTCTCCGAAGCCCTGGGCAGACCGCTGAAGTTCGAGGAACTGGGCCGTGAACGGGCCCGCGCGGCGCTCCTGAAGCGCTACCCCGAGCCGGTGGCCGAGGCGCTGCTCGACAGCGCCGAGCGCCAGCGGGCGGGCGCCAAGGCCGGGGTGTCGGACACGGTCCGCGAACTGACCGGCCGCCCGGCGCGCTCGTACGCCGACTGGGCCCGCGCCCACGCGAGCGCCTTCGCGTGAGCGCGGGCCGTCAGGCGCCCTTACGTACGTAGTACGTAGGTGGCGCGCGGGGCCTCGGCCAGGTCAGCCGTTCAGCAGGACCGGCAGCTCCTGGTGGCCGTTGGAGATGAACGACGGCAGCTGCGGCAGGCGTTCACCGGGCTTGGCCAGGGCCACGTCCGGGAAGCGCTCGAAGAGCGCGGAGAGCGCGACCGTCGCCTCCATCCGGGCCAGCGGCGCGCCCAGGCAGAAGTGGACGCCGTGCCCGAACGCCAGGTGCTCGCGGCGCAGGGGGCGCGACGGGTCGAACCGGTCGGCGTCGTCCCCGTGCACCTCGGGGTCGCGGCCGGGCCCGGCCAGCGCGGCCAGGATCGGCTCGCCCTTGCGGATCAGCACGCCCCCGGCCTCGATGTCCTCCACGGCGTACCGCAGCGGCACATGGGCGGCCGGCGGCTCCCAGCGCAGGGTCTCCTCGACCACGTCCTCCCAGGCCACCTCGCCTCGCCGGGCCCGGGCCAGCTCCTCGGGGTGGGTGAGCAGCGCGTACACCGCCTGGTCGATCAGATTGACCACGGTCTCGAACCCGGCGGAGATCATCAGCAGCAGGGTGTCGACGAGCTCCACCTCGGTCAGACCGCTGCCGTCCTCGTCATGGGTGGCGATGAGGCCGCTGGTCATGTCGTCGCCGGGCTCGGCGCGCTTGTAGGCGATGAACTCGTGCAGCGCGGCGTACAGTTCGCGCCCGTTCGCCTCGGCCTCCTCGGCGCTCACCGACGTCAGGAAGGTGATGTCGATCAGCTTGCAGAGCCGGTCGCGGGAGGCGTCCGGGACACCGAAGAGCTCGCAGATCACCTGTACGGGCAGCGGCCCGGCGAAGGCCGTGCGCAGGTCGACCGCCTCGCCGCGCGGGGTGTCCGCGAGCTTGTCGAGGAGGTCGGAGACGATCCGCGCGACCGTCGGCCGCAGCGACTCCGTCTGGCGCGCGGTGAACGCCCGGTTGGTGAGCTTGCGCAGCCGGCTGTGCTCCTCGCCGTACGCGGTGATCATGCTGCGCACCGATATCCAGATGGCCAGCGGCCAGGTGCGCGGTATCTCGCCGTTGATCCAGGCGGGCCAGTGCAGTTCGGCGTCCTTGGAGACACGCGGGTCGGTCATCAGGCTCTTGAGAACGTCGTTGCTGGTGACCGACCACGCGGCCACGCCGCCGGGCAACTCGACCCGGGTGACCGGGCCGCGCTCGCGGATACGGGCGATCTCGCCGTGGATGTCGGCCCCGGAGGCGTCGATGGCGAACGGGCAGTGCTGGGGCATGGAAGTGCTCCGAAGGGGACGGGAACGGGGGGTGCGTGCCATGCCGACTACTGTGCCCTCCCCCCAGACGCGTGGGCGGGAGGACACTAACAAACCGGAGTCCCGGTTTGACGGCAGGGGTTGGTTTTCAGCCCCGCGTATCCCTTTGCGTCCCCTAGGGCCTGTCCGGTGGATCTTGCCTGGGACGCGGGGGTGTGGCACGCCCATCTGCCGCGTTGTCGTCGGTTGCCGACGCTCCGCGTCGCCGCCCTCCTCCGCCTTGCAGCTGCACGCACCAGCCCCCCGCTCACCAGCACCGAAACGGCGGCCCGGACCGAAGGCGGCCAGATCCACCGGACAGGCCCTAGGGGCCTTGTGTTCCTCAGCCGATGACGGTCCAGGTGTCGTTGCCCGCGAGGAGGGAGGCGAGGTCGCCCTTGCCGCGCTGCTCGATGGCCTGGTCCAGCTGGTCCGCCATCTGCGTGTCGTACACGGCCCGGTTCACGCTGCGGAACACGCCGATGGGGGTCTGGTGGAGCGTGTCCGGGTCGGCGAGGCGGGACAGCGCGAAGGCGGTGGTCGGCGACGCGGCGTGCGCGTCGTGCACCAGGATCCGCGACTCGTTCTCCGGGGTCACCTCGACCACCTGGAGGTCGCCGGTGGCCGGATCGCGGACGACACCCTTGTGCAGGTCGGCGCCGAAACGGATCTGCTCCCCGTGCTCCAGCCGGATCACGGCCTCCTGCGCCAGCTCGTTGTCCTTCAGGACCTCGAAGGCGTCGTCGTTGAAGATGTTGCAGTTCTGGTAGATCTCGATGAGGGCGGTGCCGGGGTGGTCGGCGGCCTGGCGCAGGGTTTCGGTGAGGTGCTTGCGGTCCGAGTCGACCGTGCGGGCCACGAACGACGCCTCCGCGCCCAGCGCCAGCGAGACCGGGTTGAAGGGCGCGTCGAGCGAGCCCATGGGCGTCGACTTGGTGATCTTCCCGACCTCGGAGGTGGGCGAGTACTGGCCCTTGGTCAGGCCGTAGATCCGGTTGTTGAACAGCAGGATCTTGAGGTTGACGTTGCGCCGCAGGGCGTGGATCAGGTGGTTGCCGCCGATCGACAGCGCGTCGCCGTCACCGGTGACCACCCAGACGCTCAGGTCGCGCCGCGAGGTGGCGAGGCCGGTGGCGATGGCGGGGGCGCGGCCGTGGATGGAGTGCATCCCGTAGGTGTTCATGTAGTACGGGAAGCGGCTGGAGCAGCCGATGCCGGAGACGAAGACGATGTTTTCCTTGGCGAGGCCGAGTTCGGGCATGAAGCCCTGGACGGCGGCCAGGACGGCGTAGTCGCCGCAGCCGGGGCACCAGCGGACCTCCTGGTCCGACTTGAAGTCCTTCATGGACTGCTTGGCCTCGGCCTTGGGAACCAGGGAGAGCAGGGTACGTGCCGTCGTCTCAGTCATTGATGGCCTCCTTGAGGGCCTCCGCGAGCTGCTCGGCCTTGAACGGCATTCCGTTGACCTGGGTGTACGACTGGGCGTCGACCACGAACTTCGCCCGGATCAGCGTGGCGAGCTGGCCGAGGTTCATCTCGGGGACGACCACCTTGTCGTAACGCCTCAGCACCTCGCCGAGATTCCTCGGGAAGGGGTTGAGGTGGCGCAGATGGGCCTGGGCGATGGGCACGCCCTCGGCGCGCAGCCGGCGGACGGCGGCGGTGATCGGGCCATAGGTCGAACCCCAGCCGAGCACGAGGGTGTTGGCGCCGCCGAGGTCGTCGACTTCGAGGTCGGGGACCTGGATGCCGTCGATCTTGGCCTGTCGGGTGCGGACCATGAGGTCGTGGTTGGCGGGGTCGTACGAGATGTTGCCGGTGCCGTCCTGCTTCTCGATCCCGCCGATGCGGTGTTCGAGGCCCGGGGTGCCGGGGACGGCCCAGGGGCGGGCCAGCGTCTGCGGGTCGCGCTTGTAGGGCCAGAACACCTCGGTGCCGTCGGCCAGCGTGTGATTGGGCACGGTCGCGAACTGGACGCGCAGGTCGGGCAGTTCCTCGGCGTCGGGAACCCGCCAGGGCTCCGAACCGTTGGCCAGATAGCCGTCGGACAGGAGAAAGACCGGGGTGCGGTAGGTCAGGGCGATCCGGGCGGCGTCCAGGGCCGCGTCGAAGCAGTCGGCCGGGGTCTTCGGCGCCACGATCGGGACGGGGGCTTCACCATTGCGCCCGTACATCGCTTGCAGCAGGTCGGCTTGCTCGGTCTTGGTGGGCAGGCCGGTGGAGGGGCCGCCGCGCTGGATGTCGACGATCAGCAGCGGCAGTTCGAGGCTGACGGCGAGGCCGATGGTCTCGGACTTCAGGGCGACGCCCGGGCCGGAGGTGGTGGTCACGGCGAGCGAGCCGCCGAAGGCGGCTCCCAGGGCTGCGCCGATGCCCGCGATCTCGTCCTCGGCCTGGAAGGTGCGCACGCCGAAGTTCTTGTGCTTGGACAGCTCGTGCAGGATGTCGGAAGCGGGGGTGATCGGGTAGGAGCCCAGGTAGAGCGGCAGATCGGCCTGTCGGCCCGCCGCGATCAGTCCGTACGACAGGGCGAGGTTGCCGGAGATGTTGCGGTAGGTGCCGGCCGGGAAGGCGGTGGTGGCGGGGGCGACCTCGTAGGAGACGGCGAAGTCCTCGGTTGTCTCACCGAAGTTCCAGCCTGCCCGGAAGGCCGCGACGTTCGCCTCGGCGATCTCCGGCTTCTTGGCGAACTTCTGCCGCAGGAACGCCTCGGTGGACTCGGTCGGGCGGTGGTACATCCAGCTCAGCAGGCCGAGCGCGAACATGTTCTTGCTGCGCTCGGCCTCCTTGCGCGGGAGTCCGAACTCCTTGAGCGCTTCCACGGTCAGCGTCGTAAGCGGCACCGGGTGGACGTGGTACGCCTCCAGGGTGCCGTCCTCCAGCGGGGACGTCTCGTAACCGACCTTGGCCATGGGGCGCTTCGTGAACTCGTCGGTGTTGACGATGATCTCCGCGCCGCGCGGTACGTCGGCGAGGTTGGCCTTGAGGGCGGCGGGGTTCATCGCGACGAGGACGTTGGGTGCGTCGCCGGGGGTGAGGATGTCGTGGTCGGCGAAGTGGAGCTGGAAGCTGGAGACGCCCGGCAGGGTGCCGGCGGGGGCGCGGATCTCGGCGGGGAAGTTCGGCAGGGTGGAGAGGTCGTTGCCGAACGAGGCGGTCTCCGAGGTGAAGCGGTCACCGGTCAGCTGCATCCCGTCACCCGAGTCACCCGCGAAGCGGATGATCACCCGGTCGAGACGCTTGACTTGCTTCAGCATGGGTGACTCCTCAACCCTTGATCTCGCAGATGGTGGCACCGGACGTGACGGACGAACCCACCTCGGCCGACAGGTCCTTGACGGTGCCGGAGCGGTGGGCGTTGAGGGGCTGTTCCATCTTCATGGCTTCGAGGACGACGATGAGGTCGCCTTCCTTGACCTCCTGGCCCTCCTCGACGGCGACCTTGACGATGGTGCCCTGCATCGGCGACGCGAGTGCGTCGCCCGAGACGGCGGAGCCCGCCTTCTTGACCGCGCGGCGCTGCGGCTTGGCGCCCGCCGCGAGGCCGGTACGGGCCAGCGTCATGCCCAGCGAGGCGGGCAGCGAGACCTCAAGGCGCTTGCCCGCGACCTCGACCACCACCGACTCCCGCTCGGCGGAGACGTCGTCGTCGCCGTCAGCCGTCGGAGGGACGAACGCCGGGATGGCGTTGACGAATTCGGTCTCGATCCAGCGGGTGTGGATGGTGAAGGGGTCGCTGGTGAAGGCGGGGTCGGTGACGACGGCGCGGTGGAAGGGGATG